>CAWHUU010000001.1:0-182497 GCA_963832645.1 uncultured Acidobacteriaceae bacterium
GGCTCCTGTTCGGTCTGATACTTGAGATGAGACAAGCGTTCCGATACGGACGCCACGATCTGCTGGTGGATCTTGTCGACGCCCAGGTCGCCTTCGATGAGCACGACGCGATTGGGTTCGCGCTCGGCGATCTCGCGATACTTTTCCCACACGCGTTGATGGAAGCCGTCCTGCTCGAGTTCGAATCGATTTTCTCCTTGCCGGTTTTGGCTTCGTCGCGAGTATTGCGGCGGCGCGCTCGTGCGAGCGAGGCCTTTAATGCGGGCAGCAGCAGAATGGTCAGGTTGGTTGCAGGTCGCGGCAGATGAGCCGATGCCAACCCAGTACTCTCTCTGATCCAAGCTGTCGGCCTCCTCCTTGATATGCCTCGGTGGAGTCGGTGAAGCGGTCGCAGCTAGGATCTTGCCGGCATCGAGGGCGGGCTGGATGACTTCAGCGATGGCCTGGGCGCGGTCGGCGAACATGAGCGCCATCTCGGCCATGGGTGCAAGGCCGGTGGAGCGGGAGTCGAGCAGGATGGCGCGAACGCCGTCGCCAGTAGCGGTTCCGCCGGGCTGGCGCGTGAGAACCGGGTCAATGCCCTGGCTCTGGAACCACTCGGCCAGCCGCTTGATTTGGGTGGTCTTGCCGGAACCGTCAAGGCCTTCGAGAGTGATAAATAGACCGCACGGCATGGGTTAAGAATTTCACCACGCCACCCAATGAAGAGGCGGTGACGATTGCCGGAGACGGCAGTGCTGTGGCTGTGTTAAAAGAAGACAACATTCAAAAAATCCATCTGGTTTGGTATCGCCTTCTTTTGGAGTCCGCCGTGAAGCAACGCCGCTTTGCTGTGTCTGTGTGTCTCGTCTTTGCCGCAGTTGCGGCGCTGCTGTCGAGCCGTATGAGCGCCCAAAACCTGACCCTCGAAGGACAGACGGCGGGTTCATTACGCCGACTGCTAGGTGTGTATAGCGACGATGGCAAGTTCTTTTCTCATCCCGCCGTGGGCTATCACTTTGTGAATGCAAACAGCGTAATCGGCAATCTCCACACGTTCAGCATCACAGAAGGTTTTGCCAATCGTCCCGAGGTGGGCTACACGCGCAGTGTTCACTGGACCGGCAACAGTGAGCTGTCCAGCAGTCTTTGGCATCACGCCGAAATGAACATTTTCAATGGCAAAGCGGTCGCGGTGAAGGATGGGCAATTCGGTCCGTGGACACCCGGGTTAGCCAGGCTTTGTGGTCGCACCGGCGACAAGTTTGTTACCGGACACCTGGACGGCAAGACCTACACGAACGGCGATGTCTATGTGGCGGCGACGAAGACTTGGCTTCATCCGCCGGTGCCGTTCCTGGTGAACTTTGGATGGAAGGCTACTAACGCGTCGATCTATGGAATTGGTGGGCAGGCCACGCGGTTTGGCGGACGCCTGTTCGGCGGGCTTGGCATTCCGCTGCGTCCCTCTTCAATACGGCGATCGTGCAGTCGGCAGGTTTCTCGCAGGAGCCGCCGACATCCAAGAACATGGGCGGCATTCATCGACGAGTGTTTATCTGCTGGAAGGCCGAGCGCATTTGCCAACCACCCTTGATTATGCGATTCGCATTACACAAAGAGAACGTCCGCACTTTGCGCTTGATTTCGGAGTAGGGCAGGTGGCGGGTAACATCGGCACCACACCCGTGCCCACCGGCAATCCGCTGCAGCCGTATGCACCGTTGACGATCAATCTTGAAGCGCGGCATGTAATCGGCGTGGGGCTCAGCATTCATCCGTGAAGCGATCAACAAGTTAGTCGAGCGCAAAAGACCACCGTAAAGGTGGGTCTTGTTTTGGCGGTGAGGCGAAGTATTTGTTGGATAGTCATGCCAAGAGAACACAAGAAAGTAGTTCCTGGAGTTTATTGGACCTGCGCGAGATTGTACCGGTTGCGTTATCGATTAAGGCATTACTTTTGAGTCGAAGCACTACACAACTAATCGAACTTGAGCGGGTTCCAACAAGGGCAGCCGATTAAGGCACGGGCATTCGGAATCCGAGAAAAGATAAAGGGCGCCATTAATCGGAGAAGAATGAAGGGAGGCAATTCCCATGAAAACTTTTCGCTCTTTGCGCATTATGTTGTTGGCACTGGTGGTATCGCTGATTCCCGCATCTTCATTTGGCGGAGTGTTTATCAGCGTGAACTTTGCTCCTCCCGTGCTTCCGGTTTACGTGCAGCCGCCTTGCCCTGAGCCTGGGTTGATCTGGTCTCCCGGCTACTGGGCTTACGACCAGGACGGATATTACTGGGTGCCTGGCCAATGGGTTTATCCACCGTATCAAGGCGCGCTGTGGACACCTCCGTATTGGGGTTGGGATAACGGGCTGTACATCTTCCATCCCGGATATTGGGGCCTGCATGTTGGCTACTACGGCGGTGTGAACTACGGCTTCGGCTACATGGGTGTCGGCTATGTGGGCGGTATGTGGCGCGGAAACACGTTCGTATACAACACGGCGATAACGCGCGTGAATACTCGATACATTCACAACGTGTACGCCGACCGCGATGTTGTGCGACGCTATACGATCAGGAACGATCGGCGCGTCTCCTTCAGTGGTGGCCGCGATGGTATCCGCCACAATCCGTTGCCGGCGGAACGGTTTGCTGACCGTGACCGGCATGTGCAGGAGACACGGTTCCAGCAGTCGCATGTTGATGCGGCTCGGTCCGATCGCGGGAACTATGCCCGCAACAACGGTGGACGGCCGAGCAATTGAGTTGTCGACCGGCCAAGGGGCGGTGGACCGAACTCTGTGCAAGACAACCGTGGCGCATTCCAGGGACGCGATAATGGGAACGTCAATCGGCGGAACCAAAATCAGGGTGAATCAGGGCACCCCGGCAGATCATGGCCGTAACGACAATCCGCGCTCGAATGTGAGGAACTTCGACAATCGCGGCACGTTCAATCCGCAGCCCAACGCGGGGAACCAGAACCGCGACAACGCGCAGCGCGCTTATCAGGCGCCACAAAACCGGAACGTAGCGCCGCAGCGGAATAATCCGGCACCGCAGTTCCGCAACCCCAACAGCTCGCATGCAAACCAAGGTGAAATGCGAGGTGGCGGCGGAGCACCGCCGCGGCAGGACCGCGGCAACCAGGGTGGTGGTGGCAACGGCGAACGCGGTGGCCGCGGACACGGCCGCTAGCAGCAAAGACCGAACTGAACATCTGAACGATTTGGCCCGTGGCTCGCCGCGGGCCGTCTTTGTCAGGGGGGAAGTGTCAGGCTTGCGAAAGCTCCATGCCGCAAATCTCTGCCTCAAGACCGCCGAATTCGGGATGCTGGTTTTCGCGAACTCGATAGGCGATGTCAATGAGGCTCCGTGTTCAACTTGAGTTCAGCGGCACGTGCTGCCATGTCCCAACCAATGGCG
Organism: uncultured Acidobacteriaceae bacterium; assembly: GCA_963832645.1. GTDB lineage: Bacteria > Acidobacteriota > Terriglobia > Terriglobales > Acidobacteriaceae > Telmatobacter. The sequence continues at coordinate 3,410 of CAWHUU010000001.1, forward strand.
CGCATGGCGCTGCTGGGAGTGCGCGTTACTGGAGTTGACTCGGCTGTTTGGTGCGACGGCTCCTGAACGAGTTCGAGGCGCAGATGCCGCTCTTTCATCGTCCGGGGCGCGGAGACCAACCGCGTACGACGAGCAACGAAAATTGGCTCAGGGTTGCCGTGGCCAAGCGGCTCAAGCTTGCGAAGCCAACCGGCCAGCACGGGTGTGATGCGGTCCAGCGGCAACTCAGCATGAATATGCAGCAGCCGCTCCGGTTCGCGATCTGCAAGATGTTCATGCGCGTAATTGCGGAGCCGCTGCTTGAGCTGCGGCAGCACATCGGCCGGCAGAGCAAAGCCGATGGCAAAGGCGTGTCCGCCGAAGCGCGTGAACAGATCGGAGCAGCTCTCAATCGCGTTCAGCAGATGGAAGCCGTCGATAGAGCGGCCGGACCGTGTGCAACGCCGTCTTCAATGCTGACGACGATTGCGGGTTTGGCGGTGCGCTCTACCACGCGCGAGGCAAGAATTCCAATGACTCCGCGATGCCAACCGTCACCGTCAACGAGAAGCAGGCGGTCCTCTGCCAGTTGTTCATCTTCTGCCAGTCGCTTTTCGATCAGGCGAAGAGCTGCGGCCTCAGCGTCTCGGCGCTCGCGGTTTAGCTGCTCAAGCTTGCCGGCAAGTTCGGCGGCGCGCATGGCGTCGCGCGTGGAGAAAAGCTCGATGACTTCCGAGGCGACATCCATGCGGCCAGCGGCGTTGATGCGAGGCGCCAACCGAAAGGCTATGTCGAATCCGGTTACGGGCTTGCTGGCGGGATCGAGCGCGGCAACCGAGAACAGCGCACGCAAGCCCGCGCCGGCGGGACGGCGAAGTTCGCGCAGGCCTAGGGCAGCGATGGTTCGGTTTTCGCCTTTGAGCGGCACTGCATCTGCGACGGTGGCGATGGCTGCCATTTTGAGGAAACTCGGCAAGGTTTTTTCGCGAGTGCGTTCGCGGTCGCGCCGCTCAAGAACAGCCTGCGCCAGCTTGAGCGCGATAGCAGCGCCGCAGAGAAATTTTTCAGGATAAGTGCAGCCGTGCTGGTTGGGGTTCAAGATGGCAAGCGCCACCGGGACATCATCGTCAGCCTTGGGCAGGTGATGGTCGGTAATGATGAGGTCAATGCCGAGACGGCGCGCCGTTTCCGCTTCAGCAAACGCGCGCATGCCCGTATCGACCGTAATGATGAGGCGCACACCATCCGCCGCGGCTGACTCAATCACGCTTGACTGGAGGCCGTAGCCCTCGCGCAGCCGATGCGGAACATGGAACCGCACAACGCCGCCGAGCATTTCAATGGTGGTTTTCAAAAGTACAACGGCGGTGGTTCCATCGACGTCGTAATCGCCGTAGAGCAGCACGGGCTCGCGTTCGGCAATTGCGTGCTCAAGGCGCTCAACCGCCGTCGCCATGCCCATCATCAGAAATGGGTCGTGCAGTTGATCGGGATCAGGATTGAGGAATGCAAACGCATCGCGTGAAGTAGTGATGTCTCGCGCTACAAGCAGCTCTGCGAGCACATGGGGAAGGCGCGCTTCGTTCGCGAGGGTCTCTGCTGCTGCCTGATCAGTTTGTTCCAGAATCCAACGCTGGCGAGGCGGTCTGCCGGGCGTGGGCTTGCTCTCAGTGGGTCGGTCGGCAATGAGTCTGTCTGCGGAGGGGCCGTGAGGAGCAACGGCGGGGCCGGGACCTGAGGTCACGCTGCTTACTCGTCCTCGTCATCAAGCGGACGCACATCGTCGATCACGATATCTTGAAAGCTCTCAATGTCTTCAAGCAACGATTGGAAGCGCTCGTACCACTCGGTGGTGGTTTCATGCAGAAACACGAGTCCCTGGTAGACGAATCCAAGCTGGATATAGCCGACCATTCCGGCATATTTGCGCAGCCATTTGGCTTCAACCAACTCCGAAGCCTCTTCATCGGGAAAGTTCATCTCAGTCGCTTCGTCGATGAGGGCATCCAGTTCTTCGCTTTCCAGGGTCATCTCGCTGAAGGTGACAAAGGGAGCGCCTACATGCTTGGCCATCTCTACGAAGTCTTTCCACGAGTCCGGATTGCCTTGACCTTCCCACACGATGGAAGGGATGTCCTCAGTGACGTACCCGGGAAGGCGCTGCAGACCATGGCCTTCAACAAAGGCCACCATGTCGTCTTTCAGAGATAGAAGGTTATCGGAACTCATGTTCAAGATTACATTTTCGCAGATTCAGGTGGCCTGCCCTACAGCCTTGTGGGAAACTTTCGCACTCTGCAACCACCGGCCGGGGGCGGGCATTAATCTTGAACAAGCCGATGCGTTCGTTCCCCGAGGGCGCCGGCTGTTGCACCAGAGGGAATTGCCACACCTTCTTTAGCCGCAGACAGCAGTTAGAAAATCAAAGTAGAAAATTCAGGAGGGCTGCTTGCCAGTATTCGAACGCCATGTTTTTGTATGCCATAACACACGCCCTGCAGGGGCGCCGCGCCCCAGTTGCACCGCAGATGGAAAGAGCGACCTGCACACGCAGCTCCAGCAAATTTCGAAAGAAGCAGGGCTCGCAGGAAGGGTGAGGATCAACAAATCGGGATGTCTTGACCAGTGCGAGCACGGGCCTACGGTGGTGGTCTACCCTGAAGCGGTCTGGTACGGAAATGTGCGGCCGGAGGATGCGGCGGAGATCGTAAAGGAGCACCTTGTGGCGGGCCGGCCAGTGGAGCGGTTGCGCCTGACCGATGAGTGCATCAACACTAAGACCTGCACTCACAGGCAATAGGCGAAGCGGGGAAGCCGGCCTCGTCACAGTTATCGGCTCAACGCCGGACTTCCCCTCAATCCCGGCAGTTAAGAGCCCTTGTCCGATTTGGTGTGGACAACGGCAATCTGCGTCTTTCCGTCATATTCCGAGGCATTCGGCGTGATGGTGACAACCACAGAATCGTTATTTCTGGCGGCTGTTACTACAGCGCCGTCACTGCTTTCATACGATGTAGCGCCGCTGCCCAACTTGTCTTTATAGAAGGTTACGACCTGGTCCTTCGAATCGGTAGTGACGTAAATGGCAGTCACCATGGACCCGGTTGGCAGAGTCATGCGCATGCCACCTTTGCCTGCAGTGGCGCCGGGATAGATATCTGTGCCAATGTCAGACGCCGTGAAGTTCTCGCCGGTATTAGCGCTGATTGACCCGCCGGGCGTATTCAACGTGACCTGATCGCCGGAGTGGGAGACATGGACGGAATGAGCAACGCGCCAGACAATGAAGCTGAAAGCTCCGGCGCCCAAGATACCCAGGCCAACGAAGATACCAACAACGATCAGGATGATCTTGAGGGCGTTGCTTCCTGAAGACGCGGGTTGTATTGGAGTGGGAGCGGCAACGGGTGCCGCTACAGCCGCAGCTATGGGTGTGCCGCATGAAGCGCAGGATTGGGCCCCGGGAGAAAGTTCGGTTCCGCATTTCGAGCAGAAGGTGGCCACGATGATCTCCTTGCAGATGAGATTTAAGCCGGGGACGCCGCGTCCCAAAGTGGGGGAGAGGCAACTATACAGCACCCCCCGGTTTTTCGTCGCCAAATTTTCTGAGGGATTGCGGCCGGCTTGAACAGAGCTCGAGCGATGGGAAGAGAGGCCATTCGGTGGTCCGGGCCGGAACCGAGTTGAAGAACCGCCGAAGGCGCAATCTTGGGGGAGGCCGGGGCGCCCGGTGGCCGGTGCTTGGCTACCCTTTTTGGCTGAACTGTGTTGTGTACAGCCCGCAGCCCGATGCGCTATTCTGGTGGTCGAACCAATGATATTTTCACGTGACTACATTGGGTATCTAGCCCGCCGCACGGTCAAGCACCTCATCGATGCCAAGATGATTACCACCTCAGATATGAAGACGACTGAGGCGCTTGTGAACAATGCGCTTGTGGATGAGCTCTCGCTTGAGGACCGCATCAACGAAGAGGTGCGGGTGATTCTTGAAGCCTACTCGGAGGAGATGCGGAAGTCTGGTGCGCAGTACGCCGAGATGTTCAAGAAGGTAAAGACCGAACTGGCGAAGAAGTACAAGGCGGTGCTATGAGGATCAGCCGCGACAAGTTGAACAAGCTGGCCCACACCGTGGCCGATACTCTGGCCGAAATTGACGAGGTTGGTTTTCTGGAAGACCGGAACACGATCCGCCAGGAGGCCCGCAAGGCACTGGAAGAACTGCTGACGGACGAGGCCCGGATCGACACTGCGGCCCGGCTGAAGATTGCCAACCAGCGCAAGATCATCCTCGAAGGCTCACAGGAGTGGGAGATCCTGTACCGCAAGTACTACAACGACGAAGTGCGGAAGCTGGGAATCTAGGCCGCGGCAGCGGCAGCGGACGCGGGATGGCTTGCGGTCCGGACGGGCCGGGTTACGAGCTTGAATTATGAGTTTGCCCCAGCTTTGGCAGCGGCTGGAAATCTTGGTAAATTAGATAGGTGGCCCTTGGGCCGTTCCCGACAGATGTGGCGCTATCGTCTAGGGGTTAGGACGTGAGATTCTCAATCTTAAAACCCGGGTTCGATTCCCGGTAGCGCTACCAGATAACATCACGCTAAAGCCCGCTAAATCAGCGGGCTTTTTGCTTGGTCGGAGTTACTGCCGGCGGCGTAACATTCAATCACGAGCGAACGTGACTGATGAATGCATTGTCTGAAATCAGCAGACACGCCGTTTGTTTTCAAGATCTATTGCGCGTTTCATTAAGTCGCCACCACGATTGATTCGGCGGCCGGTTTTTTCGAAACTGAAGGGGATTAAGCTCTACTTCTGTACCTTTCCGCGCCTGAGATCTTCAGTGAGAATTACGGCCTCGGCAATCTCTCGCAGCGTTCTCCGCTTCTGGCGGCTTTCCTTTTGAAGAAGCAGGTACGCTGCTTCTTCGTCGATGCCAAGTTCGCGCTGCAGCAGGCCTTTGGCGCGTTCCATCACTTTGCGTGTTTCGAGCTGGCCTATCAATTGCTGCTTCTCATCTTCAACCTCAGCCAGTTCAATTGCCGCACCTACCAGATGACCAATCATTGTAATCAAGCGAATTTCGCGCTTGGGATAGTTGCGCGGCTCGCGGTGTTGCAGATTGATGACTCCGACTAGGCGTCCACGGGAGAGTATGGGGACGGCAAGGAACGCCTCGAAGCGATCTTCAGGAAGATCCGGAACTTTGCGAAAGCGTGGATCTTCCCAGGCTCTGGCCGTAATTGCGACAGTTTGTCGGTGCTCTGCAACCCATCCTGTGACACCCTGGCCAACCGGCATTTCGAGGTGATCGATTACATCGCGGTGCGGATTCTTTGAGGCGCGGAGCACCAGCTTTGTCTTATCAAGTACATAAATAAAGCAGGAATCACAGCGAATAGCCTCAGTCACCATGTCGATGATTCGAGTCAATACCTCATGGAAAGAGTTGCTCGCGGCCATGCTGCTGCCAACCTGATGGAGCAAGTCGATATCATTATTGCTTTCGTGAATTGAATGTAGATTTTCCAAGCGGATCTCCTCGTGCAGAAATTAGGGGAAGACGATTATCTTGACTTTTGGGTGGTTCCGTGTGGATACTCTAGGTCAACCCCTGCTTTGTAACGAGCTCGGGCTTCCCCGCGGATCCTTTCAACTGCTTTTCCTCGTCCGAGAGCATGATCTGCGTTTCCTCTTCCTCGTCGAAGACGTTCTCTAGACATTGCTGCAATCGCATTTTTGAAACTTCCGGTGCTTTCGTGCATCAGCGGCTACCGAACTCAACGTTTGGCAACGCCACTGACTTGAAGTCAACACGAAGGCCGTAAAGAAGACATGAAGAAATGTCAGGAGCATCGATTCAGACTTGCACGCTCGAATAAGAATTGAGAGGAGATTGTAATGAGCCTGGAAAAGATAAGCCCTCTTGTGTCCCGCAGAAATTTTGTGCGTTTGCTTGGCGCGGGCGTCACTGCCGCTTCAACATTGAGTGGTTTTGGTCAACAGATGGGAAGCGCGGACGAGATGAAACGCCGAGCTGTAGCAAGAACAGCAGCGGATGTGCGCATGCGGCCACATATCTCGCCCGATACGGTGATCATTAGCTCGAATGAGAACCCTTTGGGGCCAGCAGAAGTTGCCCTTAATGAAATGGCAGCCGCTGCCAAACTCGGGGGCCGCTACGACAAAACAGGCGTAGCAAACAAGACCGTTGAGACCATCAGCGAACAGTTTGGATTGAAGCCGGGATATGTGGAACTGTACCCTGGATCGGGCGGGCCGCTCGACATGGCACTGATGTCCAGCATTAGTCCGGAGCGCGGCCTGGTATGCGCGGATCCGAGCTATGAGCAAGGCCCGCGCGCAGCCAAAGCGTGCAATGCACCTTTGAAGATGGTGCCTCTGAACAGCACTTCTTACGCTCACGATGTGAAGGCCATGCTTGCCGCAGATCCAAAGGCCGGCGCTTTCTACATCGTCAATCCGAACAATCCAACTGGCACAACGACTCCCAAAGAAGACATTCTCTGGCTTTTGAAGAACAAGCCCGAGGGCTCTGTCGTTATTGTCGATGAAGCCTACATTCATTTCTCTAATGCTGAGTCGGTGATCGATCAGGTGGCAGCCGATAAGGACATCATCGTCCTGCGTACCTTCTCGAAGATCTATGGCATGGCGGGCATACGCGCCGGATTTGCATTTGGCCGGCCGGATCTTCTCGCTAAGTTCCAGTCGATCTCTCCCGAAATCAGACTGCGCAACGTTGCGTCTGTGTCGCTGATTTCAGCCGCTATGGCCGGCGTCAGCCTGCGCGATCCCAATCTGGTTCCCACGCGCAAGAAGATCAACACGGATATTCGCGAATCGACTCTAGAGTTTCTGGAAAAGAAGGGATACAAGTACCTGCCCGGATCAGAGGCTAACTTCTTCATGGTGGACGTGAATCGTCCAGGGCGTTCATTCGGCCAAATCATGCTGAAAGAAAAGGTCGCCATCGGACGCTCGTGGGCAGCCATGCCTAATTACGTTCGCGTTACGGTGGGTACTGCGGAGGAGATGGACAAGTTCCAGCAGGCATTCGTGAAATGCATGGACATGCCTGTTTCCAGCCAGACAACGGCTTATCTCGATCACGATCACGAATTCTTTGTGCCATCGGAACTGGATCGCGCCTAACTATTTATTACTGTAATAAATTTCATCGAAGGGACCAGTGGCATGACAATTTCTCGGCGCGATTTTTTGTTGCGCGTGGGACAGGCGGGAGGCTATAGCGCGGCATTCGTCACGATGCAGACTTTGGGGTTGTTGCCCGTGACCGAATCGTCCGCGCAGCCGATCGACGCTCCTGCAGAAGCTGGAAAGGGAGTTCGGATTGTAGTAATTGGCGGTGGTGTTGGTGGATTGACCACCGCATATGAGGCAAAGAAGCTAGGCTTCGACGTAACGCTGTTGGAGGCACGTCATCGCCCCGGTGGGCGCGCTTGGAGTGCAAAGAACGGCGACGTAGTCGAGTTTGTTGACGGCACCAGGCAGCCGATTACGTGGAGCGAAGGCCTATACCAGAACATGGGACCAGCGCGATTGCCGTCTGTCCATAAAACGATACTGAACTATTGTCGCGAGTTGAAGGTTCCACTTGAAGTGGAGATCAACACTTCGCGATCAACTTTGCTACAAAGTGACAAGGTGAACGGCGGCAAGCCTTACACCCAGCGCAAAGTGATTAATGACACGCGCGGCCAGGTGAGCGAACTTTTGTGCAAAGCTGTTGGGCAAGGGGCGCTTGAGGTCGATCTTTCAAAAGAGGACCGCGACCGATTGGTGACTGCGCTCAGATCGTATGGTGCGCTGGATAAGCTGAATCAGTACAGAGGCAGCGATCGGGCCGATATCAGTCAACTACCTGGCGCGGGTCCGCAGGAAATGATTGTGAATGAGGAGACCATTTCACTTCATAGCCTGCTGGATGCCAACTTTTGGAGTTTTGAACTCTACGAAGAAGCATGGGACTGGCAGGCCACGATGATGCAACCCGTGGGCGGCATGCAAAACATCAGCAATGCCTTTGCGAAGGCGCTTGGCTCTTCCGTCATCTTCAGTGCGCCTGTAACGGAGATTGCAAAGACTTCCAAAGGCGTTCGTGTCACCTACGATCAGGCGGGCACCCCTCACACCATCGAGGTCGACTACGCGGTATGTGCAATGCCGCTGACGATTCTGCGAAAGATCAATGCGGACCTGGATCCGGACCACCGCAGTGTGGTGGACAAAGTGCAATACAGGGCTTCATTCAAGATTCCATGGGAATCGAAACGCTTTTGGGAGACGGATTACAACATCTACGGTGGTCTTTCGTTCCTATCGCAAGGGCCAAGTCCGATCTGGTACCCGAGTGCAGCACTCCAGTCCGAACGCGGCATCGTAGTCTCCGGATACATGGATGAATCAGTCGGCGGATTTGACAAACTTACCATGCAGGAAAAGTTTGAAGCATCGCGTGGGCAGATTGAAAAGTTGCATCCCGGTCACGGGAAGGAACTCGAAAAGCCGATCTTTTGCGGATGGAAGCATGTGAAGTGGAATGAGGGTTCGTGGATCGGATACATGTCGCCGCAGGACTACGACATCATCACGTCACCGGATGGCCCAATCTACTTTGCGGGCGATCATACAAGCCATTTGGTCGGCTGGCAGGAAGGCGCGGCACTTAGCGGCAGACGCGCGGTCCAGATGATCTGCAATCGCGTTAAAGCGAAAGCAGCGGCAGCGTAAGGTGCCGTCGTACAAATCTCCAACGGGCCGGCACCATCATCGTCTCAGCATCGGCAAAACTACCACACTTTTGTTGAGGGCGCAGCGGCATTCGCCAAGGTGAGCAGCGCTTTGGTGGGTCAGTCCGTTTCGGTTTCGTTTGCGGGTGCGTCCGGTAGAGCTATTTCCGGGCGCAATCCGTTCCGTAATCTCCCGTCGAGAAGAGTGTCGAGCGGCTGCGGGAACTGCCGAGTCCGCTGACAGCAGACCGGCAGCAGCGTTAGCCGGGCAGGTCGCACGGTCATGATCCTAAAGGGGATTTCCGGCAACCTAATAGTCGCTTGAGTAATCTTCCGGTCCGCATTCATTTATCAAACATCTCCAAGAGATCATGCGGAGCCTGACAGAGATAGGGCCAGTAGGCTCTATTCAGAGCCTGGGACCCGGTTGCGCTTTTGATCATTTCAGCGCGAAATATTTTGTGGCCGACTTGCCTATTTTGACTTCCGCGAGGTAGGATTCTGCACTGTTGTGCGGAATGCCGCAGATATGCGCGGTTCAAAGTATTGGATTCTTCTTCCGGCCCTTGCTCTCCTCGTTGCCCGTCCGGCTGCGTCACAGGAGCAGCTCACTTCAAACACAACGGAGACTAACCCCGAGCCAGCGCAATCTGTTTCCGTGGCGGACGAAGTGCGTCCAGTATCGTTGCTGGCCGCCGAGCACCTTGGGGATCAGTTGATGGATCAGGGTCGCTACCATGCCGCCCTGGATATGTTTTTGCGGGTACAGTCTCCCACGGCGAAGCTTTGGGCACGAATTGGAAATGCCTACCAGTTGCTCTTCAGCTTCGATAAAGCCGTCAGCAGTTATCGGAAGTCTCTCCGGCTTGAGCCTGACAATCCGCGCGTCATAAATAATCTGGCTGCGGCATTGGACCAGCAGGGATACCACAAAGAGGCAGAAACGCTTTACCGCAAGGCGATCGAACTGAATCCAGACTCCGCCACTTATCTCAGAAATCTTGGAACCAATCTCCTGACTCAACATAAATTCCAGGAGGGCTCCGAAATATATGGAAAGGCATTGGCGATCGACCCACACATCCTCGACAACCGTAGTAACGCGGCGATGATTCTATCGCCAAACGTGAATGCCGAGATTAATTATGCGCGGGCCCGCAGTTGTGCGGAGGCTGGGATGACCGAATGCGCGCTCTCATACCTGCGGAAGGCGATACACGAGGGCGCAGCGAATCGAAACAGAGTTACCTCGGATCGCGAATTTGACGCTCTGCTCAACAATCCCGACTTCCAACAGCTTCTCTCGGAACAACGCTAAACTGCACTTTTGAGCCAGGGCGCAGGGCGAATTTTTGCGGCCGTCTCTATGCGAGCTACGGCCGCAATGTTTTTCAATTATTTCGAGCGGAGATAGGCGAGAACGCTGAGGATTTCATCTTTTGTGAGGACGGCCTTAAACGATGGCATTTGACCTTTTCCATTCATAACGATGGTCTGGGCCTGCGCCGTTGTGAGCTTCGGCTTGCCACGAAACACCGCATACAAATTTGGCGGGCCAAACGGAGAAGTATCTTCCGGCTGTTTGTTATGGCAGACGATGCAGCGCTTGTGAAAGATTTCGCTACCGCGCTTAGCCGCCGGGGTTTTTGGAGTCGGCTCAACTGCCAAAGCGCCGGCGCAGTTCAATCCGAATAGGAGCGCGGCAAGGCCGAGTTTTATGTGGGGGGAGAAAGAGCGGTGTACTCGGCCCGTCCGGGTCGGGATAGAAATCATCATGTGCTCCGTGTTGCGTATCGCGCAATTGTTGATGCGCGTGGGGAAGTCTTCCGAAAATTTATCCGCCATTCTGAATGCTTGTCAAGTTTGAGACAGGCCTGAAGGCCTACTCGGGGAACTGAATATCCTCGAAGAATTTGTAAGTGCTCAAATCAGAAGGCGGAGCAAAGAAACAGGCGACCTTCATCACTTCAGTGCCGGAGTTCTGAAGCATGTGAATGTCTCCCTGCGGAAAGAGGATTGCGCATCCGGCTTTGACGGGCTCAACGACGCCCTCAATGCACACTCTGCCGGTTCCGCTCAGCAGATAGATTACCTCTTCACTATTGGGATGCGAGTGTGCCGGACGCACGGTCTGGCCTGGCTGGACTTCAATAACAGCCATGGTGCAATGACGGGCGCCGGTGTTCTGATTGGTTACAACCCAACGAAGACTGCGACCGGGCAGGTCGAGCGCCTCAACATCCTTCTCGTCGATGATTGGCAGTTTCTTGGAAGTGATCGATTGGTCCAATGCAACGCCTCCGGGGAATGTAGATTATCCGACCGCATTTTGTACCGCAGCTGCAATCGATTCAGGATTCAGGCCGAATGCCGCCGTCAACTGTTCGTAGGTGGCGGAGTGGATGAACTGAGCCTTCCCTTCGCGATCGAGCGTGGAGATGGAAACCACTCGATTGAGAACATCGCCCACTGCCTCTATTTTATGGCGATAGAGCGCTTTCAGGAAATTCTGCCAGAGGTAGCCGTTGTTCTGTTCGGCGAAGATCAGCGTTTTGCCTGACTTAACAAGTTCGACGTAGAGATCGTCATCCAGGGACGGCATATCGACGACAGAGGCGTTGAGTCCGCGTTTTGCGAGGAGATCCGCGGCTGCAACCGCCTCATGCACACCTCGTCCACTGCTGATGATGACGGCACGATCACTCTCTCCGCGGCGAATGTAGTGTCCCTTGCCGAATGCAAACTCAAAATCCGACGGATAGAGCACGGCTGATTCCGTTCGCATCACACGCAGGTAGATGAGACCGCGGTTGCCGGCCATGATCCATTTGACAATGGAAAGCAACTGTTGCGGGCAGGAGACATCGATGATCTTCAAATGGCCGACGGCTTCGAATGTGGTGATGTCGTCGTTGCCCATGTGGGTTGCGCCGTTGGTCCGGGTTTCAAAGTTCGCTGCGGTGGCAAGGAATGTGATATCCAGTCCATGACCTTCACTTAGCCAACCGTCTTTGGCTTCGATTGCTTCGAGCCGCTCCTGCTGGCCCACGGCAATTCGCCGCAAGACCTGCCAATTGAAGAACGGGCAGAATGTGCTAACCCAGGTGTTTTTGCCGAGTGCGGCGAACGCCTCACCGATGAGCATCATATTTGCTTCGGCTACACCCACATTCAGGGCACGCTGCTGATCGACTGCGCCAACACCGGCTTCGAGGCCGCTGGTGGTGCCAAGGTCAGAGTCGATAGACGCCACGCGAGTATCGCGGGCAAAGACTTTCATTGATGCGGTGACGATTTCAGCAGCCGAGTATGATTTTGCAGGATCGATCTTGGGCAGTTGCGCCGCGTTGTAGCGAATCTGCTTGTCGCGCACCGGAACGCGCATCGTCAACACTGGACCAGGAATTGAGCGAACCGTCACACTATCGCCGATGAATTCGAAATCGAGATGCATATTGTGCGCGGCGTCGAGCAACTGGTTATAAATTGAGGCGGTCCCGGATCCATCGGCAAGTTCAGAAAGGAAAGATGCTGCTTCGGCAATGCGCCTGGCGCGCCTTTCCTGCTGCAGTTCGATTTCCTGGGCGATCATCGCATCTGAAGTTGTCACCTTGTGGCGATTGAAGAATTCAGAAAGTGCGCCGTGACCTTTGGTTGTGCTGCAAATGATGGCCATCGGTTTGCCATCGCGCGGACCCAACCGGAAACGCTCGAGCGCAGCCAGAACACCGTCATACTGTGTTGCATCGACATCTATTGCCTCCCATCCATAAGAACGGAACACAGTGGCAAAATCCGGCATCGGGTAGATGTTCTTGGAGTAGATATCGAGCTGTCCATGGTTGCGATCTACCAAGACGCAGAAGTTATCGAGATGGTGCTGACCGGCGTACATCACGGCCTCCCACACCGAACCTTCCTGAAGTTCCCCGTCGCCAACCACGCAATAGGAGTTGAACCGAGGTTCGCGGCGGCCTGCAATCGCAAAGCCCTGGGCGACGCCAATGCCCTGGCCCATAGGGCCGGTGGCAATGTGAACGCCAGGAAGTATTGGGCCCGGGTGACCGTTCAGGATGCTGTCGTAAGAGCGCGAATTCTTGAGCACGCTAACGTCAAAGTAGCCGAGGTCCGCATATATTGACGCCATGGCTGCGACGGCGTGGCCCTTGCTCAGGGTAAAAATGTCCTGACCTTCCTGCGTGGGGTCCTCGATATTGAGGCGCAACCCTCCGCCATAGTACAGAGCAACCAATGGGATCGTGGCTGAGAATGCGCCACCGGCGTGCAAGCCGTTGTCAATTGCATCACGGTTCTGCTCGAGAGTAAGGATGCGGATGTCAGAGTCTTTGATTGCCAACAAGCGAAGCAGTCCCTGCCGAAGTAGTTGCGCGGGAGAGACAAGCAGATCGCTGGTTGAATGATGGATGGCGGCCAAACTAGATGTCGGGGTTTGCACGCTTCGAATCCTTCCTTCCCGCGGCTCTCCATGCCGACAGCTTGCGGGATGCAGATGGGCGGAGGTGCTCTGTGCTTGATACGCAAGCGACGTTGCGCAAGTGTAATTTAAGCTTGCGGAATGAGCTATGTCAAGGCAGGCTCGCTGTCCGCGGGCCGTTGCGGAACAATGTGATAAAGGAGCATGAACAGAAATGCGAGTTGCGATTATTGGCGGTACCGGACATATCGGAAGCTACCTGACACCGATGCTTGTGGAAGCGCACCATGAGGTAGTCTGTGTATCGCGCGGAGTTCGAGTGCCCTACCGCGAACATCCGGCATGGCGCTCGATCCGTTATCTGCGTCTTGATCGCGCCGCAGAAGAACAGGCCGGAAAGTTCGGGGACAGGATCGCCGAACTGTGCGCTGAAGCAGTCATCGACCTTACCTGCTATTACCCAGGGAGCGCGGAGCAATTGGTACACGCGCTTAAGGGGAGAGTAGAACACCTGCTGAATTGCGGGACGATTTGGGTGCATGGATCGAGAGGTCCCGTTCCCATGACCGAAGATTTCCCGCGGCGGCCCTTCGGCGACTACGGAATTCGCAAAGCTGCCATCGAGGCCTGGCTCATGGAGCAGGCAAAGGAAACGGGATTTCCGGTTACCGTGCTGCATCCGGGACACCTCGTCGGGCCGGGTTGGGCTCCCGTCAATCCCGTCGGCAACTTCAATGTTGAGGTATTCGCAGCCCTGTCCCGTGGAGATGAGATAAGGATTCCGAATTTTGGCATGGAAACACTGAATCATGTACATGCGGAGGACGTTGCACGCGCATTTCTGCTTGCGCTCGAGAATCGCGAGCGCGCGGTAGGGCAGAGTTTTCATGTGGTTGCCGCAACGGCCATGACCATGCGCTGGTACGCCGAGGAGATGGCGGCGTGGTTCAGACAGCCAGCGCGGCTTGTATACCTTCCGTGGGATGAGTGGAAGAGCCTCGCCTCAACCAGAGATGCTGCCGTAACCGAAGACCACCTTCGTCACTCTCCCAGTTGCAGTATTGAGAAGGCTCGCAAGCTTCTTGGTTTTGAGCCCCGATACACTCCGCTCGAAGCCGTCAAGGAATCGGTGAACTGGTTAAAGAAGAGTGGCGCCCTGGCATAGTTCCGGATAAACGGGCCCCTTCCAGGCTGCTCGCAAGATTTCCACGAAAATTCCCGCCTGGCGCCAGGGTTGGGCTGGAGAGCAGATGGCCTTGTTCCCAGCGTCCCCTGGTGACATAGATGGGAAAGGAAACCAGTTCTGCGCGGACACTATAGGCCTAAATTTGACATTGCATAATGTGCAACAGATGCCTGATTCTCGTCTCCATTCGCTAACTCGATTATCCATAAGGAGTTGTGGGTGAATTGTCAGACCATCCGTCCGAAATGGACGATTTCAGTTCGTTCGAACGGCGGGTTAGACCGCCCCATAATTGGGCGAAATTACAATCCTATCAATAACTTCGGCAAGGTCAAAGGCCGCCGTTTCTGCTTGCAGATGCCAAGAACAAAACATGGCTTGACTTTCATATTTTCGCGGTGCTACTGTTCTCGATGCAACGGTCATTGCGTACTGCGCAATGATTCCCCCGGTTGCAGAGCGGTAATCCAGTTTTGGAGGTCAGAATGAAGGATCTAAAGACGGTGCTGCGAGCATTCGCGTGCTCGCTCATCTGCATTGCCGTATTCGGAGCGGCAGCGCACGCACAGAACATTTTCGGCAGTATCGTTGGAACAGTCAGTGATCCCTCTGGCGCAGTAGTTCCCGGTGCTACCGTTACGGCAACCAGTTTGGGGACGGGTCAAAAGCGAACCGTTACCACAGGCGCGCAGGGCAACTATTCAATCCTATCCATGCCGCGCGGTCAGTACTCGCTCGATATCGATGCGGCGGGCTTCAAGCATCTCTCCCGCAGCCCGATCGAAGTGACTGTCAACCAGGAAGCACGCGTAGATGTACAGATGCAGATCGGCGAGCAGAGCCAGCAGGTTGTAGTCACAGGGGCCCCACCGATTATGCAGACCGACAGCGCTTCGCTCGGTCAGGTCATCGGAGGTAAGGCCGTTACCACGCTGCCTCTCAATGGACGCAACGTTCTTAACCTGGTAGCTCTGGTTCCCGGTGTCGTGCCACAGGGTGGCGCCTCTACCAACCTGAGCGGCCAGAACGTATTCGCAGCCGGCAATTACCAGATCGGCGGCGGCGCTGCCAATCAGGGCTCAATACTCGTCGACGGCGCATCGGTCAACACGCTCTACGGCAACGCCGTGGAACTGGTCATGGATCAGGACTCCATTCAGGAGTTCAACGTCCAGACCCACAACAACACCGCCGAATTCGGCAACTATAACGGCGGCGTCATCAACATGAGCACCAAGTCAGGCACGAACCAATTTCACGGTAGCGCGTACGAGTACGTGCGCAACACCATCTTTGACGCCAATGACTTCTTCGCCAACCGCAACGGCAAGGGAAGACAGTCCTGGCATCAAAACCAGTTCGGCGCCAACCTGGGCGGCCCGATCATTAAGAACCGGGTGTTCTTCTTTGGCGCCTACCAGGGCTATCGCCAGACCAACGGCCAGCCCATCAGCGTCACGGTTCCCACGGCAGCTGAGTTGACCGGCGACTTTTCTGGAATTAGCGCACCGATTTACGATCCACTCACCACCTGCGGGACCCTAGGCAACCCGGCCTGCACAGCTAACCAGCAGAGTGGAGCAGCGCCGGCGCGGCAACAGTTTTCTTACAACGGCGTGCCCAATGTGATTGATCCGGCCCGCCTGAGTACGGTTGCTAAAAACCTGATCGCGTTCCCGATCTATGGCAAGCCGAACGTGCAGAACCCTTCCATGACGTCGCAGGGGCCGGTGAACAACTTCTTCAGCCTCAGCACTGCCGGTGGCAACAACGACCAGTACACCATTCGCAGTGACCAGAACCTCAGCTCAAAGCAAAACATGTTTGAACGCTATACGCGGTGGAACTCGGTCAATATTGATCCCAAGCCGTTCCCCGAAAACAACCTCTACTACATTGCTCTCGCTCCTGAGGCGTTCGTCACCCATCAGCTCGTGGTCGGCGATACCTATGTCTTCAACCCCACCACGGTTCTTGACGTACACCTCTCCTATCTGAGGTGGAACTATACCCGCATTCCGACCAACCTAGGCATCGATGAAAGCACAGCCTTTGGCTGGCCGTCGTACATGAACTTCGGCGCGCTTAACGGCTTGCCCCAGTCCACGACCGTGCCAAGAATTTCGACCGGAGGGCCCATCAGCTACTACCAGGGTTCGGCAGGATACATCTTCTCGATCAATAACAACTACGCGATTTCTGCGACGCTGCAGAAGATCGTAGGCCGGCACACGTTCAAGTTCGGTGTCAACGCCCACCGCTGGGATATGAACTACTTCCAGAACAACAACCCGGGCGGTATCTTCACCTTTGACAACGTCTTTACCGGTCAAAACGTCGTTAGCCCCGGTAACACCGGCAACGGGCTTGCATCGTTTGAGTTGGGTTACTCCTCCAACAACTCACTGGTGCAGATCTCGCCACCGGTTTACCAGAAGCTCTACTACCAGGGTTACTTTGCGCAGGACACTTGGCAGGTGACCAACAAGCTGACTGCCAGCCTAGGACTCCGGTACGAGCTTCCTGGCACCTTCATTGCAGGACATGGCTGGGAGAGTGTCTTTAATCCGACGGAAATCAACTCCGTAGTGGGTATTCCTGGAGCCTTTGACCTGGTCAATACCAAGCAGCATCCGTCAGCGGGCGCCACGAACGAGAACTACACGAACTTCGAGCCGCGCGTCGGTGTCGCCTACCGTTTTGCCAACGACTGGGTGGCTCGTGCAGCCTATGGTATCTACGTGACTCCGGTCGGCCTCGCCTTCTACAGCGAACCGTTGCAGGCGGGCATCAACTTCCTGAATAACCCGATGGTGAACTCGACCAACGGACAATTGACTCCGGCCGATACGCTTGACGATCCATTCCCCAACGGGTTCCTGACACCCCCGCACCGCGATCCCAGCTACCAGCAGATCTTGTTGGGCGGCAACCCGCAGGCGCTCACTGCTGACCAGCCTGCCGGCAAAACCTACCAGTGGAATGTGTCAGTCGAGCATCAGTTCCCAGGGGAAGTCGCTGTGACGGCGACTTACGCCGGGTTGCTCGGTCGTCACCTGCCGCTCGTCCAGCAGCTCAATGCGCTTCCAGACAGCGTAACTGCGCAGGCGGCTGCCGATACCAACTGCGCCAGCGGCAACTTCGGAAGCTGCTTCCTGAACCAGCAAGTAGCCAACCCTTTTTACCCACTGATTACCCAGGGCGTGTTGAAGAATCCGACCGTTACGCAAAACCAGCTCCTGCGGCCATTCCCCCAGTACGGCGGCCTTGGGAACAGCGGATCCTTCATCGGTTCCAGCGCATACCACGCGTTTGAGCTCAAGGTGCAGAAGCGGTGGGCTGACGGCGGAACGCTACTCGGCTCCTACACCTACTCTCACCTGATGACCAATGCCGAAGGCCTTACCAGCTGGTTGGACGGCATTGTCGGGTTGAGTACGGCCGGCTGGCAGGACCAGAACGATCCCATGAGCAATTACTCGCTCGGGAGCTTCGATGCCCGTCAGCGCCTTGTGGTCAGCTACGTCTATCACCTGCCCATCGGTACGAACAAGCGCTTCCTGCCCAACGTCGGCAGTGTAGCCAACGGTGTGGTCGGCGGCTGGGGGCTCGAAGGCATCACAACCTTCCAGAAGGGATTCCCGCTCCAGATGACCGTATCGAACAATCCAATCGGTACCTATGCTTTCCAGGGCAGCTTGCGGCCGAATGTGGATCCGAGTTGCGCAAAGGCCAACAGCGGCGCCATCAGTGAACGGTTAGGTGGAAGCGGGGGAGCAAAGACCTACTTCAACACCGCCTGCTTCACCACTCCAGCCAACTTCACCTTCGGCAATGAACCGCGTGCCGACAACGACCTTCGTACTCCGGGGACGGACAACTGGGATATGTCGCTGTTCAAGGACTTTCCCATCAAGGAAGACGTTACGCTTAACTTCCGCGTAGAAGCATTCAACCTGTTCAACCGTGTGCAGTTTGGCAGCCCCAACACTTCGCTCGGTAATTCGCAATTCGGTTGGATCACTTCGCAGCAAAACAACCCGAGACTCCTGCAGTTCGCAGGCAGACTCTCGTTCTAAAAACTGAAACTGTTCAATTCGAGGCCTTGCCGCAAATCATTGCAGCAAGGCCTTTGTTTTTGGCGAGCAGGAAGTTTTCTGGAGCCCTCTTGCGGCTCTCATCCGTTCGACATGTATCGGTCTAGTGGCGGTGCAGGGCTAACACTGCCTCCACTGTGCGCTCTATGCCGCATTTCACCACTTTCTCCGGCGATTTTCCCCGGAATCATTCGCCCACGCGGTCCAACGGAGTTGCTTGTTTTGTATGCGCTTGGTAGCATTGTTTTCGCAAAATAGCTTGCGTAATACGCAATATTAAAATCTCGGTTCGGGAGCACACTTTGCGGACCAACGTAATGCCAAAGCTGTAAGCATTCGGATGCAGATTCTCAGATGGTGTGGTCTGGCTGAAGCTCGAGTCGGTCCGTTGAAAAGGGAAGCAAGATGGCGCGAAAGAAATTGTTCAGGGTAGTTACGGTTTTGCTGTTTGTGCTGGCGCTGATTGTTGCCTTTTCCAAATACAATTCAGAAGCCGATGCTCAGGCCGGTGATGCCAGCGTGTCGGCGCCGTACACTTCGTGGAGAGAGTACGGCGGTTCGCCTGACGACGCTCAGTACTCCGGCTTGAAACAGATCAATCGCTCGAACGTCTCGGAACTGAAGCAGTTGTGGTTCTATCCCGCAGGCAACAACGGCTTTCGGTTCGGGATGAACCCGATCGTCATTGATGGCGTGATGTACGTAGCCGGAAAAGACAACAGCGTGGTGGCACTCGACGCGGTTGTGGGCAAGGAAATTTGGGTTCATCCGATTGTGAAGGGCTCAAACTTTTCGCATCGGGGTCTTGTCTATTGGGAAAGCAAAGATCGGTCGTATCGCAGAATCCTCTATGTTACCAATAATCATCTTTGGGCTATCGATGCGCGTACGGGCAAATCCATCCTGTCGTTCGGCGATCAGGGAAGCACCGACCTACGCGTAGGGCTCGGGCGTCCGCCGGAGTCGATTCGTCAAATTGGATCGGGTACGCCGGGCAAGATCTTCGGGAACCTCATCATCATGGGCTCGGCCACCGGCGAAGACTATGAGTCGCCTCCGGGCGACCTGCGCGCCTACAACGTGATCACAGGCAAGATGGTCTGGATCTTCCATACAGTTCCTCATCCCGGTGAGCTTGGCTATAACACTTGGCCGCCAAATGCGTGGAAGTATGTTGGCGGAGTGAACACGTGGGGCGAAATCTCAATCGACCAGAAGCGGGGCATTGCATACTTCCCGACAGGTTCGCCAACTTACGATTTCTATGGCGCAGATCGCAGTGGCGCAAACCTATTTTCAGATTGCATTCTTGCTCTTGACGCGCGTACCGGTCGCTATCTGTGGCACTACCAGACAACGCATCACGACTTGTGGGACTACGACCTGGAGGCCGGACCAAAGCTTCTTACCATCAAGCACAATGGCAAGCAAGTCGACGTAGTTGCGGAGCCGAGTAAGAACGGTTTTGTGTTCGTTCTTGATCGTGTGACCGGCAAACCGATCTGGCCAATTGTTGAGAAGGCAGTTCCGAAATCGGATATGCCTCGGCAGGTTGCATGGCCCACACAACCATATCCAACCGTCATACCTCCGTTTGCTCGTCAGAAGTTCACTCCCGATGAGGTTGATCCATATATCGCGGATCCCAAGGAGAGAGAAGCGATTCGCGAGGAGGTGAAGGCCGCGCGCAGCGAGGGACTCTACACGCCGCCGGATACCAAGCCGACAATGGAGATTCCTGGCAACAATGGCGGAACAAACTGGGGCGGAACGGCGATCGATCCAACGAAGGGATTGTTCTTCGTTTTATCTAAGGATGCGCCTTCGTTGCTGCAACTGGCTCCTAAACCGCCCAAGCGAGAGATGACCGGATCGCCGGAAACACAGGGAAAAGTTCTCTATGTGCAGAATTGTCAAAGCTGCCATCAGGCGGATTTGAAGGGCCAGCCGCCTGCGATTCCAGGCCTGATTGGAATTGTGGGCAACGGCAGCGGCGAGGTTGTGAAGGCCGCTGTTCAGGGAGGAATGGCTCCGATGCCCGCGATTCCTGACCTGACGCCCAAGGATGTCGACAACCTGATTGCTTACCTGCGGCATCCTGAAAAGGCGGACGTGCCCGCGGACATTCTTGCGCGGCTCAACGCTCCGCGAGCCATCACGCCGAAGCTTGCACCTGCCGGCACCAGGTATTGGACTGGATATGGCTACATGAACTCTTCAGATGGCCTGCCTGCCATTGGGCCACCGTGGTCAACTTTGACGGCATACGACCTGAACACCGGGGCGATCAAATGGCAGATTCCTTTTGGAGGAGTTACGCGCCTGGAGAAGAAAGGAATCATGGGCACCGGGAGTTACTGGCCACGCGGTGGCGTAGTCGTCACAGCTGGAGGAATCATCTTCGGCGGATCGAAATCCGATTCGACGATGCGCGCATACGATGAGGAGACCGGCAAGGTTTTGTGGGAAGCGAAACTCCAGGGAGGGCCCGAAGGCATACCGG
The DNA here is from genome assembly GCA_963832645.1 of uncultured Acidobacteriaceae bacterium. GTDB lineage: Bacteria > Acidobacteriota > Terriglobia > Terriglobales > Acidobacteriaceae > Telmatobacter. Next base: position 24,384 of record CAWHUU010000001.1, read on the forward strand.
CCGTCTATGAAGTGGGCGGAAGAGAGTATCTGGTGATCGCTGCGCGGCCCAATACGGATGAGCCGGTTTCAGCAGGAGGCGTAGAGCCGAAGGAGATGGCCGAGGACCCCAATGCAACTCCTGTGCAAGGGCAGGGATACTACGTCTTTGCCCTTCCTAACGCCACAAATTGAAATGCGGAGGCCAATGCCTCCGCGTTGCATTCACTCCTCACAGATTGAAATGCTGATTGGCTGCAGGTAGTGTAGATGTGCAGTTCCCGGTTGTCTGAGTGCAGTACTACTTTCCTACCCATCCGCCGTCAACGTAGAACGATTGACCGGTGATGTAACGTGCGTCATCCGAAGCAAGGAAGACGACCGCAGAGCCGATTTCGCAGGGTTGTCCCGCACGGCCCATGGTGATCTGGCCGAGAACGATTGGCAGAATATCTGGGCTCTTCATCACCCAGTCGGTCATCGGCGTCTCAATTAGTCCGGGATGTATGCAGTTGACGCGAATGCCAAGCGGCGTCACCTCCGCTGACATATTGCGTGTAAGCGCTTCAACGGCGAGTTTGCTCGGTGCGTAATGCGTTCTGCCGGGCAAAATGCGCGCCGCCTGGATGGATCCGATATTTACGATGGCTCCCGTCCTCTTGGCATCGACCACGCGCCGGCAAAAGACCTGCGAACACAACCAACCACTCTTCAAGTTGGTTTCTGTTACATCCTGCCATTGCTCGTCAGTCATTTCGAGGAACGGAATGATGGTTTCAATCCCTGCATTGTTGACGAGAATGTCGATGGACCCCATCTCATCCCATGCGCGGGCCATCATGGCCTCTACATCGTCGCGACGGGACACATTACCTTGAATCGCGAGCGCGCGCCTACCCTGGCTGCGTGCCCACTGCGCCAGTGCTTCCGTCTTTGTTGGGGAGCTGAGGTCATTGATAATGACGTCGGCTCCTTCGCGAACAAACGCCTCAACAATACCCTTGCCAATTCCCTGGGCTGCTCCAGTTACCAGTGCAACTTTATTCGCAAGTCTCATTCGTCAATCACCGTGGGGATCAATTTTTGACTTTTTCCAAACGCACTTCTCTTAGTGGATCGTCCAGCCGCCATCCACCATCAATACATGTCCAACAATCATGTCAGCCATATCACTGGCCAAAAACAAAGTTGCGCCAACAAGGTCTTCCGGCTGATTCCAGCGGCCTCGTGGAATCATTTCATTGGTTGCCCACTCCTTGTAGCCGGGCCGCTCCAGAATATTCTTGCGTGACGCAGTTTCAGTAATGCAGGGAGCCACTACGTTGACCACTACACCGTCATGTGCCCACTCCAGCGACAGCGCCCGTGACAAATGATGCACGCCTGCTTTTGCCGCAGCGTACACTGACCGCTTCTTGAATCCCACCTCGCCGAAATTGGATCCGATGTTGATGATCCTCCCACCACCATCCGGAAGCATGAACCGTGCTGCCGCCTGGCATGCGAAGAAGACACTCTTTAGCGATGAGTCCATCGTCTTGTCGTATTCTTCTTCGGTCACATCCAACGCCGGTGTGGTGCCGGTCCAACCGGCATTGTTCACCAGAATGTGAATTCGGCCAAACTCGGCTTTGGCGGTTTCCATAAGCTTGGTAAGTTGGGCTGGTTGTGAAACGTCGGTGAGAACGATAATTGCTTTTCGTCCAAGCGCCTCAATCTCAGCCTTCACCTGCTCAACTTCATTCATGCTGCCGCCCGGGTGCTTGGCAAGTACCAGATTCGCTCCAGCTTGCGCAAAACCAACCGCGATTGCCCGCCCTATGCCCTGAGATGCTCCAGTGACAATTGCGGTCCGATCCTTCAACCCGAAACTCGAATAATCCATCCTGTCCACTCCCGGACCTTCCAGCTACAATCGGAACCTGCTCGATGCAGGCTCCCCGAAATCAATCACCAGAATATTGCGCCGTAAGATATGTTGGTTGCGTATCGTGCATCAAATGCAATAATCATCTATGATAGAACCGGCTCCGTCAAGCATTCTTCAACGGTCGCAAGAATTCCGTATTAGCCTCGAATCTCAGTCAGCAGGCATTCCAGCAATTGGCAAGATATTCGGCTATTGAAGCCAGAAAAATGCGTCGGAAGTAGCAGCCGGGATTATGGGCCGGGGAAGGCAGCTGTAGACGGTTTGAACGAATTCATCATCCTGCTTTGAATCTGATTCAAGATTTTTCCGGATCGTTCGAACGATTTCCATTTCAATTCTGAAGTCGATTGCATTGACCTCACAGATAGTGTCTCATTTGCAGAAACCCACTGGCGTGAGCCGGCAAGATTGGCCGCCTGGCGCCACGATCCGGCAATTTAGCCCCTTGACATTCGAGTTCAACAGGATGCAAAGTGATTGCGCCCTTTGCATTGCTGATTGCGTGGCGAGGAATGCCGCCAAGTTCCATCGGAGAGGGTCGCAAGAGGCCATGTCCGAATTACCGGCATGACCTCCACGATCCGCGGCCTCATGAATGGCGGCAAATCCATGGTATGATTGTGGTTGAAGTCGATAGCAACCCACGCGATATGTCCCCGGTGTCTCCGCACGAACTAGTCGTTCAAAGTATCAAGTTCAAAGTTTGTAGGGTTAGAGCTGCGAAGCTGAGTGCAGGATAGCGCAAGATTATGCCGACAAAGAAGAGCCCGCAAGTTCCGTTCATTCAAAGTCTCGATCGCGGTTTGGTGATTCTTCAGTTAGTTGCTCGTTCAAAACATCCAGTTACGCTGGGGGAATTGGCGGAGCAACTCGACATCGACCGCAGTAGCGCGTTTCGGCTTGCGCATACGCTCAGGCGCAGAGGATTTCTTTCCTGTCCGCCGGGGCGCAAGGACTACGTTCTCGGTTCTTCGATGTGGACGCTGTCGCGCCAGTACGACTGGAGCAACATGCTCATCAAAGTGGCCGATCCGGAGCTCAAGTCGTTGGCCACGGAGATTAACGAGACAGCTCACCTTGCCATTCGCGAAGGAAAGAGCGCTCTCTTTGTGGATTCAGCACATGCAACGCATGTCATCGCCGTTGCCGGCCAGACCGGCGAACTTGTTCCGCTCTACTGTACGGCGCACGGAAAAGCACTGATTGCCGATGCCGATGAACGCGAGCTCCGTTCACAATTCGGCACCGGTCCGCTGCAGATGTATACGCGCAGCACGATTACGGCGATCAAGGCCCTGGCGAAGGAATGCGCTGCAATTCGCGAGCGCGGATATGCAACAGATGAGTCGGAATATACGCCGGACGTTCGATGCCTCGCCGCGCCCATCCGCCTGGGTGACGATATTGTCGGCTCTATAGGTATCTCCGCGCCGGTTTCCCGCTTTCCCAAGAACCTGTATTCGGACTACAGCCAGAAGGTCCGCAACGCGGCAGACCGCATCGGCGAATCGCTCAGCCAGGCTACTGCCAAGGAATAGTCTAAATCCGCAGAACAATTGCGCAACGCGCATTGGTCTTATAGCGATCTCGCGACATGAGTGCGGGAGCGCCCCAGACTGTCGTATTCCTTACTGCCCGTGGTATTATTGCAATCGTTGTTGCATCATATGCAATGTCGGTTAAGTGAGTTCCATGACGACCTCTGTTCTCGATTTCGAAATTGACACCCAAGCTCTTAAGTACGTAGGAAACGGCCTGCAAAGGCCAGAGTGCATTCTGGCCGAACCCGACGGATCGTTGTGGGTAGCCGATGCTCGCGGCGGCGTGTTGCACCTGCAGCCGGATGGAACGCAGAACATCGTAACTCAGCGGAGCAGCGAACATTTTGCCGGCGTGGAAAGCGAAGCATCGCGCTATCTGGAAGGCACTCTGCCGAACGGGCTCGCGTTCGCGGAAAACGGCGACATTCTGATCGCGAATTTCGGAACTGACCGGCTGGAGGTCATGACGCGCCAGGGCGAGTCGCGGGTTCTTGCGGACAGTATCGAGGGCGAGCCGATCGGCAAGGTGAATTTTGTTCTTCGCGATTCAAAAGGCCGCATCTGGATAACTGTCTCGACCAGGATCAAGAACTGGATGCATGCGCTCCGGCCCGACCTGCCAGATGGATACATCGCGCGTTATGTTGATGGCGCATTCCGTATCGTGGCCGAGGGATTTCATTTCACAAACGAAATTCGCATGGATGCACGTGAAGAATATATGTATGTGGCCGAAACCACCGGCGGCTGCATCAGCCGTTTGCGCGTCAACGAAGATGGCACACTTGGTAAGCGCGAGATTTTTGGCCCATCGAGTTTGGGCAAAGGCGCTTGGCCAGACGGAATTGCTTTCGACAGTGGCGGAAATCTTTGGGGCACCATGGTCTACTCCGACAAGCTCTTCGTGCTCACACCCAAGGGGGAATTGAAGGTCCTGCTTGACGAAGGCGATCCACAGAAGGTGGGTGCGCTCGAAGATCAATTCATGAAGAACGAGGTGAACGAGCAAGTCCTGTTTGCAACGGGGCAGGGAATTGCGCCGTGGATGGCGAGCGTGACGTTCGGAGGTCCCGACCTGCAGACGCTCTACATCGGATCACTACGCGCAAACCGGATTCCGTATTTTCGGGCTCCTTTGCCTGGCCTGCCGATGGTTCACTGGAAGAGCTCCTGAGGCGTCAGCCGTGATTTTTCTGACGCTCGAATTTCATTGAGAGCTCGGCTCTCAGGATATGAACAGTATTCAACAGAAGTAATCGACGCTACTACTCGGCGAGGGGAAACATGTCACAGACAGCATCTTTGCTTGAAGGGAACTACATAGCCGGCACTTGGGAAGGCAGCGGCACGAATAAGGCAACGGAAATCGTTAACCCCGCAACAACGGAGACCATAGCGCGCATTGATCTGGCCGGTGAGGCCGAAGTGTCGCGCGCGGTTGAGGCGGCGTCCAAGGCGTTTCCGAAATGGCGCACCACTCCACCGCAGGACCGCATCCAGTACCTGTTCCGTTTTCGCGAACTGCTTTTGAAGCGCATTGACGATGTTGCCCGCACGATTACGCTCGAAAACGGCAAGACGCTTGCCGAGGCCAAGGCTGAAATTCAGCGCGGCATCGAGAACGTTGAAGTGGCCTGCGGAATGCCGACCATGATGCAGGGCTACAACCTTGAAGACGTTGCAAGCGGAATTGACGAGATCATGATCCGTCAGCCGTTGGGCGTGGTCGCGGCCATTACGCCGTTCAACTTCCCGGCCATGATTCCGCTCTGGTTTCTTCCCTACGCTATCGCAAGCGGAAACACATTCATTCTGAAGCCTTCGGAGCGGGTACCGCTGACGGCCCGTATGCTCGTTGAACTTCTGCATGAAACCGGCCTGCCTCCGGGCGTCGTGAATCTGGTTGTTGGGGCCAAGGAAGCAGTCGATACGCTTCTCCATCATCCCGATGTGCGCGCCATCAGCTTCGTGGGTTCAACGCCGGTTGCGAAGTACATCTACGGCGAGGGCTCCGCTCACGGCAAGCGTGTTCAGTGCCAGGGCGGCGCCAAGAACTACGTGGTTGTGATGCCCGACGCAGATCTTGACATGACCTCGAAGATCATCAGTGATAGCGCCTTTGGTTGCGCGGGACAGCGTTGCCTGGCGATCTCGGTTGCGCTGACGGTCGGCGATGTGCACGCGCCGTTCTCGAAAGTTCTTTCAGAGCGCGCCAACTCGATCAAGACCGGAGACGGACTCACAAATGGAACTCAGATGGGGCCGGTGATTACCGCTGAAAGCAAGGCCAGAATTCTCGGGCTCGTGGATAAGGGGCTAAATGATGGCGGCAAGGTGGTTCTTGACGGGCGCGGGATGGCGAAGGACAAGGGCAACTTTATCGGCCCCACGATCCTTTCGGAGATCAGGCAAAGCAATCCGCTGACCGGAACAGAAATTTTTGGACCAGTGCTCACGCTCAATCACGTGGATACGCTGGATGACGCGATCGCCGCGCTTTCTGCTAGCCGCTTTGGAAACTCGGCTGCAATCTTTACGTCGAGTGGGGCGAACGCGCGCAAATTCCGCTATGAAGTTCCGGCAGGCAACATTGGCGTGAACATTGGCGTTGCAGCGCCGATGGCCTACTTCCCGTTCAGTGGATGGCGCGACAGCTTTATGGGCGTACTACATGGGCAAGGCAAAGACGCCGTGGAGTTTTACACGGACAAGAAAGTTGTTATCGAACGCTGGCCAAAGGAGTGGAGCAGAAAGTTCTGATCTCGCGCTCAAGGTCGCGAATTGGAAGGAGCGGCCACCAGTACTGTCCAACTGTAAGAATCGATTCGGCGCACTCATGTTCCTTTGAAGTGCGCCGTCGTTTTGATGGGAAGTTCAGACGCGCCTTCTGTGCGGCGATTGCCAAGAGCACCACGGTAATGAGCTGTTCCACGCTGTACAACTCTTTCCGTGTCGCGGCGATTAAATTTAGATAAGCGAGGTGCGACGGTGATCGACGGTGTGTTTGTAGGGCTCTCGACCATTGACATTATTTATGACGTGCAGGAGTTTCCGGTTGCAAATGCAAAAGTTGCGGCACGGAGCCAGCAGGTAATTGTGGGCGGGCCGGCAACTAATGCAGCCATTACGTTCAGCCGACTGGGCGGAAGGGCGACGCTGGTGACCGCTATTGGACGCCATCCCCTTGGCAGAATAATTTGCGATGAGCTTGAGAAGTTTAATGTCAAACTCATCGATCTTAGTCCCGAGTGCAGCGATGTTCCTGCGATCTCATCGGTTGCTGTGGATGAAGCGGGCAGACGAAATGTAATTTCAGCAAACGCCACGCGAATTGATATGCCTACTGCAGTCGTTGATCGGCGCGTTTGCGAGCAGGCCGGGATTCTCCTTGTCGATGGCCATGCGATGCAGGCTTGCCAGGCTTGGGCTGGCGCCGCAAAGGAGCTTGGTAAGCCGGTGGTGTTCGATGGCGGAAGCTGGAAAGACGGTACTGAGGAAGTGCTCAAGTCGGTGCATACGGCCATCTGCTCGGCGGACTTTGCACCGCCGGGGTGTACTTCCAGGCGCGGGCTGGTGCGGCTTTTGTGGGGCCTCGGCGTGTTGAATGTGGCGCTTACTCATGGCGCGGAGCCGGTACGCTTTTTCAATGAAGAGAAAGCTGGCGAAGTTCCGGTTCCGCAGGTGAATGCCGTCGACACGGTGGGAGCGGGCGACATCTTCCATGGCGCGTTCTGCTACTTCTATGCGGCTGGCAAGAGTTTCGAGGCGGCTTTGGAAGCCGCATCGGGGATTGCCGCGGAGTCGTGCCGCTATCGCGGAACCCGCGAGTGGATGAAGCACTTGACCGCGGGTTCCGATACGGTAAACTGACCCTCAGCCGATGACGGCAAAGCGAGGCATAGTGACCAACTGGGATTCCCGATTTCTTGAGATGGCGAAGCTGGTATCCACCTGGAGCAAAGACCCCAGCACCCAGGTTGGCGCGGTCATTACGCGCGGCAAGTTTGTGGTTTCTCTCGGTTTCAATGGGCATCCCAAGGGTGTTAGCGACTCGCCGGAACGCCTGGAGAACCGCGAGGTCAAATACCGCACCATCATCCACGCTGAAATGAATGCCATTCTGACGGCAAAGCAGGACCTCGAAAATTGCACGATTTATGTATGGCCGTTTATGCCCTGCTCGCAGTGCGGCGCGGCCATTGTGCAGGCAGGCATCAAGCGCGTCGTGTCGCTCAAGTCTGACAATGACCGATGGGCAGAGAGCTTTGCCTACACCACCGCAATTTTCAACGAAGCCGGCGTGGAACTGGTGATGCTGGAGGGTTGAGCCCAGCCCCGGAGCGGCGGAAGTGTCAGGCGGCGCGTGGTCCGTAGCTGTATTTTTGAGGCAGTTGCGGCTTTCGCTATCAACTATCCCGTGTCCAGACCGTCTAACGGGACGAAAGTGCGGTTCCCCGAGCGCCATGCCAAATTATCCCCGACTCCTGTTTGCATCTTCATTGCTGGCTTTAGCGGGACTGTCCGGCGCATATGCCCAGCAGCCCAACGCCGGCCAGCCAGAGTCTGCCCAACCGATGACCACGCTCCAGGTCAAGGGTCCGGAGGTTTTGCTGGCTGTGACCGTCCGCGACAAGCATGGAGACATGGTGAACAATCTGACCGCCGCAGACATGACGCTCACGCAGGATGGGCAGCCTCAGAAGATAACGAGCTTCATGCAGGACAGCAAAGCACCTCTGCGGATTGGGCTCGCCATCGACACCAGCAGAAGCTTGAGAGAAGCGATGAATGAGGAACGCAAAGCGGTCGGCAAGTTCCTGGAGCAGTTACTGCCGGATAATCCGAACGCACCTTACCGCGCCTCAGATGCTTTTCTGCTGCACTTTGATCGTGAGGTGGAGTTGCTTGAAGATTTTACCAACGCACGCGGCAAGCTACAGCACGAGTTGGACAACATTGGCCCCAGCGAGCGCCGGAGTCGCAGCCCGCTGGGACCGGAGACCAGTGACGAAGATCGTCCAGATGGCCGAAGGATTGGCGGTGCGGCCGGAACGCAGCTTTACGACGCCATCTATCTGGCCGCCAACGAGTTGATGAAGTCCAAAGACGGGCGCAAGGCGCTGATCGTCTTCTCAGACGGCAACGACCAGGGAAGCAAGGAGACGCTGAACGACGCGATTGATGCCTCCGATCGCGCCAACATGGCGGTCTACACCGTGTACCTGAAAGGGCAGGGAGAGCGTAGTGAGAATCCCTTTGCAAGAGACAACCGCAGGGGCGGCATGGGCTATCCGGGTGGTGGGTATCCGGGCGGCGGCTACCCCGGAGGTGGTTATCCAGGTGGGGGATATCCCGGAGGCAGTCCGCGTGGCGGTGATCAGCCGAAAGCGGTCGATGGCAGAAGGACAATGGAGCAGATTGCCACCCGCACCGGTGGGCGCTACTTTGAGGCCAAAAAGAAAGAGAATCTCGACGACATCTATGCCGCAATCGCCGACGAGCTGCGCAACCAGTACGTACTTACCTACACGCCCGACCAGCGGATCAACGAGGACGAGTTCCACAAGATTGTGCTGAAGGCCAAGAATGGCGATCTGACTGTGGCAACCCGCGAAGGGTTTTACTCGGCGGATAGCAAATAGACTCTTTTAAGAGACTCTTGAAGGACGAAATGAAGCGGGGCGCAGCCGAGTGGCTGCGCCCCGCTTGTCTTCTTACTTGCGGACTACTTGTTGGTGTGGACCGTCGTCATGTTGTCTTCCAGTGCTGCCTGGGCTGCCGCGAGGCGGGCTGTCAGCAGGCGGAACGGAGAACATGAAACATAGTTCAGGCCGATCTTGTGGCAGAACTTGACGGACTCAGGATCGCCGCCGTGCTCGCCGCAGATGCCCACCTTCAGATTGGACCGCGTGTTGCGTCCCTTGGCCACGGCGCCCTTTACAAGCTGACCCACGCCAACCTGATCGAGGGTGGCGAACGGGTCCTGCTTGAAGATGCCGTATTTCATGTAGGCCGGCAGGAAGTTGTTGATGTCGTCGCGCGAGATGCCGAAGGTGGTCTGCGTCAGGTCGTTGGTTCCAAAGCTGAAGAACTCGGCTTCTTCGGCGATCTGATCGGCGGTCAAGGCAGCGCGCGGCAGCTCGATCATGGTTCCCACCATGTAATCGACCTTGGCGCCCTTCTCCTCAAAGACCTCAGCGGCAATGCGGCGAACGATGGCGGTCTGGTTCCGCATCTCTTCAATGGAGCCGATGAGCGGAATCATGATTTCGACGTGCGGATCGCCGCCCTTGACCTTGGTGGCAACAGCGGCCTCAAGGATGGCGCGAACCTGCATTTCGGTGATCTCGGGGAACGTGATGCCGAGGCGGCAGCCACGAAGTCCGAGCATCGGGTTCATCTCGTGCAGTTCTTCCACGCGCGCCAGCAGCGAACGCAGCTCTTTCAGCTTGGGTGACTTGGGCTTGGTCTCTTCAAGCCGTGCAATCTGCACAAGCAGGTCTTCGCGCTTGGGCAGGAACTCATGCAGCGGTGGGTCGAGCAGGCGGATGGTCACCGGCAGCGATTCCATAGCCTTGAAGAGGCCGGCGAAATCGGCGCGCTGCATGGGCAGCAGCTTCTTGAGAGCCGCGCGGCGATCCTTCTCGTTATTGGCAAGGATCATGGTGCGCATGTGTCCGATGCGGTCTTCTGCAAAGAACATGTGTTCGGTGCGGCAAAGCCCGATGCCTTCTGCGCCGAACTCGCGAGCCTGTTTGGCGTCGCGCGGAATGTCGGCGTTGGCGCGGATCTTGAGCTTGCGAAGCGGGTCAACCCAGTTCATGAACTTAACCAGATCCGGATCGTCGGGCTGTGCATCGAGGGTCTTCAGCTTGCCTGCGATTACGCGGCCGGTGGTGCCGTCCAGCGAAATCCAGTCGCCCTGCTTGTAGGTCTTGCCTTTTACGCGGAGTTCCTTCTTGCCTTCGTCCACGGTGCAGTCGCCGGCGCCGGCCACGCAGCACTTGCCCATGCCGCGGGTAACGACAGCCGCATGTGAGGTCATGCCGCCGCGCGAGGTCAGAATGCCGTCGGCAACTTCCATGCCGGCGATGTCCTCAGGCGTGGTCTCGCCGCGAACCAGGATGATCGACTTGTAAGATCCGTTGCCGTGATGCTTCACGGCATCTTCCGCCGTGAACACGATCTGGCCCACAGCCGCGCCCGGCGAAGCCGGCAGGCCGGTGGCGAGCACTTCGATCTTCTCGCCCTTTTCCACGAGCCGCGGAACCAGAAAGTCGTACAACTGGTTCGGCTCTACGCGGTGGATGGCTTCTTCCTGCGTGATCAGGCCTTCGCGAACCATGTCGATGGCCACGCGAACAGCGGCCAGACCGGTGCGCTTGCCGTTGCGGGTCTGCAGCATGTAGAGCTTGCCATCCTGGATGGTGAACTCAAAGTCCTGCATGTCGCGATAGTGCTTTTCCATGCGGCGGGTAATGTCCTTGAGCTCGTCGTAGCACTTGGGCATTGCTTTTTCGAGGTCGCTGATCGGGTTCGGTGTACGAACACCCGAAACCACGTCTTCGCCCTGCGCGTTCATCAGGTATTCGCCGAAGAACACATGCTCGCCGGTGGCGGGGTTACGGGTAAAGCCAACGCCTGTTCCCGAATTCTCGCCGAGGTTTCCGAACACCATGGCCTGCACGTTCACAGCGGTGCCCAGCCAGTCGTCGATGCGGTTGATGCGGCGATAGGTCTTGGCGCGCTCGTTCTGCCAGCTCCTGAACACGGCGTCGCGGGCTTCAACCAATTGCTCCATCGGGCTCTGCGGAAAGTCCTTGCCGGTTTCCTTCTTCACGAGCTTCTTGTACTCGGCAATGATCTCCTTGAGCGCATCGGGCTGGAGCTCGTAGTCGAACTTAACCTTCTTCTTGGTCTTGATGCCGTCGAAGATGTGCTCGAACTTCTTCTTGGGAACATCGAGAACCACGTCGCCGAACATCTGAATCAAGCGGCGATAGGAGTCATACGCGAAGCGAGGATTGTTGGAGCGCTTCGCAAGCGCTTCCACGGCCTTGTCATTCAGGCCGAGGTTCAGAATGGTGTCCATCATGCCGGGCATGGAGAACTTTGCGCCCGAGCGCACGCTTACCAGCAGCGGATTATCGCCCGCGCCGAGCTTCTGGCCCTGCAGCTTCTCGAGCTGTTCGAGAGCGGCCTTCATCTCCTTGTCGATTTTTGGGCTCACCTTTCCGCGCATGTATTCGCGGCAGGCCTCGGTCTGGATGGTGAATCCAGGGGGCACTGGAAGACCGGCATTTGTCATCTCAGCCAGTCCTGCACCCTTGCCGCCCAGCACGTCCTTCATTTTGCCGTTGCCGTCGGCACGGCCGTCGCCGAAGGAGTACACATATTTAATTTCGGTTGACGTCGAACCTGCCTTGTCGGCAGGCGCCTGGTCCAGAACGCCCTGCGTCATGGGGTAAAGCCTCCATTTTTTCTTGAATTCCGCGTCCGTGGTCCGTCAAAAAGCATGGCAAGTCGCAGATTCAGCACTTAAAAGTTTAAAGCCTTTGGCTGGGTTTCTGCGGGTCATCCAGACAAGCGACGGAGCCTTGCGGCATTCGGGTTTCATTAGAACAAATAGCGCCCCAAGTATACGATTGCCTGTGCATTTCGTCACATGGGATTGCTAATCGGTTGAAATCCCAAGTGCGGCTAAGGGAAAATTCTCGCGAATTGAGATGAAATCGGAGGCCCGGGATCGGGCCCGGAAGGGTAGTCCGGCCCCGGTTTCACGCAGCAGTCTGCGTCATCCGGCAGCCGGAGTTGGCCGTAAGGTTCGCGTTATGAGACACAAGGATGCCTTCCAGTCCTACCAGAGCAAGCAGTTCGTAAACATGCGGCGTCACGTTCAGCACGCTGAACCGGTGCCCGGACTCCTCGGCAAGCCTGTAAAGGGAAATTAATGCTGCGATACCGGCGGCATCAATGCGCTCCACCGGTCCCAGGTCGAGCGAGACGTCCTGGCGGCGCACAATCGGCGCCATTTCTTCGACCAGGCATCCTTCGCTGCCTCTCACAATCTCACTCAGTGCACATGTGCGCACTGCCTTTTCGCTATTCGTCATCACTTCACTGCAAGTTGCTACGGTCATAGGAACCTCCTTCGCAAATCCCTCGGCCAGTTGTTTCAAAGTGCTTCAGGTTTTACGCTCGCTCTAGGAATCTGCACGCTGACGGCCAGAGTGGGACCACGGGGAATATGCTGAAAATACAAGGGAAACCAAGATTCAGGATCTCCGGGCCGCTCTTCCTTGTGTTCGGTTTTCGATTCTGCCGTCCGCTAATGAACACTGATCATCCTTACGCAAAAGGAGTCCTCACGGTTCCATGCTGAACGCTCCCGGCACCGCCCACGCCAACCCGACCCTAAAAGGGGCTCAGGCGCGTTCCTGGGCGCTGGATGCAGGGTTCACTGAGGCCAGTCTTGTCCCGCTGCCGTACGGCTCATCTGAGCGCGACGCGGGGCGGTTTGAGGAGTGGATCGCAGCAGGCACGGCGGGAACTATGCGCTACCTGGAGCGCCGGAACGAGTCGGGCGAACTTCTGCGGGCGCGGGTTCATACGCCCTTTCCCTGGGCACGTTCCGCGGTCGTCTGTTTTGCCAGTTACAACAGCCCCCGGGGTCGCTCGATCGACAGTGCGCCTGAGGGCGCGGGCTGGATTGCACGTTACGCCTGGAGCAGCCGGAAGGACGCAGCAGGCCGGCTGGTGCCAAGCGATTACCACAAGGTGCTTAAAAAGCGGCTGGAGGCCCTCGAGCAGAGGCTTCACTATGAGCTTGGCGATTTTGAAGCACGCGGCTTTGTGGATACCGGCCCGGTTGTGGAGCGTGCGCTGGCCACGGCTGCCGGCCTGGGCTGGACCGGCAAGAATACCTGCCTCATCCACCCCAAACTAGGGTCATACGGTTTCCTGGCGGTCCTGCTGGCATCGCTGCCCGTTGAAGATGGGCAGACGGCTACGTTGACACCGGACCGCTGCGGCACCTGCCGGCGCTGCATTGAAGCCTGCCCGACCAACGCCCTGACGCCGTACAAGATGGACGCCACGCGCTGCATCTCCTACCTGACGATTGAGCATAAAGGCGCGGTGACTGAGGAACTGATGCCCGGGATGGGACGCCAGGTGTTTGGCTGCGACATCTGCCAGGAGGTATGCCCATGGAACCGGAAAGCACCTATCGCCGCGGACCCCGACCTTGCGCCGCGCGATGAACTGGTGAACCCGACCCTCGAGTGGCTGGCTGCATTGAGTGAAACGGAGTTTGAAGGAAAATTCAACGGCTCACCTATCCGGCGGGCAGGATTTCTGGGTTTGCGGCGCAATGTGGCCATTGCGATGGGCAACAGCGGTAGTTTGAGCTATTCTCAGTTGCTCGCCGAGTGGGCCGCTGCTTCCGACGAAGGCCTACGAGCAGCGGCACGTTGGGCATTGACGAAGTTGCAGCACAAATTCGATTCGGACCGATGATGGCCCGAAAGATGATGGCCTAAATCCCAAACACGGCCGAGACCCGAACGTTAACCCGCCGTTTTGCGTACCTTACAAGGAATAATCTATGAGCGGGACTATTCCAACGGTTCCGGCTCATGCATCATCGCGAACGCGATTCATCCGAGCAAGGAGACAAGGTTGCCTGAAGTCACCAATTCTGAAAAGACGGCGTCTGAGGAGACCGGCGGCGCAGAAGGCGAATCGCCGGTTGAAGCAGCGATTGAGAACGCCATGGTACCGGCCCCGGTTGTACCGGTGTACGAATCGAAATGGTACATCTGGCGCAGCAGTGGAACCGCGCTGATCCGTTACCTGCTCGACAGCGAGGTGCACACCTTTGCGTTCAGCGTGGCGGCCAACGCAATCCTCTCCTTCATTCCGTTTATCGTGCTGATGTACACCCTGGCGCGCTCAGTCTTTCACTCCGATGCGATGGTGAAGGTGATTGGCGACATGGTGCAGTATTTCTTTCCTTCAAACCAGGGATTTGTTGCTGCAAGTCTGTATGCCGTGGCTCCACGGCAAGGTGTGCAGATCTTTTCACTGATTATGATTCTGATTGCGTGCACGGGCATTTTTCTGCCGCTTGAGGTTGCCCTCAATCAGGCATGGGGAGTGAGCAAAAGCAGAAATTACCTCTTCAACCAGACCGTGGCGCTTGGACTGGCACTACTGATGGTGATTCTGGGCGTGGGCAGCATTTACATCAACGCGATTGCCCAGGATGTGTTGACCGCTGTGTTCTTCCATCACGTGGATAACTTTGTCTTCAAGGGCATTGCCTATATACTGCTTGCCGCAACCACCGGCGTTGCTTCGATCTTGTTTTTCTTTTCAATCTATTGGCTGTTGCCCAATCGCCGAGTGCCGTGGCGTCCGGTCATGCGCACGGCGGTCATCACCGGAGTCATTTGGCTGTTATCCAAGTACGTCTTTATCGCAATCCTTCCGCACATGGATTTGAGAGCTATCTATGGCCCGTTTTATGTGTCGGTGGGATTGCTCTTCTGGGCATACACGTCCGGACTCATCATGTTCGCCGGAGCGCAGTTCAGCGTGACCAGGCTAAAGGAGTTCGACGGCAAGAAGACGTCGATTGGTGCGTAGGCTTCTTCAGAGAGAATCGATGAGGTTTCTGCCGTCTCACATGAGCCGATCTTCTGGGTAGGACACCCGAACAACGGCGCGTTACAGCCTGAAGGCCTTGTCTACGATGGCGTTCGGATTGCGGCCGGTTGGCAGCAGTGTAAATAGCGATTTGTTCGCGGATTGCACAAGGGCAGTGCGCACCAGTGCCACGTCGCCCGACCGCGAATCGACCACGAAAAGCAGGTGGCCGGCGGCTGAAAACGCCATTGCTGAAGGGCCATCGCCCACCTGTACCCAACCGGATCTGCGGCCATCGTTAATCGCATAAACAATTACGTTCTGTGACCGTAGATTGGCCACATAGAGCAGGGCGTTGTCGCGCGAGACAAGCCCTCGCATGGGATATTCACCCATCATGTAGGCGCCCTGAACGTCATTGGTGCCGGTAATGACCTCAGAGATGGAATCTCCGCCGGAGTTGATGACAAAAACTTCGCCGCCATCGGGCTTGAGCGCAATGTCAACTGGATTACGTCCGACGTCCATCAGCGCCTCCAGCCGGTCAGGTTGGGCGGGCGTGGGCTGGGCACCCGATTTCGGAGAGGCCGGTTGGCCGGCTCGCGCCAACGAAATGGACATGATCTGGTGGCCAGCGGTGCAGGGGACGAAGCTCTTCGAGGAGTCGGGAAGTATGACCGGATCGCCCGCGCCGGGGCAGCCGTTGAACACCGCCCTTACCTTCAAGGGGGCTACGTCCAGAATGCTGACCGAGTTGGCGTGTTCGTTGGCAACGACAAGCGTTTTGCCGTCTGGTGAGAGGCGCGCTGCAACAGGACCGTCTCCAACGCCTACCTGAGCAACCTCGCGGCGACTCTTCAGATCGACAACCGAAATGGAATCCGATCCGGAGTTGGCGATGTAAGCGAGCTTTCCGTCTGTGTCGATATCGATGGATACAGGTTGACGGTGCAGCGGAACCGTCGCCACAACTTGATTGTGTTCGGCATCGATGACCGAGAGAGAGCCTGTGCCTCCCGCCGGTCCGGAATTGACGACGTAGACCTCATTGAGCGTGGGACTGGCCACTACCGCAACCGGATTGCGGCCCACCTGGAGCTCGCGGTCAAGGCGCAGATTCACCACATCGAGTACAGTGACGGTGTCGCTGCCGCCGTTGGTCACGTAGACATATTCGCGATAGTTAGCCGGATAGGTAGGGAAGTCGTTCTTGCGGCAGCCGGCAAGCGATAACGCAAGAAGGCCGAGAGTCAACAGGCACCGTTTAGCTGCGGATCTCAGGTTCATGCTGTTCGAGCGGCTTTTGGCTTCATGAGGCTTCAAACAGCAATCATAAATGTTCCGCGGGCGGCTCAATCGGCGGAAACACCCGTGCGAATACCACGATGCAACGTGCGATTAACCACGGGAGCAATCATTCCCAACTCATCGATCATCTGCGCAAACTGCGCGGGATAGATTGACTGCGGCCCATCGGAGAGCGCCTTTTCTGGCTGGTTGTGCACCTCGACAATGATGCCGTCCGCGCCGCACGCTACTGAGGCCCTGGCCATGGGCAGCACGCTGTCGCGCCGGCCGGTGCCATGGCTTGGGTCAACCAGAATGGGCAGGTGGCTTGCGCGCTTGATGGCGGGAACCACGCTCAGGTCGAGAGTGTTACGGGCATGATCGCTGAAGGTACGCACACCGCGCTCGCACAGGATCACCTGGTAATTGCCCTCGCTCATCACATACTCGGCGGCCATCAGGAACTCTTCGAGAGTGGCGCTCAGGCCACGCTTGATGAGCACCGGCTTGCGCAGCCGCCCAGCCTGCTTCAGCAGGGAGAAGTTCTGCATGTTGCGCGCGCCAATCTGCACCACGTCGGCCCACTCGCCCACAAGCTCAAGCGTGTCGCTGTCGAGCGCCTCGGTCACAATCAGCAGCCCGAACTTTTCTCTCAGTTCGGCCATGATCTTGAGCGCGTCGAGCCCAAGGCCCTGAAATGCGTAAGGCGAAGTGCGCGGCTTGTACGCTCCGCCGCGGAAAAACTGTGCGCCAGCAGCTGCAACCTGCTCGGCAATTGCGAAAGCCTGCTCACGGCTCTCAATCGAGCATGGCCCGGCAATTACTGCGAGTTCGCTGCCGCCGATGACAGCATCAGTCCCCGGAAAGCGGATGACGGTGTCTTCCTGCTTTACGTCGCGGCTGGCTAGTTTGTACGGTTTTGACACGCGAATGACTTCCGCGACCCCAGGCAATTCTTCAAGGTTGCCGCGGTCCGCTTCGCCTTGATTGCCTGTAATGCCGATGGCAGTACGCTGAGCCCCCGGCAGCGGATGCGCGCGGTATCCCAGGTTTTCGATGTGTTCGCACACAGCCCGAATCTCCTCGGGTGTGGCCTGAGCCTTCATAACGACCAACATGGCTGGCCCCGATCCCTAGTACCTTTCATTAACTTCGCGCGCACAGAACCGCGCCGGAAAGTTGATAACAGGCTTTTAGTCTACGGCATTTTTCAATTTATGGCTTGTTTTTGGGGCGGGGACGGACCACGACCGCTTTCTGAGGGCAAAGCTGAAACTTGTTGGTGCGGGAACGGCGAGCGGAGAAAATTGCAACGCAAATCTGAGGAAAGGAGAGAAGACACAGGAGTGGGATGATCCACGAATTCAGTTCCGAAGCTGATGAGAAGTCGAGAAGCATACTCTTATTTGTTTTCGTCGGCGGCTTCAATATCCGTTTTGGCGGCCACAATCGCCGGCGCCAAAACCATTCCTATAAAGGCAAGAGCAATGAGCAGATCGTGCATTTCTTTAAATCCCCCGAGGCCCCTTCAGCACGTGGCCCACATCAACCATTTTCGTGAAAGTGGTCGCTGACTTGAATAACACAAAGAACCTGCGAGGTGGGAAGTTGGTGCTAGAGACACATCACCCAAAAGGGTCAGAAGATCGCAAGCGCTGAAACTGCATGCGATAACAGCGTATCCGAGAGTGCCGGAAGTGGGTCTTCACGAGTTCTGATACCCCACTTCACTCAGTTGTTGTGGGAGCCTGACATGGGATCGGAGTTTGCAGGGAGTGGGTTCGGCAGAGGGGAGGTATTGAAGCAAAGAATCAAGGCCCCGGGATTGTCCCCCGGGGGTTTTTAGGTCGTTCGGGTGCCCAATCTTGCGTCTATCGCGAATTATTCTGGCGGTTCAATCCCAGGCGTTCCGCTTCGC
The DNA here is from genome assembly GCA_963832645.1 of uncultured Acidobacteriaceae bacterium. GTDB lineage: Bacteria > Acidobacteriota > Terriglobia > Terriglobales > Acidobacteriaceae > Telmatobacter. Next base: position 42,687 of record CAWHUU010000001.1, read on the forward strand.
GCTTTTGGGCGCGCCACTTTATAGTCAACCAGGCGACGTAGCCCAGTTGGATGGCCCAGGTAACAACGTATGCAGCGACCCTGAACTGGTGATCGAGAATGGCAGCTTGATCCATGATGTTTTCCTCTCTGCTTTCAGTCCGCTTTTAGGCTTCCAGCGCGGCCTTCGCTTCGGCTGCGGCGATTTTCTGGTGGTGCCGTTCCACGGCATAACGAATGCCCAGGATCAGCACACCCCAGGCGAACCACGCCAGCATGTTCCACATAAGCGCGCCGACCATGGACGGGGCCATACCGGAGCCCGGCCCTCCGCCAAACACCGGAGCCGGATGCTGAGTGCGCCACCAGCGGTTGGCCATATAGACAATCGGGACATCCAGCGCACCGAAGATGCCGAGCACGGCAGCCAGCGTCTGCATCTGCGGCCCGGCGGCAAAGCGCCGCAGCAGCAGATAGCTCATGTAGATGAGCCAAAGTACCAGCGTCGTTGTCAGCCGCGCATCCCATGTCCACCAGATGCCCCACGCGCGGCGCCCCCAGAGAGGGCCTGTCGTCAGGCCAACCGTACAGAACACAACGCCGACTTCCGCCCCCGCTAGCGCCAAAGCATCGGCGATCTGTGCGCGATCGGGATGGTTTCGCCGAAAAGCGAGGTATCCAATAGAGCCGCCAAAGCTGGTGGCAAAGAACGCGAAGGCCACGGCGAACGATGGCACATGGTAGTAGATGATGCGAAAGATTTCGCCCTGCAACGCGTCGTTCGGTGCTACGTAAATGGCTTGGTAATAACCCCATGCCAAAAGCGCGAACGTGACGGCGACGTAGAGACTCATTGCGATTTTCTTCATCGGGGAATCCTGTTGGATCTATTTCAGTTTACGACGTCTGGCTTAGGGGCTACGACATCAGAAAATCCAACTGTTTACAGGTCAATGATCTGTGAAGCGCCACTCTCGATAAGTGATTTAAATCACATATATACAGTCACTGCGGAGGCGAACTGCCCTGTTTCTTGATCAGGAGTCGGGCACTCGACTACGTGTTGGTGGCTGAAATCAATATGGCGAAGGTCTGCCAGAGAGAACAGTCGCATGCCTTGCGTCGACTTTGAAGTGCTTTTGTGGTCGGATCTGGCCAAGGTGCGAAACAGAAGCTGACTGAAGATTAAGCTGCATTAGACGAAATCCTGTGACATTTGTTTACGATCCATGTATTTTTTATTGACAAAGAAGCTGGATTCGTATCACCTGCCCCCAACCAGCATTTCCAAGATGAGCCCCGAGGGAAGGAGGGCGGCGTTTCGTTGCCCGCTACATTTACCTATGCGGCGTGAGGGTGCATATGTTCAGGAGCCTTAGTATCGTCTACCCGATGTTCAATGAGCGCGAAAACATCACGACCGCCGTTTCTGAGGCACTTCGCGTCGGCAGGAGGATTACCCCTGAACTAGAAATCGTGATTGTGGATGATGCGAGCACGGATGGGAGTGGTGCACTGGCTGACCGGTTGGCGGAAGTCCACCCCGAAGTCAAGGTCATACACCACTCCATCAATCGCAAACTCGGCGGATCACTCCGAACTGGTTTCGCCGCCGCATCCAAAGATTGGCTGATGTACATGGACAGTGACCTGCCAATCAGAATGGACGATGTAATGGGTGCCATTCCTCTCGCCGAAGATGCAGACATAGTAGTCGGTTGGCGCAAATCCCGAAGAGAATCCTGGAATCGTGCGCTGATGTCCAAAATCTACAACCAGATGATTCGTCTTCTCTTCGATCTGAACGTGCGGGACGTCAACTTCTGTTTCAAGCTATTCCGCCGGGAATTGCTGGATCAAATATTGCTCACGTCGGAAGGATCATTCATCGACGCCGAACTGCTGCTCGAAATGAAGCGAGTGGGAGCACGTTGCGCAGAGATCGGTTTGAATTACTACCCACGTGTCGCGGGCGCTTCTACGCTTGCATCCAGCGGGGTTGTACGCGTGATCATCAAGGAAATGCTCCAGTACCGCAAGGAGGCACATGGCAAAGCGCCCCACGATTTTGGTGGTCAACGCAGACGACTTTGGCTTGAGCGTCTCGATCAATCGAGGAGTCAAGTCGGCCTATCGTGAGGGAATTCTTCGCAGCGCAAGTCTTATGCCAAATGGCGTTGCCTTTGATGACGCCGTGCATATTGCTCGTGAAAACTCCGGCCTCGGTATAGGCGTCCATGTTTCACTTGTTGGCGAACGGTGCATAGCCGCACCTGGAGATCTGGGTGGCCTGGTGGATCGAAACGGTATGCTTCCCCGAACGTATCGAGCTTTTATTGGTGCGTTCTTGACAGGAAGGTTTGGTACCGCCGAGATACGTACCGAGATTCAGGCTCAGATCGCCAAGCTACTTGATGCTGGAATTGTCCCAACGCATATTGATTTCCATCAGCACTTACACATGCTTCCGGCAATTTTCCCAATCGCACTCTCTGCGGCCCAGTCGGCAGGCATCAAGGTGATTCGCATTCCACTGGAGCACACCACGCTGGCAGGTTCTGTATCGCGCCGGGTTCAGGCTCGAATTCTTCGCGTTCTTTGCAGACGCAGCATCGTAAGACTGGCCGAAACTGAAGTAAGAACTTCCGACTACTTTCATGGTTTTCAACGTTCAGGAAACATGAACGAGGCAAACCTTCTGGCAACTCTCGACTGCCTGAAGGCAGGATTGAATGAGGTCATGATGCACCCTGGGTTCCACGATGCCGCGACAGCTGCGCATTACAAGTGGGCCTATTGCTGGGAGGACGAATACAGGGCTCTAATCTCACCACGTGTTCGACATCGCATTGAGGAAAGCAATATTCGCCTCGCGAATTTCGCAAGTGTCTTGCTGGTGTGAAATCAAAAGGGAGCCTTGCGAAGTGCGTGAAGTTTCAAGCTTTATGGAGATCCGGGAATCTTTAACGCGCGTTGAAGGCTCGCGCCCTCAAAATGCCAATTGATCGCTTCTCGACTTATTCCGCGTGGAAGATCACGTCGAATAACAGCAGGCTTGCCGTCGTGAAGATGATGTTGTAGCCGAACAGCATTTTGATCCACAGCGTCGGGTCGCTGTCGCCGGTAAAGATCGAGGTCGTGGCCTGCACCATGGCCAGTAGCGCGGGAATGAAGATAGGGAACAGAATCAGGGAGAGCAGCAGTTCGCGGTTGCGGCTGCTCATGGAGAGCGCGGCGAAAAAGACGCCGTTCGAAACCAGCGCCCATGTTCCCAAGGGCAGCACCAGCAACAGCAGCCACGCCTGGCCCATGATGTGAAGGTTGTAGAAGACCACAAAGAAGGGTGACAGGATGAGCTGCACGATGGTGACAAAGAGGAAGTTGACGATTACCTTGGCCAGTAGCAACTCCGCGCCGGGCGCTGGCACCATCCGCTGCGCGTCCATCACCTGGTGGCGAATCTCGCGGGCCCACGCTTGGTTCAATGCGCTTACGGAGGCGAACATCGTAGCCACGCAAAGCACGCCGCCGGCGATCTGCTGTGAAAAGGCTCCGCGCGGATCGAAGGCAATAGAGAACAGGACAACCACGAGTCCCGAGAAGAACAGCATGGAGATGATGGCGTCGAGCGACCGCCACTCAATGCGCAGGTCTTTCACCATATGGGTCCACAGAGCTCGTGTCATGCCTCGTGTCCCTCCGGTGCGTGCGCTGCCTCTTTTACCAGGTCCGCGGTCTGCACACCGCCTTCAAGCGATTGTGCTGCGAGCAGATAGTCGTCCGGGCTCAGGATCAACTGCGTTCCCCGCGTGCCCGCAGACACGCTGATCTCGTCCAACAGGAGCGCTGTCTCCTCCACAAACACGGGATAGGATTTCTTCGCCCCGAAGATCGTGACCCCGCCGCGGATGTAGCCCGTGAGCGGCTGAACATCCTTAAGCGAAACCATCTCTGCCTTGCGCAGTCCGGCCGCGCGTGCCAGCTTCTTGAAGTCAAGCTCCTCATTGCCGGGAATGACGGCAAACGCATAGCTTCCCCCGCCCCCGCTTGTCAGCAGCGTTTTGAAAACCTGTTCCGCTGGCATGCCGATCTTTTTGGCCACGGTAGTTGCAGACAAATCTTCCGGATCGACTTCATACTCGCGGAGTTGGAACGGGATATTGAGCGACTCAAGGAAGCGCGCGCCGTTGGTCTTCATAGCGTGGGGCTCCCCGGCTCAAATGAAGCGAAACGCCCCGCGCGTAGCGCTAACACGTAGTCTGCAATGGGAGCGGCCAGTTCGCGCTGGTGCGTTGTGATTACGATCGTTCGGTTACCGTGGCGGAATCCGCTCAGCAACTCGACCATCTGGCGGGCGCTTTCCACGTCCATGTTTGAGAAGGGCTCGTCGAGCAAAAGAAGTTCTGGCACAGGCAGCAGCACGCGGGCCAGCGAAGTGCGTTGCCGCATGCCCTGCGAGTATTGGCCGAGGGTACGCTTCAAATCGGGGTCCAGGCCCACCTGGCGCAATGCTTCAGCGGGGTCAAGGCATTGCCGGCCGGGATAAAGGCTGGCGAAATAGCGAAGATTTTCCTGCCCAGTGAGCTCGTCGTACAACATCGCTGCGTGGCTCATGTAGCCGATGCGGTCGCGCGCATCCAGCGGTTCATTCTTGCCAAAGAGCGTAACTTTGCCGTGCGTTGGCCTCAGCAGGCCTGCCAGAATGCGCAGAAGAGTCGACTTGCCGGCCCCGTTTTCGCCAATGAGCACATAGCAACGCCCCGGCTCCAGATTGACCGATACCTGGCGCAATGCGGCAAAGGTGCCAAAGAGTTTTGACACTTGATCGACCCGGGCACAGGGCGAACTGCCGGCGGGTTCAGGCGAGTTTGCGGTCATGCCTTCAGTTAGAGACAGTCGGGTTGGCCGCAGTCTGATTCATTGCCGGCACTGAAGTCTTTTCCGCAGCGGCAGGCTTCACCGGCGTTGCATTCGACGGCGCAGCGCCCGGTTCCGCGGGCGCGTACTTGCTGGCGCACTTGGCTTGCAGAACGTTCGCGTGGAAGGTGCCATCGCGTCCGTAGGTGCCTTCGGCAAGGGCCTGTGCATCGTCCTTGAAGGTGTCTGGCGGCGGTTCGTTGCCTTTGTATTCCACCTTGAGGGTGTGTCCGGAACCGGCCTTTGGAGAGTGGCTCTCGAACTCATTCAAGACAAAGGTCACGTGCGGGCCATCGTGTTCAATGGACCCCGGCTTTACGAAGCCTTCAACGCGCAACTGGCTGTGATACGCCTTGTCGCCCATTCCGCCCAGTTCCGCAATGGTGACGTAATAGCTTTTGCTTGAACCGTATCCGGTATAAGCAAGCCATCCAATGGTGCCAAGAATAATGGCAGCCGCAATCCCTATCCGCAAGGTGTTTCCTGAGGTTTTCATATGCAACATCCTTAACGATACGAGTGTCTTGGCCGCCGGTCAACCACACAGATCACACATGTAGCTGGCTGAATTTATTATGTTTCTGCTCCAGGAGAGGCCAAAGACCGCTAAGTGCTTATGCTGCAATCGGAGCGGGGTTGTCCAATTACCGAAAAAAGGCTCTTTAGGCGAAAACCAGACCGAGCACCAGCGCGGCCAGCAAGACCACCCATGCCAGGGCCTCCGGCCTCTTCCTCCTGATTTTTGACTGCTTGCCTTTCGCCAGCGGACGAGTGATCGCTTTGGAGCCGGTTTCCGGCTGGGCATTTGAAGCCAGGCCTACCACCCACGCAACCAACAGGTTTGCAGCAAAGCTGAATGCGACGGTAAAGCCCACCTGCTCAAGCAGTCCGTGGTACCGGTGGACAACGGTAAGCCATCCACCTTGAATACCGGGTTGCGTGCCGGCGGGCAGGGTGATTCCGTAGTGAAGTATTGCCGCGGCTAAACCTGCCAAAAGCCCTGCGAAGGCTCCCATTTGATTGGCGCGCCGGGTGAAAATGCCCATTACGAACGTGGCCAATTGCGGAGCCTGCAACAACGCAAACACCAACAGGGACGCGACCAGGCAGGCCGAGATCACTGCCTTTGAGCTGCCGCCGCTGTATGCGGCAATGGCGAGCGCAGCGCCCACGGAGAGAAGCACGCCGGCCGCACTCGCCCACCGTGCAGCGCGCACCAGGCTCGCATCGGATTCATTCTTCTGAAACAAGGGTTGGTAGAGATCGCACGCAAACACGGTGCTTACAGCTGCAATGGCGGAAGCCACGCCGCTCATCAAACTGGCGAGCAGGCCCGCAATCACCAGTCCCAGCAGGCCGGTGGTTCCAAAGTGCATCAGCATATTTGGCGTGGCCATGCCATAGTCCAGGCGGGGATGTCCCTCGTCATCGAGCCGAGCGTTGTTCGTAACGGGGTCAATGAGTGCGGGAACCAAGCCGCGGCCTTCAGCAATCGCTCTGGGAACAATTGTGATCTCGTGCAAGATAGAACCGTTCTCATTGCGGACGACAGTCTTGTTCTGCGGGGTAGGCACTGCGAGGGCGATTACGCCAGGAAGAACGATAAGGAAGGGAATTGCCAGGCGAAACGCCGCCGCAAGAACGGGAATTCTTCGCGCGGCTTCAACATTCTTCGCGGCCATGGCCATCTGGAGCACACGAAAATCCGTCAGCCATCTGGTCATGCCGAAGACAAATCCCAACAGGAGCGCCATCTCGGCTATTCGCGCCGGTCCGGCGTTAGCGATCTCTGGTGGTACAAGTGCGCCAACCGAAGCGTTTAGCCCACCCCATCCGCCAATGTTCTTCAGTCCAATCCATACAACCGGAAGAAAACCTGCCACCAGCAACGCAAATTGAATGATCTGGCTCACGATAGTTCCGCGCAGTCCAGCTACGACCACGCAGACCAGCACGGGCACGGCCGCGAGCAGAATGCAGAATAGAAAGATGTTTTCACGCGGCCAGCCATAGGCAAAGAAGAGCTTGTCGAAGATGCGCAACGCCTGCAGAATACGCGCCACCATATAGAGCGCGATTCCCGCGCTGGCCAGCGAAGAGACGATTAATAGAACCGCCGAGAGCACGCGCGTTTTCGCATCGAACCTCAAGCCCAGATAACCGGGCAGCGTTACTGCACCTGAGCCGTAGTAAAGCGGCATTGCGAAAAACGCGGAGATCAGAAGCGCCGGAATTCCGCCAAGCGCAAAGTAAAGTACGGCGCGAAATCCAAAGCTAGCTCCTGCGGCTCCAAAGCCGATGACTTCCTGTGCGCCCAGGCCAGCGCATATAAACGCCACAGCGCAGGCCCAGGTGGGCAGCGCGCGGCCCGCATGAAAATAATCTTTGCTGCTTTTGATGCTGGAGCGCAGCGATACGCCGACACCGATGGAACCAAGAATGAATAGGAGAAATGTCAGCCAGTCAGTTGAAGCAAGTTCGGGCAATGGGGGCTCCCGCACGCCACGTGCAGTGGATTGAGGCGCGCGAGGCACGCCCTACAAGCAATTTTAGTTGTTCGTTTTATGGCGCGGCACTTGCAGACACAAAAAGCACACGTCCACCCAGAAGGCAGCATTAAAGCTCAACCGAGTTGGCGTCTCTCAGTGTCCCGTGATCGGGCTGCCCGGAGGCGCTGTGATCGTAGGTGAATAGGTTTCGGTTTTGCCCGCAGCTGCCCATCCGATGGCTGCAAACCAACCAACGATCGTCCATCCGGCCAATATGTTGACCATGATGATCCAGGACGTCGCATGGCAGTTCCTGTAAAGGGCCAGAATGGTAGGCAGCAAGTAAACCGCGATCCCAACGAGCAAAAGAATCACATTGAACGGAGCCATAAGATCGTCGTGATTCCGTGCCATTCCCAAAAAGAAGAGTGCAATGGCGAGTGCCATAATTCCACACACGATCAGGAGACGAAGCAGGTTATTCATAGCCTACTCCTCCAGAAAGCGCCCGCAGTATGACGCTGTAGTGATCTTTCAGGCAATCGAAAACGAACGGTTTTTGATGTTACGAAAAGCATCTGACACCTCTCTTTAAGTGCAAGGAGGGGCTTGCGCTGAACTTCAGAAGCGCTTTCTCGCGAACAGGGGCATTCCCGAAGCGTTCCATGGAGATGTATCCTCGTGAAAGCATCGGTGCTGCCTGAGCTTGCCTTGAGCTTTCCCAGGGGCGGCGCTTGAAACCAATTTCTCCGGGCTGAATTCGCAGAGTCCGGCTTCCGTACCAAGGGACACGCGGTCTAACCCAAGAACAATCTCCAGGAGGGAACACAGTGCGCTATCGAATTCTTTTGGCCCTTGCGGGTCTCCTGTCGCTTTCCGTTATTGCTCAGCATGCGAGCGCCGCAACAAAATCAGCCCACGCAACCATCAAGAATGCCGAGGGGGCACAGGTCGGGACTGCGAAATTCACACCGGCCGCGCAAGGAGTCAAAGTCACCGTCAAGGTGTCCCAGCTAACTCCCGGCGAGCACGGCATCCACATTCACACCGTTGGTAAATGCGAGGCCCCTGCCTTCACCTCCGCAGGCGGCCACTTTAACCCGACGAGCACACATCACGGCATTCACAACGAGAAGGATCCGAAACCGCACGTTGGCGATTTGCCGAACCTCGTTGTGGGTAAGAACGGCAAGGGCAACGCCACCTTCACCCTTGAGGAAGCAACACTCGATGAAGGTGCCAACTCGCTCTTCCATGAAGGCGGCACCGCGGTGGTGATCCACGCAAAAGCCGACGATCTGATGTCCGATCCATCCGGAAATTCCGGCGATCGGGTCGCATGCGGTGTGATCGAGAAATAGAAGTGCTGTCGAAGGGCTGCGGCCGTTCCAGACGGCCGCGGTCAATTTACACTGGGAATAGCATGATTCCGACTCTTACATGGACGCCGGAAGGCGTACGTTTCATCGATCAGACGCGGCTCCCGCTTGAGGAGAGCTATGTACTCGCCGCCACCTATGAACAGGTGGCCGAGGTTATCGTCACCATGGTTGTGCGCGGCGCTCCGGCCATCGGTGTTTCGGCCGCTTATGGGGTAGCGCTTGGCGCAAAAGGAACGAGCGCCAAAACAACAGAGGAGTTTGCACCGGAGTTTGAGACCATCTGCGCGCGGCTGGCAGGCACGCGGCCTACGGCTGTCAATCTGTTCTGGGCCATCGACCGCATGAAGGGTCTGTTCGCCAACCTGCTTGACTCGGGCGCGACACTTGCCCAGGTTCAGGACCGGTTGCTGGCAGAAGCGCATGCCATGTACGAAGAAGACATCGCTGCATGCAAGGCGATGGGAGCGCATGGCGGAGCCTTGCTGCCCGACGAAGGCGGGGTGCTCACCCACTGTAATGCAGGCGCTCTAGCCACCTGCGGATACGGAACCGCGCTCGGCGTTATTCGTTCGGCCGTCGAGTCGGGCAAGAACATCAACGTATTCGCGGATGAAACGCGGCCCTTTCTGCAGGGTGCGCGCCTTACAGCATGGGAGCTGATGGCCGATGGAATTCCCACAACGGTGATCTGCGACAACATGGCTGCCAGCCTGATGAAAGCAGGAAAGATCAAGGCCGTGGTGGTGGGCGCGGATCGCATTGCAGCCAACGGCGATGCGGCAAACAAGATCGGCACCTACAACGTGGCGATACTTGCGAAAGAACACGGCATTCCGTTCTACGTGGCCGCGCCGTGGTCCACCATTGACCTCGCCACCAAGACCGGCGATGCCATTCCAATTGAGGAGCGCCCCAAGGTTGAAGTAACTCACCACGGCGGCAAGCAACTCACGCCCAACGGCGTGGGCATCTGTAATCCGGCATTTGACGTAACGCCGTCGAAGTACATCACGGCTATCATCACCGAGCGTGGCGTGTTGCGCGCCCCGTTCACTGAAGGGCTCCGTCAGATGGAGCTTGTAGCCCCTTGAAACCGAACTAGACTATGCTTGTGATCCTTCCCCGGTCACATTTCTTCCATATTCGCGAGCGGTCGCTGACGCGCGGCGTCTTGCTGGCTCTGGGTGCGTTTCTGGTAAGTTTGCGGCTGGCGGGCTTTCCATACATTGAAAAGCTGCACGGCTCACCCTGGCACATACTGATCGTGCCCTTTTCCTGCTGGGGGATGGTCGAAACGGCGCGCTGCCTGCGCAGTAGGTGGAATTTTTACCATGCTGGTGTGATGATTCTGCTTTACACGGAGCTGATGATTCTGGCCACGGTGCTGGCGTTCTGGGCCATTCTGTAAACAAGCGGCAAATGCTGCTCGGTAAGTTGTTATCCGGTCTGGAAGATCATCTGCCTGATTGTCTTAAAGAATTCTCGCGCGGCATGTACGATGGGTCATACAATTCCGCTTGTGCTGATCTGTGAGCGGCTTGGAAACCGAAAACGAGGGGGAGAAAGAAGATGCTGAAGGGATTTCGGGACTTTATTCTGCGTGGAAACGTAATGGATCTGGCGGTCGCCTTTATCATGGGCGCTGCATTCAACGCGATCGTGAGCTCGCTCGTGAAAGACGTGATCATGCAGCTCATCGCTGCGGTGGTGGGCAAGCAGGATTTCAGCGCCTGGAAATTCGATGTGAGTGGCACGCCGATCATGATCGGCAATTTTGTGAATGCCCTTGTTTCATTCCTGATCGTCGCGTTCGTGGTCTATTTCTTCATGGTCCTGCCCATTAACAAACTGATGGCCAAATTCAAGGGCCCCACTCCCGAGGCTCCGCCGACTACCAAGGCGTGCCCCGAGTGCCTGAGCGAGATTCCCATCGCTGCCAAGCGTTGCTCGCACTGCACCCAGGCCGTTGCGTAAAGGATTCCGCAACTGCGGCCTCCGCCACAGGTGCAGGCCACCGTCAACTTTTTCTGGATTCCGAGGAACTGCATCCATGTCTTCCATGGGTGACTGCCGCTTGGTGTAAGCTGAGAGCTATCCTTGATCAACAGACGCTTGTCTTTGCTGCCTGCCAACGCCGGCTCGTCTGCTTTTCATTTCGGGTAATGCTTCGATGATGTCTCACAGCCCGCGTCTTCTTTTGTCTATTGCGCTTTTGGCGCCTTGCCTGATGATGGCGAAGCAGGGCGGGCCGACAGCTCAGCAACCGGTTCTCGGTTATGCGGATTTCTCATCTCAAGCAAAAGTAGAGGCGAAATTTCTTGCAGTTCCCAATGCAAAACTCGCTGGCGAGCATCTCAAAATTCTGACCGCGGAACCGCATATGGCGGCAACTCCTGAAGATCGCCAAACCGCCGAGTATGTCGCGAAGAAATTTCGCGCGGCGGGATTGGAAACCGAGATTGTGCCGTACCGCGTGCTGTTGAATCAGCCGAAAGTGGTTCGTGTTGAGGCCTATGACTCCAACGGCAATCTGCTGGTCAAAGGACCCACGCCGGAACACGTTGACAACGATTCGGGACAAAACAATCCGCGCGTAGTCATGCCCTTCAACGGCTCATCAGGATCGGGAGATGTTACGGGTGAGGTTGTATACGTCAACTACGGCCGCCCTGAAGACTTCGATCAGCTCGCGGAACGCCACATTGATCTGCACGGTAAGATTGCGCTCATTCGCTACGGCTTGAACTTCAGAGGAGTGAAGGTCTATCTCGCCGAACAGCACGGTGCTGCAGGCGTCTTGCTCTACAGCGATCCTCAGGACGACGGCTATTACAAGGGCGACGCATACCCTGCAGGGCCGTGGCGTCCTGACACAGGCGTGCAGCGCGGATCGGTTCAATTTCTCTTCAAATATCCGGGAGATCCTGAAACGCCGGGAGTGGCTTCTACGCTCAGCCTTCCGGATTCCGCACGCATTCGCGACTACGTCGGGCTCAACGGAAATCAGCCGGACATTATTTCTATTCCGATCAGTTATCACGATGCGGCGCCGATTCTGCATGCGCTCAAAGGTCCCGCCGCACCGCAAGGGTGGCAGGGAGCGTTGCCGTTCAGTTATCACTTGGGGCCAACCGGCGTGCGCGTGCGCCTGGTATCAGATCAGGATTATGAGCGGCGCGTGATCTGGGATGTGATCGGCAAGGTGAAGGGATCGGTTTATCCAGACGAATGGGTCATTACCGGCAATCATCGCGACGGATGGGTCTACGGCGCAGTTGATCCTTCAAGCGGAACAGCCGCGATGCTCGAAACTGTTCACGGTGTGGGCGCATTGCTGAAGCAGGGTTGGCGGCCCAAACGCACAATCGTCTTCTGCAGTTGGGATGCCGAAGAAGAAGGCCTCATTGGATCGACTGAGTGGGTTGAGCAGCACAGCGAGGACCTTGAAAAGGCAGTGGCCTATTTCAACGTAGATGTTGCTGTGGCCGGCCCGGACTTTGATGCGTCGGCCGTGCCGTCGCTTAAGGAGTTTGTGCGCGGCGTAGCGCGTGACGTCCCCAGTCCGCTGGGAGGAACAGTTTACGAGCAATGGAGGCGCAAGCAGCCCGCTAGCAAAAAGCCGTTGTCCGAGCAGTCGGGCGGCGATGATGTGCGCGTGGGCGAAATGGGATCGGGTTCGGACTTTACGCCGTTTCTGCAGCACGCAGGAGTGCCTTCGACTGACATTGGCTCAAACGGGCCGTACGGCGTCTATCACTCAACCTTCGACGATTATCAGTGGTTCACTGAGAACGCCGATCCGCACTTCACTTATCTGCAAGAGATGGCGCGTGTACTTGGTCTTGAGACAATACGCATGGCAGATGCAGATGTCTTGCCGCTCGACTATGTTGAGTATGCCAAGGAGATCAGCGGCTATATCAAGGATGCAAAGCAAAAAGCGCTCGGTGCGGGAATGTCCTCTCTGGACTTTGAGCCGGTGGAGGCTGCCGCAAAACGCTTTGCGGATGCCGCAAGCAAGATCCACGCCCTTCAGGTTGCACCATCAACCAATCCGGAAAGGCTCAACAGCGCCCTTCGCAAGACCGAAGAAGCATTCTTGTGGGTGAACGGATTGCCGAATCGACCGTGGTACCGGCACACCATCTATGCCCCTGGTGAATTCACGGGCTACTCAGCCGTAGAGATTCCGGGCGTGAACGAAGCAATCGATGCGCACAACTCGCAGCTTGCCGCAGCACAGATTACTGTGCTGACGACGGTTCTGGATCGCGCTGCACAGACTCTGAACGCAGTCGACTGATTCCGCGTGACGAATGTCGTGTTGAGTTATCGCTCCGGTCTGATGCTGAAGCGCATGGTTTGGAAATCGAAGGAATACTCGCGTAGCTGGTCCAGCGCATCGATTCCTAACATGCCGTAGACGTCGTCACGGACAGCGGAGCCGAGCGGCTCGGTGAGTACAGGAATAAAGTGAATTTGCACGGGGACTGCGCCGACTGTGAGAGGAATGGTTTCTGCCGCGTAAGCCGGTACGGGGGGAATCTGCGGCGCGCCATGAAGAGAGAAGGGCAGTGTTTTCTCGCCCTTGAACTCCGCGGTGTGCTCGTTGTAGTAGCGGGTCGTTAGATAAGTCTGCTGCCCGCCCATATCGACGGCATACATGCGCGCATCTGTGTCGCCGGCAGCTTTCAGGAATTCGCGATCGGATGCGTCAGTAGGCGCGCCCAGCGCAATGATCATTTGCTGGCCATCAAGATAAAAACGCGCGCCATCCTTTACATGATCGTTTGGATTGATTGGGCCGTTCTGCTTGCCCGGCCTGACATATACCGTGTTGTTATCCGTGATGGTGATGCTGCTTAGCGGCGCCAGTGCGGCGTAGCCAAGAACGCCCTGAACCTGGTATCTGGAAAGCGGGAAATTGTAATCCTTGTCGTCGTACACAAAGGCTGTCACGTTGTGCAGCGTCAGCTGGCCGCCAATCGTGAATCGCGGAATCACGGTTGCGCGCACCTGCATCGGTTTTCCACGGAGGGTGTGAATGGTAACGGAATCCGAGGAGATCTTCAGTCCTGCATCTTTCGCCACCGAGCGCGAGATCAGGTTGAGACGAGTGGTTGGATCCAGCAGCCAATAGTGCGGATGCCCATCGACGAATACCGGTACGTCAATCAGCCCGATTGGATCACGCTCTACACGCATCTCAAACGGGTCGCACGGCTCCACGGTCATTCGTGGATGATCTTTTGCCAGCGGCAACAGTTTTGCGGGTAACTCGATCTCATCGAGTTCATCGCTGGTGAGCCTGTCGCCAAGCTGCGACATCAGTGCCTGATACTGCGCGGCCGCTTTGGCAAGGTCGCCATCGCGCATGTAGTCTTCGCCCAGGGTCCGGCGCAGCAATTTTTGCGGAATGAACTTCCCGCTCTGAATAATCGGGCCAACTAGCGGTTCCAGTAGCTCAATCGACTTCTTTACATCGTTATTCCGGTTGGCGAGGATGCCGCGATAAAGTTGCGCTTGCTGCGGCGGCAACTGTTTCAGCTCTCCCTCGACACGCGCGTATTGATGCTCCGCCAACAGGTTGGCGAGCCGCGCATCCATGTCGTACCCACTCTCAACGCCCGTGCTCAAATCAGCACCCGGGCCCGGCTTTTGTTGCGGAGTCGATGTGCCGGATTGAGCCGCAATCTCGTGAGATGAGATCGCAAGCGCGATCGATCCGATCACGACGGCCAATAACCGCACCATTCCAGATCGCCTGATTGCAGAGTGCAGTTGGTATCCAAGCACACTCGCCTTAATATTTTCGAGACAGCTCATCTACAGCTTAGAAATTACCAGATTGGATGCCGTGGATTGGAATCCTTTTTGCAGGCTCAAACACAGCATTTGTATGACGCAGTAAGACGTAATTTGTTTCAATCGAAGCAATTTCCGGAATTGTGGATTCGTTTTAGAGGTTCTTAATGGCTATACCGGTAAACTTTAACAAGCGATGGCGCGAAAGACGATAGAAAATTATGAAATCCTCCGGCGTTTGGGAGCGGGAGGTAGTGGGGTAGTCTACCTTGCGAATGACACTCTGCTGCAACGGCCGGCAGTGCTTAAGGTATTGCGCGCCGGAATGCTCTCAGTGGAGCAGATGCGGAACACCATGTTGCGTGAAGCGCGCATGGCTTCGGCCATCGAGCACCCGAATGTCTGCAGCATCTATGAAGTGGGCGAGAGCGGCGAAGAAGCCTACATTGCAATGCAGTATGTTCCCGGCCAGTCTCTCGATCAACTGATTGCCAAAGGTCCGGCTACTTTGCAGTTATTGCTTTCGGTCGGCATCCAGATCGCCGACGGCCTGCAGGCAGCTCATGCGCTCGGCATCTTCCATCGCGACCTCAAGCCACAGAACGTCATGCTCACTGACGGCGGCTTGGTAAAGATTCTCGACTTTGGATTAGCACGCCGATTGCGGCCGGAGGATGCTACCTTCGATCCAACAAAGCCGGTGCTAACCAGGGATGCCGGCGCCATCGCCACCTATACAGCACGAGGCGGAACCATCCGCTACATGGCGCCAGAGCAATTTGTCACTGGTCACTCCAGCGTGCAGTCCGACGTCTGGGCGCTCGGCGTAATCTTGTACGAACTCGCCAGCGGGCGGCATCCGTTTGCCCGGCAGGACGATGAAGATTTTCAGGCAGTCCGCGCGATTCAATTCTCCGAACCGCCCGACTTGTCGGAGATCGTTCCGGAGATTTCGCCGGAGCTTAGGAGCATCATCCTCGCCTGTCTTGAAAAGAATCCCGGCGCTCGTTCCGCGTCTGCTGCCGAAGTGCGAGAAGCTCTCAAGACCATGATGAAGGCACTTCAGATTGAGACCGGCTCCATCCCCGGCGAAGCAGCCGCCAACTTACCGACAAAGGGACCAGAGGCCGAAAAGCGCGCGACAGGTTTTCTTTCGATGCTTGCTGAGCGCTTTCGCGAGTCAGCTGGTGAGCGAACGCAGCCCAATTCTCTAGTGGTGCTGCCGTTTACAAATCTGGGCACTTCTGTGGTTGCGCCGCTCTACGGCTATGCGCTGGCTGATTCCATTGCGGCGCGGCTTGCGCGCATCCCCGCATTGGTGGTGCGGCCTTCAAGCACGCTCATGCCCTTGCCCATTGCCGGCATGGATCCACTTGCCGTGGGTCAAAAGCTGCTGGTGTCGTTTGTGCTTGCTGGAAACTTTCTCCGCTCTGAGACAGGTTTCGATCTGAACTGGCAACTGCTCGATGTCAACTCACAAAGCGTGCGGGCCGGTGGATCGATTAGTGTTCCATCGCTCGATCTCATCGCAGTGCAGACCGAAATTTCAAATGAAGTGTATGCGTCCATGCACGGACTTTCCGCTGGCGATCAGATCGATCCCGCGAGACCAGCACCGCGCCAGGGTTTGCCTGTAGCCTCGCTGTCAGGTGCGCTTAGCGAAACGTACCTGCAGGGCCGTGCATTGCTCAGTTCATTTATGGTGCGCACGGGCTCGCGCGCCGACCTTGACCGTGCGCACGCGCTGTTGACCAATGTCACGGTCGGTGTTCCGCGGTTTGCGCCCGCATGGACGGGCCTCGGTATCGCCGAGCTTCAGTATGCGCGTCACGGCTTTGGCGGGCAGATTCACGTCATGCACGCCCGCCGCGCCTTTGACGAAGCGCTCAAACTTGACGCCGCTTCAGTCGAAGCAAATCTCTACCGCGTCTACATGCTCCTCTCGCGCGGCGACAAGGAATCAGCGCGTCACGGTATTGCCAACCTGTTGGCCAGCGACTCCAACGACTGGAACGTGCACATGGTCACAGGCATCGCGCTCCGTTTCGACGGCATGTACGACGAAGCTCTCACTCACTTCGGCCGCGCACTCAAGTTGAATCCCGCCAGCGCGCCGATCCTCTACAACCATCGGGCCCGCGTGTACCACTACCTCAATCAGATCGAACTCGCCGGTGACGAGCTTGAAAAAGGTCTGGCGCTCGAACCCCGGCATCCCCTGTTGCGCACCTCTTCCGGGTATCAGCAAATGCGCGTGGGAAACAGTGACGCAGCAATCGAAATTCTTGAAGGCGTAGTTCGCGACGATCCGTCGATGCGCATCGCGGTTCCCACGCTGGCATTGTGTTACGTGCAAGCCGGCCAGCGCGAGCGCGCCGCTGCATTATTGAAAGACGACACGCTGGCCGGAGCCGAAGCCGACAGCGAAATGGCCTACCGGCTGGCAACCTACTTCGCCGTTGAGGGTGATTCGAGCGAAGCGTTGCACTGGCTTCGCCGCGCCATCTACCTGGGCAATGAGAATTATCCGTGGTTCCAGAAAAATCCGGCGTGGAATAATCTGCGCACTAACGCCGACTTCGAGCGCATTCTTGAGGATCTGAAACGCAGTTACAGGAAGAATCAAAAAACATGGAAGCGCCTGCTGGAGCAGGTCCCGCCTGAAGTGAGCGAGACCTGACCTGCGGAACGGCTGCATCAGTAAGGGCGATCAATGCGCTCGTACGGAAGGTAGACCGGTTCCCACACGTACGCTTCGATCCTTTCCTTCATGCTTCCTTCGTCTCCGGCAGTAGCCACGCCATCGGCAACCGCCTGCTCTGCAACGGCCTCGCCTACAATCTTGCCAACACCGCGCGAATCGCCAATCGGCGGCAGCAGCGCGTCGTTCTTGTCGTTGCGCGCAGGCGAAAGCGAAGCAAGAGTTTTTGCGGCGGCCATAATCATGTTGTCCGTTACGCGGCGCGCCTTCGAGACTAGAATGCCGAGAGCCAAACCCGGAAAGATGAATGAATTGTTGATCTGCGAGATGCGAACCAACTTGCCGTTGAAGTCCACCGGCGGGAACGGGCTTCCGGTTCCCACCAGCGCGCGTCCGTTCGTCCAGCGGAACAGATCTGTCGGGATAGCTTCGGACTTCGACGTCGGATTCGAGAGCGGAAAGATTACGGGGCGATCACAGTGGCGGGCCATCTCGCGCACAATCTCCTCAGTAAATGCCCCGGCCTGAGCGGAAACCCCGGCCAGTACCGTCACCTTAGCATTGCGCACCACATCGAGCAGCGAAATATCTTCGCCAGGCGAGAGCTTCCATCCGGCCATATCTTCGCGTTTGCGCACAAGCGCTTCCTGCCCGGGGCGAATGCCTCGGCAGCCTTCCACAAGCAGTCCATAACGATTGAAAGCATAGATGCGCTTGCGGGCTTCAGCTTCGCTCAGGCCTGCTTCTTTCATTGCAGCGGTTAGCAGATCGATGATGCCGATGCCGGCGGAACCTGCGCCGAACATCGCGATGGTTTGTTCGCGCAGCGGAATGCCGGTGGCGTGAACAGCGGCAAGCAATGTTGCCGTAGTTACAGCCGCAGTGCCCTGAATGTCGTCGTTGAATGTGCAAAGCCGGTCGCGGTAGCGGTCGAGCAGGCGAGCAGCATTCACGCCGGCAAAGTCTTCCCACTGCAGCAGAATATGCGGCCAGCGTTTTTCAACCGCTGAAACAAATGCCTCGACAAAATCGTCGTACTCCTGCCCTCGAATGCGGTTATGACGCCAGCCAATATAGATTTCGTCTTTCAACAGGGCTTCATTATCGGTGCCGACATCCAGCAGGATCGGCAGGCAATGTTCCGGCGGAATGCCGCCAAGCGCCGTGTATAGCGCCATTTTGCCAATCGGAATCCCCATGCCGCCGGCTCCCTGGTCGCCCAGTCCAAGAATGCGCTCGCCGTCGCTCACCACAATGCAGCGAATGTTGTCGTACCGCGGATGAGCAAGAATCTGCTCAATGCGGTCCTTGTTTGGGTAGCTCAAAAACAGCCCACGCGGTTTGCGCCATATCTCGGAGAAGCGCTGGCACCCCTCGCCCACCGCGGGCGTGTACACAATTGGCAGTAACTCTTCAATGTTGTGTTCAATGAACGAGTAGAAGAGGGTTTCATCGTTGTCCTGCAAATCGCGCATCAAACGGTACTTGCTGAAGCTCGTCGAGCGATTGCGCAGAGCGATTTTGCGGCGCTCGCGCTGGTCTTCGAGTGTTCCCACATGAGGCGGCAACAGACCATGCAGCGCGAAGGCATCGCGTTCTGCTTCAGTAAATGCGGTGCCCTTATTAAGACGCGGATTCATCAAAAGTCCGAATCCTGACAGGTGGGTACGGATCACGTTATCCGCACCCGGAGTAGGCGGGGGAGTAAAGTCACTCAAGAGAATGTCTCCTTATGATTCTTCAATGATAGCTAAGTCCCACGGACCAATGGTCAATTCACCCTGACCTGTCACCGCTTTACCGTCCAGGAGATTCGCGCCTGCGCCGTATGTATAACGAATCTTTACTTCAGCGCCGGAGTAATTGAAGTAATAGTGCAATTTCTTTCCGAGCCGGTTTACCCCGTGCTGCACGTGCACGACAGCAGGTAACTGCTGGTCGGCGCTTGCCAATCCGATCTTGCTTAGCTCTGACTTCAGTACCGCCGTTTGCAGCGCATCGGAAAGATAGGTTCCTTCATAGAGCAGTGTGCCCGCGCCAAAGTCGTTCTCGGTAATGGCGGGCCATCTGCCGAAGAAGGGGTGGTCGTAATAGGCGAGCGCCTTCGCATGTTCGGGAATCAAGAACTCGGCCCAGTAGTTTACCTGGTTGCCTGCGCCAACGCTGAAAGGATCTCCCTTCAGAGCGAGCGGCTTTTCAAGGTTTGAGAATTCCTGGTAGCTGAAGCCCGCGGCTTCGCGCAGCGGTCCCGGCGCGCGCACCCAGCGGACCGCGGTGTTTTCGTTCGCAAATCCGCTCTTGAAAGTCATCACAACATGGCCGCCGTTCTTCACGAAGTTTGAGATTCGGTCCAGCAGTGCATCGTCGGAGATATAGAGCGCGGGAACGACGAGCAGTTTGTACTGAGAGAAGTCCTTTGTTTCAGGAAATACAAAATCGGAGCCCACGTTCAGGCGATAAAGGGAGTTATGCAGTTGCTTCACCAGCGACGCATAATCAGCGCTCGAACGGCCAGACTCCCACGGCTGCGCAGCATTTGAAGTGAACGGCATATCACTGATCGCGTTCCGTGAATCGCGGCTCCATAGGATGGCCACGTCGTTGTGAATCTTCATGCCCACAAGGTGCGGGCCAATTTTTTCAAGCTCGTGAGCAGTGCGGCTCATCTCCGCGTACTCCCGGTTCGGCTCTAGGTCGTGCGAGAGAATTCCTTTCCAATAAGTTTCCTGGTTGGCAGCGATCGAGGCCCAGTGCCAGTACTCCACCATGTCCGCACCGTTGGAGATGTGGGTGTACACGTCCTCGCGCAACTGGCCGTCATAAGGCGGATATTGAAATGCCGAACTCCAGCCGGTGGTCTGCGCGTTGGTTTCAGTCACCAGGAAATTTCCGTGCTTGAGTGAACGAGTGAAGTCGCCTTGAATGGACTGTACCGTGCCGTCGTAGCGGTCTTGCGTATCGTGGTAAATGTTGTCGGCAGCGATATCCAGGAACGATGCAATCGCTTCCTCGTTCACGTCAGGACGCATCATGCCGCCGTAGTCGGTGGTGACAAACTGGCCGGGCGCGGCGCATTCGCGCACCAAATCGGCCTGCCAGTGCAGAAAATCTGTAACTCTCATCTGGCTCCAGCGCGACCACTCCAGTTTGTAGCCGGTGCTCTGCGCGCCGTCGCGAATGGGCAGGTCCTCCCACGTGTGCAGGTTCTGGCCCCAGTAGTTCAGGAACCACGCCTTGCTCAGTGCCTCAGGCGTGCCGAACTTCTTCTCGAGGTAATGCTGGAAACCAATGAAGACATCGTCATTTGCAGCGTTGTAGCTCGATGTTTCGTTGTCGAGCTGCCAACCAATGACGTTGGGATTATTCCTGTAATGCGCGACAATATGCCGGATTAGCCGCTCTGCATAAAAACGGTACGCGGGCGAATCGGTATCCATATTCTGGCGCATGCCATACGAGTTCGGCCGGCCGTTCGGATATCGGGCCAGCATCTCGGGATGCTGGTGAGCCATCCATGCGGGAATCGAGTAAGTGGGTGTTCCAAGAATCACCTTGATGCCAGCTTTCCCCATTGCATCCACAATGTGGTCCATCCATGCGTAGTCGAACTGGCCATCCTCGGGCTCCCAAAGGCTCCAGGTGGACTCGCCCATCCGCACCACGTTCAGCCCGGCGGCCTTCATCAGCGCGATGTCTTTCACCAGGCGCGCATCCTGATCGCCGGGCATGTACTCGTTGTAGTAGGCAGCGCCGTACAGAATGGTGGGGAAGTTGAGGTCCGGCCCCGCCGGTTTGGCCTGAGTCGCCTGCTGAGCGCGGGCGGTAACCGCGGCGAAAGTCACAAGGATGATAAGCAATAATGCGAAGTAGCGCTTCCCGGAGTTTTCCATGGTAATCCCTCGTTCGACTCGGATCTGATCGAAGTCCAGAACAACCATAAGAACACTACGATGCGAACTGAATCAACACGATCTCAGGCGCGGTGCCCACACGCATGGGCGGACCCCACGTGCCGGCGCCTGTAGATGTGTATACCAGCAGGTCTCCGAATTTGTGCAGCCCGGACGTGTAAGCGCCGAAAACTCGGCGTGTCATCCACGTAAACGGAAAAACCTGTCCTCCGTGCGTGTGCCCTGAAAGCTGAAGGCTTACGCCTGCCCGCTCAACAATCGGCAGTCGGCTCGGCATGTGATTCAGTAGAATGCTGGCATCACTGCGATTCAGTTGCAGTCTATCCATCACTGCCTGAAAGCGAATGGGCGAAAGCGAGTCTCCCCATGAAACGCCGGCAATTTGCAGGCCATCCGCGGTGATCTTCTCGTTTTGCAGCACGCGGATACCCGCCCGCGCCACGGCGCGAACCTTCTCGGCAGTGCCGCCGAACTCCTCATGATTGCCGGTCGTGAAGAAGATTCCGAAGGGTACTTCGAGCTCTTTGAACGGTGTAACCAGTTGGTCGAGGTCGACCTCGGTGCCGTCAAACAAGTCGCCGGGAATGAAGACTACATCCGGCTTCAGCGCACGCGTCATATCAACCAGGCGTCGGCTGAAGTTAACGCCGTTTACGTGGCCGAGATGCACATCGCTCATCATTACTGCGCGCCGGCCGTGCCAATTTTCAGGCAGGCCGGGCAGAGTTACATAAATGGTCCGTGTGCGGATACCACGCGCATTCGTCATGCCGTAGAGAGTCGTCGCTACGGCAATCGCTGCAAGCATACCGGCAATCCAAGGACGCGCTTGCATCGGATTTGTACTGATTCCGGAAGCTGCCCAAACGTACCACGCAATCCAACTTAGGCAGGCGGCAAAAAAGAGATAGTTGAATAGCCCAAGCCAGACCGCAGCCAGCTTGTAGATGAATGTCACCAGCGGATTAGAGTATTTAAAGCTAAGAAGAGCTGCGAAGACGAAACTCAATGCGAGCACCAGCAGCACAATCCTGAGTACAAGAACAGCTTGTGCGCTCGGCGCGTCCAGAAATGCTATCCAGGTATGAAAAAGAAACCAATGAGTGAGAAGCAAGATTACCTGGACAAAGAATATGCCGAAAACCGGCCAGACTTTCAATCGTGCCTCCTGAACCAATCATTGCATGTTCTACAAAAGGTTGGCGACGATCATTAGATGTCCCATGGGCGTGAAAGAATCTTAATATGACGGTTGAACGCGACACTGCGCTGGGCATCTATGTCTCGGTCCCGTTCTGCCGGTCAAAGTGTACCTACTGCAACTTCGCGTCGGGGGTGTATCCGGCTAGCGAACATGACCGTTATATTGATCGTGTCATCCGCAACCTGTCGGCGGCGCCTGACTGGGCAGAGAAGATGGGGTTGGAACTGCCAGGTGTGGTGGATACCGTCTACCTCGGCGGCGGCACGCCAAGCCTGCTGTCGGCCGAGCTAATTTCCCGGTTGTTTGCTGCCATGCGGTCGCAGTTCGAGTTTATCCCCGGCGTTGAGATCACCGTTGAGTGCGCTCCGGGACAACTTACTGACGATGCATTGTCGGGCCTTGTGGCTGCCGGGGTGAACCGTGTAAGCCTGGGCGTCCAATCGTTCATTGATCTCGAAGCACATTCGAGCGGCCGCCTGCACAACCGCGCCACCGTCATCAACGACCTTCATCGCCTGCGTGCCGCAGGAATCACGAATCTGAATGTCGATCTCATCGCGGGTCTTGCGGGCCAGACCCTTGCCTCATGGCAAGAATCGCTTGCCGTGCTGGTTGACTCAGACGTTCCCCACGCCAGCGTTTACATGCTGGAAGTCGATGAAGATTCGCGTCTTGGCCGCGAGATGCTCTCCGGAGGCGCTCGCTATCATGCCGGCCTCGTGCCCTGCGACGAAACCATCGCGCAGATGTATTCCACGGCAATTGAGCAGTTGGCCTGTGCCGGGCTAGACCAGTACGAGATCTCGAACTTTTCCCGGCTCGGGTTCGAGTCTCTCCACAACCTTCGCTACTGGCAGCGCCGACCCTATCTTGGCCTGGGACTCGACGCTTCATCTATGCTCCGGGCAAGAGCCGGAAATGGCGAGGCGATGAAAAATACTCAGGTGTTGCGCGCTACAACCACCGATGACCTTTCCGCATATCTCGCCGGGGGCACCAATCTAGAGACCGCATGGCTCTCTGCCGCAAGTCAGCATGAAGAAGCATGGTTCCTCGGCCTGCGTTTGAATAGCGGCGTAGCGATAGCTGAGATTGAGCATGAGTTCGGCTCTCATGCCGTTGACGCTGCGTTGCCGATCGTCACACGGCTACAGGGCGACGGCCTGCTCATCTTCGCGGATGGGAGAGTGAAGCTGACCCCAAGGGGAAGATTGATCTCGAACGAGGCCTTTCAGGAGTTTCTGGGCTTGGCGCAAGAAAAAGAGTTCATCCCGCGCTAGAAATCCTCGGCCGAACCTCCGGCGTAGCTGGCGCGGGCTTCACTGCTGCAAACAGAGACCAGCCCTTTCTACCCCTCATTGAATCTTCGAGCCATTTTTGTTTCAATACATGAGAAATTCAACTCTTCCCCGTTGCACAGGCAGCAGAATCGGTTTAGCTCTAAGGGGGCGGGCCCCCATTCCCACTCTTTGTGACCAGTCACCACGCCAACTCGAATACTGTTGTCGCTGTTTGCCTGTTTTGCATTCTTGTCATTGCGGCCGCCTACGCCCAGGCGCAAATGCCAACCCGCGCACTGCCTACGCCTGAAAATCACAATCCTGAACTGACCATGGCGCCGCATTCGCAGAGCGCCCGCTACTGGGTTTCTGGACAGGCCAACAGCATCTTCCAGATGCATGGCCATTTCCATTCACCGTATGAGGGTGAGAACAGCCTTCGCGATATTTTTGAAACCAAGGCTTCAGAGGTAGCGACGCTGTATCTCGGCTATCAACTGCACCCGAACACGCGCTACAACACCGACCTGATCGTGGATATTGAGAATGCAGGCGGCCGGGGCATTTCGCAGGCGCTTGGCCTGGCCGGTGCGACCAATCTCGATGTGGTGCGCAACCCGGATCTCGGCCCGGCTCCGTATTTCTCGCGTGGACAGATTCATCAGACTATCGGTTTCACAGACGAGATGACCGATCAGACCCGCGGACCTATGGCGCTCGCAACCAGGGTACCGGTCCGTCGAATCGATATTAGAGTGGGCAAGATGAGCCTGCCCGATTTCATCGACGTGAACTCCGTGGGGACCGACAGCCATCTGCAGTTTACCAACTGGACCATCGACAACAACGGCGCATGGGATTACGCGGCGGACACGCGCGGCTACACTGTGGCGGGCATTCTGGAGTACGACGACCGCATCTGGTCGGCGCGTTATGCCCTTGCTGCCATGCCGGTGGAGGCAAACGGCCTTGATCTCGACTGGGCCATCAGCCGCGCACGCGAACAAGACTGGGAGTTTGAAATCCGCAAAGGACTCTTTGGAGCGTTGGCTGGCGTCAACCGGCCCGGGGCGGTGCGTATCCTCGGCTACCGGAATAATGCTCACATGGGCAACTACCGCGAGACCGTGCAGCAGTTTCTTTCCGGTAGTGTCGCCTTTCCCGATATTACCAAGACCGAGCGTTATAGCGCGGTAAAGTACGGTTTTGGTTTGAACACCGAACAGGAAGTGACCGACAGCCTTCGCCTGTTCGCGCGGGTCGGCTGGAACGACGACAAGGATGAATCGTATGCCTATACCGAGGTCGCGCAGACGGTTAGCTTCGGCGGCGATTACAACGGCCACACATGGTCGCGCCCATACGACAAGATCGGCGTCGCGTTTGTGTCCAATGCCATCAAGCGCGACCACCAGAACTACCTGCACTATGGCGGCTACGGATTTCTGCTGGGCGACGGCAATCTGAACTACGGCCGCGAGGACATCCTGGAGTGGTACTACAACGCGCATCTGTGGCGCGGATTCTACGCCATGGCCGGAGGCTCATTCATTGCGCATCCCGGCTACAACCGTGACCGCGGGCCACTCTATGTCCCTGCAGCCCGCCTGCACATCGATTTCTGACACACTACGAAAGCGGTTCCATCGTTATCGTCATTAGAGGAGACGGAATCAATTGCAATTGGCTTCGAGTATTTTGATCAATCGCACTCCTGAAGAAGTTTGGTCCTTTCTCGGCGATCCGGCTAATGTTGCCAAATGGGATCGTGGGGTGGCCCACATCGAAGCAGACTCGCCAACTTCTCTTGGAGTCGGTTTCGAATTCGATACGATTGCGCACGATCGGTTTAACCTGCCTGATCAAGGGCGGATGTCCTATCGAATCAGCGAGGTGAACGAAAAAGCAGGCCGCTGTGTAGTGGAACTCACGAGTAGAACGGGGAATGCTCGCTTTTTCAAATCTGCTGCATGGCAATTCGATGTGAAGCCTGTAGAAGTTGGTTCTCTACTTACTTGTACAGCGATCGTTGGGCTCCGATTGCGCTACTTTATCCTCGCGCCGATTCTTTACCTAAAGCACGATGCGATTCTGATGGACCTTACTTATCTCAAGAACTCAATTGAGCATGCGCAGGCGTAGGTTCCTCGACGATCGCGCCTGTCCAATTTGCGAGACGTATTCGATGTGGTTATTTCGCTTGCCCGGCGGGTTGCCCAGAGGACGGCGCTTCCGGCAGGCTGTAAATTACCTCGCCGGGCCGGGCGTAGTGCAACTTCTCCCGGGCCTCGTGCTCAATGGCGTCAGGATCGGACTTGAGCCGGTCAATCTGCTTGCGCAGATGAGCATTCTCCTGCTGGATGTCGTCGATCTGTTTCTCCAATTCGTGCTCTTCGGTGTGATTCTGGTGCCACACGGAGAGTCCATGCTTGCCGTTGATCACGTGCCACATCAGCAGGGCCGCCAGCAGCACCGCAAGCAGTGTGCCCGCCTGACGCCAGAAACGCCTGGCAAGCTCAATTGCCTGTTCGCGTTTTGAAAGCGGCTCGTCGGCGGGCTCGGGCTTTTCGAAGTGTAGTTTCTGTTCCTGCATTCAATCCGTATGCTTTTAGCTCAATACAAATTTTTCAGCGGCGGCCTTGAGAGCTTCCATATCCTGCTCACTGCGTGCTTCTGTATATGCTCTTACCACCGGTTCGGTACCTGAAAGCCGGTAGCACACCCACGATCCGTCTTCGAGAATCAGCTTGAGGCCGTCGGTGCGCACTACGCTTGCCACCTTGCGCCCGCTTAGCTCGGTTGGATCGGTCTTCAACTTCTCAGTGAACGCGGCCTTGACCTCCGGGGTCAAGCGGAAGTTCTCGCGAACAGGGTAGAAGGAACCAACCTTGGCAAACAGCTCCTTCAGTTGCGCGCCAATGCTCTTGCCGCGCGTGGCTACCATTTCCGCCACCAGCAGTCCGGCAATAACACCATCCTTTTCCGGCACGTGGCCGCGAATCGTAAGGCCGGCTGATTCTTCGCCGCCGATGGCAATCTTGTCCGCAATGATCAGTTCGCCAATGTACTTAAATCCCACCGGCGTCTCATACAGCGGAACCTTGTGGAATTCAGCCACGGCATTGATCAGATTGGTCGTCGCCACGCTTTTGGCTACGCCGTTGCGCCAGCCCCGAGTTTCCACCAGGTAATCGAGCAGGAGCGCGATCACGTAATTCGGCTGGATGAATGTTCCGTCGCCGTCCACAATCCCGAAGCGGTCCGCATCGCCGTCGGTGGCGATGCCTATGGCCGCACCGATCTCGCGCATCTTCTCTTTGGCTTCACTCAGCAGGTGATCGTCCGGCTCGGGCGCATGCCCGCCAAAAAGCACATCGCGATAGTCGTGGACGGTTTCAATCTTCACTCCGGCTTCGCGCAGCAGGTCAGAGCTGTATCCGCGTCCTGCACCCCAGAACGGGTCGTACACCACCTTGATTCCCGACTTGGCGATTGCCTTCAAGTCGACGAGTTCAGCCAGCCGCTTGAGAAACGCTGGTTTTACGTCGGCGGTTTCAAAGCCGCCGGCCGGTGGCTCCGCCGTGGGAACCACGTATCCATCAGGGAATGCAGCGATGGCCGCTTCAATCTGCTTTGTCACTTCCGGCAGGGCCGGTGCGCCATCGGGTGACGAGTATTTAATCCCGTTGTACTCCGGCGGATTGTGCGAGGCGGTAAAGTTGATGGCCCCCGTGGTCTTGAGCATCCGCACGGCGTATGCAATCGCAGGCGTTGGCGCTGCGTCGGGAATCACGATCGGTGTAATGCCTGCGCCTGCCAGCACTCGCGCGGCTTCCGCCACAAAACTCTCGCCCAGAAAGCGCGGATCGCGTCCCACCAGTACGCGGTGTGGCTGGGGCTGCGTCTTTACGTATGCCGCAATTCCCGCCACGGCCAGCCGAATGTTGGCAATGGTAAATTCCTCGGCCACAATGGCGCGCCACCCTGAGGTTCCGAACTTGATAGACGAATTCATTGCTTTCTCCACCAGTTGAAGATTCACAATCCGTAAAGACCATACTGCCTTACCGCACCGGGAACAGCAAGCTGGCCTTCCCACCACATGAGCGTGTGCGCACGGTGCGGTCCTATGCCATACCGGGCAGAATCCGTCGTACATTGATTAGAGATTCAACTTCATGCAGGAGGGTCTTGTGCTCGAATCCACTTCCACGGCCCACATCGTTATAACAACGGTTGCCAGCGCCGAAGAGGCCAAGCGAATTGGTCACGCACTTGTTGAGCAGCAGTTGGCCGCCTGCGCAACCCTGTTGCCATCCGTCCACTCCATTTACCGATGGCAGGGTAAGATCGAATCGTCGGACGAGACGATGCTGCTGATCAAGACAACACAGGACCGGCTTTCCTCACTTGAAGCGCGCCTTTGCGAGATGCACAGCTACGAGACTCCAGAGATTCTGATACTGCCGGTTGAGTCAGGCGGCCGGGCTTATCTCGATTGGCTGCAAGCCAGCGTGCGGTCAGACTGAAATGGAAAAGGCCGAAGGCCCGCACGGGACCTTCGGCCAGTAGAATACTTCTACAATTCAATGGCCGGCGTTAGCCGGTGCACTGGCTGCCGGACCGCCACCTCCGTGGCCGCCACTCATTCCGCCGCCACCGCCCATTCCACCACCGCCACCAAAGCCGCCGCCACCACCGCCGCCGACATTTCCACCCCCACCAAAGCTTCCTCCACCACCGGCAGGTGCGCCACCGAAGCCGCCGTTGTTGGCAGGAGCTCCGCCCATGCGGGGTCCACCACCGAAGTTACCGCCGTAGTTGCCGCCTCCACCACGGGGAGCACCGCCGTTGAACACAGCGCCACCGCGGAAATCTCCACTTCGTCCGCCGTTAAAGGCACTTTGATTGCCACCCGCCCCGCCATTCGGATGGAACGGTACTGGCCCGCCGAAGCCGCCGACACCGGAACGCACCAGGAAGCTGCCGACAGGCTCATGCACGGTCTTCAGGGAATTTCCGCCAACAGGCCGCGCCACCATAAAGCTTTGTGAACCGTGATCGAATGAGATCGCCACAGATCGCGTATTAGTTGGCAACAGAGATTTGGAACCGCCCGCCCCCAGGACACGCCCCTCCATGTGCGGAGCATTTGCACGCTCAAGGGAGATGGAATAACCCCCTCTGAAAGCGCGAGGCGGAGAGTTGAGAAGCTTTACGGAGCTTGTGTTGTTGATCTTGATAGGGCCAGTCACAACCGAGTTGCGGCCACCGGCAGCGATCATTCCGTTTCGCAGATTCACCGGATTGTGCCCATTGATATCGCGAGGATTAATGGGAACGTATCCCACCCTGCGTCCTGACTTTATCCACTGAATAGGTGGCTGGTAATGAATCTGGCCTCCCGGTACCCACAGGTAACGATTGTCCATGAAGAGCCAGCTTCCGGTATGGCATACCGCCCAGCTCCAGAGGGCGGGATTGTACATGCCTCCGTACGCTGCGTAACCGGGATATCCACCATAGCCGCCGTATCCGTATGCTCCTATTGGCATCATGCCGCCGTAGCCGTAGCCATACATCATGCTGTAGTAGAGCGATCCGGGCCCACATGGGAAGAGCGATGAATATCCTCCCACTCCCATTCCTCCGGAATTCGTAGGTGTAGATGTCGTGGTGACCTTACGAATCACCACCGGCTGTGTTGGTGAGGATCCTGTCGCTCCTGTGGTCGATTCCGCTGTTGAAGCCGTCAGGGAATTCGATGGCGTATTTGCCTGAGCCTGAGCGGCTGCCTGCTGCTCAGGTGTTGGCGGTTGAGGCGGCTCCCAGCATTTGCCGTACTCACCGCAATCTACAAACTTTCCTTTGCCCTGCAGTGAAGCCAGTCCAGGCACCAGGGTCTTCAAGCCGCCTTCTTTAGCCACGGCATTGTATGCGGCTACGCGCTCGGCAAATTTGTCCGCAACCCACTTGTCCCAGCTTGCCATGGCGGTTGCGTCGGCCCTGTCTGAGGCGTCAATGCGCTTGCCTGCCCGATAATAGACGGTCTCTCCTGCATCCTGATCGCTCTTCTCGCCGGGCATGACGGTGTGGTCTTTCAGAGTCGTAAGAGCCAGCGCATCCATGTAACTCGTCACGCGCACATCGTTGCGGTTGGGATAATTCACCACCAGCGTGTCAGTGGGCGCGCGCAGAATGAACTGCTCTTTGGGGAAAATGGAATGGACGTGAAGCGTAACTGTGCCGGAAAGCAAGGCCACTTCGGTATGGGGAACGTCACCGACGGCCGTTAAATCATTGAGC
This sequence comes from uncultured Acidobacteriaceae bacterium, assembly GCA_963832645.1. Taxonomy (GTDB): domain Bacteria; phylum Acidobacteriota; class Terriglobia; order Terriglobales; family Acidobacteriaceae; genus Telmatobacter. Next base: position 72,660 of record CAWHUU010000001.1, read on the forward strand.
ACCAGAACGGAATTCGGCGCCAGGTACAGCGTGGAGGCATCCTGGAATTCAACAACCGCGCGCCCGTTTCCAGTTGCGATGCTGAAGCCTGATTCGAGCGGCAGACCTGAGATCGCAGTCTCCCAGTCAGTCTTCTTGTTTTGTCCCTGCTGGTGGTCGCGCGAAATGCGCACGTCACCGTCCACCATGCTCAGGCGAACAATTTGAGGCTCTATCTGTTCGTCGGCTGTTGTACTCGCGCTTGCGGTCGAGGCCGGAAGAAGCAGCAAGCCGGTAAGGGCGAGTTGAAACGCCAAATGAGTTTTCATGGGTGCGACCCCTTTCTGAATCAAAGCATTGCTGCTGGTTAGGCTCCCGGTCCCGGCTACAAAGTCCGAATCCATTCCAGGATCCATTCTTCAGGGTCCAGGCCGGTGCGTTTTTTGCGGCGAAGCCGTGCATCAATACCTGCCGCGAATTCACTCGCTGGGAACCGATCCCAGGAGGGTTCGACAGCGCCTTTTATGATAGTCCTCTTTTTATTCGACGGGCCAATAATCGATTTAGCTGATCTTTTTCGTCCGGCCCGGAAACGGAGAGGCGCAGACCCATCTGGGCTCGGAACTCGTCTGTTATCCTTGCAGGGTTCGCAACTATGCGCTTGCTGGTTATAGGCCTTCTCGTCAGCCTTGGGGCGCTGCTGCTTGTCGCAGCAGCGGTTGCACGCCACATCTGGCTCCATCGCAAGAAGTTAAAGCGCGAGTTGCAGGCATCACCAGAGGCTTATGATTCGGACCTCGAGAGCGAACCTTGAAAGTTAGGGCGTCAGTTGAAGGCAATTCCCATTCTGGAACCGCGGCAGACGATAAAGTATTGGATAGATTTGTTCCCCAGGAGAGGCTCACTTGAACAAGGAAATCTCAGTGCCGGTAACACCCGGCCAGGCAACTGCGCTGGCATCCCCCAGATCAGCAATATGGACTCGCAACCTGGCCATTGTTCTCTCAGGCAGCCTGCTCCTGGCCGTCAGTTCGCACATCGCACTGCCGCTTTTCTTTACGCCGGTGCCGCTTACCTTGCAGACGTTTGCCGTACTGCTGCTGGGGCTTCTCTTGTCTCCCCGGCTCGCCGCAGGAGTTTGCCTCGCATATCTGGCGGAAGGCGCGCTCGGCTTGCCCGTCTTTGCTCCTGCACCGGCGCTTGCCGGCATTGCCCACTTGCTCGGGCCAACCGGCGGCTACCTCCTGTCCTATCCCGCTGCCGCCGCGCTTGTGGCAGTGCTCCGCCGCCGCATTGCCCGCGGATCAATGGGCATGGCATTCAGCGCAACCATGGGCAGCCTGATTATTCTCGCCAGCGGCGCGCTTTGGCTAGCAGTTGTCACCCACACCGGCATACAGGCAGTGTTGGCTGCCGCGGTGGTTCCGTTTATTCCCGGCGATCTGCTTAAAATTGCAGCTGCAGTCTCGTTTGCCGGCGGAGTGCGGCGCTTTCGCCGTATCAATCCGTAGCTTTTTCAAATCAGATCTTAGATCGTAAGTGCATTGAAAGGACCTACCCCCGTGGCCACCACGAAACAAGACGACCCAGCCCCCGGAAGCGAAGTAATTGATATTTCCATAGCTCACAGTCCTGATTCAGATGACGCATTCATGTTTTACGGCTTGGCAACTAACAAGATTCGCGTCCCAGGCTACAAATTCACCCACACGCTGTGCGACATTGAGACCCTGAATCTCCGCGCCCGCGACGAGGCGTTCTACGACGTAAGTGCAATCAGCTTTCATGCTTATCCTTATGTACAGGACAATTACACTTTGATGGGCTGCGGCGGCAGCGTGGGCGAGGGATACGGCCCCATGGTTGTCTCCAGTCGCAAACTCTCGACCACCGATCTGAACGATCTCAAAATCGCCGTTCCCGGCACCATGACCACGGCTTATCTCGCGCTCAAAGTCTTCAATCCCGGCCTCAAGACCGAGACGGTGCCCTTCGATCAGATCATTCCTGAAATTTTGAACGGAACTTACGATGCCGGACTCATCATTCATGAAGGCCAATTGACTTACGGCAACAGTGGACTCTACAAAGTGATCGACCTCGGCGTCTGGTGGCAGGAAACCACCGGTCTGGTGCTTCCACTCGGCGGCAACGCTATCCGGCGTTCACTGGGCGAGGAGAAGCACAAGATCATTTCAAAGGCGTTGCGCGACAGCATTCGCCACGCGCTCGAACATCGCGAACAGGCACTCGAATATGCCATGCAGTTTGCGCGCGATCTCGATGTCGGTCTGGCCAGCCGCTTTGTGAGTATGTACGTGAACGAGAGGACGCTCGATTACGGGCCAGACGGCCGTGAGGCCATTCGCAAACTGCTCGACCTTGGCTACGAGCGCGGCGTTATTCCCATTGCACCCAAAGTAGATTTTGTCGATTAGTAATTGGCTGCCGGCGCTCATATTTGCGCCGGCAGCCAATCACCTGCACTCGTAAGGCGCAGCGTTACCTTCAGTCGCTGCCGGTTGCACTTGTAGTGATTAAGTATTTCTGAGAATCTCCGCACAATCCTCTGAACTTTTTCTAATCTGTGCCGATGCACTCCGTAGGAGACTTCACGGATGCTCGCCAAAGACCAACCCACCTTTCTGCTTGCTTCGCATGAGCCCGCATTGCTAGCGGCAATGGAGCCGGTGCTGTCCGCGGCCGGCGGACGCGTCGAGGTAGTGCTGTCTGCCGAGTCCGCGCTTGTAGCCATGACCCGGCACCCGGCGCCCGCTCTGGTCTTCATCGACGATAGCCTACCGGGAATGCCCTTGGAGCAGTTGCTGGCGTTCGCGTTTGGTGAAACCGGTGGCAGGCGATTTCCCATCGTTCTGATCTCGAGTACAGCTACGCGTGCATCTGTAGACCGGTTGCAGGAAGGTGTGATTGACGATCTGATTCCTTACTCCGTCGAGCCATCTTACTTGAAATTTCGGATTGAGGTTGTGTTGCGTGCGCAACGGTTGGCACAGGAAGTGGATGCGTTGCGCGAAGCCACCGCTGCCCATCTGCAACTGGACCGGCTCACCGGTGTGTACAACCGGGAGTCACTATTGTCTATCCTCTTTCGCGAAACCGATCGTGCGCAGCGGATCAAGAACGACCTTTGCATACTGTTGCTTGATATCGATGACTTTGGCCACTGGAACTCGCGCCTGGGAACTGAAATCTGCGACAACCTGTTGCGGCAGGTAGTTTTACGAATCATGCGCCTGCTGCGTAGTTACGATGTGCTGGGCCGGCTCGGCAAAGACGAGTTTCTCGCAGTGCTCCCTGGCTGTGGCGTGAATAACGCCATAATGCTTGCCGAGCGGTTGCGCGTGGTGGTATTCGGCGAACCGTTTCGCGTCGGCAGGGAAGTTATTCGACTTTCGGCTTGCTTCGGACTTGCCTCAAGCCGCGGCCGTTCGCCGGTCATCGTGCTGCGTGAGGCGGAACAGGCGCTGGCCCTTGCCCGTCAGTCCGGTCCAGAGACCATTCAATGCTTCGCCGACTTACTGCCATCGCCACCACTACCTGTCACTTTTCTATCACCCACTTCTGGGGATGAACTGCTGGCCTGGTAGAGCAACTTGTGCCTTGATCGAGATCTTTTCTGAGATTTCTTTTCATTCGCTAAATCCAGTTTGCCCTCTCGCTTCGTACCTGAGTTGTAAGCAAGAACGGATCACTCTCTAGGGTGTGAAGGAGGCAGAAGCGTGCAAAATGTCCATAAACTCCTGGGACCCGGTGAATCGCGCCGCAGGTTTCTCGCAGGACTGGGGATCAGTGCAGGTTCGACAGCGATCGCCCTGGCTACAGGTTGTGGAGGCAACTCCACCAGCTCAACCATGCCTCCTGGTGGAGGCAGGAATGTGACTGACTCGGACGTACTGAACTTCGCTCTCAATCTCGAATACCTTGAAGCAGAGTTCTATCTCCGAGCAGCTACCGGCAGCGGGCTTTCAGCAACTGACGCAGGTTCAAACGCCGGAACCGTCACCGGTGGTGCCCAGGTTCCATTTGCAACCCCGGCCCTTCAGCAATATGCATTGGAGATCGCCAACGACGAGCTTGCGCACGTACGTTTCTTGCGCAAAGCGTTGGGTTCGGCTGCTGTCAGTCGGCCCGCGATTGACCTGACCAACAGCTTCAATGCCGCTGCCATGGCCGCAGGTATTGGCCCCAGCTTCAGCCCTTTCTCCGACGAAAACAGCTTTATCGTCGGGGCCTTCACCTTTGAGGATGTGGGGGTCACGGCGTATCACGGCGCGGCTGGTTTGCTTACCAACAAAACGTACCTCGGCGCCGCGGCGGGAATCATGGCGGTAGAAGCCTACCACGCGGCTGAAATTCGTACGTTGCTGGTGGGACTCGGCGGCAATTACCTCACGTACGCCAACAAAATCTCGGCACTTCGTGCAGCAGCTGGTGGCGGAGCAGAGGTTGCAGTTTCAGGCAATAAGATCGTGGCGGCAGATTCCAATTCGATTGCTTATGATCGGACCACCGATCAGGTGATGCATATTGTTTATCTCAACGGAGCCGCAGGTGTGGTCAGGAACGGTGGATTCTTCCCCAGTGGACTAAATGGCACGATCAGCGCAACAGCATCTTAAGGAGATGGGTCAATGGAAATTACTCAGACGCAATCGATTGTAGATCGGCAATCGTATTCAAGGCGTCGCGCCGCTATGCTGTTGGGCGGCGCGGCCCTGGCCGGCGTGGTTTTGACCTCGAAGGCAATGGCGCAGTCGGCTGCCGTTACTGACGCCGACATCCTCAACTTTGCACTCAATTTGGAATATCTTGAGGCGCAGTTCTATACCCTTGCAACTACCGGAAAGACATTGAGCCAGATCGGGATCGGCATTGCAGGCGGAAGCGGCTCTGCGGGTGGCAGCGTCACAGTCAAATCAAATGCAGCAGTCCCTTTCACAACTTCACTGTTGCAGCAATTCGCCGAAGAGACCGCCATGGAAGAGCAAAACCATGTCACGTTTCTCCGCAACGCGCTCGGAGCGGATGCGGTTGCCATGCCGAACATCGATTTGATGAACAGTTTTAACGCGCTCGCGCAGGCTGCAGGACTCGGACCGACCTTTGATCCGTTCGCAAGCGAAACAAATTTCCTCCTGGGTGCGTTCATTTTTGAGGATGTGGGCGTCACGGCTTATAGCGGAGCCGCCGGTTTGATCTCAAATGGAACATACCTTGACAAGGCCGCGGGAATATTGGCGGTAGAGGCCTACCATGCAGGCAGTATCCGTACACGCATCTTTGCCGCCGGATCGCAGGTGCAAATGGCTTCGCAGGCAATTGCGGCAGCACGTGCGAGCCTCGACGGCACCAACAATGACGATATCGGCGTAGGAGTCTCAGGAGGTGTTGCTACGATTGTGAATGCCGATGCGAATGCAATCGCATTCAGCCGAACCGCGGCTCAGGTACTGAAGGTCGTATACGGAGGCGGGGCGACGTCGGGTGCTTTCTTCCCGAATGGACTTAATGGAAACATCAAATAGTCCGGCATCTGGTTCGAATGGGATAACATTTTTGGTTCTCTCGCATCTGCGTCATTGATTTCAGGTTGATTGCCGCATCCTGCTGTCGAAATCGATTGAAGGTACTCCGAGCGGACATTAGAATCACGCAGGCAGTGACCCTAACGCCGTATTGAATGACTGATCCCTCTCCCAACCCGATGGCGCCTGTCAATCGAACCTTTGACAACCCACAGGAGCACCCTGCGACAAGTGGGGTGCTCCTGGAGGATGAGCTATTGCTACAGTGCGTCGGCAATGGCGACCAACAGGCTATGGCTGAGATATTCGATCGATACGGTAGACTCGTGTATTCCGTTGCGTTGCGCGTTTTGGGAGACGCTGGGCAAGCCGAGGATGTTCTTCAAGACGTGTTTTTTAGTGTCTGGCGTGAGCCCCAAAAGTTCCAAAAAGACCGCGGCCCGCTCGGAGCGTGGCTGGCAGTTGTATCGAGAAATCGAGCGATCGATTCATTGCGGAGAAGAAAACCTTCTGACTCCCTGGATGATGTCGTGCTGGCTTCGAAAACCAGTTTGGTTTCAGAGATCGAACGCGATTCGCTCATCGACAAGATTCGCAATGCGATGATGATTCTTCCCCCGGAACAGAAACTCTCAATGGAGCTGGCTTATTTTGAGGGCTTGAGCCACTCTGAAATTGCGGCAAGAACCGGTGACCCTCTGGGAACGGTTAAAACGAGAATCAGATCTGCGCTGTTAAGTTTACGAAAGGCGCTCGGAACATGACGAACGGCGGACATGTAGCACTTGAAGAGCTGGCTCTGCTTGCGATGCGCAGTGTCAGTGATCAGGAGGCTGCGGCGATGCAATCGCATCTGCAGCAGTGCCCGCTCTGCCGTGCCGAGCTGGAGAGAGTGTCCACAGAGCTTGCTATGGTTGCCATGAGTGTTGACCAGCATCAGCTTCCTGAGGGTGCGCGCCAACGGTTCATCAAGAAGATCACTGATGGTCCCGCCAACGCAACGGCGCCCGTGATAGCGATTCTTGGCGGCCGACGTATCCACCCGGTTGCTGCCTGGATTCCATGGACGATTGCAGCTTGTCTTGCATTGACCGCAGTCCTCCTCGGCATAAGAATCGGCGCACTCAACCGCGAGGTCAAAAACCAAACGAGGCTTATAGCTGAGCTTGCCTCTACCCAGTCGCGCGCGCAGCGGGTATTGGATGTACTCACGTCGCCGAATGCACAACATATTGTCCTTAGCGTTAGCAAGACTGCTCCCGCGCCAACAGCGCGCGCTGCCTACCTCGAATCTCGTGGGGAACTCGTTTTTCAGGCGAGCAATATGAGTCCCTTGCCGCAGGGGAAAACCTATGAACTCTGGATCATTCCGGCCAACGGTGCCGCGCCAATTCCCGCAGGGCTGTTCGCTCCCGATCCGTCCGGAAGCGCGAGTGTTGTTTTGCCGCCGTTGCCAGTAGGCGTTGCGGCCAAGGCGTTTGGAGTTACTGTGGAACAAGCGGAAGGTTCAACTACGCCCACCTTGCCGATCATTCTATCCGGTGCGACGCCCAGTTCCTGAGGGCGCACCTGGGCCGCAATGGGGAGCTTTACAGGCTGCTGCGCGGATTTTCGGGTTCGCCCACCGCCGTCACTAGTTACTAATAATTTTCAACTCATCCATCAGTTATCAGCCGCCATTGCAGTTACACTGTTGCCTCAGGAGGACTTCCCCATGCAGGCCAAGATCCAGGGCACGACCATGCCCGTGCTTGAAGTTCAGCTACAACCCAATGAGAGTGTTTTTTCTGAGAGCGGCGAGCTCTCTTGGATGACTGCTTCAGTTCAAATGAAGACCCATACCCAAGCGGGCGGCGGCGGAGGCCTGCTTGGAGTAATCAAGCGCGTCGCCGGAGGCGGAAGCCTTTTCATGACGGAGTACATGGCCTTTGGCGCGCCCGGTGAAGTGGCGTTTGCTACTAAGGTGCCGGGTCACATCGTGCCGGTCGAAGTCGGCCCCGGACAAGAGTTCATGGCGCACCGGCACGGCTTTCTGTGTGCAACTCCGCAGGTCACTATTGGAGTGGGTTTTCAGCAATCGCTTGGCGCCGGCATCTTCGGCGGCGATGGATTTCTGTTGCAGCGCATCGGAGGGCAGGGTACTGCGTGGCTTGAACTGAGCGGTGAGCTTATTATCAAAGACCTTGCGCCGGGCGAGATTCTGCGCGTGCACCCCGGACACGTGGGCGCGTTCCAGGCTTCGGTTGGTTTCCAGATCACCACGGTTCCCGGCATTCGAAATGTGGTCTTCGGCGGCGATGGGTTGTTTTTGGCGGTTCTGCAGGGGCCGGGTCGGGTATGGCTACAGACTTTACCGATTTCGCGGCTGGCGCACAAGATTTACGAGTACATTCCGCACGGTGAATCGACAAGGAGTACCGCGGCGGCGGGAATTGGCGGCGGTTTGCTTGGAGCGATTGCAGGCCAGATACTGAATGGAGACCAATAATATCCGGCGGAGGCTCTTCGTCTCCGGCGGAGACTAGCAGGCAAGCCAAGCGATGAGCGAACCGAAGACGACGGCGGCGATGGTACGGAGAGGGATCCTGTTTGCATTTGCGATAGCGCTTGCGTGCTACCTGATCTGGCTGTTGCGAAACGAGCTGGTGCTGCTGTTTGTCAGCGGTTTGTTTGCCGTGGTGCTTTCGCCGCTGGTTGACGCCGTGGGTGCATTCAGGATCGGACGCTGGCATCCCTTCAAGGGCTTCGCCGTTCTGTTTCTGCTGGTTGCTTTGGCGGCCGCAATCGTGGCCTTCGGATTTCTCGCGCTGCCGCCGGTCTTCAACGATCTTGAGGAGTTTGGGCGCGAGATGCCACAGCGTCTGCCCGCGCTCCTCGACCGGATTCATAGCGTGCCCATCCTGCAGCACATTGCACCCACCAATATTGCAGATGAGGTAAAGGCCGTTGTCAGCAGCGCCGCTGCTACTCTTTTGCTTTCCATTAAGGAGTGGGCGGGCAAGTTGTTTGACATCGCGATGGGCGTCATCCTAACGGTGTACTTCATCCTTGAGGGCAAGCACGCTTACAGGTGGTTCCTTTCCTTTGTTCCGCACAAGGATCGCGATCGTCTGGATCGAACGATGCAGCGCGCGCGCGTGCGAATGGATAAATGGCTTGTAGGTCAGGGCAGCCTGATGCTGATCCTTGGCGTGAGCAGCACCGTTGTTTTCCTAATTTTCCACGTGCGGTATGCGTATGCGCTTGGCGTACTGATGGGCGTGCTTAACATTATTCCTGTGCTGGGCGGGGCCATCGGTATCGCGCTGGCGCTGCTCTCGGCGGGCATCGACTCGTGGGGAAGCGTGATTGCGGTAGCGGTGTTTTATACCGTGTACGTGTGGATTGAGAACTCTTATCTGATTCCGCGCATCATGCAAAACCGCCTGAATATTCCCGGCCTTGCGGTGCTGGTTTCGCTGCTGATCGGCTCGGCGCTGGCAGGCGTGCTGGGCGCAATGGTGTCAGTGCCCACTGCTGTGCTGGTTGCGGAGCTGCTTGACGAGTATGCGGTGCACAAGGAGCCTGCATAGCAAAAAATCGCGGTTTCGGCTATGCATGGAACGATAGCTGAAATCGATTCTTTTGGGTACATTTCCTGTCACTTCGCCTGTGACATCGCGCTGTCGACCACGGCCTTCAGAACTCCGCAGTTGGACATGAAGCGTACCAGGCTGCCTGAGAGCGCGCTACCGGTTGCGGAGCGGGCCAGTGTGGCAGCCGGGGCGTTGTTTTCTTGCTCAGAGTGGGCGGCCAGCAGCATCTGAGGAGCATGTTGTGTTGTCTGGGCCATCTTCAACTCGCCGGTGCCCTGCGCATCCATGATCAGCATGGCTAGCTTTCGCGCCATGTCCAGCGGGAAGCTTTCGGCGACGAAGACCTGGCTGCCGCGAACGGTAATGACCACGGGGCCTTCTTCAGTGGAGTACACCTGTTCGGTCTCTCCGGGTTCGGGCGGGTTTGCGCTCTGGGCTTTCTCGTCGACTTTGAGATTGAGATATTTTCTGCCGAGGCTGTCTGCGTAGACTTTGGCAAACTCGCCGGCCATGCCGGGATTTCTCCACGACGAGTAGTAGAAAAGGGCCAGCGACTTTGTGCTGTTGGAGTCGCCGGCATCCTTCCCATCTTTCGCGGTGGCGCTGCGCAGTTGTCCGGCCCAGTAAATACCGCCGTTCCAAGCGGGCGTGATATTGCGCGAATCGCGATCGCCCGCGAAGAGCTTGGTCATGATCTGCACGTCGAGCTGACCGATCTGCCCAATGTCGTAAGGCTGATAGAGCTTGTCAACGATGGGATGAATATCGGGCATCAGCGGGATGACGGGTGTCTTGTGCATCTCGTACATGCGGGGGTTGATGATCTCCCATGTGGATGAGGGCGGATTGTCGAGAGCGCCTGCGAAGGCCGCATCTCTTCCCTGATCCATCCAGATGTCCTGTTCGAAGCTGAGGCCCTCGCGATACGGGAAGAGCATGGACTCCGAGAGCAGCAGCGGAGCCCGCGCCATAACCGGCGAGTCGCCTGCACCGGTCATGCGTTCCTTGAGGAGTTCCATCACCTCCGGGTCTTTCACCAGGCTCTTGCCGAGCGGCTTGAGCACGTAGTCCAACATCACAGCGGTTGCCTGTCCTTCAGCGACGGCGTCGCGCGCCGTATCCATTTCGTCGCGGGTGATGTGGTCGGTATCGCCCTTTGAGTCTGTGGAGACATCGTCTGGCGACTGGTCGTCCCATTTTTCAAGGTCGGCGTGCTGGTCCTGCAGCGCGTGGGTGAGTTCATGCGCCAGTACCGGCTTTTGCTCGTCGACGTTTACCCAGTCAAGCATGTTTACGGTTTTAGTCTTCGAGTCGTAGAAGGCTTCAATCTGTTCTTTGAGCAGCGCCAGCAGGAAGGGCTTGAGATTGAAGTCGCGATCGAGCAGGCCGAACTTTTTGAGGACGATTTCATCGCGTTCGAGCCGCTTGGCGCTCTGGTCTTCCTCGAACTTCTTGAGCAGGTACTTTTCCACTTCATCGCGCGTGATCATCTGGCGCTTGATCTGGCTTTTGATGGGCAGACCCGACTCGTCGGAGGAGAAGCTGGTCAACACGTCGACGAGCGCAAAGAGCTGTTTAGCCTGCTCGGGAGTGACGTGGGTGTCGCTCTTGCTCTCACTGGGAGGTTTCGTCCCGTTCTGGGACTGAGCGAGCGCCGGGCGGGCGGCCACGACGCCGAGGGCCAGAGCGGCCAGCACGGCCCATACCAGAAGGCGAAATCTGTGCGACAGGCGTAACTTGCATGGGATCTGTCTGTTGATGGCTTGCCGTGCGCCGGTGGTGTTTGCCAAGAGGCCTCCCTGAGGGCGATGCGTGGAGTGCTGTTGCTGCGTGGCCGGCGGCGAGGGCTGCCGGGTTGGTGTTTTGGGGACAGAAGTTTCCGGAATCAGATTCTGGATAAATCGTATCAAAATCTCGAATCAAAATCTGGAATCTGGGGCTCCGGGCCGGACATCTACCTCCAAGGCTATAATCAGGAAGCGGTCCGGCGCCAAGTTAGAGCCTAAAATCTGCGCCGGATGTTGGAAAAGTACCACTATGACAGATAGCACTCTTGCCGTAACTCCGCAGCCTACAGCCCTGGTTGCCCTGCTGGAAGCGGCGCACATCCCCCATGAACTTATTGCGTACCATGGCGCGCTTACGCCACGTGTGTTGGACGCGCCGGAGACGGAAATAGCGGCACTTACACAGGGCGCTGCGCTGCACGATCTGGGCTGGATGAGGCGCGTTGCCGTCCACGGCGAAGACCGGTTCCGTTGGTTGAGCGGAATGGTGACCAATACCGTTAACGATCTTTTTCCGAACTCCGGGGCCTGGAACCTGGTGTTGAATGCGCAGGGCCGCATCCAGGGCGACCTGACGGTGTGGCGAGGCGGCGAGGAGCAATCGCCGGTGCGCCGCAATCCGGTTCCCGCAGCGGCTGCGAAGGCCGCAACTGAAAATCTGGACAAGTGCGACGTCCGCTACCTGGGTACGCCGTTTGCCGGCGAATCAAGCCTGGTGCTGGAGATTGCCAACGACCAGGTGGAAAATCTGCTGGCGCATTTGAACCGTTTCATCATCATGGACGACGTGGAACTGGTTCCGCTGGGCGGTGAGCCGGTGGGTGAACCCGGTTCCGAGACGTCGATTGGCCTTTCCGGTCCGCTGGCCGATGAGGTGCTTGAGCGTGTTGGCCTGCCGACGGTGGCCAGCCCGATGTCAGCCAAAGTGGTGGAGTGGAATGGATGGGAGTTGACCATTTTGCGCGGCTACGGCGTACTGGCAAAGCACTACGAGTTCTGGCTGCCCACGGCGGGACTCGGCAAGCTGTGGTCGTGCCTGCGCACCGGCGGCGCGATCCCGGTGGGTTGCGAGTCGGTTGAAAAACTGCGCATAGCCGAGGCAGTTCCGGTATACGGCGTCGATATGGCGGAGAAAGACCTGCCGCAGGAGACCTCGCAGATGCGCGCCCTGAACTTCAACAAGGGATGCTATCTGGGGCAGGAGATTGTGGAGCGCATCCACTCGCGCGGCAATGTGCATCGGCATCTGCTTCCGCTGAAGCTTGCAGGCACAGTGCCCGAGAGCGGCACGGAGCTGAAGTTGCATGACGGATCGGTTGCGGGTCACATTACCAGCGCTGCTGAACTGGCGATGCCGAAGGGCAAGCGCATATTTGCGCTGGGCATGGTGCGCGCCGATGCAGAAGCACTGAACCAGAGTTTCAACTACGCTCAGGGAGCGGCCACCGGTACGGCGCAGATTCTGGACGAGCCGCCGAAACTGTAACGGGGCTACGGGCCAGCGCACATCGATCTCAACATAACAGCCGCCGTGCGGCCACCACCGTGGCACGCGCGGCGAGAGACAAGGAATCATGAGCGATACGCCAAAGTTTGAAGTGATTGACCGCCGCAAGATGAAGGCGGAAGAAGAACAGGGAATTTCGCAACCGGTTGCAGCCGAAGAACCGTCAACGACAGGGCAGACTGCAACGGCGGAGCAGCCTGAAGCATCGGCTGCCGCGGCAACTGGAGCTGATACGGCTGCATCGGGGGGCCCGCGGTTGGTGGTTAACGAATCGCGGCACGAGGCCGAGGCGGGAAGTGCTGCGCCGCAGACTGCAGGGGCTGAGCAGGAGATGGAATTGCCCGAGCCACCGTCGGCCGAGGAGTCGACCAAGCAGAAGGCCGCCTACGATGCGTCATCGCAGCGGCTTGAAGAGCTGATCCGTGCGCAGAATCCGGCAGCGGGTGCTCCGCCACCGGTGACGTTCGAAGCACTGGTGCAGCAGTTCTACATTTCAGCGATGATCCAGATGGGCGCGGGAACGCAGGAAGGGCAGCGGCCTCGCGTGGATATTCTGGGCGCGCGCAACACCATTGATCTGCTGGCAATCCTGGCCGAGAAGACGAAGGGCAACCTGACCGATGCTGAAGACCGCATGCTGCAGTCTGTTCTGTTTGACGTGCGGATGGCTTTTCTTGAGCTGACCAGCATGATCAACATGCAGGCGATGCAGCCGCCGGTGCCGCCGCCGGCGAAGAAGTGAAAAGCAGCTTCTAGCTTTTAGCTATCAGTTGCCAGCTTCAGGCTGTTGCCCGGAGTAACTTCAAGGTGAAAATCCTTCTTACCTGTTACAACTGGCAGGTCAGTGGCCGGATGCGGAGTCCAATCACAATTGGTTAAGATCGCGGCTGCGAGCTAGGAGCTATAAGCTAGAAGCTGACTCATGCAGGGTACGCTTACATTTCTGGGAACGGGAACATCGATGGGTGTTCCCACGCTGGGCTGCACATGCAAGGTGTGCACGTCGAGCGATCCCCATGACCGCCGCACGCGGCCATCGGTGCTGATCCGCTGGAGCGAGGCGGGCGGCGAGACTGTGCTGGAGCGCGCGGTGGTGATCGACACCGGTCCCGATTTTCGCATGCAGGCGTTAAACGCGGGGCTTAGGCGGGTCGACGCGGTTTTCTATACGCATGCGCACGCTGACCACATTCTTGGCATGGACGATCTGCGGCCGTTGAGCTTTGCGGCGATGCGCGAGGGCGGGCCGATTCCGCTTTACGCGTCCGATGAAACCGCGCGGGTGCTGACGCATGTTTATGACTACACATTTTCTCCGCAAGCGGTTTATCCCATGCGCGCGCGGGTAAAGCTTGAATCGTTAAGCGAGCGTACCAACGTTCATGCGGTGGAGTTCGTGCGAGTGCCAGTGTTGCACGGAGAGATGCAGATTGACGGCTTTCGGTTTGGCAACGCGGCGTACCTGACGGATGTGAGCGAGATACCTGAGTCGAGCTTTGCGCTGCTGGAAGGACTGGAGCACCTGGTGGTGTCGGCACTGAGGCATAAACCGCATCCGAATCATGCGACGGTCGAGCAGGCAGTGAGTTGGGCGAAGCGCATCGGAGCGCGCCACACGTGGCTTACGCACATTGCACATGAGCTGGGCCATGAAGAAACGAACGCCTCGCTGCCGGATGGCATTCGGCTTGCTCACGATGGGCTGACTGTTGCGGTGAGTTTGAAGTCGGCGAGCGGTGGCCAGTGAGGATCAGGCGATTTTCAGCATATCAATCGATTGCGGAGATACCGCCGGACTTTGGTCCGTCTGTTGCCGCTATCGGAAACTTTGACGGCGTGCATCTTGGGCATCGCGCGATTCTTGCAAGCGTGACGGACGAGGCGCGGCGGTTGAACGCGCGCGCGGTCGCGATTACGTTCGATCCGCATCCGGAGCAGATTCTGCGGCCGGGACTGGCGCCACGGCTGCTTACTCCAATGCCGGAGCGGTTGCGGCTGCTGGCTGCGACGGGCATTGACGCGGCGCTTGTGCTGCCGTTTGACGCAGAGCTTGCGCATCTGCCAGCGCGTGATTTTGTGAGCCGCATTCTGGTGAGATCGCTGAGCGTGCGCGGGATGCACGAGGGGCAGAACTTTCGCTTTGGGCGTGGAGCTGAAGCAGGCGTTGCCGAGCTGAAGGCGATGGGCGCGGAGTTTGGCTTTGGTGTCACGGTGCACCAGGCTGTGCATGTGCACGGGCTGGAAGTGTCGAGTTCGGCGATTCGCGCTCTGGCGGCGGCCGGCGATATGCGGCGCGCGCGGTGGATGCTGGGGCGGCCGTTCAGCGTGCTTTCAACGCAGGCGCGCGGGCGCGGCATTGGTACGCGGCTGCTGGTGCCTACGGTGAATCTAGCGCAGTACGATGGGCTGCTGCCGGGGTTTGGCGTCTACGTTACGCGGCTCATTGTGGGCGAGCGCGCGTTTCAGGCGGTGACGAATGTGGGCAACCGGCCTACGTTTGGTGAGGCGTCGTTTGCGGTCGAGTCGCACATCCTGGGCTTTGAGCCGATTGAGATGGATGAGTCGACGCCGATTGAGCTGCAGTTCCTGATGCGGTTGCGCGGAGAGATTACGTGGCCTTCGCCGGAGGCACTGAAGGCGCAGATCTTCAAAGACGTGGCGCGGGCGCAAAAGTATTTTAGGCTGGTGCGGTGAAAGCGGTGAGAAACCAGCGCTGAGCTATAGCGTTCATCACCGCTTGCGCCAAATTTCGCCGTCAGGTATGTGTAGCCAACTTGAATGGATCAAGAAGCGGAGCAAGAATCCAATTGACGTCACGCAATTTACTTCCGCTGCGTTTCGGAAGCGGGCAGTACTCTCATCGTCACTTGAAATAGCCTGTAGTCGGAGTAGTGGTGAGAATCTTTCGAGATGCGGAACGCCGTCTGCACTGTATTCTCGACGTCCTTGGGCAGCCATAGCGAAAGGCCGAGGCCGGCGATCTTCACCTGCTGGTAGGTGAGTATCGAGCTAAGCTGAGTCAGTTCGATGTCGGGCAGCGGATAGAGCAGGTCAGTCTGAATGCGAACAATCCGAAATGTCGATTGGTCGATCCATACAACCCCTTGAAGTGGCGCCGTACATTGCCCAGAGCCGAAGTTAATGACCAGTTGTATTCCGATGCTCTCTGGTTTTTGGGCAAAGGCCATTACATATGTTTTGCGTCTGTGAATTGATTGCTCTCCCAGATAGCGAAAACGCGAGCCTTGAAGATTGCCCGGTAAGAAAACGAGCCACATCGTAGCGAATCCGACATTCATCGGACGGTTCGGATTGTTGGCGGAGTTGTCAATTGGCTGACCTCGCCCATCGGTTCTGAATTCTACCAGCGAGTCATCGCCAGAGAGATTTTGTCTATGCATGATCCGGTACTCGTAGTCGCTGGTGAACTTCCGACATGGGCCGTTGAGTTACATAAACTCCGCCAACACGAATACGACTCGAATTCAGATTCTGACCAGTTATCTGGACTTTTTCCTTGGCGGTCAAGTTCGGTGTCCTGCGCAACAGGTCGGTAATTACCACTCCGGTTTTGCTGAGAATGAAATCGGTCTTGTCCGCGACGGTGTGGGGACCCGGCGTTACCGGCATCATGTGTTCCCTCGCGTATGGTCGGGTTCAAAAGCGGCACCATCTTCTTCAATCTGCTCAATGGGCATGTCAACATAGGCGGGCCTGGCGCGAACGAAGAGACCACGGCCATGGCGACGGAAGTATTCCCGGGAAAAGTCTGGCAGGGCGGAACGGATTGGAATGGTCGCGACTCTCCCGGAAAATCCTTATGGCCGGGACTCTGGACAGAGAGCGGCTGCGAAGCCTGAAATCCAGCAATCATGTGCGATTCCGAACCGAATTTGTGGTAGTCGTTATAGGTGATGTCGTTTAGCAGCGTTTCGTACGGCCCATAGACTCCGAATTTTAGTCCCCAAAACTCAAGATTTATTGCCGGCCGGGCCCGCAGGATCACGACGCTGCGAAGGGGACAGATGTAGCTGCGTCCGCCAATGTCAATCGGTCCATATTCAACCATCATGCCGGTAGCATCCACGGGGCGCACGGGCACGTGATTGTTCTCAAAGATCCATTCCGGCTCCGACACCATAGTCAGCCGAAGAATAGCTCCCGTCTTCGGATCAATCGTAAGTTCTCCCATATAAGGTGCTTTAGCGCGGAGCGGTGGACCTTGTCGAAGACAGCAATAATCGAGCAGATAGGTTTGGGTCGTGGGCACGTTGTAGTGAAACACTGCCACTTCCCCGTGCTCTCCCTGTTCCCAACGGTTCCACGAGAGCGTGCTACCGGAGTGCGTAGCATCGTCCCATACTGCCTTTAAAAGTGGCCCAAATATCCCCATGAAATTGAGAGCTGTTACTCTCGCCTCGCGGCTGTTCGTCGTTTGCCGGCTCTCTTGCTGTTCATGGCCATCGCGGTAATAGAGTGTAGCTTTCTCCGTCGCCGCCTCATAAAGCGATTGATCGACGGGCGCAGTTTTCCATGCGTTCGGTTCTTTCGGGATTCGCTCATCAAATCGGATGGTGGTGCGGGTGGCCGAGAAGTCAGGCAGAGTTGGAAGTACCCTCTTTATATATTCCGCGGTTCGGAGGAGCATGCCCTTCTGAGCGTCAAGGTCAGGCGCCTTTTGCGAGCTAACTTCATTCGCAGGAGGGTGGAGGAATGCAGACGCATCGGCCAGTTGCGTCAACGCAGCCTTGGCAGTCTCATTGCGCAAACCCGCTTCCCATTGCGACAGTACGCTGCTCTTTACCTGTTCGGTTAGTTCAATACTATTCAACTTCGCGGCAAGTCCGTCGTCATTCTTCCCGTCTGCTTCGGCCAGAATCTGGCCCAGTTCGCTCACTTTGACAAGTTGGGTCACAGCCGGTGGCTCATCGAATAGCACCGGCTGATCGTAATAAAAATTGTTAGTGTGAGTTGCGAAACCCGCTGTCGCAATTGCAACGTTTATAGCGTGGTACTCGTCGGGCCTTAAGGCTGGGAGCGGATCGAATGAGAGGGTATAGAAGGTGCTTGCCCGTAGGATGCATTTCTCAATCCTTTCAACCATATCTACAGGCTTGTCGACGACAAATCCCCCACTTTGCACGGCAAGTACCGGAAGTGCGAAAAGAGCCGATGGACGTTGCCAATAATTCTTCTCGAAATCCTGTTGCGAAATGGCTCCATTGAGGTAACTTGAATAATTGAAATCGGATTCGGCAGAATCCGGCCAGGCGGTGATCTGGCATAGTTCGATACGGGCCTCGCGAATTCTGGTTGAAAGCTCCACAAGCGTGGTAAAGGCTGTGTTGGAAGTGAAATGTCCAGACATGAAAGTGGTAGGCCATCCAGAGCCCATCCACATCACGAGCTTTCGGCCGGGAGTGTCCCTGCGCTCGACGGCAATGTTGTATAGGCCCTGAAGTCCCTTGTCCCACAATCTGTATTGTTGTGAAACTGCTTCGCCGGGTTTTGGCCTGATGGGTGGAAACGAAGCTAACGTGCGATCTGAATGCCCCCGTGCAACAGCCTGCGCCAACATATTGCCGTCTATTGTGGGATCTGCTGTTGCCAAGAATCCAGCAGGTGTCAGCCAGTAAATTGAGACCGGTTGTGAAAGTCGTCCGTCATTCATGCGGAGAAACTTTACCGTCTCACGCTTGATCGCTTCTGATTGGTTATGCGGGAGATTTACCTCGTCGAGGACGATCACAACTTCAGTCAGCCGATCGGCATACTCAGTTGCCTGTTCTGATGCGCGAAAGGAGAGGACCTTTGTCGGGGCCCCATTGTCGAGGAGCGTGAAGTCATTAGCAGTCAGACCAGAAACCGATTCGCCTTTCTCATTGGTCACGGTGACGTCAAGATGGACAAGTCCCTCGCGACCAATCGTGCTCGCCGTTGTCGGTCCGGTCGCTTTGGGAATTTGAGAAAGGGAAGTTGAAGATTGGAATTGCAGCAAGCAGAATGCGCCCAGAATCATGCCGTGAGAAAACAAATTACCAACTCCCATGGATCAATATCCCCGCGAGCCAGAAACGCATTCGGAATTGAGACGGTAACCATTCCTACTAGCAACGAATCTCACGCACTAGATTACACCTGCTCAGAACTGTAGAGACTAAGCCCGCATAGTGAATCGTACGAATCGCTTTCTTCAGCCACGGCCTACCCGCATTGACCCCTTTCTCATGGAGATTGAATGGAGCGATCCGCTCTAGATATGTCATTCGCATCGCCCTCTCTGACCAACATATTTCGTCGATATTCATGTTTGGGGTGTAAGGTCAGCATGCGGACGTTAGCCCAATTTTGATTCATTGCGGGATTCGAGAATTAGAGGCAGCTGCAGGTCCTTCGGCTTCGCCTCTGGATGACGGGCTTGGGTATTGGGCCGATTAGCGGATTGAGTTCGTATTATCCCAATATTTCCGCGATGAAATTGCGGCAAGGATGGGGCGCCCGGCCTGATTGGGCTTACTGTAACGGCCCCTGCGCGGGATTCGGAATAACTGCATGACGGTTTGCTGAAGCATATCTATACTCATTAATTGCTGGGGTGCAAGTATGTTGCGCGTTCTGTGGGTGCGATACTCGTTACTCTCGATTTGCATGGAATTGCTCTTGGCCTTGCAGGCTGCGAGGCTCAAGCGAACCACCTCAAGCACCTGCTTCCCTGGGCAATGCAGTCGACGGGGTTGTAAACACGTTGTTTCCGCAGCAGAGTAAGCCGGGCATTGAGATCGCTCTTGCAAAGAACGGGACGATACTTTATTCCCATGCGTACGGCATCTCAAATGTGGCCACGCAGCAGGCGACACAAGCGAACACTATCTTCGAAATCGGCTCTATCACCAAGCAATTCACGGCGGCTCTGATTATGAAACTGCAGGAGCAGGGCAAATTGCAGGTGGACGACTCGATAGATACATATCTGCCGGAGTATAGCTTTCCGTCTTCGATTACCCTTCGCATGCTGCTAACCCACACTTCAGGGTTGCAGAACTACACCAGTTTCGCTCAGTACCCGGCCTGGGCTGTGAACGGAGTGTCGGAAGCAACAGTGCTGACCGCAATAAGCCAGGCTCCTCTCGAATTTCCGCCAGGCACGATGTACTCGTATTCCAATAGCAACTATTTCGTCCTGGGGGCAATCATCGAGAAGGTATCTGGTGAAACTTATCCGGCGAATCTCCAGCAGTACATCTTTCGGCCGTTGGCGTTGGCAAATACCTACTACTCCATTCCCCCAGCTTCTCAATCCGCAATCGGCTACACCCTCAGCGGAAACCCCGCAATCGTCGTGGACCGGTCAGCGCCGTTCGCTGCCGGAGCCTTGAGCTCGAACGTATCCGATTTAGTGGCCTGGGACAGCGCGCTGGTCAACGGAAAAGTGGTTTCACCAGACTCATTCAAAGCCATGACAACCTCCAACGGTTTTGTTACCGGAGGAGCATCCTATGGATTCGGATTGGGCCTCAGCACATTCAACAACAGGAAAATCATTGAGCATGGCGGCGCAATCAATGGGTTTACGGCATACAACATTGTGTTCCTTGACGATGGTTTTACCGTAGTCGTGTTGATCAATAATGATTCCATAAATCCAGGTAACCTTGCCGTAAACATATTGGACGCAGTCTGCAATTCAACTCAGCTCTCCGGAAATTGCTGAAAGAGAATCTGGGTCTTTCGATAACGCAGGTCCCCTCCGGGCAAGAATGGTTTCGTGGAGGCGGCCGAATTCCGAAAGCTTGGCGGGGAATAAGGAAGCTAGCCTAGTCTTGATTCTTCGGGGATTCGAGAATTGAAAACAACCGCAGATCCTTCGCTGCGCTCAGGATGACAGGCGTGCGTATTGCGCCGATTGGCGGATTAATGTTCGTATTCTCCCAACATTTCCGCGATGAAATTGCGGCAAGGATAGAGCACCCATCGAAGCGGACTATTGTTTACGCTTGAGCGCCAGCTCTACTACGCGCATCATCTCTGCTTCGGGGGCGGGTTTGCCTGTCCAGATTTCAAACTGGCGCGCGCCCTGCTGCACGAACATTTCTAGGCCGCTGACGATGTGCAGGCCGCGCTTATGAGCCAGGCGCAGCAGCGGTGTGTCGAGCGGGTTGTAGACCATGTCGAAGACAAGGTTGGCGTGCAGCTCTGTTTCCTTGATGGGTAGCGCCTGCTTGATGCCTGCCATGCCGCAGGGCGTGGTGTTGATGATGGCGTCGAACTTTTGCTTGGCGAGCTGATCCTGCTTGAGCGATTTTGCCTTTGCCTTGCGCGCGAGAGACACGGCTTTCTCGTGCGTGCGGTTGACGACGAAGACTTCCGTTCCCTGTTCTACGAGGCCGAAGACTGCTGCGCGCGCTGCTCCTCCTGCGCCGAGGACGGCGATGCGGGCACCGCGCAGTTTGATGCGGCGTTCGAGCGGCCTTACCACTCCGGCAACATCGGTGTTGAAGCCGTAGAGCTTGCCGTCAGCGCCGGTGCGCAGCGTGTTGCATGCGCCGATGCGCGCTGTGAGCGGGTCCATGTTGGCGAGATGCGGAAGGACTTCCTCTTTTAGCGGCATGGTGACGGCTACGCCGCCCAGCGGAAGGTCGCGAATGATGTTCAGCAAGTCATCCAGCGTTTTTACCTTGAGGGGCAGCATGACGGCGTTCACGCTTTCGCGGCGGAAGGCCGTGTTGTGCATGAGCGGAGAAAGCGAGTGGCCGATGGGATTGCCCGCGACACCGAAGAGGCGCGTTGCCTGGTCGATCTGATCGAGCTTGTAGAGATCGAGCAGCGTGCGCACCGTAACCTGGCCGGGCGCGGTCTCGGTTCCATTGTCAGTGGAGGCAAAGGTGAACGCAGCGCCGGCGCGCGGACCGAGCACACGGCTGAGAAGGCCTTCTTCGCCCATGGCGATGCCGACGATGTGTGTCGAGAGCGAGCGATCTTCAATGAGGCGCAGTACGGCGAGATTGTCAGAGAGCGTACGCGCTGTGGAGACTACTTTTACAAAATCGGGCTCGAAGGCTTCAATGCGCTTGGCGGCCTGCTCGAGTCCCTTGGTGCGCGTGAAGTCGTGGAAGCTGACGATGAGCTGCGTGCCCACGGCGCGAAGGCCGGCGCGAAAGCGCGCCATCTGCGCCGCCTTCATTTCTTCGGCTGATTCCACTTCGAGATCGACGATCTGGCATCCGGCTTCAGATGCCTGGGTCAGGATTTCGAGCTCGGCTGTGAGCGAGCCGGTGAAGCTGCCGCCGTGACTTTTCCTGCGGCAGGTGACGATGGCGGTGAAATCCCTGTGGTTGTTCAGGAAGTCTTTGAGCCCGGGAAGAGCGGCTGCGGGCTTGGGGAGTGAGTCGAGCCGGAATTCGACGAAACGGGCATCGACGCCGAGCGCTTCGGCGGAACGCCAAAGTTCTGCAGGGCTGCCACCCTGGATAGCCACACAGAACTTGCCGAGCCTTAGCCGGGTGACTACCGGAGGCGGAGGAGCTTCAACCGTGGTGGTGGCAGCGCGACGCATAGTCGTCAATTGACGCATCTTAAGCGGGATCGGCACAAGATGCAACAATAAGATTTTTCTAGGGATTTTGGGCGGTGCTGTCTCAGTTTTGAGGCACTGCGGGCCGCCCCGCTGTGGCAACCTAGTATTTTGAGCCAGCCTGTGGAGGAAACCCTGAAATGCCCGCTGAAACGCCCGCTACCGCCATACCGACCGATGCCATACACGCCTGGGAGGCCGGCGGCGCCGCCTCCGCCGAAGCCCTTTCTGCCTGGGTAAGTGCGCGTTTGGCCGCCCATGAAGCCGCCCTGGCAGCGCTTTTGGCTGTGGAAGGGCAGCGGACGACGGAAAATACGCTTCGGCTCTACGACCAGGCTATTGAGCATCTGAGCCTGGCCGGGGCGCAGTCGGGTGTGCTGAATTCCGTTGCCGCGGACAAGGCCGTGAGGGACCAAGCTCAGCAGGAGGCTCAGCGGGTGGCTATGGCTGGGTCTGCACTGAGCCTTAACCGGCAGGTATATGAGGCACTTGCGGCGACGATCCTGGATGGCGCGAGTCCGGCGACGCGGCACTACGTGGAGCGGACGCTGCTGGGATACCGGCTGGCCGGCGTGGATAAGGATGAGGCCACCCGCAACCAGATCCAGGCGCTGCACGAGAAGGCCACGCGGTTTTCGCTTGAGTTCAGCCGCAACATTCAGGAGGGCGGCAAGACGATCAACGCAACTCCGGCGGAGCTTGAGGGGTTGCCGGAGGACTACCTGGCGCGCCACCCGGCGGGGGAAGACGGCAGCGTTACCCTGACCACCGACCCGCCCGACATGCAGCCGGTGATGACCTTTGCCGCCAACCCAGCCCTGCGCGAGCGGATGTTCCTGGCCTACAACACGCGGGCTTACCCAGCGAATCGGCAGATTCTGCTGGACTTGCTTGGCACGCGGCAGGAACTGGCCACGATTCTTGGCTTCAGGAGCTGGGCAGACCTGGCCACTGCCGACCAGATGATGAAGTCGGCGGCGAACGTGCGCACCTTTCTAGCCCGGCTCAACGAGGCCAGCCTTGAAGGCGCACGGCGCGAGTACGAGCTGATCATGGACTTCGTCCGCAGCCGCCAGCCCGACCTGAAGGCCATCGACATCAGCAGCCGCGGCTACTGGTACGAGCAGTTCCGCCGCTCGGCCTACGACTTCGACTCGCAGTCGGTGCGGCCATACTTTCCTTATGCGCAGGTAGAAGCGGGCGTGTTGCAGACTGCCGCTCGGCTGTTCAAGGTTGAGTTCCGACCCTCGAATGCGCCCGCGTGGCACTCCGCGGTTTCAGTGTTCGAGGTGTGGGAGGACGGACGGCAGGTGGGCCGCTTCTATCTCGACATGCATCCGCGCGACGGCAAGGACAAGTGGTTCTCTGCCGCGCCCATTGTTACCGGCGTGCGCAACCGGACGATGCCGGAGGCGGCGCTGATCTGCAACTTCCCAGCGGGTGATGAGAAAGATCCGGGGCTGCTGCAGTACTCGGATGTGGTCACGTTCTTCCACGAGTTCGGCCACCTGATGCACGCCATTCTTGGCGGCCATACGGAGTGGGCGGGGCTCTCAGGGTTTGCGACGGAAGGCGACTTTATCGAAGTGCCCTCGCAGATGCTGGAAGAGTTTTTCCGCGACGAGAAGCTGCTGCAGTCGTTCGCAACGCACTACAAGACCGGCGAGGTTCTGCCCTCCGAGGTGATCCGCAAGATGAAACAGGCAGGCGCGTTTGGGCGCGCGGACTGGATGCGTACGCAGCTCTACTACACAACGCTCTCGCTCGACCTGCACGACCAGGACCCGGCGGGTATCGATTTCGACACGATGACGAAGAGCCTTTACGAGAGCCTGCAGCCGTGGACGTGGCGCGAAGGCAACCACATGTATGCGAGCTTTGGCCACCTCACGGGCTACTCGTCGAACTACTACACTTACGCGTTCGACAAGGTGATTGCGCTCGATTTCTTCGGCCAGTTCGATCCTGACGATCTGCTCGGCTGCGATGCAGGCGAGCGCTACCGGAAGACAGTCCTGGAGCAGGGCGGCTCCAAGCCGGGCCGCGAGTTAGTGCGCGACTTCCTCGGCCGTGACGAGGAGTTCTCGGCGTTCAGTAAGTGGCTTACGGAGGAGTTTGAGGGCGAGGCAGTGCAAACCCGCTAACTCGCAACTAACTCGGTTGCCCCACCTTCGCAGCGGCAATCAGTCGCTCTGGCTGGTTGACGCCACGTCATTTGACGCAACGTCGGCAGCGTCTTCGATCTGCGGCTGCGGGTGAGAGAAGATGCGGCATGTGTACTTCTTCAGCTTGAGTGCGGAACAGGCGCGGAGTGCCTCCTCGTGACCGAGTCGCGAGAAGCGTGCGCGATAGCGGCTTCCGCGAAGCCGCACCACCAGCGGGCGTCCGCTGTGGCGCAACGGAGAGGGCGCACTGAGGCGGGCACTGTGGAGGACGCGGCGCACCGCTGCTTGTGTGTGGTAGTTGCCGCCCACCTCGACAATCCACTCGCGGCTGTCTGAGATTGCTGATTCTTCTTCAGACGGTTCGACAATCTTGGTCGCGGCGGTTTTGATGAGCTTTGCCGGGGCTGCTTTGCGATGTGCCGGCATTGGCAGCACTGCGCTTGCCTTCATCACACGGCTCGCAGGATGCTTTGCGAAACCGCGATTGATGAGCGCGGCCATCTGCCTGTCGCGCGAGTTGGCGCTTGCGCCGCCCAGCACCACGCCGACCAGACGTCGGTCATCGCGAATCGCTGAGGTCACAATGTTGAAGCCCGAGGCGCGGACGTAACCGGTCTTCATGCCGTCAACGCCTTCGCACTCGTCCAGCAGATGGTTGTGGCCGTAGATGATATGGCGGCCGTATCGGAAGGCGTGCACGCTGAAGAAGTGGTAGTACTGCGGGTAGTTGTGGATGAGGGCCATGGCGAGGATCGCCATATCGTGGGCGGTGGTCCACTGGCGCCGAGTCGGGCAGGCCGGAGGCATTGTAGAAACTGGTGCCGGTCATGCCGAGCAGGCGCGCCTGGCGGTTCATCAGGCGGGCAAAGCGGGATTCACTTCCGCCGAGATGCTCGGCAAGAACCACTGCGGCGTCGTTGGCGGAGCGGGTGGTGATGGCCAGGATGGCGTTGCGTACCGTGATGCTGCTGCCGGCGCGCAGCCACAGCTTGGTGGGCTGCTGCGCGGCCGCGTGGCGCGAGACGGGTAGGTGCGTGCCAAGGCTCAACCGGCCGGTCTCAAGACGCTGGAAGGTAATGTACAGCGTCATGAGCTTGGTGAGCGATGCGGGATGCGCGCGGCGCTTTGCGTTGTAAGACTCAAGAATATGACCGGTTTGCGAGTCGACAAGGATATAGGCGTGCACCACGCCTCTGCGCGTTGCGCCGGCAACCTGAGCGGGACGCACGCAACATACCAGAGCCGTAAACGTAAGAAAAAGCCAAACAGCCACGGGCCGCGCGGACATTTTAAATTGGCCGAACCTGGGCCCAGCCGCGTGTAGAAGGTTCATTAACTGCTCGTTTCCCCCAAGGTTTACAACTTACCACCACGAGCGGTGCGTTGAACGGCGATCCGATGTGTACACCCATTTAGTGTCTTGATTCGGGTATCGTGCGCATCGCCACGCGCGTTTCAGTGTCCTGCTACGCGCTTCCTGATATTTCGATACGCGCTTCGCGGCGGTCGCACACCCCAGTCGATCGCCGATTGCTTTAAATTTCTAACCGTAAAGTACGGATTCTCCGATTGTAACGCCGAATTGGGTGAAGTGTTGAGCGGGTTACATGCGCCGTCGCAAATAATGAAACGGCCAGAGTTCAGCCGCCGGCGATTCTCAATCGTAGCTCACCAATAGATGCGTCGAGGCTGAATGCGTCCTCGAAAAACTAGACTTGACACAAAATCGCACAATGGCTTTTCACGAGGAAACGCCATCGTGCGTTGCCTTCAATATGGGAGCTGTGTGTCGAGAAGAACTAGCAGGCAAAGAGCAGGCAGCTCAATTGAAATAGATAAAAGTCATAGTATCGCCATTGTCGACCGCAATGCCATGCGTATATTTGTGCATGGTATAGTTCACCGCTGATCGAGATAAGAAGGATGATTCGCCTATGGAAAGACGATTTCCAGGACTAATTTGAAGGTGACAGACAAGCGCAGGCGATGAACCAGATCACTTGAGATATTCTTAGCGGAATGAAGGACAGTCGAACATAAGGACTCTAATGCCGATCAGGGCCTACTACAGTGAGGCAGTATCTAATTTTCTCAAGGACGACGACGAACGTATCCTCGGTATTCTTGCGAAAGAGCATCATCACACCCTGGATGAACCACAGCGTTGGGCCTGGCTCCAGCAAATCTTGATTCTCAAGACTGCTTTGGCAGCCCGGCCAACCGAAAGAATATTTTTGGAATTCTACATTCCAAGAATGGGCAAACGTGCGGATGCCCTCCTGCTTTCGGAAAACATCGTCTTCCTTCTTGAATTCAAGGTCGGTGCCACAGACCATTCAAGCGATGCTCTCGATCAGGTTGAGGATTACGCTCTCGATCTTAAAAATTTCCATGAGGGCAGTCATTCAGTTGCGATCGTTCCGGTGTTGATCTCGACGAATGCAAAGGCAGGTCCAATCTCCCAACCGAGCTTTGCGGAGGATCTGGTTGCTAAGCCTGTCTGTACTAATGCCGTTGGGCTTGCAGATCTTATGGAAGTGGTCTGCACGAGTCGAAACCTTCCAATCATTGATGAAGTAGACTGGATGGCCAAGGGATACAAACCGAAGCCTACTATTATTCAGGCGGCTGAAATTCTCTATCAAACTCGCAGTTTGTGTCGAAAGTGGCCGATTCTGCCTTCCTGCAAATGCTTTCAGCCTGCTTTCGCACGCGTTACTCCTTCTCAGCTTCGCGGCGGCTATGATGGTTTCAATCATGGCTAACACTTCGGACTTTAAAGGCAGATGGGCGCTTGTGACTGGAGCAAGCGCGGGAATCGGCGCGGCGATTGCCCGCGAGCTGGCCGGGCATGGCGCGAAGCTGATTCTTACGGCGCGGCGCAAGGAGCGGATGGAAGCGCTGGCGCAGGAGCTGGCCGCGCGCGGAACCGAGGTGCGCATTGTCGTGGCGGACCTGTGCGATCCCGATGCACCGAATCACATCTACGACGCCACGGTTGGCGTCGGCATTCCGGTCGACATCCTGATCAACAACGCAGGGCTGGGACAGTTTGGCGTGTTCGTGAAGTCGCCGATTGAGCAGGAGCTGGCGCAGATACGCGTGAACTGCGAGGCCATGGTGCATCTGGCACGGCTGTTTGTTCCGCACATGGTGGAGCGCAGGCAGGGATGGGTGATGGTGGTGGCGTCGACGGCGAGCTTTCAACCCATTCCGTATCTCAACACCTATGCGGCGACCAAGGTGTTCGACCGCTTCTTCTCGCAGGCGCTTACGGAGGAAGTGAAGGCGTACGGCGTGAAGGTGACGGCGCTTTGTCCGGGGCCGACGGAGAGCGAGTTCTGGGATGTGTCGCGCGCGACCGCGTTCAAGCGGCGTATCCAGCCCACGCAGGAAGTGGCGCGGATGGGCGTGGAAGCGATGGCACGCGGCAAGCGCACGATTGTTGCGAATGTGCAGGGGCGGATTACTTCTGTCCTGGTGCGTTTTCTGCCGGTGGGACTGATTGCGCGGGTTGTTGAGAAGGCGGCGCGGAGAGAGGCGTATAAAAGCAGCTCTTAGCTTTTAGCTTCTGGCTATTAGCTTGTCTTTGGGTCGGTGGAAGGGCTTGCCTGACGGCGGCAGTTGCGGTGATGCGGATGGCTTAGTTGTTGGGTGCGGGGGCTACTACTTTGAAAGAGTCGAAGAAGTGGGCGATGTCCTGGTTGTTTTGCGCGGCTGCGGATGGGTAGGCGACGGTGAGCATGTAGAGCCGGTGCCGCGCGAGAACGAGCCGGGAAGTGAATACACCTCCGCCGGCGTTGCGGGCTGAGAACTCACGACCGGGGAAGCCCTGCTGGCTGATCTCAGACTTGTTTACCAGCATGGTTTGCGAGCGCTGAAGCGCGTCAGTGAGCGCCATGTCGAGGGTACGGTCCGGCACCATCTTGTTGACGCGTTCGACAGGCGGGTTGAGCGCCCAGGTGATGGAGAAGCTGATCTGTGGGTCGGGGTAGGCGTAGAGCATGTCCGCCATCTCGGCGCTGCCGTACTCGTTGTACGCGGGAATCTTGATTTGCTGGGAGTTGGCGGGCATGTCGATGGTGAAGCCGTCCATGGTGCGGTCAATTTTTTGCCATTGGATTTGAACGGGCTGGGTGGCGGGCGGCTGGGTGACGGTTTGGGACGCCTGGTTCGTGCTGGGACGGGGATGCGTCAGCCCGAGATTCTGGCGATTGGTGTAAACGATGAAGGCCAGCACCACAAGGATGATGGCAAGGCCGATGTATCCCCAGCGGTTCACACTCACAAGAGTGCCAAGTTCCTGGCGGGTGACGCAAGTCCAACGACGTGTTTCGGTTGCAAACAGGTGCCATTTGGGTTACAAAAATGCCGGAATTGGGCATGAAACGGGTAGGAAAGCGCGCGGCGGAGATGGGCAGATTATTCACAGGTTCGGAAGTGGCGCTTGCAACCTTTCCAGATAAAGAGCATCCTAGTAAGTAATTAGCAGAGGCTTCCCCGAAAATGTCCCATCCAAGAAAGGTGTTCACTCCTTCTTGAAGGTCCGTCATGGACCTCTTCTCTGAAAATCCCCCTGGATCCCCTCCTAAAAATGCCTCTCGAGCGGGCCTACCGGAAGGTAGGCCCATATGCTCATCTGCGCCAATCCTGCACTGGATGTAATGCAGAATCCTTTCGTCGCCCGTACAGCTAGAATCAATCTGATGCCGCCCCATAAGCAACTGAACTCTGCTCCAGCGCAGACAGGAGCCGCGCCCGACCGCAATGGCGACGTGGCGACGCTCGACGCGATTTTTGAACATGCGGGTTTGGTGCGCAGCTTGCGCGGCGGGTCTGGGGGCGTGAACCGCTCACGGGTGGACCGGATGGAGCGCGCCGCGCCGGAGGAGCTTTTGCGGCGGGTGATCAAGCCGAGCGTGGCTTCGAACGGGGTTTGCTATCTTGCGGTTCCGGCGTGGAAGAAGATGCCGTGGTTGTGGCACGGCTTTAGCACGCGGCAGGGTGGAGTGAGCCGGGCATATTGCGCGGGCGATGTCGCCGGCGAACTGAACCTGGGATTTACGGCGACGGATGTGCGAGAGGCGGTTGCGCGTAATCGCGTGCTGCTGGCTGAGGCGCTGACGGGCGACGCGGAGACCCTGCTGATTACGCTGCGGCAGATCCATTCAAACCTTGTGCGGGAGGTTACGCGAGCAGATGCCGGCCGGGAGCACCCCTTAAAGGCCGACGGCTTGATTACGGCCGAGCGGGGCGTGCTGATCGGGATTCAGACCGCGGACTGCATTCCTGTGCTGGTGGCCGATAAGAAGCAGCGGGTGGTGGGCGCCTTCCATGCGGGCTGGCGCGGAACGGTGAAGCGGATTGCGGAGATCGGCGTGGGGCGCATGCGGTTGGAGTTCGGCTGCAGGCCTGATGATCTGGTGGCGGCTATTGGACCGGGAGCGGGGCCGTGTTGCTACTCGGTGGGCGAAGAGGTGCTGTCGGAGTTCGAGTCGCAGTTTGTGTATGCGCGGGAGTTATTCCACGAGGTGTATTCAGCCGATGCGGTGCACAACAGATATCCAATGCTTTTTTTGACGCAGTGCGCACCGGGGCACTCACCTATCGGGCCGAGCCTGCATCTGGATCTGATTGAGGCCAATCGGCGGCAGTTGCTTGATGCGGGGGTGCCGGCGAAGTCGATTTACGTGACCGGCGGCTGTACGAACTGCCAGACGGATCTGTTCTTCTCGCACCGGGCCTCGCGTGGCCATGCAGGGAGGATGATGGCGGCGATTGGGGTCAAGGCTTAGGCAGCTCGTCAGCAAGTCGGCGAAATGCAGCGGCCGTAGCTTGCGAATCCGAAACCTATCAGGCAAAGTGAAACCCCGCCATGGGTGTTGGCGGGGTTTCGTGCTGTGCGACTGAATTCTCTGCTGGTACTAGGCGCTGCTTGAAGCCTCGCCGGGATTTACCAGGTCGCGCAATTCCTTGGAGGGTTTGAAGTAGGGCACGCGCTTCGCGGGGACATCGACGCGCTCGCCGGTCTTTGGGTTGCGGCCAATGCGGGGATTGCGCTGGCGAATGCGGAACGAGCCAAAGCCGCGAATTTCAATCTTGTCGCCGCTCTGCAGGGCTCCGATTACGGAACCAAAGATGGTTTCGACTATGACCTCGCCATCGCGGCGCGTCAGATCGCCCAAGGCCGTCACCTTCTCAACCAGGTCTGCCTTCGTCATATACGTAGGACCTCCGCTCTCAGCATAACTGGATTTTCCCCGGTAACAGGTGGAAAAATCAAGCCTGTCCCTACATTTTAGCCCTTCGCCATCAGCGAGTTGGGGGCGCGAACCCGGATTGAGACGTCGTACCTCAGGCAAAGCCGGATTGCTATATGATGATCTGAGCCCCTGGAGATCCAAGATATTTGCAGCCGGCTGAGGCCGCGGAAGCGCCGCAGGAATGCCCGATCCGAAATACAGCATTGTGATTCCGGCTTACAACGAGGCCGGCCGTATCCCCGCAACTTTGGAGGCGGTGGTCGCGTGTATTCGGCAAAAGGGCTGGTCAGCCGAGGTGATTGTGGTGGATGACGGCTCGCGCGACGCCACGGCGGAGGTGGTGCGCAATTTCGCCGCCTCTGCGCCGGAGATTCGCCTTATGCAGAACCCAGGGAATCGCGGCAAGGGGTTCAGTGTGCGGTCAGGGTTGCTGAGTGCCGCCGGCGAAGTGGTGATGTTTACAGATGCCGATCTGTCGTCCCCAATGGAGGAAGCGCAGGGTCTGTTCGACGCCATTGCCGGTGGGGCAGACATTGCCATCGGTTCGCGCTGGCTCGAGACCAAACGACAGACGATTCGCCAACCGCTTTACCGGCAGTTCTTTGGCCGGTGCTTTAACGGAGTTACGCGGCTGGTGATGGCGCTTCCGTTTGCGGACACGCAGTGCGGGTTCAAGGCGTTTACGCGGGAGGCGGCGCAGACGGTATTTCAGCTCCAGACGATTGAGCGCTGGGGCTTCGATCCGGAGATTCTGTTTATCGCTCTGAAGCGCGGCTACCGCATCAAGGAAGTTCCGGTGAGCTGGGCACATGACGAGCGCTCGCGCGTGAGCTACCTGAAAGACGGGTTGAAGATGCTGCAGGAGATTGCGATTGTCCGCTGGAACGCCCTGCTCGGCAGATACAGCAAACCTGTGGATCGCGTTCACCGCGTATCGCCGAAGAACGGCTGAACACCCTCAAGTTCGGTGGTGAACTATTTCCCCAATAGGAGCAGCGCGAAAAGGCCGCTGCACGGCGGTGGAAACTGCGAAAAAATCCCCGATGTATTTATTTCGCGATTGAGACTTATTCCGAACGCGCTCCGTCCTTGTTGGCAGGAATCGGATCGGTCAATTCAGACTGAGTCCCTCAGCAAGATGGCAAGGAGATACAAAAGTATGTTCAAGAAACTCACGCTTGCAGTTCTGTTTCTCGCGCTGGGCACGGTGAGCGCGCTGGCCGCAGACTTCAACGGCAAATGGACGGGTGACGTGACAACGCCACGCGGCACGCAAACCCTCACCTTCGAATTCAAGGTGGATGGCGCAGCTCTTACCGGCACGGTTACTACGCCGCGCGGCGCCAACGACATTTCCAACGGCAAGGTTGACGGAGACAACATCTCCTTCGATCAGGTGTTGAACTTTAACGGCAACGAGTTCAAGATCACGTACACGGGTAAGGCCGACGGCGACACCATCAAGTTCACGCGGCAGATGGGCGAGATGGGTTCGACGGAGTTTGTTGCCAAGCGGGCTCCAGCAGCCCAGTAATCAGATTCCCTCGGTTGCCGGGCGGGCAAATCATGTTGACCACGCTGCAATCCAGCCCGTCCGGTGCGTACCCCATCCCCTTTGCTGTCTCCACCGAAGAGGATGGGGTGCGTTTGTTCTCCTTGAAAATTGGATTCGCCCCGACGAAGTGCGCTGCGCTAAGGTTGTTCTCGCATGCCGAAGGCGAAGTGACGGTGAAACAGGACTTGCTGCGATTCGATGGCGCGGTGGAGCGGGATGCCGCGATTGAACGGTGGTTTGACGAGCGCGGTGGAGAACTGGGAGACATTGCGCGCGTGTGGTTTGAGGTGATGCGTAAATGTGGGGACGAAGTCAGAGAACTTCTGCATGACGGCTGCCCAGTTGCATGTTTTGGAGATGTGCCGTTTGGATACGTAAACGTATTTACTTCGCATGTGAACGTGGGGTTCTTTCAGGGTGCGAGGCTGCACGATCCGGCTCGCCTGCTGCAAGGCACCGGCAAGTACATGCGTCATATGAAGCTGCGTGCAGGAGAAGAGGCGAACGCCGCAGCTCTCAGCAAACTTATAAGTGCGGCTTACTCGGATATCAGGGCGCGAGTTGAGAACGGATAGACCTGGCTACTGATCAGACTGCTGATCGGACTGCTGATCGCTTCCTGCTTCGATGCCCTCGGCGTCGTCGCCGTATGTCGGATAGGGCTCGGGTTCTGTGCTGGTTGGCATGGTTGCCAGAGTGGCCAGGTCCGACTGAACTTGTTTCCAGCGATCGGGGTCCTTCTTCGTTGAAATTGGCGCATCCGGATTGGCGTAGTAGGCCTGGATGTCCGCCTTGATCCCCGGAGGAATTGGCTGACCAGACAGCAGGGTGATGCGATGGAGGAGATCGGCGTAGGTCGAGTCGGTGAGGGGGTAGCCTCCGGGTTTTACGACTTGTCCGGTGTCGAGGTCGCGATTGGGCAAAGGATGCAGGCGGCTTCTCGACAGACGCACGATGACTTGTTGTGGCGCTGGAGTCCCTGCCGGTGGAGTGAACCGTCTGAGCGCGCGCCGGAGTGACGACACCGACATGACAACGGCGTGCATGTAGTCGGCTTCAGTGGTCTGCGTGGGGCCTTTGACGGCAACAAGCTTGAGTGGACCGACCTTGGGCAAGATAAAAATCAGACCCGCGAGCGCATAGGTCCCGATGCCAGCATGGTGGCGATAGGCTGCCCAATTACTTTGCGCAGCCACAGTGGCCACCTCTTTCTCAATCTCCATTTTCTCCGGGGTATCGAGTTCGATGGGCTCGTGCCTGCGATGCAGCAAAGTGACGGCATAGGCGATCCTCGGGATGAAAGTGCGGACAGCGAAGCGATATTCACGGACATTGAAGCGGCGCTTCTTCGTGGCAGAGAAATCTTCGCTGAGCCCGTAGGTCTGGTAGTAAGCCAAGGCGAGCTGCCGCACTGGGACTTTGAGACCAACATGGCGGAGGTAGTGAAGCGGAGCTACGCGATGGTGCGCGATCTCATTGATGTCGAAGGCGAACTCGGTTTGGACGTGCTGGCGCTTTCCCTGGGCGTAGCTCACGTCCGGGCCAAACTTTGCCGCCAGCTTTGGAAACTCGACGGGAACGGCGAGATTGGTTGCGAGTGAATGGCCGAGCGAATCTCCCATGTAATGCGAGAGCGCGCCGACGGCGAAGGCCAGCTCGTTGGCGTTGCTCGCATTGCGAAAGAGGTTCACCACGAAGTCGCCCGAACGCACGTAGTGGGTCAAGTTCGAGAAAGACTCGTCGCCAAATGGGTAATAGCCCATGTCCTGGATGACACATCCACCGTAAGCGTATGCGCGGGCTTGTTCCAGTTGTTCGGGCGTGAGTGTTGGATAGCGGCTCAAGAGCAGTGGAACGATTGAATCCTGCCAGGTGAGGTCAATGAGCTGTTCGTGGGTCAGCAGGGAGAATCCGCCCGCGGGCACGCTGCAAAGCAGCAAGAGTCCTAGTGTGAGCGACAGGATCGATCGTAACGGTTTCAAGCGCATTCTTCTGGCCGATCGGGGAGCAGGGATTGGAGCGTTGACGTCAGGGATACAAGAACGGACTATACGCGAAGTTAGATGCAACATTGTGAGAATTGTTGGTGGAGAAGTGCGAGAATGTTACGCGCTCGGGAAGGTGGCGAGGCCGAAGGCGGCCCCTGACACGAAGTTCAGCATCGGAGGATATTTCTGCAGGCTGGTCAGGCCATGGTTGCGTTGGCGACTGCCTGCAGGCCGCGGGCCTCGATTTCATACTGGCGCATTTTGTATTTCTGAATTTTGCCTGAGAGCGTGGCCGGAAACTCGATGACGAAGCGGACGTGCTCGGGAATTTTGTAGTAGGCGATCTGGCCCTGGCAGAAGTCCTTGATCTCCTGCTCAGTGGCTTCGGCGCCGGGACGCACGCGTATCCATGCCACGACGACCTCGCCGAGGCGCGCGTTGGGAATGCCGATGACTTGCACTTCGCCAACCTTTGGATGCGTGTAGAGAAACTCTTCGACCTCGCGGGGATAGATGTTTTCTCCGCCGCGAATGATGACGTCGCGGGATCGACCGGTGATGTGGATGCATCGGTCCTCGCGCATGACGGCGAGATCGCCGGTGCGGAGCCATCCATCGGGCTGAATGACCTGCGCGGTTCCCTCGGGATCGCCGTCGTATCCCCGCATGAGGGCGTAGCCGCGCACGCAGACTTCACCTTGCCGGCCGAAGGGAACAGGCTCGCGGGTTTCAAGCGACTGGATCATGATTTCAGTCTGGGGCATGGCTCGGCCCACGGTTTTAACACGGACTTCGATGGTGTCGTCGGCGTCGCTCATGGTAACGACGGGCGAGGTTTCAGTCTGGCCGTAGGCGATGACGAGTTCGCGGCAGTGCATCTCCTCGAGCACACGCTTCATGAGCTCGACGGGGCAGGGAGCGCCGCTCATCATGCCGGTGCGCAAACTGGTGGTATCGAAAGTGGAAAAGTCGGGCAGTGCGAACTCTGCCACATACATGGCCGGGACCCCGTAGACGCTGGTGGCGTGTTCGTGGTGCACGGCGGAAAGCGTAGCGCGGGCGTCGAAGGTCCAGTTGGGCAGGATGATGGCCGCGCCGGAGTTGACGGCGGACATGGTGCCAATGACGCAGCCGAAGCAGTGGAACAGCGGCACGGGGACAACGATCTTATCCTGCTCAGTGTAGTGAAAACCCTGGGCGAGAAACTGGCCGTTGTTGACCACATTGTGATGAGTGAGTTGCACGCCCTTGGGCAGGCCGGTGGTTCCGCTTGTGTATTGGATGTTGGCGATGTCGTTGACGGCGACGTGATCCGGCAGCCGGCCATCGGCATCGAGCAGCGCGGGCCACTCCGGCGAGTCGAAGTAGATGACGTGCTCGAGCGCGAGGTCGAATCCGTGGCGGGCGCGACCGAGTATCTCTTCGTAGTCGGCGTGTTTGTCCTTATGCCAGAGGAAGAGCGCCTTCATGCGCGAGCGGGTGAGGGTGAACTGCAGCTCATGCGAGCGGTACGCAGGGTTAATGTTGACGAGGGCGGCGCCGGTGCGGGCGCATCCCATGTGCATCATGATCCACTCGATGCAGTTGGTGGACCAGATGCCGACGCGGT
Organism: uncultured Acidobacteriaceae bacterium; assembly: GCA_963832645.1. Taxonomy (GTDB): domain Bacteria; phylum Acidobacteriota; class Terriglobia; order Terriglobales; family Acidobacteriaceae; genus Telmatobacter. The sequence continues at coordinate 108,205 of CAWHUU010000001.1, forward strand.
CGCCATGACGGATGCCGAGGGACCAGAGGCCGCGCGCGACACGATCGGCGGCTGCATCGAGTTCGGCCCAGCTCATGCGCTTGTCCTGATGTCGGCTGGCGACGGCGAGGCGGTCAGGGTAGCGGCTGGCGGTGCGGCGAAGCAGGTCGCCAATGGTCAACTCAAGCAGGGGCCGGCTTGGTCCCCGCGTATAGCTAATGGTGGAAAGGTCCTCTTCAACAGGCATCTTTATTTAGGCCTTGGTGCAACGAACGGCAGTGTACGCTCTGGCGGCAGGGAGCGCGTGTGATTTGACTCACAAGTGGCGACGAGGCAGCGGGCGGGATGACAAGAGGGGATTGCGGTTGTGGAGCTGAACCGGCGATTTTGGCTCAGTGGACAGGCTCTGTTTCGCGAGTGGCTTCGGCTTCCATCTCTGCCAGCGACGCACGCATGGCTTTGAATTCTGGATTGCCGTGGAGAGGCTGGAGACGCGGGTCGGCTAGCATCTGGAAGAACCATGGGCATCGGTTCTCATCGGCGAATCGCAGTTCGGTCAACGCCGATTGAGTGTCACCGAGCGCGATGTAAGCAGCGGGCAGGAAGGACTTGATGAAGTAGCGCTCGCGGCTGAGCCATTGCAGACGTTCGAGCATAGAGCGGGCGTCATCGTGGCGGCCCGCGGCGGCCAGAGCATAGGCGAGTACTGAACTGGCGGGATCAAAGTACGGCAGGCGCTCAGATAATTCCAAGGCGAGCGATATGGCGCGGTCTGCCGATCCGTTGTGAGCGAGGATAGCGGCGCCGTAGAGGCTTGCACCTTCATGCTCGGGGAAGAGATTGAGAGCGCGCTTGACCTGTTCGACGCTTTCAAGTGCTCTGCCGGCAAGGTGCAAGGCCCACGCAAGCCGTGCGTGCAGCCACGGGGCAAAGGGATCGAGTCCGATTGCGTGTTGAAGTTCGCTGATCGCAGTGTCGAATTGATGGCGGCTCATGGCCAGCATGGAGCGAACGCGCGTGATCCACGGATCGTGCGGCAGGTGCGACGACATGGACATGAGGCGCAACGCTTCCGGCAGGTCGCGATCGAAATGAAAACTGATCCAGCCGAGGGCGGGCAGCACGGCCTCAGAGCGCGAAGGCAGGTCGGGAAGTGCTTCGACCACGCGCCGCGCGAGGTTGGCTTCCGCAGCGGGCGACATGAATCCGTAAAAGCATTGCGAGATGCAGAGATTTACGAGATCGACGCGCGCGCCGATGAGAGAGGGATCGAGCTCCGTAGCACGCATCAGGTGCTGAAGTCCGTCCTGCATGCGATGCCGCTGCAACGACTGCCACTCATTGTGGGCGCGCTGGAAGATTTCGTAGGCTTCAAGGCGATTGCTGTTTTGGCCGTCGTGTTCCTGATCTGGAGGTAGGGTTTCGTCAGCAGCTGCGGCCATGGAGAGATTGTCAGCGTGCCATGCGCGCAGCCAGGGTGCATCTTTTGATCCGAGCCGAAGAGCGAGGCGGCTGACAAGCTCCGACTCAACCGCGGCAACGACATCACGGCGCGCCAGCACATCCTCAACCCAGATCTGCGTTCCGTCCTCAACACGGATCATTTCAATGCGGAGGCGATAGTGCCGGGACATAGCGCTGATGGTTCCGGTCAACGCGAGGTCGGCGTGCAGAGCTTCGCCGGTCTGTTGCGCGGTAAGGCCGCGGCGCGTGAGGGTGAACACGGAGTCGCGCGCCAGCACATGGGCGACAACCGGCCATGCGGTGCTGAGGTGCGCCATAGCCTCTTCCGCGATGACGGGGCCGAGATGATCGGGCACTTCGTATCCGGTGGTGAATGGCAGAATGGCAAGCCGAGGAGTTTTCCGGCCCGGCTCCTGGCCGCGCGTGCGTACTCCGGCGGTGAAGCGATAACCGCGTTTGTATACGGTTTGAATGCAGTCCGCAGGCTGCAGCCGAGCGCGCAATGAAGACACACACTTGGGAACACTGTCGCCGGTTACGTGGATGTCGCCCCAGAGGGCCTTCTGCAGTTCGAGCGGAGTAACGATTCGTCCCGCATTCGCAATCAGCAGCTTAAGTGCAGCCAGTTCCTTGGGGGGGAGATGTACCGGCATTTCGCCACGGAACAGCGTTCCGTCGGGATCAAGGTGAAAGCCCGCGAACAGGAATTCCGGCGCATCGGAAACCGGCGATATCGAATTTCGTTGGTGCATCGTACACAACGCAGTTCTTCGGTCTTCCGGAGAACCGGAATGCCGAGGTTACGCCACTCGCGTTTTTTGCACGAGGGGCTTGCCCACAGGAAGAGGACTTCCTGGAGGGCACACAATCTGGGGGAAAAACGTAAAGCAGGCTCGTTGAATGACGATGCTTCAATGAGCTCAATTTTTTAGTAATTCGATTATCGACGTTTATAGCGGAAGGGGGAGGTATTGGTGCGTATTTTTCGCGCGGTTGTGTTATCGAAATCGGTTACTTTGTACCACATTGATAAACAAATTCGTTTTCGCAAGGCTCGATTGGGACGGGGACCCTGCTGCGGCGGCAGTTCTTACTTGAGTTGCCGCCGCTGGATTGGGTGCGAAATTGCTGCGTCAGTACCTCGACTTAATGGCGTAGGTGAAGCCCATGGTGAATTGGAATGAGTTGCGTTGTGTGGGCGGCAGAGAGGCCGGCGGATTGTTCAGGTAAGAATCCATGGTTCCCACTGTAAAGGCGAGGTTTTTATACGCTGGAAAAGTAAACGAATTTGTTTCAGTTGCTGAATATGAACTCAAGTTTGTGTACGCGGGAATATAGGAAAGTCCCTGCGTATAGACGAAGAGCTTGGAGTGACGCACGTATGTGGCGGAGTAGGTGGAGCCAAACAGATTCATGTTACTGCCGGAGCCGGAGATGAATTGCTGCTTTTCGTATTGCACGGAGGCTTTCAGGTCCAGCTGTTGCCGGGGATTCTTCATCAAGGTCCAGCCGATTCCGGCGCCGTAAATCTGCTGCAGATCGAGGTCCTGCGAGTAGTTGTGGTCGAAGGCGGTTTGAGCGAGCACGAAGAACCGTGGCGAGAAGTACTGATCGCGTTCGGCTTCAGCGTGGTAGATGGCGGACTTGTTGGTCACAGAGGGCACAAACACCGCAGGCGGTCCGGGATCGGTGTATGAGGGTTGGATGATTTTGCCGAACGATCCTGTAAAACCGATGGAAGTGCGATTGCGTGGCCGCAGCCAGTCGACTGTAGGAACCGATCGTTGCAGCGCCAGGCCGCCGGAAAAGGTGTACTGCTTCTGGGTCGCCGCGACGAGGGTTGCTCCCGCGGTGGCCGCGCCGGACCACGCGGTGAAGAAGCCGGGCTCGTGATTGAGCTGCTTGTCGAGCGTTGCGGCATCCATGATGTACTGCGCGTCTTTGTCGGCGATGGGAGTTATGGCTGAACCGCTTTCAGGCTGAACGGTTACGGTGTGGTTCTCGACTGTGAGGGTTCCGGTAGGCAACTCCTCTCCTGCTTTCGTTGAGGGAGCCTTTGCCTGTTTCTCCAGCACGCCGAACTTGTGGGTTGTATGCAATGCCTTGATCTTGTCCCAGCCGATCGAAACATCGCCAAACGCGTCGGTATGGAATGTGACCTTGCCATTGATTTCGCTAACCAATGTACCGTGCAGAGTGTCGCCATTGTTAAGCACAAGCACATCGGGCTCACTGTTCTTGGTTTGCGCGTGCATGGGGACGGAGATGCCGGACCCGAGTAGTGCAGACGCTGCCACCAGCAGAAAGTTTCTGCGAAGACGAAAGCTACGAGTGGAAAGAATATGCATCAGTCGCAATGCCTCGATTTTGGGGGATTGGGCTCTTTTGCCCGTCTTGTTCTAACACGATATTGAATGAATTCGATGCAGGTTTTGGTTGCCGGTGTTGCTGGAACACGTTGAGGGAAAATGTACCCACTCTTCATTGGGCACTCATCGATCAGGATACTTCAAAGCGCACGATTCCCGACGCTGGTGCGGTGGGCGATTCAGAGGGCAAAAGATGTGCGCCGGGATTAGTATGGAATGCGACTTCAAGGAAACTTCAGAGATTCTTCAGAAGTTTGAATGCAGATTTCCGGCAAGATGACCTGGAACCCCGCTGCCGTGCCGGATTTGGCATCGGAATGAAAGGAGCCGGTTATGGCGAAGACTGCGTCGTACGCTTTATGGGCACTGGAACCTTACTCCATCGGTCTGAAACTACGTTCCCTCCGCACCAAGAAACATCTGACGCTTTCGCGCCTTGCCTCGGAAACTGGCCTGTCAACCGCACTGTTGTCAAAGCTGGAAACGGACCGCATGATTCCTACGCTGCCTACGCTGGCCACGATTACGCGAGTGTACGGCGTGGGGATGAGCTACTTTTTCTCAGAGCCCTCGCGCCACTCGCTTTCGATTACGCGCAGAGCGCACCTTGAAGGCGAAGGACGCGGTCCCGAGCCCATAAGGGTGACACCATTGAACGCATCGTCACAAAATCCGAAGCTGGTGGCGGAGATGATCGAGTTCGCGCCGGGGGGAACGCCCTCGGCTGCAGATTGTTTTCGCGAGTCGTGCGGTGTGGTCTATGTGCTTGAGGGCCGTCTGCAACTGGAATCCGGGGGACTGCAAGAGATTCTTGAAAGCGGCGATTGCGCGTGCGTGGAAAGCGATATGCCACTGGCATGGAGTGCCGCCGGCAAGCTCCGCTGCCGTGTGCTGGCGGTGACACCGGGCCAATCGAACGCCGCGAACTAGTCGGCATCTCGCAGGATAAGAAGTTCAAGGTTTCCTGGATGGACACGATGGGATGTCTATACAGGAATTTTGTGCCTTGAGTGGCGAAACACCAAGGTTAGCGGTTTTTGAGTTTTGCTGCCTCGCGCGCCGGTCTGTAGGATGGTTTCGGAATTTGCGAGAACGGAGACTATGCGGCCAAATTCAAACCTGATTAAAGCCACCCTATCGGGTGCTCTTGGCGGATTGCTGTTCGGATTCGACACGGTGGTGATTGCCGGCGCGATCGATGCGCTGGTGAACCTCTACCACCTTGACCCCCAGAGCAAAGGAATCACGGTTGCCATTGGACTGGTTGGAACGGTGGTGGGCGCGCTGGGCGCGGGCCACGTTGGGCAGCGGCTGGGCGGCCGCGAAACGCTACGCATTACTGCACTGCTTTACGTGGTCTCAGCATTTGGTTGCGGACTGGCGTGGGACTGGCATTCGTTCATGGTCTTCCGCTTTATCGGCGGGCTGGGTATTGGCGCGTCGTCTGTTCTGGGGCCGGTGTACATTGCCGAGTTGTCGCCGGCCAAGTGGCGCGGGCGGCTGGTGGCCACATTCCAGCTCAACGTGGTTTTTGGCATCATGGTCGCGTACATATCGAATTACGCGATCCGCACCATGCATCTGGGTGCAGCGGAGTGGCGGTGGCAGGTGGGCATTGCAGCGGCGCCGGCAGTGGTGTTCCTGGTGCTTCTGTTTGGAATTCCGCGCAGCCCGCGCTACTGTGCCGCCAAGAACCGCGATGATGAAGCGCTCGATATTCTCAGGCGGATGGGCGATGAGGATCCTGAGGCAGAGCTTGCCGATATTCATGCGGCGCTGGCTGAAGAGCATGCGGTGGAGCACGAGCCGGTGTTTCGATGGAAGTATCGCTATCCGCTATTTCTGGCGATCTCGATTGGCGCTTTCAATCAGCTTGCAGGCATCAACGCCATTCTCTATTACCTGAACAACATCTTTGCGGCGGCGGGCTTCAGCACCATCTCAAGCGATCAACAGTCGATCGCGGTAGGTGCGACCATTTTTACGTTCACGATTGTGGGTATGGCGCTCATTGACAAGCTGGGGCGCAAGACGCTGCTGCTGATTGGTGCGGCTGGATGTGCGATCTGTCTTGCCGGCGTGTCGTGGGTGTTTGCCACGCAGTCACATCAGACGGCGCTTTTGCCGATCCTGGTGGTGTACATGGCATTCTTCTCCATCTCGCAGGGCGCCGTGATCTGGGTGTACATCGGCGAAGTTTTTCCAACGCTGGTGCGCTCGAAGGGACAAGGAATCGGCTCGGCCAGCCACTGGTTTTCAAACGCGATTATTGCACTTGAATTTCCGGTGGTGGTGAACTACTTTCACACGGCCACGCCGTTTGCTTTCTTCTCAGCGATGACGGTGGTGCAATTCATCGTGGTGCTGTTTGTGTATCCCGAGACCAAGGGGCAGACGCTGGAAGACTTGCAACGCAAGCTGGTGCCTTAAAGGCAGTTCCGAGTTCCTAGTTTACGAGTTGACGAGTTCACGCTCCGGCAGTGGTACTGCGACTGGCATCAATTTTCTCCTTAGCTTCTTTAGACTGGGCAACTTGTTGACTTGTAGACTGCTTCTCCGTTGTGATCATGGTCACGGGCTTTAACGTCTCGGTGCAGCAAGAATGACAGCAGTGGGCGCGACTTAGATGAGTGCTCGCGGTAGAAAATTCTAGAGACGAGTTCGTCATGGCGTCGACACTGGTTCAGCTCGCACAACAGATAAGGGAGACCCTGCAGCCCTCCCGCTCTCTTTCTGCCCGACCCGAGCTTGTGCCCGCGCCTGACGAACTCTCACCACTGGCGGCCGCGAGCTCGCCGCAGGCTCATGCCTTCCGGACGGAAATTATTGATGTGGGCCGGAAGCTTTGGCAGCGCGAGTACGTCGACGGCAACGGCGGCAACATCAGCGTGCGGCTCGGGCAGCGTTATTTACTGTGCACTCCCACAATGATGAGCAAGAACGATATGGAGCCCGCGGATATCTGTCTGTCGGATCTTGACGGCAACATCCTTGCGGGAGAGCGGCTTCGGACGAGCGAACTACTGCTGCACATCGAAATCTACAAAGGCAATCCGCGGGCGCGCGCGGTTGTGCATTGCCATCCGCCACATGCCACAGCGTTTTCGATGACCGGGACCGTGCCGCCGAATGGGCTGGTGTCAGAGTACGAGACGTGCATTGGTCCGGCGGCGCTTGCACCGTACGAGACGCCGGGAACACAGGCCTTTGCGGAAACGGTACGGCCGTTTGTGCGCGACCACAATACGATTCTGCTTTCGAATCACGGCATTGTCTGCTGGGCCGATACGGTGACGCATGCCGAGTGGTTTGTTGAGACATTTGAGAACTACTGCAAGACGTACCTGATTGCGCAGCAGATCGGAAGGCCGCTCAGATTTCTTACCGACGACAAGATTCTGGAGTTGCTGGCGATTAAACGCCGGATGGGCTTACCGGATGCGCGCATGGCAGAGCTGGATCGCTAAAGGGCCGATCAGTTGTGCTTCGACGCAGAAGAGAATCCACGTTGTGCTACACTTGAGGTGCGCTCAGTGATTTGGCCGTGAGCGGTAGCCTGCCTTTGAACCGGCAGCTTGCCTTTTACAGATATTCCCCCAAGCCCCTACAGCGTAGCCACTTGAGTTTCCCACCCGGCGACTCTGCGATTGGACCATGAACCGGTTCGCAGCATATTTGCGCGGAACGAGTTTGCGGCAGACGCCGATGAGCGGGCAAGCAACAGGGATAGTGGAGCCGGTCGGCAATGTGCCGTGCGGCGTAGATGTAGCGTGTGGCAGCTCCGGGCCGCGGATGATTTCGATTCAATAATCGCCGGCCAGTCTTCTTGAACGACTTTCGGTTCTCCCTTACGCAAATTGATAAGCAGGCGTGTGCCCTTTATGAAAGGACGTTGCGCCTCAGTGTCCGGTTCCGAGCGTGCAGGCCGCAGGGAAATGCGGCTCCCGGGACAGAAGAAAGAATATTTTGATCAGTCAGTTTTCAGAATTCAATTTGTCAGCGACCTTAAAGGCGCGACTCAACGCAAACAAATTTATCACCCCAACTCCTGTGCAGGCGCAGGCGATTCCTCCAGCGCTTGAAGGGCGCGACGTGCTGGCAACGGCGCAGACCGGAACCGGCAAGACACTCAGCTTTTTGATTCCGATTGTGGAACTGCTGCAGACGGTGGAAGCGCGCGGGCCCGCTGCTCATGCGCTGATTCTTTTGCCGACGCGCGAACTGGCGATGCAGGTGGAGAAGGCGTTCCTGGCCATTCGTTCCAGTTCAGACCAGACGGTGGCTTTGGTGGTTGGCGGCATGGCGGAGCGTCAGCAACTGGACGCGATTCGCCGTGGAGCCAAGCTGATTGTGGCAACCCCGGGACGGCTGGAAGATTTTCTGCAGCGCAAGCTGGTGAGACTCGGACAGGTAAAGATACTGGTGCTGGACGAAGTGGACCGGATGCTCGACATGGGCTTTCAGCCCGCGATTGCGCGCATTGCGGCCACGCTGCCGACCAGCCGGCAGACTTTGTGCTATTCAGCCACGCTTGAAGGCGCGGTGCAGAATGTGGCGCGGAACTACCTCAACAATCCTGTACGTATCGAGATCGGCTCGGTTCTGAAGCCAGCCGAGAATGTGGAATTGCGCACGTTTGAAGTGGCTCAGGAGAACAAGCAGGAATTGCTTGAGCATCTGCTGGGCGCGGAGAAGGGGAGCTTCCTGGTATTTGTGCGCACCAAGCACGGAGCCGATCGTGTGGCACGCCGCCTGGCGCGTTCAGGCTGGTCGGCGACCCAAATTCACGGCGACCGCACGCAGTCGCAACGAAATGCCGCACTGCGCAGCTTCAGCGAGGGACATCACCGCGTACTGGTGGCGACCGACGTTGCGGCGCGCGGCATCGATGTGGCCAACGTGGCGCACGTGATCAACTTCGACCTGCCCAAGATGGCCGAGGACTTTGTGCATCGCGTAGGCCGTACGGGACGTGCTTCGGCACGCGGCGTGGCATCAACATTTGCTGGGCCCGCCGAGCGCAACGACCTCCGCCGTATTGAAAAGTCGCTGTCGCTGCAGATGAAGCGGTTCCGAGTAAGCTCAGTGAACGCAAGCATGGCGTAGAAGCAACGATTCAGTAAACGCAGTCGAGGCGCTCTGGTTTCCGTGTTCATTTCACGGCGGCCGGGGTGCCTTGCTTTTTTACAGCTGTTGTTGTCGCAGGGGTTTGCTCCTGGCTAATCGAAGCAATCTGAGGCCGACCATGACGAGCCAGACTGGATAGAGTGGGCCGGCGATTGCCATCAGGACTACACCGGCGATGGGCAGGAACAATCCGGCGATGATGTGAGCAAGGTCGAACCCGTGCATGACGACGCCAATCCAGCCTGTGGCCTTGCTGAACACTTCTCCGCGCAACATCACAACAGAGATGAGGACGGCGCCAGACTGAAGGAATACGGCTCCGACAATGGCGCTGGCTGCATGCCATATGTCGGTCGCCAAAAGGGCTTCTCCGGCGGCCAGCAACTGATTGCGCGCGGCATCGTCCGTAGCTGCGGCGAATTTGTCACTGAGCGGAATGAGCGACAGGGCCGTTGGCGTGGCAAGAACTAACGTGACGCCGACGAAGGCAAGCAAAGTGGAGATCAGAGCGTTGGCTCGATCGGAGTTGCGCAGCGCGACGAACAAGCCCAGAAACAGCAGGTAATAGAGCGGCATGACGAGGACGGTCGGAAGGTCGAGGCGCAAGAGTCCGATGAGACGATGATGCTGGAGCAGGTCGAATGCCAGTGCGGCGGAGGTTGGTGGGCCGCCCAGCACGACGATTTGAACCATTGTGGCGAGCGAGTAGAAAACGAGGATCAGTGAGGCGACGCCACCGATGCGGCACAAGAGGTCGAGATTGCCGTGCGATCGATCCAATGAGTCGGGTGCATCTCCGTCGGCGGACGGAATGAAGATATGGGGCATTGCCGCCTCCCCACGTTGAACAGCGGTATCTCTGCCGACAGGCGATTTTACTCTCGAAGACGCCAGCGGCACAGTGATTAGCGGAGCAAGATTTGCGGGGAACTGGCAGCAATAAAGCGGGCCCAGGAGATGACTCCGGAGCCCGCTGGTTTTGATGCTAGGTTGTTACTTATTCAGGCAGGGCGAGCTGGCCGTCGACGTGGAACTTACCGCTGACTGACGGTGCTCCGGTGTCAGGCTGTCCGCCACCGACGCTGAGGGTATAGTCGCCGCCGGCGATGATCGGATCGCCATTCTCGGTGACCATCATCAAGTCGCGATTCTTCAGGTCGAAGTGCACCTTCTGGCTCGCGCCCGGCTCCAGGTGAATGCGATGGAATCCGCGCAGTGCGATCCTGGGGGCTCCCTTAACATCGGGGAACTTGATGTAGGCCTGGACGACTTCGTCGCCAGCCACGCTGCCGGAGTTGGTTACCGTTACGTCGGCGGTGACAGGCTGACCGGCGTAGACTTTCGGCGTGGTTACATCCAGATCGCTGTACTTGAAGGTGGTGTAGCTCAGTCCGTAACCGAACGGATAGAGCGGCTTGCCGGTGAAGTAACGATAGGTGCGGTTGGCCATGCCATAGTCTTCAAAGTTCGGCAACTGCTCGGTGCCTTTGTAGAAGGTGACCGGAAGACGGCCGGCAGGATTGTTTTTGCCGCTGAGCGTGTCAGCGATGGCTGAGCCGCCCTCTTCACCCGAGTACCAGGCTTCGAGAACTGCGTTGGCGTGATCGTTGATCCAGTTGACCGCCAGGGCGCTGCCGTTCATGAGAACGACCACGAGCGGCTTGCCGGTGGCCTGCACTGCTTCGACGAGCGCTTCTTCCGGCGCAGGCAGATCGATACTGATGCGGTCGCCGCCGGAGAATCCGGGAACCGTTACGGGCATTTCTTCGCCTTCAAGACGGCTGGTAATACCCACAACCGCGATTACGATATCGGCATTCTTTGCCGCCGTGACCGCCTCCGGTGAAGGAGCATCGTTGACCTTGGCCCAGATGAGTTGAGCCTTGGGTGAGGGTGCATTGAAGTTGGAGTACATCAGGTCGATCTGGGCCTTGACGCCCTTCTCGAGGTGGGCGCGGCCGACTGCCGCGTCGCTCTCGCCACGACCAAGCATTGCGACCTGCTTGCCGTCGACCGACAGGCGGCCAAACCCGCTGCCGCGTACGCCAAGAAGGTAGTCACCGGTTTCCTGGGCGGTGATGAAGCCGGTCCAGTGAACGCCGATGTTCTTCTTTCCCGCCATTTCCGTGGGAAGGCCGCTATCAGAGAGGTTGACGTTAGCTTCAGTCCGGGTGGCAAGCACCGGGGCAGCGGGTCCGCCACGGCTAAAGCGACCTGCCGTCTCCGTGTACTCGGCCTTGAGACCGGGCTTGCCGTCGGGAGTGGTCAGCATGGAATTGGGGACCGGGTCGCCGTCGGCGCGCAGGAACTGAGTTCCGGGCACATAGGTAATGGTTGCGTTGGGGTATTCAGCCTTGAGTCCGTCAAGAACGGAGACAATGTGCGTCGGGCGTCCGGCGTAGTTGCCGAGCAGCACCTGGGTCTGGTCGGCCAGCGGGCCAACTACGGCGATCTTCTTGATGCCGGCCTTTAGAGGCAGAACGCCGTCGTTCTTGAGCAGAACCATCGACTCGTTGGCAAGCTTGCGCGCGAAGGCGCGGTGTTCTGCGCTGTCGAGCTCTTTGGGATCGATCTTGGTGTAGGGAACCATATCCGGCGGATCGAACATGCCGAGCTTCATGCGGGCTTCGAAGAGGCGGATGAGGGCCTGATCGAGCGTAGCCTCAGGCAGGTAGCCCTGCTGCACTGCGTCGACGTAGGCCTTGGTGAGCGGCTCGCCGTGGCGCTCCGTAAACGTAACGCACTCGTTATCCATGCCGCGGATGACGGAGATGGCGACTCCCTGTGCTTGATTTGGACGATAGCGATGATTGTGAGCGACATCCCATACGGCGTCGCAGTCAGATACGACGTAGCCTTGGAAGCCCCACTTGCCGCGCAACTGATCGCCCATTTGGAACTGATTAGCGCATGCCGGCTCGCCGTTGATGGAGTTATATGCGCACATGACCGAGTCAGCCTTGCCATCCACGACAGCGGCGCGGAACGCGGGCAAATACGTATCTTCCTGATCGTGCTTGCTCACGTCGACGTCGGCAAAGTGCCGGGTCGGCTCCGGTCCGCTATGCACGGCAAAGTGCTTGGGAGTGGCGATGACGCGGTAATACTTGGGATCGTTGCCCTGCATGCCGGTAACGAATGCAACGCCCATCTGGCCGGTAAGGAACGGGTCTTCGCCGTAGGTTTCCTGGCCACGGCCCCAGCGCGGGTCGCGGAAGATGTTCAGGTTCGGGGCCCAGAAATCGAGTCCGCCGCCGATGCCGACGTGATGGGCGGCGGTGTCTTGCACGTGCTTGATGCGCCCTTCGACGCTGATCTGCTCGCCCATGGTGTGGATTCCGGGCACGTCGAATGTTGCTGCCAGGCCAATTGGCTCAGGGTATTCGGTTACGCCCTGGTTAATGACGCCGTGAAGCGCTTCGCTCCACCACTGATAAGCAGGAACCTTCAGCCGGGGAATTGCCGGCGAAGTGTTCACCATCTGCGTAGCCTTTTCTTCGAGGGTCATGCGGCGGACAAGGTCGGTCGCGCGCTCCACGGGTGTGAGATTGGTATTCAGGTAGGGAGGATTGGCATCATCCTGCGCGGCGGCGAACTGCGCCGTTCCAGCAACGAAAAACAATCCTGCAAACGCGACCGTCCCAGCCACAACGCGCGTCAGGCACTTATTCATCATCTAGTTCCTCCAAATTGAGTCTCGACCGGCCGAAAAGATCTGTTTGCGAAAGAGCAGTTCCGAATAGCAGACCTGAAACCCCGTGGTTACCGCGCCTCGTTGCAGGTTCTTCGCTGAAGATGCAGTCCACTTATCATGCGCCTTTAAGGCCGTCCAAGTACCGTCAGCGATTCTATCGCTTTTGGGGGTGTCCGCGGCTAGTAAGCGGAACACATCTTTTTCAGAGGGCGGAGAGCGGGCTAAATCGGTTCACTTGGGGCGGTCATGGACTCGTTCTGGAGCAGGTTAACGGCCTCTGGCGGGCTCTCGAGGGGGGCAGCTGGCCGGGGATGAGGCAGGGTGTAAGGGGTCCAAATCGGGGTGAAGTGAGGCGGATGTGAACCCTGAAGAGGTCAGGGTAGCTTGGGAGGAGTTTTCCACCGCCTGGGACCTTGCGGCAAGGCCGCCGAGACCCTTGATTTGGCCTGCTTTTCGTTGACTCCGGGGTCTAATTCGGTTATCCTAAAATCCTTGCGCGGTGTTGTGCCTGCGGTCCTGATCACAGCCGGGACCGGTACCGTGGATGGCTCTGAAGAGACATCTGCTTCGACAGGCAGAAGGCTGCTGAACGACGACTCGGGCAGTTAGGCGATTCAGTTCAGTTTGGCCAGTGAAGCCAAGCAATCCTCACCCGAACAGCTTTGTTTGGAAGTGGGTAGAGTTCAGGCCCGTGTGCTTTTGGGCGCGGGAAAGTATGGTTTGCGCCGGTCTTTTAAGAGGTGAGAGTTCAGATGGGAACCTATGTTCCGAGCGGCAAGGATATTGACCGCAAATGGTATGTTTTGGACGCCAGTGGCAAAACGCTGGGGCGGTTGGCCACTAAAGCCGCGAGTTTGTTGAGCGGCAAGTTGAATCCGAAGTACGTGCCCTACATTGATACAGGCGACCACGTGATTGTGATCAATGCCGAAAAGGTGCGTCTTACTGGCCTGAAGGCTGACAGCAAGCTTTATCGCCGCTACACGGGTTTTCCGGGCGGACTACGCGAAGAGTCGTTTACGCGCCTGATAAGCCGCAAGCCGGAGATGGTGCTGGAGCAGGCGATCAAGGGAATGCTGCCGAAGACCAAGATGGGCCGCCAGATGGCGACCAAGCTGAAGGTCTATCGGGGCGAGACGCATCCGCACCAGGCGCAGCAACCTGTGGCGATGGAGATTAAGTAAGGCAGCTTTTAGCTGTTAGCCATTAGCTTTTAGCTCCTGCTCTGGGAGAGCGAATAGGCTGAGGGGCAACGTACGAGTAGGATTCTGAAGAACAGACAAGCTAATAGCTATGAGCTAATAGCGGTCAGCTAAGAGGAAACGAATGACAGATCTGGTTCAGTATTACGGGACGGGGCGGCGTAAGTCGGCAATTGCTCGCGTCTTTCTGCGTCCCGGAACGGGCGAGTGGAAGGTAAACGACAAGAAGTTCGAAGAGTACTTTGTGACCGAACAGCAGCGCGTGGCAGCCAAGCGCTCGCTGGCCGTTGCAGAGTTGACGAACTCATTCGACGTCGTTACGACGGTCAGCAGCGGCGGAGTTGCCGCACAGGCCGATGCCGTGAAGATGGGCGTTGCCCGTGCCCTGGTTGAATTTAATCCTGAGCTTCGGAAGTTGCTCAAGGGCGAAGGCCTGATGACCCGCGATGCGCGCCAAAAGGAGCGCAAGAAGTACGGTCAGAAGGGTGCCCGCAAGCGCTTCCAGTTCAGTAAGCGTTAGTCGTCAGTTGTCAGTTTTCAGATTCGAGATCTGTACGGATTGAAACTGCTGACAACCGATTGCTGAGAACTGAAAGCTGTTTCACCATTTCCCGCATAAGCGGGTTCAATTCGGGTAACGGCAGAGCCAGCCCGGATGCAATCCACGAAGGAGGCCCATTGGCCACGATCACAATGAAGGAGCTGCTCGAAGCGGGTGTTCACTTCGGGCATCAGACCAAGCGCTGGAATCCCAAGATGAAGGAATACATCTTTGGAGAGCGCAACGGGATTTACATCATCGACCTGCAGAAGACGCTGAAGCTGTTCAAGGACGCGTCGAAGTTCGTAACCGATCTGTGCGCGGGCGGCAAGACGATTTTGTTTGTCGGCACCAAGCGCCAGGCGCAGGATGCTATCGCTGAGGAAGCCACACGCGCGACCATGCCGTATGTGAATCAGCGCTGGCTGGGTGGACTGCTCACCAACTGGGTGACGGTGCAGAAGTCGGTGAAGCGCCTTCAGGAACTGGACGATATGGCCTCTGATGGCCGTTACGAGCTGTTGACCAAGAAGGAAGTGATCAAGCTCGAGCGCGAACGCAAACATCTGCAGGCGAACCTGGCCGGCATCAAGAACATGAAGCGGTTGCCCGATGCGATATTCATTGTGGACTCGAACAACGAGGCCATTGCCGTGAAGGAAGCGCGCAAGCTGGGCATTCCCGTGGTCGCCGTCGTCGATACCAATTGCGATCCCACCGTGGTGGATTACGTAATTCCCGGCAACGACGATGCTCTGCGCGCCATTCGTCTGTTTACCTCGAAGATTGCCGATTCGGCTGCCGAGGGCGTGAACATGGTTGGCGACAAGGCATTTTCCGAGGAAGCCCCTGCCGAAGGCGAGAGCGAGGTTGCTCTTGAAGCGGCTGCAACCACAGAAGAGCCGGAAGGCGATCTGGATTTGGAAACGGCCCTGGGCGGCGGAATCCGTAAGGCGCCGGCGGGAGTTGCGGCCGTTGAACAGCCCGAAGCGGCTGAGGGCGCTCTTTAGTCATTCCTGCGCATGGAAATGCGCGTACTGAGACGAGCGTGGCTGCCCGGATTCAGGTGCCACGCTTTTCTTGTGTCGGGGCCTTTGGCCCGGCTGATTTTGGGTTGAGTGTATCGAAAGGAAATAAAAAAGAGATGAGCGTGAGTGAGAAGATTGATGCCAAACAGGTAAAAGAGCTTCGCGACAAGTCTGGCGCGCCGATGGGCGACTGCCTCAAAGCTCTGCAGGAATCGAAGGGTGACATCGAAGAGGCATTTGTTGTGCTGCGCAAGCGCGGCATGGCCTCCGCGCAAAAGAAGGCGTCCCGCTCCACGAACGACGGTTCGGTCTATCCGTATATTCACGCGGGCGGAAAGCTCGGCGTGCTGGTGGAAGTAAACTGCGAGAGCGACTTTGTGGCCCGCACCGAAGACTTCCAGGATTTGCTGAAGGATATCGCGATGCACATTGCTGCCAGCGACCCGCGCTACGTTCGTCCTGAGGACGTGACGCCCGAGGACCTGGAGCGCGAGAAGGAGATCTATCGCGCACAGGCCGCGGCGACCGGCAAGCCGGCTGCGGTGATCGAGAAGATTGTGGATGGCAAGATGGCGAAGTTCTACGAGGAAGTCTGCCTGCTTGAGCAGCCCTTCATCAAGGACCAGGCCGTCAGCATCAAGGAGCTGATCGCACAGAAGGTGGGCAAGCTGGGTGAGAACATCACCGTGCGGCGCTTTGCGCGCTTCAAGGTGGGTGCTCCCGACTGGACCGTGGCGCAGTCCAAGGCCGCGGAATCCGCTGCCGAGTAGTTCAACAAACGTGTCATAAAACAAGAGGCGGTCCGCAGTTCGCGGGCCGCCTCTTGTTTTGGTTGTGTTGCCCGTAAGAGTTTCCGGTGCGGTTAGAGTCTTTGGTGCGGAGTTAGTAGGTGAACTGCGCGTTGATCAAGATGGCGTTGGTGCCGCCCGGAACGGCGTTGGGAATGCCATTGGGATACTGTGCGGCCAACGAGGGGCTGAAGGTGGAGATCTGTGAAGCGTCCATGGTGAACTGGCTGTTGTTGTAGGTGAGGTTCTGGTCGTCGATGGCGAAGGTGAGGTTTTTGTTGTACGCCCAGCTGAGACCGCCCACCGTACGGATGAAGTTAAGAGGATTGGTTCCGCTGATTTTGGTGTTGGGCTGGAAGCCGTGCACCATGCCGAAGAGCGACAGCGGTGAGTTGCCGAGGCCCACGTGGCCGAATGCGGCGAAGCCGCGCTGTGTAGTGCGGTCGCCGGCAAGCAGCGCGCTGGCCAGGCTGTTGAATGCGGCGTAGGTGCCGGTGGAGGTGGGACCCGCGCCTGAGAACATCTGGCCGGTGCTGATGGCGTTGCGGCCCATGTCGTATTCGCCTGCGATCAGCACGGTCTTCTTGGCGTTCTGGTAGTGACCGAGAATGGCAAGACGGTTGAGCGGTGTGCTTTTGGTATCGGGCGTCTTGGTGTTGTAACCGTAGTTTTCAAAGATGGTAAAGCCGAGGCCCGTGCGATCGGTGTGAGTGCCGAAGGGGTAGAAGGTGAGGCGGCCCATGATCTGCTTCTTGTCGTTCTGCTCAATGGCGTGGAAGCTGGCGGTGTTGAAGACGCCGATCTGGTAGTCAACGTATTCCTTACCGTTTGACATGATGGGGCCGTTGACTTCAGCGCCGACGTAGGTCGAGCTGAGGCTGAGGTAGTTCCACGGGGTCAGGTTCACCCAGCGATATCCGTAGAGTCCTTCTTCCCAGTCAACCAGGGGATTCATCGTTTGACCGAGGCGGATATTGCCCTTGCCGAATGCAGAGCTGTTCTTGAACGGATGATTGAATTGCAGGTAGCCGTACTTGAGGCGGAAGCCGAGGTTGCCGTTGTTGCTTCCTCCAATTTGAGCACCGTTGCCGTCGCTGATTGCGCCGTTGGTGCCATCGACCATGCGATAAATATTGGGAGTCAACCGAAACGTGATGGCGTCTGTTGGCGTGTACAGCACGTTGAGGTAGGTACGAGTGATGTCGAAGGTATTGAAGCCGTCGTTGCCCGGGCCTGCGGTGTTCATCTGGGTCAGGAACTGCGGTCCGAAGCCGGTCTTGTTGTAGTAAGCCCAATCGCCATAGAAGGTGGCGCCGATCTTCACCTTGCCGAAGGCCAGATCAGAGAGCTCATTTTTTTTGACTGCCTTGGCTTCGTTGTCCACCATGGTGCTTACGATGACGGCCGAGTTGTCATTGATGTCTTTGACCGATGACTTGAGAGTGTTGACTGCCGTAGTGTTCTCAGTCACGGCGGACTGCTGCGAGTCTGCAGCGGCCTGTGCTTTTTCAGCTGAGGCCTTTGCGTCGGCAGCTGCCTGCTGCGCCTGCTGCAACTGCGCGTCCTTTTCTGCAAGGCTCGACTTGAGGCTGTCGATCTGCCCTTGAAACTCCTGGCGCAACTGCTGAATCTGCTCTTCGACCGTGGGACCGGAAGTTGCGGCTTTTTTTGTAGCTGCGTGCTTCCGGGCCGGTGCGGTCTGGCCGGAAGCGCTGGCGTACGAAACAACAAGACTGGCTGCCAATAAACCGGCGGCTACAGTGCGGACTCCAAATTTCATGGGGTCTTCATCCTCTCTGGATTGGGTTAATTCGTGCTCGCGCCTTCTTGCATGCAGGCGCTCAGTCATACCCGCGCGCTCAAACCTCTCAAATGAAACCGTGTGCAGATTTCTCAGACACGTTCAAAGAGTGAATTGAAGACACGCAGTGATCTCGAGCAAACGTCGCTCTGTTACTTCCGTGATCCAGACTCGCAGAATTGAATGAATATTTGACGAATTCACGCAGTATTAACACTGTGCGATTGCGGCGCACGAGCGCGGAGGATGCGCATAGAAATGCGCGCAGAATCAATGAGATGGCGTGATGAAAGAGCAATCCCGCATGAGTCCATGCGGGATTGTGCGTTCGATGACATGTGAATAGATCATTAATTCAGAATTACGGCTGTGATTTTCCCGCACTCAACAGGTTCGCAAGCAGCCGATACGAGCCGGGAACGAGTTCCGGCAACTGACGGTAGAGTGCGTACGCAACGTATACATATGTACCTTTGCCGGAATGCGCAACGATGAGACCGCCGCGTTGCGGGTCCTGTCCCTGATCGGCGGTTTCAGTGAGTGCGGTATAGCCGGGATCCCATGAGTCGAGGAAGGAGTGGCCACGCTCTTCGACCCAACCGTCGAAGTCGGCGGTGGTGATTTTGTTGGGCGAGCTCAGCAGAGGATTCGACGGCGCGAGTAACTTCACCGGGGCAGTTTCATCGACGACGCGTTCAGGCGTGCGTCCCATGGCGAGCGGCAGCGGAGCGGGGAAGGTTGCGCTCTGATACTGCACGATGAGCGTTCCGCCGTTGCGAACGAATTCATCGAGATGCGCCTGCGAAGCTGCGACGGCGGGACGCGTGGAGTAGGCGCGGATGCCGACGACGATCACGTTCCACGCGGAGTAGTCGCCTGAGGTAAGCTCCGCGTCGGTAAGCAGGTGTGGCGTGAAGCCGAGTTGCTGGATGGCTTCAGGAACGTCGTCGCCGGGGCCCATAATGTACGCGATCCTCAGTCCCTGCGCGATCTTTACATCCACCTTGCGCGTTTTGAGCTTTGCGGGCAGGTATTGGTTATAGGGTTGAATGCCGGGATAGCCGATGGTCTGCCAGCCGGTTTTGAAATCGTGTCCGTTGGAATGGGCAACCGCCTGAACGTCGTAAACACCGGCGGCGACCTTTGCCGGCGTCACAGAGAAGACGAGCGGCGCCGAATCAACGCCGGCCTTGAGATTGAACTGTGCTTCAGCAGGCGATGCTCTCCAGCCCTCAGGCAGTGTCAGCGTTACGGTTCCCGACGCAGCGTGAGTGGCATGGACAGTGACTCTGACCGGAAGATTCGACCCGTTGAGTGGAAGGATGCGCGCCTCGGGTTCCATGCGTACACCGATAGCGGGAGTGATGACGAGAGGCTGATAGATGCCGCCAATTCCAGTGACCCGGTCGAGAGTTTGCACCACGCTGCCGATGCGGATGGGCAGGCCGTCGAATGTGTACTCAACCCAAGCGGCCAGCGGCCACGGAGCAAAGGAGCGTTCGCGCCATGCCTCATTGGAGATGTCATAGTACGGCTGCTCAATGGATGGGCGCGTGTTGAAGGGTTCGGTCGGTGTGACGAGCTCTGCCACCTGCACATTGAAGATGCGATCGCTTACGGCTGCATGTGGATCGAGCGGTCCACCGACCTCCTGAATCTTCCATGGCGAGCCAATCTGGTTTTCGAGCCAGACGTGCGATAGCTGCGCAGCGCCCAGCGCCTGTGTTGTGTGTACACGCACTTTGAAGTCTTCGCCAGGTGTAACGGAGCGCGGAGTCTCGTCGCCAAAGTTTCCACCAAAGGGGCCGCGAGGCGCTTCACCCTGGGTGGTCTGGGCGAGCATGTCCAGCCCGAGCAGTTCCTTGAATGCCGACTGGAACTCGAGAATTTTCTGGCCCAGTTCGAGCTCGAGGCCCGCCTTGGATTCAGCGTCGAGATCGGAGTCCTTGACATGCGCGTAGAGCGCAAGGGTCTCGCGATACATGGGCGCGAGCTTGTGCGCGCCTTCCACGCCGCTCTGGTTGCGCGGATCGCTCAGATATTCAGTGATGTGATCGCCAAGCCGCCGAAGGCCTTCCACGAGCCATACGGGTGGCGTGCCTTTCACCAGGGAAGCAAGTGCTGCAACTCTGGTATCAATTTTGACTTTGCCATTCACAAAGAGATCGGAGGCTCCGGTGCCGCTACCTTCACCGGGAGCTGGTACGGCGGCCCTGGGTGACACGCCCCAGAGGTGATAGCTGGACGAGGCAGGACCGCTGAGCTGCGGATTTGCGCCGCCGTTCTGCGACTTTTGCTCGCCCCAGCCCTGACGCGCGATCTGCGCATAGCTGAGGCCAAGCACCGGATCCCATGTGCCTACCTGGAGCGTTACGTCGACCGAGGGAGCGCCGTTAATCCACGTGTTGGTGATGTAGTTGTGGAATCGCGCCGGAGCCCACTTGCCGGTGGCGTAGTCAAAGATGCCCTGGCTGGTGACGCGCGCAAAGGGAGAACGCGAGTACATGGCCAGCGGCTGCCAGGGCTCAAGGCCGTCCTTTAATTGTTCGGGGAAGACTTTGGGATCGCCTGCGAGCTTAAACGCTTCTTGCGCAACTTCTCCGGAGACCTGGTGCTGCCCGTGTCCATCGGATACTCCGCCGACGAAGGTGGCGATTATAATCTGCGGGCGCACTTTGCGCACGGCTAGCACAGCGTCGTACAGGACGCGGTCGTGTCCCCAGCGGGCGTAGGCTTCCTGCTGCGTTTTTGAAAAACCGAAGTCAGCCTCAGTGCCCCAGAGCTGACTCGATGCGTAGTACTCGTCGGCTTTCAATAATTCGCTGGTGCGCATGAGCCCGAGTGCGTCATAAGTCTCGCCGGAGATGGCGTTCTGGCCACCTTCTCCACGGGTGAGCGTGAGCAGCGTGACGCGCGCGCCAAGTCCGCGCGAAAGGTACGTCATGAGCGCGCCGTCTTCATCATCAGGATGCGCGACGATGTAGAGCACGCTGGCGGTGGTGCTTAGCCGCTTGAGCGATTGTTCAAGCGCGGCTTGTCCGCGATCCTCAGGCAGGGGCAGCGCGACCGCATTGGGTTCAGAGGGAGGCGGAGAGAAAGCGGCTGCCGATTGCGAAGCAGTCTGCGCACCGAGGCTTGCGGGAAGCGTGGCTGCCAATGCCAGCGCCACACAGGAGGTGGCTAATGCCTTTTGGTTAAGGGACAAGGAAAGAAACATGGTTACCACTCAGTGTACAATCCGGTGAGCACCTACAGTTCTGATGAGTTTATCCTCGCCATCGTCAACAGGTTTCGCCACACTCGAGCGCCGCATCGGGCTGCGCTCGGCGGTGCTGTTCAACATGCTGGAGATGATTGGCGTGGGGCCGTTTATCACCTTGCCGCTGGTGATTGCAGCGGCGGGATTCCGGCTCTCAGTTTGGGCGTGGCTTCTGGGTGCGGCCATCGCGGTTGCGGACGGCCTAGTGTGGGCGGAGCTGGGTGCTGCGTTTCCGCGGGCCGGCGGTTCGTATGCGTTTCTGCGCGAGATCTACGGGCCGGAGAAGGCAGGGAACTGGCTAAGTTTTCTCTACGTCTGGCAGTTGAGCTTTTCCGCGCCGCTTTCGATCGCTTCGGGATGCATTGGGCTGTCGAGCTTTCTGGGCATGTTCTGGCCCATTCTGGACGCGACACCGTTTGCGGCGCTGCCCATATTGCACTACTCGAATTTTGCCGCTGCTGCTGCCTGCCTGATGATGACCTGGCTGCTCTATCGAAATCTGAAGACGGTGCAGTGGATGGCGTGGGTCATGTTCATTGGGGTGCTGGTTTCGATTGCGGGTGTGATCGTTTCCGGCTATGTACACGCATCTGCCACGGGTGGATTTCAGTTGCCGGTTATGCCCCATCTGCCCGCAAGGCTGGCGCTGGCCGGGCTGGCGCAAGGCACTTTGCTGACCACGTATTGCTACTGGGGCTACTACAACATCACCTTTCTTGGCAGCGAAGTGCGAAAACCCGAGCGCACCATTCCGCGGGCTATTTTGCTGAGTGTTCTGCTGGTCGCGGTGTTTTACGTCTCAATGGACCTTGCGGTGCTGCCTTCACTGCGCGATGCCGCGGTGCACTCGGCTGAGAGTGCTCTGGTGCGGATTCGTTTGGTGGCGGAGATTGCGCATTCGGCATTTGGCGGGTGGGCCGGGTACCTGATGGCGGCACTCATCATTTGGACAGCTTTCGCTTCAGTGTTTTCTCTCCTGCTGGGATACTCGCGTGTGCCGTATGCGGCCGCCCGCGACGGCAACTACTTCAGCTATCTGGCCGCGGTGCATCCCAAGCATCATATTCCGCACCGCTCGCTGGTAGCGCTTGGCCTGGTGGGCGCGGCATTTTGCTTCTTCACGCTCACACAGGTGATAACGATGCTGGTGATCACGCGCATCCTGTTGCAGTTTTTCTTTCAGCAGGCGGGCGTAATCATGCTTCGCATTCAGCGGCCGAAACTTGAGCGCCCGTTCCGCATTCCGCTGTACCCGTTGCCACCGCTTATGGCGATGGGCGGATTCCTGTTTATTGTGCTCAATCGCGCCGATGCGCTGGAAGGGCTGGCGGGGGCGGGATTGATTGCGGTCTCCGGTACGGCGATTTATCTGTTCCGCGCCCGCCGGTTGCGGCAGTGGCCGTATGCGGAGGTACCGGGATCGAAAGCGTGAATCCCGGTTTTTTGATGCGGTCAATTCTTCTGCGTTTTGAAGGAGAATTCGTGTAACATCTGTCCGATGTGCAGTGTCTAATGAGTGCAGGCAAAGAAGTTTGTGAATGCAAACAACTTTGCGGACGCGAGCTTCCCCAAAAGCGAGGTCAATCAGTCAATGCTTATCGGCAAGGTCTCCGACATTTCTTCTTCCGAAATCACTCCCAAGCGCGAGTACGAGTGGTATTTAAACCGGCGTAAGTTTTTGCGTGGCGTCGCGGCGGCAGGCGTGGCCGCACTGGGCGCGGAACGGCTGGCAGAGATGCTGTCGCCCTCGACGGCGGCGCTCGCTGACACCAAGCTGCAGACCGTAAAAAGTCCGCTGACCACCACTGGCGAACAGCTTACCAGCTTTGAAGACATCACCCACTACAACAATTTTTACGAGTTCGGCGTGGAAAAGGACCAGCCTGCCAAGAATGCAGGTGGACTGCCGACGCGGCCGTGGACGGTAAAAGTTGAGGGTAAGGTGAAGACACCCAAGACGTTCGACATTGAAGATCTGCTGAAGATGCGGCCGCTTGAAGACCGCGTGTATCGTCATCGCTGCGTCGAGGCGTGGAGCATGGTGATTCCGTGGGTGGGCTACTCGCTTTCGGAACTCCTGAAGCAGTGCGATCCGCTGCCCTCAGCCAAGTACGTGCAGTTCCTTTCCTACTTCGACTCCAAGGTGGAGAAGTGGGCGTATGAGGACGCGACCATTGTGTGGCCTTACTCTGAAGGGCTGCGCATGGATGAGGCGATGAATCCGCTGACACTGCTGGCGTTTGGACTGTACGGGCAGGTGCTGCCGAATCAGGATGGCGCGCCGGTACGTATCGTGGTGCCGTGGAAGTACGGCTTCAAGTCGGCCAAGTCTATTGTGAAAATCCGCTTTGTTGACAAAGCTCCGCACACGACGTGGAATGACCAAGCCCCGAATGAATACGGGTTCTACTCGAATGTGAATCCAAATGTGGACCACCCGCGCTGGAGCCAAAAGACAGAGCGCCGCATTGGTCTGCCCTTCTATGCGCAGCGCAGAACGACGCTGATGTTCAACGGCTATGGCGAGCAGGTTGCGTCGATGTACAACGGGATGGATTTGAGGAAGAACTTCTAAAGGCAGTCAACAGTGATCAGTTGACGGTGGTCAGTGGACCGGATCGTAAATGAAACGTTCGCGGATTGTTTTGATTAAAGTGCTGGTTTGGGTCGGTTGTCTGCTGCCGTTTGCATGGCTGATTCAGCATGCGGTGACCGATACGCTTGGACCTGATCCGACGGCTGAGATTGCTTCGGTCACGGGACTGACGGCGCTGTGGATGCTGGTGGCCACGCTTGCGGTTTCACCGGTGCGCGCGCTGAGCCCGCGGTTAAGTTGGCTGATCCAGTTCAGACGGTTGATTGGACTGTTCGTGTTTTTCTATGCCACGCTGCACATGCTTACATGGTTGGGCCTTTATGCGGGCTTCGATCCGGCGACGATCAAGACCGATGTTCTGAAGCGGCGCTTCATCATCATGGGCGCGACCACCTACCTGTTGCTGCTTCCGCTTGCGGCTACATCGACTACCTGGGCCATCCGCAAGCTGGGTGGAAAGAACTGGAATCGCCTGCACATGCTTGTCTACGTTGCCGCACTGACGGCAATGGCCCACTACTGGTGGAAGGTGAAGACCGGCGTGATCTCGCCTGCTCCTTATACGCTGGTCGTGTTGCTGCTGCTGGGAGTCCGGCCGGTGATGGCGTGGGCGCGCAAGCGAAAGGCACGCGCTGCGGTGGCTGCGTAAGAGACGCGGGAACAGAGGGTTTAGATCAGTCAGCTACTTCCACCTGTTTGAACTCTAATATTCGTTGCGTTACTGGCTGGTAGCTTTTGCGATGCTGCGGCGTGGGGCCCAGGCGAGCGAGCGCTTCCATGTGTTCCGGCGAGCAGTAGCCTTTATGCCTGGCCAGGCCGTAGCCAGGATAGACAGCATCGAACTCGACGAGCATACGATCGCGATGAACCTTGGCCAGCACACTGGCGGCGGCGATGGAGAGGCTGGTTGAGTCTCCCTTTACGACGGGTTGCTGTGGGCACGGCCAGTCAATGGCATCAATGCCGTCGATGAGCAGATAGTCGGGCGCCGGTGTGATCTGCTCCACGGCGAGACGCATCGCGAGCAGCGACGCGTTGCGGATGTTGATGCAATCGATGGTTTCAACATCAACTGCGGCGATGGCCCAGGCTTCAGCTTCAACGCGAATGATGTCGTCGAACTGATTGCGCCGCTTTTCGCTGAGGCGCTTTGAGTCAGTAAGACCCGGCAGACTAAAGCCCTTGGGAAGAATGACGGCGGCCGCGACGACAGGGCCGAACATGGGACCACGGCCAACTTCGTCCAAACCGGCGATGCGTGATGCGCCGAGCTTTCGCGCGGCAGTTTCAAGCTTCCATCCGCATATCGGAGCATTGGCCATGGGAACAGTTTAATGCAGCTCTCAGGTAAAAGCCGTTAGCTATTAGCCATTAGCCTTTAGCTTGTTTGCGCTGGAACTGACTGCGTTGCATTCCTACCCTTCGAGCAAAGTGTGCTTGAAGGATGGACACTCGAATTTATAAGAGTGAGTCAAAAGGATGCTATGCGCTCGAAGGCGTAATCGCGCTCTACTTTCGAGATGCGTACTTTGAATGCCTGATACCACTCAGCGCGTCCACGTTGTTGTGCAACCAGATGAGCCGAGTTGCGCTGCCATGCGGCGATGGACTCGGCGCTTTCCCAGTAGGAGACGGTGATGCCGAGACCTGCGCTTGCCTCAATCGAGTTGCGCGCGGATTCGAAGCCGAGAAAGCCGGGCTGTTCCGTTGCGAGATCGAACATGGCCTGGGCCATCTTTTCGTAGCCGTTGTCGCCGTCAGTTCTTGTTGAGGTGAAGATCACGGCGTAATAGGGAGGCGTGGGAGTCACTGCAATCGTCATGCGGACCTCATGAGAAGAGAAGTGCTGTGAAAAGCAAAACCCTCAGCGATTGCTGAGGGTCTTGTTGAACGAAATGCGTTGAAGAGACTAGGCACGAACCTTGCCGGTTTCGCGGTCGATTTCGCGAAGACGCGCTGCCTTGCCGCGCAGTCCGCGGATGTAGAAAAGCTTGGCGCGGCGCACACGGTAGCTGCGAACCTTCTGGATCTTGTCGATGACCTTGGAGTTGAACGGGAAGATACGCTCCACGCCCTGTCCGAAGCTCATTTTGCGGACAGTGAAGGTGCCTTGCGGGCCGCGATTGACGGCGATCACCAGGCCTTCAAAAGCCTGCAGGCGTTCTTTTTCGCCTTCTTTGATCCGGACCTGGACGCGGATCTGGTCGCCGGGTACAAAGTCTGGCAAATCGGTGCGCTTCAGCTTGTCGGCCAGGCGCTGCATTACTGGATGTATTGACATTGTCTTTTCCTGCAGTTGGACTCAGAACTTTCAGTTTAACAGAGAAAAGGCTCCAGTGCTAACTCTACCAAGCCCTTCCTCACGCTATATTTGCAGACATGGGAACCGATCGCGATTTGTTTCGCCACTTGCTGGCCGTACTGGCCTACCGCGCCACGCGCGTGCTTGAAAATGCCCCGGAAGGCTTTGCCTATTTCGACGGGGCTGGACGACAACCTGTGCAAATTCTTGCTCATATGGGCGACCTGCTGGATTGGGCATTGAGCATGGCCGAAGGCAGACAACGCTGGCAGAACTCCGAGCCGCTGCCGTGGGTCGAAGAAATGGGCAGGTTTTACGAGGCTATGCGAAAATTCGACGAACTGCTGGCGTCGGATGCGCCGGTTCAAGGATCGATCGAACGGCTTACGCAAGGGCCTATAGCCGATGCCTTGACCCACGTGGGGCAACTGGCCATGATGCGGCGAATGGCGGGCTGTACCATTCGCGGCGAGAACTTCTACGTTGCCGAGGTGACCACCGGAAAGGTGGGACCCGATCAGCCAGTGCCGGTAAGGACGTTTTAGCCAGTCGAGAATCCGCCGCGAGGCCTTGCTGGTCAGCGCAGCAGATCTTCGAGGGTGGTGCTGAGGCTAGTCTTGTCGTCGCGGTATTTGACGATGACAGCGGCGTAGAGGCTCAAGCCCCACTCCTGCCCCTTGCCCTTGGTGACGGCGCGGGAGCCAGGCACGACGACGGCGTCTTCCGGGACGATGAGCGGCGCTTCCTCGGTTGCGCGCAGGACTTCGCCGTTGACCAGATTAAAGACCGGTGTACCGCGGGTAAGGATGGTTCCAGGGGCCAGCACCGCGCCTTTGCGGACGATTGTGCCTTCGTAGACGCCGCAGTTGCCGCCAACCAGCACATCATCCTCGATAACGACTGGGCTGGCGTTGATGGGCTCAAGAACGCCGCCGATTTGGGCTGCTGCGCTCAGGTGCACACGTTTGCCGATCTGGGCGCAGGAGCCGACCAGTGCGTGCGAGTCCACCATAGTGCCTTCGTCCACGAAAGCGCCGGCGTTGATGTACATGGGTGGCATGCAGACCACGCCCTTGGCCAGGTAGGCTCCGGCGCGGACGGACGAGCCGCCGGGAACGATACGGATACCGCGGGCCGGTTCAAAAAGTTGCACTGGATAGGTGTGCTTGTCGACAAAGGAGAGGCCGCCCGAAGGCACAAATTCAAGGGCTCCGAGGCGGAATCCCAGCAGAATTCCCTGTTTGACCCAGGCGTTGACGCGCCAACCGGTGGGCGAGCCGGGATCGGGCGAGGCCGCGCGGGCTTCACCGCTTTCAAGGGCTCCGCGAAGGGCTAGGAAGGCCGACATAGCGGCTGGATCGCCGGCGGCGGCGGGGCCAGCGGCAAAGTGCGTCTCAATGGATTTTTGCAGTTCGGTGATAGACATAAATCTCTTGTATTCCGAGTCTATCAACTGAGAGTTGGCCGCATGGAGGCGAATCTGGCGGGAGGCGAAAACGATTGAGACGGGTGGCCGAATCCATATGCGATACTCGGGGAGAGATGTATAAACGGATCGTACTCAAGCTATCAGGCGAGGCGCTGGCGGGTGAGCGCAAGTTAGGTCTTGACCCCGAAAAAGTGGCGGAAATTACCGCTGAACTGGCAGAGATTCACGCTCTCGGCGTTGAAATCGGCTTGGTGGTCGGCGGCGGCAACATCTTTCGCGGAATTGAAGGCCAGGCGCGGGAGATGGACCGGGTAAGCGCCGACAGTATGGGCATGCTGGCTACCGTTATCAACGCCAT
This sequence comes from uncultured Acidobacteriaceae bacterium, assembly GCA_963832645.1. GTDB lineage: Bacteria > Acidobacteriota > Terriglobia > Terriglobales > Acidobacteriaceae > Telmatobacter. Next base: position 136,142 of record CAWHUU010000001.1, read on the forward strand.
TGCCCTGCAGGACGCGCTGGAAAAGCGCAACGTGCAGTGCCGGGTGATGTCTGCGGTCTTTATGAATCAGCTTGCCGAGCCGTACATCCGCCGCCGCGCCGTGCGGCATCTTGAGAAGGGCCGCGTGGTCATTTTTGCGGCGGGCATCGGCAATCCGTTTTTTTCTACGGACACGGCTGCCAGTCTTCGAGCCATGGAGATCAAGGCGGATGTGCTTTTGAAGGGCACCAAGGTGGAAGGCATCTACAACGCCGATCCAGTGCTGGTGAAGGATGCCGTGAAGTACGACGAGATCACGTACATGGAAATCCTGCGCCAGGGGTTGAAGGTGATGGATCTGACGGCGGTGAGTTTGTGCAAAGACAACAACCTGCCGATGATCATCTTCAACATGAATCTGCCGGGCAACATTCGGCGTGTTGTTATGGGCGAGAAGGTCGGCTCGCTGGTGACTGCATAGACGCAGGGGACGAGGGGCCAAGGGGACAAGTGGCCCACAAGACTCGAGCACAAATAGAAATATGGCAAAGTCCCGATGATCACAGAACCGTATTCTCGCAGTACAAGTCCTTTAGGCATGTGCGCCGGTCCGATCCCGCTCCAGGATTCTCTTGAAACCCTTGTAACCTAATAACCTAATAACCTTGGCCCCTGTTACTCCGGAGACGTTAAACAGCAGGTGGAAACCCGTAAGCCAGCACCGTTGCATGCTTTAACAGGCCTGCGCTGTTTTGCGGCCCTCAACATCGTCTTCTTTCATTTCTCCAATCCACAGTGGTTCGGCTTTCTTGCGCCAGTAGTCAACGCCGGGTTTATCTCGGTGAGTTACTTCATCCTTCTGTCGGGATTCGTGCTGGCATATAACTATGCCGACCGCGCGCGCAAGGGCGAACTCGATATCAAGCGCTTTTACGAAGCGCGCTTCACGCGTATCTATCCGATTTACCTTCTGAGCCTTCTTTTGAGTCTTGGAGAACTTAAGGGTGAATACGCGACGCATACTCACGGGATGTTCTGGACCGGAGTGGTGCTTACGCCGTTGTTGTTGCAGGGATGGATTCCTGCGATATCGACCTTTATGAATACTCCGGCGTGGACCATGTCAGCCGAGGCGTTTTACTACATCATTTTCCCCTGGATGGCAAAGTGGAAGAAGCCGGTGCGCATGATGCCGCACCTGGGCAAGATGTTCGGCATTTGGATGCTGGGGCTGGTTCCCGGCGCGCTGTACATGTATTTCAATCCCGACGGCATCATCCATCCCGATCGATGGAGCTACGGGGTTTGGCTGTGGGCGCTGAAGTATACGCCGTACTCGCACGTGGCCAGTTTTATTTTTGGCGTCATGCTGGCCAGCCTTGACCAGATGATCGACCGGGAAAACAAGCTGCGTCTGTGGATGGGGCTCATCGGATTCGGTGGCATTTACGCAATTCTCAGCATGGGTTCCTTGGTGCCGTACGCCATTATTCATGACGGCCTGCTGATGCCGCTATTTGCATTCATCATTCTTGGACTGGCCGGCAAGAATCTGCTGGCCTCGGCGTTGAGTATCCGTCCACTGGTGTTTGTGGGTGAAGCGAGCTACTGCCTTTATCTATTGCACTTCAATTTGTGGAACATTGTGCACGAGTCGGGCGTGCTGAAGAGGCTCGGCCTGGCAAGGTTCGATCCGTGGCTGAGCTATGCGCTGATGATCGTGCTGGCGCTGGCCGCTTTGCACCTTATTGAGAAGCCTGCACAGCGCAAGTTGCGGAGCTGGCTGCATGTGTGGCGGTGAGAAGGCAGGGAACAGTTGTCAGTTGTCAGAAAGCAGCTTCTAACAGATGCGAGAGAGTAAATCGTTGGATGCTTTCACGCCGAAATGAAAAAGCCCAACCTCGAAGGCTGGGCTCTTTGCTGACAACTGATCACTGTCAACTGTTACGGCGTCACCGACTGGGTGGAGTGGTTACCGTGAGGCACGATGGCCAGCGCTGCTGGGTTGGCTCCGCACGGATAAGGCGTTGCCTGTGTCTGGCTGACGACACCGGTGTTGGCATTCAGACGGAAGCCTGAGATGGAATTACCCAGGTAGTTGGCGGTATAAACGAAACGGCCGAGGGCCGGCTCAACCCCGATTGCCACCGGCTGAGTATCTGTACCGACTTCCGGTATGCCACTGACACTCACGACAGCGGATGGAGTGCCGTCCTGAAGAGAAACTGTGTACCCGCCAATAGTGGAATCGAGCGAGTTGGAAGTGTAGAGGTACAGTCCGCGCGGATCCATGGCAACTGCTTTGGGCTGGTTGCCGGTCCTGAATGGTCCATTGGTAAGGAAATTCAAAGAACCATTGGTCTGAATGGAGTAGCCAATTAACTGGTTCGAGGCGAAGTCGGTTACGTAGAGGAAGCGACTGACCGGATCGGCAGTGATGCCGCTGGGCTTGACGCCTGCCTGGTAAGGACTGCCGTTCACAGGTGTAAGCGCGCCATTGGAACCTACAACAAAGCCGAACACCCATCCCGGATTGGCGGCGCTGGTGGGCGTGCCGCCCGGATTGTAGGCGGAAGAGTCGTAAGCGGAGACATACACGACAGGGTTTGCCGGCGTCGTAGTGGAATTGTTGTTATTCGGAATGATGGCCACTCCGCTGGGTAAAATTGTGTCGCTGGAGAACCCGGGAACGGTGAGAGTCTGCAGAGATGCAATTGAGCCGATGGTTCCATCAGTGGAGAGCGGATACTCAGCCAGAGTTGCCGATACCGATCCGTAGGTGACGTAGAGGTACTTGCTGTCTGCGCTGACAGCCACAGCAACCGGCGTGGCAGGGAGCGTGATCGAGTCACTCTTTGTGAGCACGCCGGAGTCGGCGATCGTGAAATGAACTACGTTATTGCTGGAGGCATTGGCAACGTAGAGGTGATAGAAGTTGCCGCTTACAGCCATGGAAACCGGCTTGATGCCGCCGGAAGAAACGACGGGGGCCACGGAGCGCAGTGCGCCCGAGTGCGCGTCGACGGCGAAGGTTTCAATCTGGCCCGCGCTGCCAACAGTATTGCCGGCTGAGTCAGCCACGAAAACGTAGTCGATTGACACAAGCTGACACGCGGTAAGAAATACGGCCACCACAAGGCCGATGGCCGAGACCAGAATGAGCTGGCTCAATTTGCTGAACTTCATGCGCTTCCTTCGTTATGGGCCATCAGTATTCAAGCCCCTGAGAACTCATTATTTGGTTGCCCCGTACAAGGTATTGTAAAAGCCCGCTACGGGATGTTGCTAACGGCTCCGATTGACATGCAATGGAGCTGTAGATCGACTTGCTACTGAATGCCGCCGCCAGTGCCGTTATGCGGAATGGCAGCCACGGCGGTGGGCTGATTATTACTCGGGAACGGTGTTCCCTGAGAAAGGAACAAAGCCCCGTCAGTCCGCTGTAGTTCAAATCCCGAAATGTTGTTGCCAAGATAATTGGCAGTGAAAATATATCGCTCCGTTGACGGATCGACGCCGATTGCCACCGGCTGCACCCCGACACCATAGCTGCTGAGGCGGGTGAGCACACCGTTGCTGATGGAGTATACGGTGACGGTGGAGTCAATCGAGTTGGCAACGAACGCGTAGTTGTACGCCTGATTTACTGCAATCGCGGCAGGCGCGGTCCCGGCAGGATACGGGCTGCCGCTCAGGGGCGTAAGCACTCCTGAAGCTATCGAATAGCCGAAAACCACGTTGCCGGCGTAATCGGTTGCATAGAGATAACTGCCGTTTGCGTCAGTGGCCAGTGCGGAAGGCTGAATGCCGGCGGAGAAAGGAGAACCGGCCACCGATGTGAGAACTCCGCCAGTGCCTACCGCGAAGGCGAAGATGTAGCCGACGTGCGGCGAGGCCGTCGAGTCGTATGCGCTGACAAAGACGAAGTTGCCCGAAGGCACAACAGTAACCGCGGAGGGCACAACGATGTGAGACGGATTGGCGCTAAGGGTAAGCGGCCAGTACTGTGCGCCAATGTTGGCGTTGACGGCCGCTGGTCCAAGCGCCGTTGGCACGGTCTTGGTAGCGGCGGTCAGCGGGAACACGGCAATAGAACCTGAGCAGGGAGACGCCGTGGAGCACGTCGGCAGCGGCTGGTAGGCATCCGCGACAAAGAGGTTGTCAGCGCTGGCGGCAATTGAGATCGGGAAGATGCCCGGTGTGTTTACGGTGTTATACGAATAGAGCTTGCCGTCAGAACCGATGACGAACTGAACGATCGTATTGTCGTCATGGTTGGCCACAAAGAGGCTCGAGTAGTCGGTAGTAACAGCCTCAGAGATCGGGTAACGGCCGCCCGAAGGCACTGGAGAGGCTGGAATCTGCCGCATCTTGCCCGAGTTGGAGGCGATTTCAAAGATATTGATCTCGCCGTAGTTGTTGGCCCCGGCAGCTTTTGAGCTGGCCACGTAGACATAGTCCACGGTTCTGGTCTCAGTGATCTGGGAGCAGGCGGTCACAAGTGCCGCCGCAAGCAGCCCGGCGGCGGAGACCAGCACAAGCTGGCTCGATTTGTTCAACTTCATGCGCATCTTTCGTCACGGCGCCCCAACTGCAGGCCCTGAAACCTCAAGTTTTGACTCGAACCCCGAGCGACTGGGAATTTGCAGCGCTCGGAATTCGGCTGAGTTCTTTTCGCAGCCCCGGTTCCTCGGGAGCCACGCAGACCGGCCCGGTCCGGAGATAGGCCACTTTGACCGTTGGCCGTCTAGTTCGTACGCCCGTTAATCAGGCACCAGTTGGCCTGTCCCTGGAGCTGATAACTGCTGGCCACGTTGTGCAGATTGGTGAGCACGCCGCTACGAGGATCAAGCGCGAGTCCGGTGATAGTCGAGTCGCCGAAGTTGGCGGTGTAAATGAACTGGTTAGAGGGATCCTCGACGATGCACTGCGGTCCCGATCCAGCTGGGAAGAGTGAGGGAGTCGTGAACTTAAGCTGATAAGAGGACCCGCTTTGGATCTGGTATCCGGTGATACCGCTTTGGGGATTGTTGGTTCCCGTAACGTTGTTTCCCTGATTTGCCACGTAGATAAATTTGCTCTTTTCCACTAGTAAGGAAGTGGGGTTGGCGACTGTGGAATCTGTAGGAACGGCGCCGCTTGTTTCCGCCTGGAGTGCGCCGTTGGTGCCGACGGTGTAGGGCAGAATCTGGCTGGGGTAGGTATCTGCCTTAAACGTGCTGCTCGAAGTGATAGTCAGTGGCTCGTTGTCGAGAACGTAGACCACATTGGCCGTATAAACAATTGCGGTGCCGGCGTGAATGCCTAGCGGTTGAGCGCTGTTCTGGCTGAGGGTCAGCTGACCGTTGGAGCTCGAAAAGGCATATGGGAACACAGAGTCGCCGATCGTAGAGTTTCCGCTTAGCGTGAGTACGTAGCTGCCCGCCACAGCAAAGTCGATGGGGTCGGAAGGAACCGGGAAGTAGGTGAGCGGGCTGCCGCTGGCCGAAGTGACCTGGGAATTTACCATCAGGGTGAGGCGACCGGTGGTGGGATTGATCTGGAAGACCGTAATATCGCCGCAATTTGTGGTTGCATTGCCCAGTGCGAGCTGGCAAAGAGGATTCGGATTGGTGGCGCTGGACGGCTGACCGTTCGGGGCCACGGAGTCGTGGTCAAGAACCAGAAGGAAGTTGCCGGTGCTATCAGTGAGCATGCGGGTGGGGTTGATGCCCTGCGTATAGAAAGTCTGCTGGTAGGTCAGAGTGCCGTTTCCGCCGACAGCGAACTGGGTGATATTAGAGTTCTGGCAGGGATTGTCAGTGGTGCAGGTGGCGCCGCCTTGAGCGTTCGTACCCTGGTTCAGGACATAAAGGAAGCGGCTTCCGTTGACCAGCACGGCGCGGCCCGGATTGGCGCCTTCTGAGGATACGGGAAACGTATTGATCCGAGTCAGGAAGCCCGTATTGTGGTCGATCTTGTACCCACTGATGATGCCGTTACCTGTGGACTGCGCGGTGACCGTTCCAGTGACATAGATGTAGCCGACCGTATAACTGCGAACGCAAGACGAAACGCCTAGGATGACGCCCACAGAGAGGGCGCTCATCAGAACTGCCTTGCCGAATTTCGTGAACTTCATGCGATTCCTTCATCCTGGTTGGGCGTGTGCCGCCAAGTTTGATCGTTCCGCAGCAGAGCTGGGTTGGGACGGGTCCCTGATGCATTGTAAAAGCCGAGGCCGGGTTGTGCCTAGCGCGAACCCGCTGAGGCCTAAAACAATGCTGTTTCCGAGGTTATCCCGCCCAGAGCCTTGCCCGTATTACCCCCCGCGGGACTGGTTTGGCTGTACATAAAGCGTTTGGCATTTGGACGTGTTCGAGGCGGCAAAGGTCAACGTAGGATCAAGGTGAAACAGCCACTGCCAAGAGTGGCGCGCAATTTCTCCCGTGTTGGAGCTCACGTTGAACTGCGCAATATATATGAAAACGGAAAGCCCGATAGCGAGTCGTCTGGCGCCGAAGGGACGATTGTCTTTATCAATAAGTGATAGGGCTCCCGCCCGCGCATCGTTCCTGCGTTGTAAGTCGGGGCGGAGATTCCGGGACGTGGCGCTCCTCGAGGAGCGCCACGCGGGTGGGCTTTTGACTACCAGACGCGACAGGAGTTTGTCGGGTACATGGGTGTGCCCTTTTTGCAGTTAAAAGCCTTACCAAACTCGTCGAAGTTCTGGACCGAACCGTTGACTCTCTCTCTGCCGGGCGAGTGTGGGTCGACCAGAGCAGCCTGGCGAGCTGCGGCGTCCTTGGTGTTCTGGCACCAGACCTGGGCAAAGCCAAGGAAGTAGCGCTGCGCCTCAGTGAAGCCGCCGATCTTTTCTTCCATGCTCTTGCCTTCCTCCGCAAGCGTGTCCATAAGCGCCATGTATGCGATGCGAAGGCCGCCATTGTCGGCGGTGTTTTCACCAAGGGTGAGGTGGCCGTTCAGGTACTGTGCTGGTGTATCGCCCTGGGCGGGAGCAGCCTCGAACTTGCTGTACTCATCGGCAATGCACTCGGTGCGTTCCTGGAATGCTTTGCGATCTGCCGGTGTCTGCCATTCACGGAGGTTACCCTGGCCGTCGTACTGCGAGCCTTCATCGTCAAAGCCGTGCGTCATTTCATGTCCGATGACTACGCCGATGCCGCCAAAGTTCACCGCAGGATCGATTTTCGCGTCGAAGAACGGAGGCTGCAGAATGCCAGCCGGGAAGTTGATGTCGTTGAACGAAGGGTTGTAGTAGGCATTTACGGTGGGCGGCGTCATGCCCCACTCCTTCTCGTCCACGGGCTTGCCGAGTTTGGCGTAGTTGTAGTTGCGCTCGTAAACAGCGGCGTTGTGCATGTTGCCCACCAGATCGTCACGGCTCACCTTGACACTTGAGTAGTCGCGCCACTTTTCGGGATAGCCGATTTTATTGCGAATGGCGTCAAGCTTCTGCTCGGCGGCCTTTTTGGTCGCCTCGCTCATCCAGGGCAGCGTCTTGATATCGTCGCCGAGCGACTTTTCAAGCGCGGCCACCAGTTTGTCCATGCTGTCCTTGGCGGCGGGAGGGAAATACTCCTTTACCCAATCCTGGCCTACGGCTTCTCCGAGCGCATTGTCGGTCATGGTTGAGCATTGTTTCCAGCGCGCGAGCGGCACCTGCTGGCCCGTGAGCGTTTTGCCGAAGAAGTTGAAGTCTTCGTCGAAGAAGGCCTTTGAGAGCAGGCGGGCCTGTCCGTGCAGAACGTGCCAACGCACATAGCTCTTCCACGCGCTAACCGGCTCGCTTGCGATCAAGCCGCTAAGAGCCTTGAAAAAGTCCGGAGTAGCAACATCCAAACTGTCGAAGTGAGCGATACCGATTGCTTTGAAGTAAGCACTCCAGTCAAATGAGGGCGCCAGCTTGCCAAGGTCCGCGACAGTGTAGATGTGGTAGCGCTTTTCGGGATCGCGGAGTTCGGTGCGGCTCATTGAAGCCTGTGCCAGCGCGGTTTCGATCTTCATCACCGCGTCGGCCTCCTTCTCGGCCTGCGCGGGCGTGTCGCCGGCAAGAGTGAACATCTTCTTCATGTGCTCGACGTATTCGGCACGGATGGTCTTGAAGCGCGCGGAATCCACGATGTAATAGTCGCGGTCGGGCAGGGAAATGCCGCCCTGGTAGATCTGCGCAATCTGCTTGGATGAATCCTTGTCATCCTGACCCACTTCGAACTCAAAAAAGCCATCAGGAGTGCCGTTATTCTCAAGCCAGCTCATGAGTGCGGGAAGATCTTTGGTGCTTTTGAGCGAGGCGATCTTGTCGAAAGCGGGCTCAATGGGCGAGATGCCTTTCTTTTCTGTCGTGCCGATATCCATGCACGCGGCATAGAAGCTGCCGTACTGCTGCTGCAGTGGCGTCTTGGGGTCCTTGGCGGCATCATCCAAAATCTTCCAGAGCAGGTAGCGATTACGTTCGCGAAGCAGCGAGAAGGAACGTACCCAGCGCACCTGGTCAGAAGGAATGGGATTGCTCTTGAGCCAGTTGCCGCAAGCGTACTGATAGAAATCCGTGCATGGATTCGCTGAGGGGTCGATCGCCGAGGCATCGAAGCTCTGGATTTCATTCACCGGCTGCGGCTTTGCGGAATCTTCCTGGGCGTTCAACAGGCTCGGAGCCGAAGCAGTGACCAGAGAAAAAATCAAAATAGGGATAATGCGGGAGCATTTCATAGGTAGTACCTTTCAGAAAACGGTCAACCAGCCGCGTCTGCCAGCAGGCGAAGTGCCTGCGGAGGAGGGCCGGGACGATATCTGCTGAGGCCGAACGAGCGGCGAGCAGCTTGGTAGAAGGCTAACATGTAACGTGTTCCGATTCGGTGATCGTATGCCAAAGCTGTGACAAGCGGTTATAAATCAGGGGCCAATGGACTGGAGGACATGCTATTCTCTGGCCCGTGCCGGTTAGCTGAATCAAGACAAACCAGCAACATGGAGGTAGAAAGATGCGCATGATGATGCTGGTTCAATTCCCCATTGAGCCATTCAATACCGGAGTAAGAAACGGAACCATTCCGGCGACCATGAAAAAGATCATGGAGGCCGTCAAGCCTGAGCACATCTGGTTCAGCGAGCGCGAAGGCAAGCGAGGAGCTGTCGCAATTGTGAATGTCGATAGCCCATCCGACGTTCCGCGACTTGCGGAACCTTGGTTTCTAGCTTTGAATGCGGAAGTGGAATTCAGGGTCGCGATGACGCCGGAAGACCTGGGACGTGCGGATTTGGGTGCGTTGGGCAAGCAGTGGGCATAGAAGTGATTGACTGATTGTAGTGGCTGCAATTGAGCCTCAAAAAGAACGGGCCGGCTGAAGAAACCAGCCGGCCGTTCCTCCTCCACTTATCGATCAGGGGAATCGTTGTTTGGTTTCCGCCTGACCAGAAGCGACGGTATCCTGCGACTTATGCAGTCGGCCGATTAGCCGAGTTGCGATCGAGTCTTGGGTTGAGATTCTCCACCATCTCGAGCCATCGCCTTACCTCGTCCGAGAGGTTGTTCTGCGGAGCCTGAACTTTGCTGGGTAAGTTGGAGAGCCGGTCGGCGAGCACTTGATCCTCGTCTGTTATGGCGTGGAGCCACGATGGTATCTCCTCCGAGGTGTCCGAGGTCTCCTCACTGTTCACGATTTTCTCGGTGTTCTCGATTGCTTGAACCGGTGCATGCTTATCGGCTCTGATCCAGGCAAGGGAGACCGAGGACCGTGTCAGCTTGAATGCAACCACTGAGAACAGGGACATGGCTGCCAGAGACAGTGCGGCCCAAAACGCCGGAGTGGTCCACATGGTTGAGGTGAGGCTAAATACGTTATCGAGCATCAGGTTTGACCTCCATTGCCGATCTATTTGCCAGTGAGCGTGAAGTTTGGAGACCAACGAGTGCATTCGAATGAGAACTTCACTTGCTCTATGGATCACGACTTTAGGTCGATAAAACACAATGCGCAATGCAGCTTTCGCTGTAACGCCGGGTGCATCAGTAATGGTGAAAATACGTGGTAGAGGTAACCGAGTAGTGGTTACCGTGCCCAATTTATTGGGCGTAAGGTATTTAAAAAGAAAGGCTTATGTCGCTGGTTATGGCGGGTTTTTCTCTCTGGCCTAATTCTGATTTGTGTGCCCTGCGACACTGAAAACTCGCGCATATTCAATCTTCGTGCACGTCGATAGCCTGCTGGAAAGGTTATCTGAAGGCTTTGCCGGGGACCTTTGCTACACTGCCTCTGCGAATTCCACGGAGGCGAAGTCATGGTTTTTCAGTCAAGAAGCGCAATATTGGTCTCTCTTGCGATGGGTGCAGTCTCACTTTTTGCCCAGCACGCCGCCAAACCGGAACCTACTCGGACCCTGGTGCGCGCCGGACACCTGCTGGATGTGAAGACCGGCAAGATGCTGAACGACCAGACGATTGTTGTGGTGGGCGACAAAATTCAATCGATCGCTCCAACAAGCTCAGAGCCAGCGCAGCCTACCGACAAGGTTGTAGACCTGAAGGGGCTGACAGTACTGCCAGGGCTGATCGATGTGCACACACACCTGACCTATGACACGAACTTCGATCCCTACCATGAACTGACCACGACAACGGCCAAGGAGGCGATCAACGGGGTTGCCAACGCGCGCACCACGCTGATGGCGGGTATCACCTCAGTGCGCAATGTCGGGGCAGGCGGCTATAGCGACGTGGACTTGCGCGATGCGGTCGACGCTGGCCAAATTCCTGGCCCCCACATGCTGGTGAGCGGGCCGCCGCTGGGAATTACGGGCGGCCACTGCGACGAGAATCTGTTGCCAGCTTCCTATCGAGTAACCGCCGATGGTGTGGCCGATGGAATTGATGAGGTTCAACACATGGTGCGGAAGAACATCAAGTATGGAGCGGACTTGATCAAGATATGTGCGACGGGGGGCGTGCTATCGAAGGGCGACGATCCGCAGGCCTCGCAATACACGATGGAGGAGATGAAAGCGATTGTGGCGGACGCGCACCGGCTGGGGCGCAAAGTGGCGGCGCATGCGCATGGATCTCAGGGAATTCTGTGGGCGACCGAGGCGGGCGTGGACTCGATTGAGCACGGCAGCTATATAGACGACGCGGGCATTGCTGCGATGAAGGCGCACGGAACCTACCTGGTGCCGACACTGTATCTGGAAGACTGGTTGATCGAGAAGGGGAATTTGCCGGACTTCTATAAGCAAAAGATGATTGACGTAACCGCGGTGGCTAAGAACAATATCAAGCGCGCCATCCAGGCCGGCGTAAAGATTGCCATGGGCACGGATGCCGCGGTGTATCCGCATGGGTTGAATGCACATGAACTGGATGTGTATGTGAATCAGGAGGGAATGAGCCCCCTGGTGGCGCTGCAAACGGCCACGATCAATGCCGCGGACCTGATGAACTGGACCGCGAAAACCGGCACACTGGAACCGGGAAAGTGGGCCGACATCATCGCGGTGGAGAAGAATCCTCTGCAGGACATCAAAACCGTAGAAGATGTGAAGTTCGTGATGAAGGCGGGCGTGGTGTACAAAAACCAGGTCGAGTAGACCTGTTGATGGAGGAGTGACTGCAAGCATCGGTACATGCCGCTCACGGCAAGGCTGCCGTGAGCGGAAGCGCGCCAAAACGCTTAGACGGCTACGGATGTCTTTACAGGCCAGCACGCCGCCTGCAAAACTGAATTGTGGACACCCAGACAATCGTTATTCTCGACTTCGGCTCTCAGTACACTCAACTGATTGCCCGCCGCATTCGCGAGCAAAATGTCTTTTCCGTCGTGCTGCCTTGCACGGCGCCACTGGCTGAGATTCAGGCGCTGAAGCCCGTGGGCCTGATTCTTTCCGGCGGGCCCTCGTCGGTTTACGACGCCGATGCGCCGGCGGCCGATCCAAAGCTGCTCCAACTGGACGTGCCGATCCTGGGCATCTGCTACGGGCTGCAGTTCATCGTGCATCACCTGGGTGGCAAGGTGCGTTCGGCGTCCAAGCGCGAGTACGGCCATGCTGAGGTGAGTATTGAAGATGCGGCCACGCCGCTCTTCGCTGGCTTGCCGCCGACGCTAGCCGTCTGGATGAGCCATGGCGACGAAGCGCTGGAACTGCCACCGGGATTTCATCGCACTGCGGTCACGTCAAATGCGCTGGCGGGCATCGCCAACGAGGAGCGCCGCATCTGGGCGGTGCAGTTTCATCCCGAGGTGCACCACACACCGCTCGGCTCGCAGCTGATCAAGAATTTTCTGTTCAACATTTGCGGCGCGGCGGGCGACTGGACTCCGGCGCACTTTGTTGAGACAACCGTTGCCTCGATTCGCGCCAAGGTCGGCAAGGATCACGTGATCTGCGGGCTTTCGGGTGGCGTGGATTCGTCGGTAGCGGCGATGCTGGTGCACAAAGCTATTGGCAGCCAGCTCACCTGCATCTTTGTGAACAACGGCGTGCTGCGCAAAAACGAGTTCATCAGTGTACAGAAGAATCTGCGCGACAAACTGGGATTGAACATTGTGGCCGTGGATGCGAGCGAACGTTTCTTAGCGCAGCTTGAAGGCGTTACCGATCCTGAAACGAAACGCAAGCGCATCGGCGCGGAGTTCATCGCCGTGTTCGACGACGAAGCGAACCGCATTGCGCAGCAGTCAGGCGGTGTTGACTGGCTGGTGCAGGGCACGCTCTATCCCGACGTAATCGAGTCATCGAGCGTGAAGGGTCCGAGCCAGACCATCAAGAGCCACCATAATGTTGGCGGATTGCCGGAGCGCATGAAGCTGAAGCTGATTGAGCCACTGCGCGATCTGTTCAAGGATGAAGTGCGGCGTATTGGCCGCGACATGGGCATGCCGGAGGATGTTCTGGGGCGGCAGCCGTTCCCGGGGCCAGGACTTGCGGTGCGCATTCTCGGAGAGGTAACGGCGGAGCGAGTTGCGCTGTTGCAGGCGGCCGATGACATTGTTGTGAGCGAGATCAAGACCGCCGGGCTCTATTCGAAGATATGGCAGAGCTTTGCGGTACTGCTGCCGGTGATGAGTGTGGGCGTGATGGGCGACCAGCGCACGTACGCTTACACGGCTGCGGTGCGCGCGGTGCATTCCGAGGATGGCATGACTGCTGACTGGACTCCCCTGCCCTACGAGGTGATGAAACGCATCTCGAACCGCATTGTGAATGAGGTGCGGGGCATCAATCGCGTGGTATACGACATTACGTCGAAGCCGCCGGGCACCATCGAGTGGGAGTAAGTGACGGCGATTTCGAGACCAATTCGCTCTAAGCGCCGGCTCTTCTCGCAAGCAGACGCAGGAACTCACGCTCGTCGATGCGGTACTTGAACGCCTTGCGCCCATCAATGAAGACTACGGGTACTTCATCGTTGTATTTCTGCTGCAACTCCGGGTCGGCATCGATGTCGATCTCGCGCCATTGGAAGTCGGCCTGGGGTTGGATCTGCTCAAGCTTCTCTTTGACGATGTCGCAGAGATGACAACCCTTGCGTGAATACACCACTACGTCGTGCATAGAGCGATTGTAACCGCGTCGCGTCCGATATTATTTCGAAGCAGCCGGGCGCGATGGAGTGGAAATAGACGGTGCCCGAAATTGCGGAGGCAGACTTAGCTCGGTCCGTGTGGCCGCGCTCCGATGCGCGTTTCGACATTGACGCGGCTCTTGGTTTCGGCCCACGCCTGTTGGACGTCGGCTGGAAAGCCTGTCAGCAATTCCGTAACCCGATTTGAGATTCTGGCTACGATGTCGGGATGAAGCGGCGCAATGTCGTAACTCTCATCCACATCGCGATCCATGTCATATAGCTCGGGACTCTTTAGTGCGTAGTTGACCTGATGGTGCCCTGCGATGACGCTGTAGGATTCCTGATCGTAGCGCGTCAGGTGCAGCTTCCAGCGGTTCCACCGCGCGGCCTGCAGGTTCACGTTGTCAAAGAACAATAGCACATCGCGTTCAATCGACTTCTTCTCGCCAGACAACAGGGGCCATATGTCGATTCCGTCGAATGGCTTTGGACCTGGCCTGGCGCCGGTAAGCTTTACGACTGTCGGCGTTACGTCCATCAGCGATGCGAGTGCATTGCATTCAGAACCGGCGGGAATCTTTCCAGGCAGGCGGGCGATGAACGGTTCGCGCACCCCGCCTTCGTAGGTGTCGGTCTTGCGGCCACGCAACCGGCCGGGGCTGCCTTCAAACCACGGTCCATTATCCGAGGTGAAGATGACGAGAGTGTTCTCACGGAGACCGTGCTGGTCGAGCGTCTTCATGATCTCGCCAAAGCCCCAGTCAATTTCCGCCAGAGCATCGCCGTAGAGGCCCAATCCCGACTTGCCCTTGAACGCGGGGCTTGCGCCGAGCGGAATATGAACCATGGAGTGCGCAAGGTAGAGGAAGAAGGGACCGCCTTTCGATCGTTCAATAAAATCGATAGACCGCCTGGTGTAGCGCTGAGTCAGGTAGTCGACGTCGGTTTCCTGCTCAAGCACTCTGGTTCCGTCCATCAACAACCGCGGGTCCATGTCCACACTGTAGGGAACGCCGAAGTACTCATCGAAGCCGCGGCTGGTGGGCAGGTATTTCTCAGGCAGTCCAAGGTGCCACTTGCCGATGGCGCAGGTTTTGTAGCCTTTCGCCCTGAGCATGTCGGCTAGCGTGACTTCGTCCAGATTCAAGCCGTTTGTATCTTTTGGGAACAGAACGCGCGGTACGCCGACGCGAGTGGGATAGCGGCCGGTGAGAAGAGACGCGCGTGAAGGCGAGCAAACTGGATCGGCGCTGTCGAGGTTTGAGAAGCGCATACCTTCCGAAGCGAACTTGACCAGATTGGGTGTGGGATTTGCGCCGCCATACACGGCAATATCTCCGTAGCCGAGATCGTCACAAAATACCAGGACGATATTCATCGGCCGGTCCGCTGCCAGTGCTGACTGAGGAAGCATGGCCGCTGCGGCACTGGTCATCAGGAAGTCGCGACGGGTCATTGCCATTGGAGTCTTCTCCTGCCGTTGATTTGGAGAGCGAAAGCCGTGCCGAATTGTAAATCAGAGCGGTGGCATTGGGCAGAGCCCGCGGTGCAAATGCCCACACTTTGCGGAACCTACTGTGCGCGCAGCGTGGCTACCTGGCGGCTGAGCGCGTCAAGCTTTGCGAGCAGCTCGGCGTGGCGCTCGTCGGCAGCGGCGGGCTCGAACCCCTCCATATAAAACGTGCCGTTGGGTTCGAGGATGCACCGCTTGACCTGGCTGATCCGCTCAAAACCCTGGCGGTGAATGGCTTCAGCCAGTTCCTCGTGGCTGAGCGACTCGCGATCCAACGCGTTCTTATCGACGTGGCCATCGCGGATCAGAACTGTGGAGTGGCCTTCAAGCAAACGCGTAAGGCGAGGCGAGCGGAAGAGCGTGCGCACCACGAGCCAGTTGATTGCGAGCAGGCCGAAGGCGCCGATGATGCCACCAGTGACCGAGTCGTCCGGGCCGATGATGGCGTTCTGGACGGTATTCGAGAGAGAAAGCAGGACGACCAGGTCGAAGGGATTCAGTTGTGCCAGCTCTCGTTTGCCAAACATGCGCAACAGCAACACTAGAGCCAGATACACAATGACGGGGCGAGCCAGCTTTTCAAGAATCGGAAGCGGCATCTGGAACATGTGGTCGAGAATCACTGAGTGGGGCATGGAAAAGAGGATAGCCCGTCTAGGGTTTCTTCTCCAGCCGCAAGACGACATCTACGGAGTGGTCGTTGTCCTGCAGGGTGAGTTTATAGCTGATGCGGATTCGGGCAAGGACGCGTTCCAGCGCAGGATTCACATCCTGGGTTGCGAACAATCCGCGGATTGCGCCTTCGTTGAAGGTTGCACCCTCGGGCATCTTCCACGCAGTTTGGATGGCATCGCGTACATCTCCGGAGAAATTTTCAAAGGTGAGCTTACCCATGGTGTAAACAGGTCCCGGGTCCGCGGTCACGTAATAGTGCACGGTTGCTTTGTCGCGGTCGAATGTCGGTTCCGGATGAATGCTTGCTTTCATGTAGCCGTGATTGTGGTACTGGCGCGCGATAAACTCCCAGTTCTCAATAACGCGCTGGTGATCCGCAATGTCGCCGGGATGGATTTGTGACTGCTGATCGAAATCAGCTTGCGACACCTGCAAATCAGGCGCCAGCTCTACCGACGACAGCTTGTACCGGATGCCTGGTTTTACAGTGATGGTGAATGGAACGTGGATTGAATCGGGCTCGGCAGTTGCAGTACCCAGAGGCAGGATGTCGACGGCAGCTTCAACATAGCCCTTATCGCGGTAGTAATTGGACAGGTAAGTAGAAATCTGGCTTGGACTGCCATCGACCTGATACGGCGATCCGATGAGCTTGTCTAAGATCTGCTGCGCGCCCGCATCGAGTTTTGCGGATTCGCTGGTGAATTTGATGTCACCCACAGTTACGGGCGGCGAAGCAATGGAGTAAGTAACGACCGCGTCCGTGGTTTGACTTTCACTTGCTGTTGCCTGTACGACGGCGGTCAAGCCCTGGTGGGCAAGGATCTGCTCCAGCGCTCTGGCAACTTCATCATTCAATCCACCTTCAGAAGGCACCTTACCGTGAAAGAGGGGAAGCAGCGCGTGCAGTTTTTCATTTAACTCGCTTCCTGTTGCTAAGGGAAGGTTATCCAGGTGAACCGGAAGCAGGGAGGTTTCGGGGGATAACTCGAAGATGACTTCCTGGTCATTGAATTTATAGGAGGCTTTCGCGAACATTCTGGAGTCGATGAGCCGCTGGCCTGCGGCTGCAATTTTCCCGGCGTTGAGCGGTTCACCCATCTTGATGCCGGCGGCAGCGAGTAATTCCTGATTGGTGTATTCGGGAACGCCATTGAACTGAATCGTCCTGGGCGTAAAGGACTGAGCAGAGACGATTGAAACAGCGGCGCAAACGGCCACTGATGACAAGACAGGACAAATTATGCGGCGCATGTTACGAAATAGGCTAGCACAGTCCTGATTCGGCGGAGGGAGCGACATGCCGTAGGGACCTTACGGAGCTTTGTTTGAGCGCGAGCGAGATTAGAGCCTCGAAATCGCGGTGCTCAGTTCGAATCCAGGTTGTAGGATAACCGTAAGTTCGAACGATCTTTCACGCGGACTGAAGACCATACATGACCACCAGCCCTAAAGCAGTCTTACCGCAACTTGCACCGTTTCGCATTGAACCGAAGTTCGAAGTGCGGGTGTGGGGATATGGAGATCTGCGTCCGTGGTTCGATGTCCGCGCCGAGAGCGATCCGATAGGCGAGGCTTGGCTTACGGGTGACATGTGCATGGTTGGTACCGGGCCACATAAGGGCAAGCGTCTCGACACGATGTTTCGCGAGTTTCACGATGAGTTGCTAGGCGCAGGCGTGCGTGTTGAGGGTTCTCCGCTGCTGATCAAGGTGATTTTTGCGAAAGAGAAGCTGAGCGTGCAGGTGCATCCTGACGACACCATGGCGCAGAAGTACGGCCATCCCAGAGGAAAGACGGAGTGCTGGTATGCTCTCGACGCGCAGCTTGGCGCGCGAGTTGCCGTCGGACTCGAACCAGGCGTTACGCCGGAGCAGGTGGAGAAGGGAATCAAGGGCGGGACGCTTGAGGAGAGCCTGAACATTCTGCCGGTGGCAAAGGGCGACATGATTTTTGTGGATGCGGGAACGGTTCATGCCATCTGGCCGGGGGCGGTTCTACTAGAAACCCAGCAGAACTGCGATTTGACCTACCGCATGTACGACTATGGCCGGCCTCGCGAACTGCATATTGAAAAGGCACTGGAGGCGACACGCCTCACAACCCAGGCAGGCAAGGTGCAGCCGGAAGTGCTTGGCGACCGGACCGTTCTCATTGATACGGAATATTTCTGTGTTGAGCAAATCAAGGTAGATGGCGAACGTAATGGCCGGAGCCTCCGTGCAGCTTCGCGTTCGGCATCCGGGCTGGCGTTTCTTTTTGCGGCATCGGGAGCGGGCCGTATCACCGGGAGGCAGTTCGATCCAATCGATCTGCCTCCCAGGGCCATGGTGGCTGTTCCCGCCACTTCTCCGGAGTTTGCGCTTGAAGATATGGGCGGCCTCGACTTAATCCGCATGACGCCGAATTGGCCAGGCGGCGCGCTTTAGAAGCAGCCGGCGTGAGCCTCTTCGACTAATCTGCGGATTTAGCTTTTTCCTGTGGCTGATAGGTTCCCGGCTCAACCCTGAAGGCGATTGAAATTCGATTCCAGGTGTTGATCTGCGTGATGGCGAATGTAAGCCTAACCAGCTCGGCCTCACTGAACTCCTTGCGGACCTCTTCGTAGAGAGAGTCGGGAGCATGCTCTTTCTGAATGTCGGTAATGGCCTCGGTCCAGGCCAGGGCGGCGCGTTCGCGCGGAGTGTAGAAGGGAGTCTCTTCCCAAGCCGACAGGGCGTAAAGTCTCTGCTCGGTCTCGCCCGCGGCGCGAGCATCCTTGGTATGCATATCTATGCAGTAGGCGCAGCCGTTCATCTGCGAGGCGCGGGTCTTGACCAGTTCAAGCAGCGAGGGCTCCAGCCCGCCCTCATTGATGACCTTTCCGAGTTCAAAAAGTGCGTGGATACCTTCAGGGAATGCTTTGCCGTACCTCAGCCGTTGGGACATTGTGGGGAACTCCTCCTCTGCTTTGGATGCAAGGCTCTCCGGCCGGTTCCGGTAAAAATTGGCCTCGGGGGAGAGGCTGGGGACGGGTTTCGGGTGGGACTTTCCGGCGAGCCGCATCCTGCGGAACTTTTTCCGGTGGTTCGGGTTCCAACAATTAACGGGTTGTGCCCCGTGGCGTCTAAACAGGCAAGCCGGGACCACAACCCATGTAAGCGTCTCTTTTGCCGGGCGGGTATTTGCCCGCCCGGCGGCGGCCCGAGACGCCCGGTCGACTGGGGAGAGATATAGATATGAAACGGTCAATTATGAAGAGACGTTCGTTAAGTTTCCTGGCCTTGTCTGGAATTTTGTTGCTTGGCGTAGCCATGCCGTATGCACAAGATGCCGCAGCTGGCGCTCAGCGCACCGATGGGCAGATCGAGATGGATGTAGTGCATGCTCTCGACGCCGAGCAGTCTCTAAAGAATGACCTGATTACCGCGGCAACAATTGAGAGCGAAGTAACACTGGCCGGAACGGTTTCTTCTGAAGCCTCGAAAGAGCTGGCGGGATCGGTAGCAGCCAAGGTCCCCGGCGTGACCAAGGTCAATAACAATCTGACCGTGGGCAATCCGCAGGAAGCGCAGAATACAGAACCTCAACCTGATATGAACGACGTTCCGCAGACGGCGAGCAACGCTCCGCCTGATAACGGGCCACCTTCTACCTCTCCGCAGGAATATCCGCAAGCGGGACCGCCGCCCGATCAATATCCGCAGACGAGTCAGTATCCGGATCAAGGGCAATACTCCGGGCAGGAGCAGTACCCTCAGCAGGGTCAGAATCGGCAGCCGTACCCGCAGAATCGTCCGCAGTATGGATCGCCGTATCCGCCTCAGTACCGGCAGCCCGAGCCGCAATATCGTCAGGCTACCGGACCGGTGACCATTCCCGATGGGACGCTTTTGCAGTTGCGAACCATGGAGCCGCTTGCGACCAAGCACGCCCAGGACGGCCAACCGGTTCAATTCACCTTGATCACCGACGTGACCTATGGCGGCGTACTCGCCATTCCGCGCGGAGCCGTACTTCATGGCGTTGTAACTGAAAGCCACCAGCCGGGTTCCGGGCAACTCTCCGGCAAGCCGGTACTGGCTCTGCAGCTTACCTCGCTCGATCTTGGCGGCAGAACCTATCCAGTGACTTCAGACGAGTTCAGGGTGAGAGGGCCCAACAAGGCCGGCCGGACAGTTGGCAACGCAGTAGGCGCAGGTCTGGTGGGCACCATCATCGGCTGCGCAGTTGGGCGTGGCGTTGGTTGCGCCGTGGGTGCAGCGGCAGGCGTGGGCGCAGGAACAGCAGCTTCGGCAGCCTCTTCAGGGCCAGGCGTCTGGATTCCTGCTGAGGCTCTGGTTAGCTTCCATTTGGAAGCGCCGCTGACCGTAAATCCGGTGAGCCAGGCTGAAGCCGCGCGACTGGCCCAGGGGTTGTACCCCGGCGGCCCGTCACTCTATCAGCGCCGCCCGCCGCCGTATCGCTATGGCCCGCGGTACATGTACTACAGGTCTCCTTACCCCTACGGCTACTATCCCAGGGTGTATTACCGCCCGTATTTCATGGCCGGCGGAATGTACTACTGGCGCTAATCGCAACGCCATCTTCGCAAAGCACTTCGGGCATCCCAGTTGGGATGCCCGAAGTGTTTTGCAGGTTCGCTGATAGAGCCTGTCAGGGCTGGTTGAACGTCGAATATAATAAGAAAGTCGCATCGTGCGAGATTTGCGCAGTTGCCGGATGTGCACCGCGGGTGGATTGGATTGCCGCTTGGGAGCGCACGGCGCTAGCGCGTAGAGAGTCGAAGGTTCAAGTCCATCCATGATTCGTTTCCTGCAAAATGACAATCGGTTCGTCAAGGCGCTCTTGGTCGTTATCATTGGCGCCGCCTCCATATCCATGTGCGTCTACCTGATTCCGGGCCTGATGGCCGGCGGAGCCACTTCGGAGAATACTTTTGCTGTCGTTTATCCGCACTGGTACAGCAAGATTCTCTCCACCGGTGAAGAGGTGAGCCAGGTAAAGGTGGAGCAGGTTGCCCGCCAGCAGCTGCAGCAGCGCAACCCGCAGTACGCCGATAATCCGATGATCCTGAATTTCTTTGAGGCGCAGGTTGGCCAGCAGCTTGTGCAGCAGCAGGTGTTATTGCAGGAAGCGGCCAAGCTCGGCATTACCGCCACCAGCGACGACGTGAGCCAGTATCTGCGCACCGGCCCCACCGGCGCAGTGCTGTTCCCTGACGGCAAGTTCATCGGTCAGTCGCAGTATCAGGCGCTCATCGCTGA
Organism: uncultured Acidobacteriaceae bacterium; assembly: GCA_963832645.1. Classification (GTDB taxonomy): domain Bacteria; phylum Acidobacteriota; class Terriglobia; order Terriglobales; family Acidobacteriaceae; genus Telmatobacter. The sequence goes on from CAWHUU010000001.1 coordinate 157,116, forward strand.
GCGGCTCAACATGTCGGTCCCCGATTTTGAAGCGGGCATTAAGGACGACATCATCGCCCGGAGGTTGCAGGCTTACATCACTGCCGGCGTTTCGGTGAGCGATCAGGAAGTTCGCGAAGCCTATCGCAAGCAGAATGTGAAGATCAAGTTTGACTACGCGGTGATTTCGGCAGACGATCTGCGCAAGACGATCAATCCCACTGACAGTGAGCTGCTAGCCTTTTTCAAAAAGAATGCGTCGCAATACGCAAGCGCTGTGCCGGAGCAGCGCAAGATTGCATACTTCATGTTCACGCCGAGCCAGATTCCCGGCGGCGTTCCGCAGCCCACACAGCAGCAAATTCAGCAGTACTACAACCAGCACCAGTCTGAGTACACCGAGCCGGAACAGGCCCGTTCGCGGCACATTCTCATCTCAGTGCCGGCAGGCGCCGATGCCAAGGCAGATGCTGCGGCCAAAGCCAAGGCTGAGTCGATTCTCAAGCAGCTTCAGTCCGGTGGAAGCTGGACCGAACTGGCCAAGAAGGACTCTGACGATCCCGGCAGCAAAGATACGGGCGGTGAGCTTGGCTTCGCGCAGCGCGGAAAGATGGTGCCGGCATTCGACACGGCAATCTTTACGCAGAAGATCGGCGACATCAAGATCGTGAAGAGCCAGTTCGGTTATCACGTCGTACAAGTGGAAGAGCGCACACCGGCTCATACGCAGTCGCTTGTTGAGGTGGAGCCGACGATTAAGGCTGCGCTGTTACGCCAGAACGAAGCCCAGGCAGAAGACAACTACGCCAGGACGCTCACCTCAGAGGCTATTAAGAACGGACTCGATAAAACGGCGGCCGCACACAATCTAGCTTTGGTGACTACGCCGATGGTGAGCCGCGAAGGCATTATTCCTTCGCTGGCCGACAGCGCGCAGCTTCTCACCCGCGCATTCGCCTCCAAGCAAGGCGATCCGCCGCAGTCCGCTCCTACGGGTGAGGGCTACGCAATCTTCCAGGTAACGGGCATTACTCCCGCGCATGCGCCTGCGTTTGCAGATTGGAAGAGCCACATCCTTGACGACTATCGCGACGAGCAGCTCCCGCGTTTGCTTGGTCAAAAGACCAACGAACTGTCCGAGCGCGCCAAGAATGAGAACAATCTGAAGCAGGCTGCGAAGGAGATGGGCGCAACCTTGAAGACAAGCGACCTGGTGGGACTCAGTGATCAGGTGCCCGATTTCGGCGCTGTGGGACAGGTTGCTCCGCAACTGTTCGATCTTTCGGTGGGGAACATCAGCGGACCAATTAACGCACAGCGCACCGGTGTTGTGGCAAAGATTCTGGAGAAGCAGGAACCTTCGGCTGAGGAGATTCAGAAGAACTTCGATGCCACCAAAGATGCGCTGCTTCAGCAAAAGCAGGGCGAGGCCTTCAATGTCTTCATGAGCGGAGTCCTTGACTACTACAAGAAGCACAATCTCATCCGCTTCAACGCCAAGAAGAATCAACCACTGCCTGGAATGTAACCGGCGCAGACAAGCATGAAGAAGCCCGCAGCCTGAATGGTTGTGGGCTTTTTCTTTTTGGTGCCAGTTCGCGCACAGCCGTTAGGACGGAGTCTGTTAGCGCAAACCCACCTTCTGGTAAGGCAGGCCCGTTTCAGGAGAATGCTCCGGCTGCGCGCCGAGGTTTGGCGCAATGGATACGTCCTTCTGCTCTGTCGGCGTCACCGATACGTTCCAGCCGTCAATCGTCACCAGCGTATCTTCTCCGTTGAACTGATTCGCGTCGGTTTCAATCGTGACGACGCGAGTTTCATCGGGCACCAGTGAAATGTAGTTGTCGCTGTAGAAGACCGGCAGCACACGCCCGCCGGATTTCTGCCGACGCAACTGCAGGTGCGCCATCAGGGCAATGCTCTTGCTCGCGTTGTGAAGTGTGACGGTCACGGTGCGCTTGCCGGCCTCATCTTTGCTTGTGGCAGTCGCTGCCAGCGTGACTATGGGCAGTTTGTTCAGATCTTTTAGATCATCTGGACGCTTCGAAAGGCCGTGCCAGTAGAAATTGCTTGAGATGAGTTTTCCGTCCGCGTCGCGCAGCGCTAGCCGGATGAAGTGGACGGGCGAAAGCGTGGCAGGGAAATCGATGGAACCTGCATTTGTGACTGCCGACGCTTCCGCCGAAACCTTGATCTCATTTTTGTAAGCCAGTGTTGCGTCCAGGTTATAGATCTCAACGCGCAGAGTTGCGTTCTGAAACGGCCCGGGCTGATTGTTGATGACCTGCAATTGCCCGTTGCTCTCGTTGAATTGCACATGCACCATCTCGTTGGCGTGCATTACGGCAAAGTACGACGACATTGGCTCAAAGTCGTAGTGATAGATTTGCCACACAAAGCTTGGCTGCGCGGGATTGCTCATCCACGTGATGATCGCCGTGGCGGGATGAAACAACTGCGCATTGCGCCCCTCGTACATCGCACGGAATGCCTCGTAGTTGGCGAGTTGCGCTTTGCGCACAAAGTCGGCCAGATTACGAAATTTTCCGTAGCGCGCTGCGATCTGCGCCGGGTACTTGTCAGAACCGGAGTTGCCTTTGGCAAAATCATGCTCGGCCCAATCGTCGTTGATGCTCTCCCAATCCTTCTCCGGCATCATGCCGTGAATGGATTCGAGCGTGGGCACCGAGACACTGCCGGTTTCTGTCTTGAAGTAGTCGTCGGTGATTTTGTAGAACTCGCGTGGAGTGCGCCAGAGGTATGGCCCGTGCGAGCGCACGCCGGCGCCGTCAGTCGAACTTGGCTGGTAACGGCGAGTCGGCTCAAGTTCGGCGAGGACTTTGCGGAGTTCAGCATCGATCTCCGGCGGGGGATAGCCTTCGTTGCGCGCGCACCAAAGCATGATTGATGGATGATTGCGGTAGCGTAGTACCTTGTCGCGAACGTTGGCGACGTAGGTTGGAATATCGGTTGGATCGGGGCCGTCGTTGGGATTGGGCTGGAAGAATTCATCCCAGATCAGGATTCCGTACTTGTCACAAAGCGAGTAGAAGTCTTCGCTCGTGCTCTGGCCAACCCAGTTCCGAATCAGGTTGAGATTTGCCAGTTTGTGCAGTTGGATGAGCGTCTCAAGCCGCGCGCGCGGAATGCGCTTCATGGCTTCGTCGAGGCCCCAGTTACCGCCGCGAATAAACACCGGCACGCCATTCACCGAGATGGTGAGAGTATCGATGCCCGGTACGCTGTAGGTAATCTTGCGAACGCCGAAGCTCACGTCAGCTGCGTCGGATGCATGGCGTCCTTGATTGAATGCTAGATGCAGGTTGTATAGGTTCGCGGGGCCATAACCATTCGGCCACCAGAGCCGCGGATTTTCCATATGCAGCGCTGAGGTTGTCTTGGCGTCGAAGCTGACTGTTCTAGTGCTGTGCGGTTGGAGTTCTATCTGCTGCTCAAACTTGATGGCTTCAATCGTTCCTTGCAGCACGCCTTTCTGAGGCTGGTCGCTGACGTTCTCGAGCGTTGCCTGCACAGTTATATCGGTCGAGTCTGTTTTTGGCAGCGGAAGATCGGTCGTCACCAGCGGATTCTTTAACAGGACAGGACCGGTGGCCGAGAGATATACCTTTTGCCAGATGCCGCTGTCGCGATCGCGAATTGCAGGAAGCCAGTCCCAGCCAATCGTGGAAAGGAACGTGGGGCCGTCGATTGCGGTGATGCCGCCGTTGGGTCCGACGCCGGCGCGTAAGGTGTGTTCATGCGGAACGCCGGGGTGCGGTTGTGGCGTGATGAGAACCGCGAGCGCCGCCTTTTTACCGGGCCTTACGTGAGCGGTGATGTCGAAGATGCCGCGGATGAATGCGCCGCGAATCGTGCCGACTTGCACACCATTAACCCAAACCTCGGCTGCATAGTTGATGCCGTCGAAGTTGAGCCATACATGATGATTCTTGTAAGTGCGCGGCACGGAAATTTCAATCCGGTACCACCACGAAGTGCGCGCCAAGCTCTCGGGAATGATGTCTGGGCGGTTGTTCTCTCCGTAAAGCGGCTCGGGATACACACGGTTGTTTACGAGCGTGGTGAGCACGGTGCCGGGAACTGTTGCCGTGTACCAGCCGGTGGGCTTGAAGTGTGGCGAAGAGACTTCGGCTCCTCCCGGCGTAACTTTGGCTACTTGCTGCATCTGCCATCCGGATTGGATCACGAACTTCGGCGGCGTAGCGGGCGTTGCTGCGTGGGCCGCAGTCACAATCAGTCCTGCAATCCCCATGGCCAATTTCCCTGCAAACGTTGAGTTGAAAAACCACTGTGCTCGACTATGCAATGCATGTTCCTCGAACTGGGCTGCGCTAAACAGCAAGTGTTTTATCAAGCGGATTATAGTGGTTTGGCGCTGCTTCGGGTCGGTATGCGAGCCAAGCTGGTAATAATGGGATATGGAGTTTCGTCGTTCTTCTGGGGTGTTGTTGCATGTAAGCTCTTTAGCTTCGCGGGGAGGCATTGGCGATCTCGGGCCGGCTGCGCATGAATTTGTGAAATTTCTGGCGGCGGCCCGGCAGCATGTGTGGCAGGTGCTTCCGCTTTGCCCTACAGGATTCGGCAATTCGCCCTATGCGGGCACCTCGGCGTTTGCGGGAAACCCTTTGCTGATCAGTCTGGAACTGCTTTGTGAGTGGGGATGGATCGCGCAAGATCGATTAGCGGACCTTGCAGGGACGCAAGGGAACGTGAATTTCGAACAGGTGGAGCAGAAGAAGCTTCCGCTGCTGTATGAGGGGGCGGGGAACTTTCTTGACCGCGGTTCGGCTAATGCTAAATCGACAGCTGAATGGGAAAAGTTTGGTACCTTCTGCCGCGAGCAAGCGGGCTGGCTGGATGATTACGCGCTTTATGCCGAGCTGCGGCGCCAGTTCAATACCGGGGCGTGGACCAAGTGGCCCGAGCAGCTGCGCCGCCGCGAGCCGGGCGCTCTGGCCGAGGTAACAGAACGCAGCGCGCGGGCATTGACCCAGGAAAAGGCTCTGCAGTTTGCGTTCGCTGTGCAGTGGGAGTCGCTTCGCGAGGCAGGAGCACGGCACGGTATTCGCGTGCTTGGCGACGTGCCAATTTTTGTGAACATGGATTCATCGGATGTGTGGGTGCATCCCGACATCTTTGAACTCGACGAGGATCTGAACCCGATCCACATTGCCGGCGTGCCGCCGGATTATTTTTCTCCAACGGGGCAGCGCTGGGGCAATCCGCTGTACCGCTGGGACGTGCTTGAAGCGCGCGGATTCGACTGGTGGATCGATCGGCTGCGCCGCGCATGCCAGCTTTATGACATCGTTCGGCTCGACCACTTCCGCGGCTTTGAGGCTTACTGGTCCATTCCGGCGGACGAGGAGACGGCGATCAACGGCGAGTGGATCAAGGCTCCGGGGCTGGAGCTGTTCCGAGCGATGGAGAAGGCGATGGGTCCGCTGCCGCTGGTTGCTGAGGACCTGGGCCTGATCACGGAGGAAGTGGACCAACTGCGCCTCGACCTGGGCTTTCCGGGGATGAAGGTGATCCAGTTTGGTTTTGGCGATGTTGGTGCGCATATTCACCTGCCGCATCGCATTGTGCCTAATACGGTCCTGTACACGGGCACGCACGACAACGACACCACGCAGGGCTGGTGGCGCACGGCAAGCAAGCACGAGCACAAAGCACTCGAAGCGTACACAGGCCCGGTGCACGGCCACGCGACGTGGCCGCTGATTCGCGCGGCATTGGCGAGCGTGGCCGAGGTTGCGATTGCCCCGGCGCAGGATCTGCTGGAACTGGGGTCGGATGCGCGGATGAATACGCCGGCGGTTCCCGAGGGCAACTGGGCATGGCGCGCACCGGAGGGTTGCTGGACCGCTGAGATTGCCGAAAAGCTGGCTGCGTTGACGCTGGTGACGGACCGCGACAATGATCCTATGCCGGGTGCGGAGGATGTGCCGCCGGAAGAGAAGTAGGGCGCGGTCGTGGGTGTGGGGTTCGTGGTATCCCAGGTTCCGCGCATCTCATCTTCACGATTGCCGAGAGCATGGAGGTCGCAACATCGGGCTTCCACACCTCCAACCGCAATCTGATTTCCGACATGCGGATTCTTTCCGAGCGGCGCGGAAATTGTGTGATTTGAGCTATGGCTGGAACGAGAGCTCAAACGGCGAAAATTGGTACATGGCCTTGTGAAGATCCGGCATCCGAGTCAGGGGCCGGAGAGAATCTGTGCCCAAAGGGCAGAAATTATACGCAAGAGATTTCCGGCTTCACGGATGTCTGCGGTCGAACGGCGGCGCGCATGGCGAAGGCAGGTGGCTCGCGCACGGAAATCGCGGGTGCAGATAATCGTGCGACTTTATAGCGTAAGGAGTTATGACTGGGTCACCCGTCCACCGTCCCTACGGGACTCTTAGGTCATGAGAGGGTTTGGTTTCTCCACGCTGAAGCGCGGGGCTAATATACGTTGCGCCTACGGCGCTGGACAATCTGCTGGTCTTGGTCTCCCACCCTTGCGCGGTGGAGCCTGTTCAGTCTCATGACATTGTTTACAGGTTGTTATCAGAACATCCCTTACAGATGTGCGCGATGTTTTTTGGGGGTGTTTGGATGTCATGGAGGCCAGTTGGTGTGCGGGATCAGCGTGTAGAGTTTGTGATTCGAGCCAGCCGAGGCGAGTGTCTGAGCGTTCTTTGCCGGGAGTATGAGATATCGCGCCCGACCGGCTATGTCTGGCTGAATCGGTTTCGCGAGCATGGCGTGGCGGGTATTGAGGAACACAGCCGCCGGCCGCTACGGAGTCCACAGCGGACAGCAGCGTTGCTGGAGGCGCGGATCGTGGCGTTGCGCCGACAGCGGCCTGATTGGGGCGCACGCAAGCTGGCGGTTCTACTGGAGCGGGAGGGATTTTCGCTGCCTGTGATTACAGTGCACCGAGTGCTTTTGCGGCATGGTCTTGTTCTGGATCGAGAACGGCGGCGTCAAGCTACGGGGCGCTTCGAGCGTGAACAACCGAACGAACTATGGCAGATGGATTTCAAGGGCCAGAAGGGATCTGAGGCGGCTATTGGACCGTTGTCGATCCTGGACGACCATAGTCGTTATCTGGTGGCGCTGGAACAGACAGGTACGACCCGCCTGGAGGTCGTGCGCGAGTGTCTGGAAGGAGTCTTCCAACGCAACGGTCTACCGGATGCGATGCTGATGGATCACGGCGTTCCATGGTGGAGTGGGAGCGAAGCGCACGGCTGGACCCGGTTGTCGGTGTGGATGATGCGGCAGGGCATCCGCTGCTGCTTTTCCGGCGTCCGTCATCCCCAGACGCAGGGCAAGGTGGAGCGATTCCACGGTGCACTGGAGAAGGCCCGAGCCAGGCCAGGTGCAGGCAGGTGGCTCGACCAGCGCTGGCTCGATGGGTTCCGCAAGGAGTACAACGAAATGCGCCCCCATGAGGCCCTCGACATGCGCTCCCCAGCAAGCCTGTGGCGGCCCAGTGCACGTACTTACGATCCCAACCCGCCAGACTGGGACTATGGCCACGGTACCGAGTTGCGGAAGGTCAACTCAGACGGAGATATCTACATCAACGACTTTCCATGGAATGTAAGTAAGGCTCTGCGCCGACAGAGAGTCCAGATACAACGCCTCGATACGCGCATCCTTGTCTTCTTCTGCAATACCTTGGTCCGAGAAATCGATCTCCGCACTCAACGGTCCACTGCAGTGGACCGTTGAGTGCACACCCAAAAACTGTAAAGGATGTCCTGATAACGACCTGTAAAGCATCTCATGGAACTTGACAGGGAGCCAGCGCAAGGATGGGGTATCCGTTGATCATTGGTTAGGGTAGGATGGGCTCCCCCGCCATTTACTTCTGACGCACTGCTATGACTTCAATTTCAATGAGCGCCCATGGTGCAGCCAGAGCCGCAACCTGCATGGCTGAGCGTGCGGGTTTGTTGGGTTGATTTTCTGTTCCGAAAAACTTTGTATACGATGCCATCATGCCGCTGAAGTCGAGTTTGCCTCCCTTGGCGGGATCGCCTGCGAGGTAGACATGCATCAAGACGACGTCGCCCATGGTCAGGCCCTGTGCCTTGAGCAGGTCCTGAATCTTGGTGAGAGCGCTCATGGTCTGCGCTTCAGTGTCGCCATACGCAGGTGGAATGCCCTTGGACGGGTCTCCCGGAGTTTGAGGCGACGGCAACTGTCCGCTCAGATAATAGGTGTCTCCAGCCCACACGCCAACGGCGATTGCGCTCTTTTCAGCCTGGATGTGTTTGACAACCTGCTGGCCGTGCGCGCTGGCGGCAGAGATTGCGATGGATGCGATGACGGCGATGGTAGATACAGCTCTCGAGTAATACTTCATGACCTATCCTTCTGAATGGGTTTGCGTGCATTCCGTGGTTGAGCGAGTTATCCCAGGTCTCAAAATGCGAGGGACCTGGGGCACCCATCCTAATAACTAACAGGTAAGGGAGTTACATGTTTCCAAAGGCGTCCTCCAAAGAAGGGCTCGCCGACGTAAGTAACTCGGATCCATCGTCAGTTACATGCACTTCGTCTTCGAGGCGAATGCCGAACTCTCCTGGGATGTATATTCCGGGTTCATCGCTCAGAGTCATGTTCGGCTTGAGGGTTGGATGGAGATCTTCACCGAACATGTTGTTATCGACGAAATAGGGCCACTCGTGCCCATCGAGCCCGATGCCGTGGCCGAGGCGATGCGTGAAGTACTTGAACCCGGGACCATAGCCGGCATCGATAATCACCTTGCGGGCAGCATGATCGACTGCTGCGAGGACGGTGCCAGGCCGGGCTGCCTTGAGGCCGGCTTGCTGCGCGCGATGAACGATATCGAAGACTTGCTTCATTTTGTCAGTTGGCTTGCCGAGGACGAAGGTGCGGGTAATGTCCGAGGTGTATCCCTCGACGCGGCACCCGTCATCGAGCATTATGATGGAGCCTTCGCGGATGGTTTGCGGCATGCGCGATCCGTGCGGCGAGGCGGTGTACTCATCAATATTCATGCTGGCTTCACCGATCAGGCCAACCTTGGCATATCCCTGGGCCACCAGGCCGTGCACGTCGGTGCTTGTCATACCCTCTTTCAATGACTTGTACACAGCAGCATAGACAGCAAGGGTTGCCGCGCACGCTACGCGCATGCACTCTAGCTCATGCTCTTCCTTGATCATGCGGCAGCCCGCCGTGACCGGGGTGGCGCTCCCAAACTTCAGGTGCGGTCCTGCCTTCATTAAACTGTTTGCAAAAACCCACTTCATGTTTTCGTCGAGGCCGACATTTCCGGAGACGATGCCGCGATCGTTGAGCCCTTTCACCAGAGCAAGAGAGGGACTTTCATCTTCCTGCCAGGTGATGACGTCGGCGTCGCCGGCAAACGGACCGGTGGAAAGCATTTCGTGCGCGCGGCCATTTTCAAACGCCGGGCAAACAATAAATGGTTTGGATTTCGCAGGCATGACCAGCGCCCACAAGCGCTCGCCGCCCCCCAACCTGATATTGGCAAAATAGACGGAGCTCGAGGTTGAGTTCGAGAGCACAATCGCGTCGATCTTGTTTGCCGCCATGAGCTTCTTTGCCTTCTCGATGCGGGCAAGACGCTCGGTGTTGGTAAACGGTTTGACCCTTCCGGCGAACGAGGGTAGAGCGGCAATTGGCGCAGGTATATCCGCCATCGTTGCTGCGGCATAAGCGGAATGCGCGGGGATCATGCTTGCAGCCGCAGCTGTTGCGGTCCCCTGCAAAAAAGAACGACGTGAAACCATACGGCCTCCAGGTTCGTTTGACTTGTGTGTTTGCTTGTGCCGACGTGGGCAAAGGCGGGCTGATGTTTTGCACCAGCGATGAGTTGTTAGTGTAACGCAACTTCCGTTGAAACCAGAAAGCCGCGACACCGGTTGCGTGAAAAATGAGAAGAGGTTTGTGCTTTTCTATTCTCTATGGGCCGGGATGCGGTCGGCGGGGGGGGTGATCTTCCAAAGCACACTGAGGGGTCTCCGGCATTCGACGGTGGAATGCGGAGTTCCCGCGAGACTGTGGGTGGTTAAAGGGATTGGTTTCCCCACGCTGGAGCACGGGGAAACGATGCTTTGCACCTACGGCTTGGGAGATGCATTTGATGATGGGGCTGTCACGTGAAGCGAAATGCTCAGCGTACCGGCTTTACGGGTGGTCCAGTCGTATATGCCGGTTTCAAGATAGACATCTTTGTCAGGCAGATCGATTTCAAGGAGCGCCGGGACACCGGACTCCTGAATGGCTGCAAAATTTGCGGGCGTGAGTTCCATCCCCTGCGTTTTGCCTTGCCCTGCAACCCCATTGCCGTCGTTATCGTATGCAATAGCTCCGAAGCTTATCTTGCCGCTGCGATTACTGTCCTTAGCTACCAGGAAAGAAACATCGGACGAGGGAATCAGAAACTGGATGCGGTAGCGTGTGGAGGGGCCGGTGAGCTTCGAGCTCCTGCTGGTGGGAGCTATATTTGGCGCAGGCTGCGGCGGGGCGGGAACCGCGTGTACCCCGAAGAGAAGCTGGGTGGTGGATGGCAGACCGCGCGCGAGAAGAGGGCGTAGTGGGTCACCTTCAGTTGCAGCAATAGCGGTGGGAGCCGCTGTAGCGTTATAACCGGGGCGATAGGCGAGTTTGTAATTACCTCTCGTGAGATTGATCGTGATCTTTCGGAATTCGCCGTCCGTGCTGCCGTCTGTGGGGGTGTAGGCCAAGGTGTAATAGTGAGATCCATCAGCGATCGCCTGCTGTATGGCTTGATCCAGGTCATTGACGTTGTAGAAGGCTTTGCCGCCGGTGTCGTTGGCGAGCTTTTCCATGGTCATCTGCGTGTTTGCGCGCACATCGTCTTCGCCTTTGATTTTGTTCAATAGATCGCCGCCTACACCGGTGGCAGGGCAAGCGTCTCCACGCAAAGGCATGCAGTGTTCGGCATCTGTCGAACGGTTGACCGCCAAGCCTTCGGCATTCACCGGATAGACCGCCACCTTCGACGCAAACAGCAGGTTGGCGGTTTCTTTGGCTTGGCCAACATTGAGGTGCATATCGGACATTTGCTGCCGCTGGGAGGAGTTTGGAAAGACCGCAACAGGAAATGAACCGGCAAACCAGATGAGGTTCTTTCTGCCTGGGATGCCGGCGAGATAGCGCGCAATATAGTCGAGTGCCGCGAGCGTCTTTAAAACGCGCTGCTTGTTCTGAACTGCCGCAGCTTCCGCCAGCCCAGCCGCGGTTGCGTCCACAAGGATTGAGGCGTTACCGCCGAGTTCCGCCGCAAGCTCCTGCACGGACCCAAGTTCCGTCTCGTCCCACATCTCATCGGAACGAGAGTGAAAAGATCGGTCCTTTTCCGTTTGCGGCCCATTCTTCTTGTTATTCAGCGCGGCTTGCAGCAGCGAAACGTCAGAGGTGAATCCCTGCACAAAGTGGAACTGAGAGCCCAGGCTGAAGATGGCGATGCGGGTGCCGGGAGCCATGTGTTTCAGAAATTTGAGTACTGACTGCGGACGAAGGGCTGGTCAGTCACTTCGATATTGAGCATATCGATGAGCAGGACATTGACTGAATCGCTCTCCGGCGCGGGAGGAATGTTGCTGTAGACGTTTGGAGGCAATGGCGCGGGAGGTTTAGGTTCGCCGGCAGGCAGAGTTTTGCCTGTGTGCTCCTCAAAAAAGTTGATGGTTTGCGGCTTGCCGTTCTCCTCAAGGGAGAAATCACTTTGACTCAAAACCTGCACCGGATCCCCATTGCCCTTTGTGACTACTACGTCTACCACTACCGTACGTGCGCTGGCTTTGATGACAGGAATCTTGCTCTCACTGGGGGTGGTTTGTGCGAACAGAGACATGGGAAGGCCCATGACCAAGGCGGCTGTTATGAGCAGTGAGCGATGCATTTGCGGTGACTCCTTCTCTAATTTACGACTTGGCGCGACTTCGCAGTTAGCGAGAGTTATCTGGCGCGATAGAGCTGCGCATCAGTTATAGCGGGCACCCGGCACTAACTGGTTTCGCCGGATAATTCACCGCGAACGGATTGTACCCCATTTAAGAGGTTTTAGTCCTCCAGGCTATCTTCAGGAGCATTGGTTCAGCAGTAACTCTGCACGTACTGCCGTACTTCGCTCTCTGGGGCGCTGGTCGGTTTGAAGGTTGTACCGAACTCACGGATTCCGATAGTCCCAGGAAATTTGTTTCGGAGTCTGTGACCGGGAGTGTGAGAAAGCTATCTGCATAAGTGACGACCCGGCGACAGCGAAAGTTGCCAGGCGTCAGGTATCGCTATTTGCAGGACAACCTCGGGAAATCGTCTCTCCCCCGGCGGTAACTTGGTTGGGCTGTCTGTTCCTTGTTATTCTTGGCGCACATGGAAACGGCTGCGATTCAGACCAACGGGCTCACGAGGCGATTTGGCGAGCTGACGGCGGTGGACAATGTTATGTTCAGCGTGGCGCCGGGGCAGTTCTTTGGATTTCTGGGACCTAACGGGGCGGGCAAGTCCACCACCATCAAGATGCTGACGGGACTGCTTGAGCCTAGTGCGGGCTCGATTGAGATTCTGGGCAAGCCGTTCAATGCGGCTGCGCTGGATTTGAAGCGGCAGGTCGGCGTTGTACCTGAAGGCATGGCGCTTTTTGGCCGCCTGAATGCGCGCGAGTATCTGCGCTTTGTGGGCCGCATGTACGGGCTTGACCGGGCGACGACGAATGAGCGCACAGACGAGCTGCTGGAATTTATGCAGCTTGCCAACGATTCGAAGAAGCTGGTGACGGACTTTTCGCATGGAATGCAGAAGAAGCTTTCGCTGGCGGCGGCAGTGATTCATGCGCCGAAGGTGCTGTTTCTGGATGAGCCTTTCGAGGGCGTGGATGCCATTGCCGCGGGAATGCTGAAGAACATGCTGCAGGGCATGATCAATCGCGGCGCTACGATTTTTCTTACATCGCATGTGCTGGAGATTGTGGAACGGCTGTGCAGCCACGTGGCCATTATTCACCAGGGACGGCTGGTGGCGAATGGTGCGCTGGATGAGCTGCGCGCGGGTGTTGCCTCAACGTTGCCCGGAGCGGAGGGCAGCCAGCGGCTCACGCTTGAAGAGATCTTCCTTTCGATTGTGGGCGGAGATCAGGAATCGGCGCAGGAGATTTCATGGCTGTCATGAATGGCGCCGAGGGCGGAAGGGAACTGGGCGGCGGCGAAGGAATGCTGCCGATCGGCAGCGGACTGTTCAGCCCGCTGGCACGCGCGCAGTACGGCGCGCTGGTTCGCTTGCGCTGGCACATTTTTGTGAATGGACTACGCACGAAGGTGGGCGCATTTGAGTTTGGCGCGCGCGCGGTTTCGTATTTTATCTACGGACTGATGGGCGTGGGGCTGGCATTTGGCGCGGGCGGAATCGCATACGGCCTGGCATCGGACGACCAATGGAATTACATGCCGGTTGTGTTCTGGTTTGTGTTGCTGACGTGGCAGGTTGTTCCCGTGATGCTGGCCTCGTTTCAGGAGCAGTTCAACCTGGGCTCGCTGCTGCGTTTTCCGGTGGGCTTCCGCTCGTTTTATTTTCTGTACGTGGTATTCGGGTTCTCCGATGTGTCGACGGCGATTGGCGCGCTGTGCAGCCTGGGAATTTTGATCGGCATTACGGTGGTTCGCCCCGGACTGTTCGGAATCACGGCTCTGATTCTGCTTGTCTTTGCGGTGTTCAACGTTCTGCTGGTGCGGGCCATCTTTGCGTGGATTGACCGGTGGTTGTCGCAACGAAAGACGCGAGAGATTATGGCCGCTCTGTTCATGATCTTCTTTCTTTCGTTCCAGCTAGTGAATCCGGCATTGTGGCAGCATGATCGCAAGCCTGGGAAGGGCATTGAACGTCCTGAAGCACAACTGCAGCACATGATGGAGTCGCGCTGGGTGAGGGCAGCGAGAGGGGTGCAGGAGTGGCTACCGCCCGGCTTGGCAGGGAAAGCGCTGCAGGATGCTTCGCTGGATAAGCCGGTGCGCGGGTTGGGAATGATGGCAGTTCTGGGGCTGTATGTGCTGGCCGCGGGAGGCATGCTTGGGATGCGGCTGCGCGCGGAATTCAGCGGCGAGGATTTGAGCTCGGCTCCGGGCCTGAAGGGAGCTGCGGCGGCGATAGCCAAGTCTCCGCCTGGGAGGACTGCGGAGCGCGCGAGTGTGTGGCGGATTGCCGATGCGGAGACGGGGACTGCGCCGGTGATCGCGGCGATTGCGGCAAAGGAGTTCCACAGCTTGTTGCGGGCGTTGCCATTGCTTTACGCGGTGGGCGCACCACTGCTGATGGTGCTGGTGATCTCAGGCACTTTTGTACGCGGCGGCCTGAGCACGCAGACGCCGATCTTTGCGTTTCCTCTGTGCGTGTTCTTTGGGCAACTGGGATTTCATCAGCTTTGGGGCAACAATCTGGGAACCGAAGGCCCGGGCATTCAACTTTACTTTCTTTCGCCTACACCGTTCCGCACGGTGATGCTGGCGAAGAACCTGTTTCACGCGCTGGTGTTTGCGGTGGCGATGGTGATTGGGGCGATACTGGCCATTTTGCGGCTGGGTGAACCCAGCCTGCTGACACTTGCCATTACAGTGGCGTGGCTGCTGATGGTTTTGCCGGTGAATCTTGCGGCGGGCAATATCTTTTCGCTGACCATGCCGTACAAGGTGAATCCAGGGAGAATCTCACGGCAGAAAAGGTCGCAGGCCGCTACGCTACTCAGCCTGTTGCTGCAACTAGGGTTGTTGGGAGTTGGCGCGGTTGTTTACCTGCTGACTTCAAGGCTGGACATGACGTGGCTGGCGGCGCCGGTGTTTCTTGCGATTGCGGTGGTGGCGACGCTGGTGTGGTTCAGGATCCTGGGGAATTCAGACAACATCGCCAACCAGCGTAAGGATCAGCTCATCGAGGCGCTGATGAAAGCGGATGAGTAAAGCCTATATTTCGAGAGCAACACGATCCCAATGCGCGCAGTTTGCGGCGGCTTCGTAGGTGGATTGCAGGAATTCCAGGAGCGAGGCGTCGGGGTCCGGCGACTGCCGCATTTCCTCATAAGGAAAAATGAATTCGCCAAAGCTCGGGTCGAAGCGGGCCTGCGTGGGAGCGACGGTGTAATCGCGGTAACCGGGCGGCTCAGGGTAGGCATAGCTGTAGAAGAAAGGTTCGATCCCCGCCCCGCCGGGCCAGAATCCGCAACTGCTGACTTCGTGCGAATAGGCGTCGCGCGTGACGCGATCGGCAAGTCCGGGCATGCTTGGATGCTCAGGAGCGGTTCGGCCTGAGAAGCGCGTGCAGGCCAGGTCCATAGCTCCCCAGAAGAGGTGGATTGGGCTGACCTTGCCGCGGAACCTGGCGCGAAAGACGGTCATCACTCGTGTGGTCTGCAGCAGGATTCGCCAGAATCTTTCCACATACTCACGGTTGTAGCTGCAGTGGATGGTGTCATTGAGGAAAGGAATAGGCTCAGCGATCTCAACGGGATTTGGCCAGATGCTTACCGAACAGCTCACTTCGCTTAGCGCCGCCATGGTGCGTTTGTAGAACTCGGCCACGGACATGGGTTCAAGCGGGAAGGTTTTGCGGCTGCCTTCACTGGTTTCGAAGACGAGCAGGTGGTCGACAAAGTCGAAGTCGATCTGAACGATGAGCGTGCCGTAAGCCATGGGCGAAGTAGTAACGCCGCGGATGGTGGGATAGAGCGCGACGTTCCATGTGTGGTTGATTTGCGGTGTCAGCGCCAGGCGTATTTTGCCAACGATCTGCATCCACAGTTGCAGCGTGGCGCAGGAGTCGCTCCACGCGCTTTGCGGCAAAGCGGGCCAGACCTGATTTTCGTGAACGGACGCGGGATGAGATTGGGGCATAAGCTCTCGCAGCGGCTTTTCTATTCTGAACGGCAATCGTTCGAAATACAACCCACTACGGATGAGCCGAGCACTGCTCAGAAAACTCTTTCCGGCAATTTCTCATTTCTTTGAAACGCTCAAGGGGTGAGCCGCACTATTCGATAGCAAGACAAAGCCCGCGTTGGTCTTTTGGGGCCATGTCGCCCCATCACACGAAATCGTTTGACCATTTGCACAGAATCAGAAAGCCGACAGATTTTCAGCAAGCCCCTAATTCCAAACAGAGTTTTACTCCGAAGAGGCACTTGATGAACTCGTCTATTGCATCAAATATCCGGTCTACCAAGCCTGCGCTGGAACTGATCTCGCTGGCAACGATGACGCCCGAAGCTGCGCGGTTGAGTCTGAGGACGTTGCTGCTGGCTAGCCCTGATTACTTCGGCAAGATCACGAACAACTCATTTAAGGTGGTGTTGGGCATCTGGCGGGAGACCACGTACGAAAGTATCGGCCATGTGCACTTCAGCCCGGATTTTGAACAGTTGCAGGCTACGATCCACATGAATGAAGAGTGCGGCTACTCCGACGAAGTGTGTGTAGCCGGCTCCAAAGAATATGTGCGCTTCTATCTTTCCTACGATGGGGGCTCGTCTTGGCTGGATGCGGGATCGAGTTCGATTGATGTGCGCAACCATGCGGGGCCCAAGCCGCAGCAGGGGACGGTGGCCGTGAACGTCAACCGTACTTTGGCGGTCTCCATTCTCGATCGATTGCCGATTGTGCGCGCCATATTGTCGTGGAACGTGCCGCCGCCCAAGGACATGCCCGAATGGGTGCCGGTTTGGGGAGATGTGCTGGACGCACGCATCGATTTGGAACACGCAGGGAGGATTGCTCAAAATTGCATGCCGCAAGACGCTGAATTTCCTGAGATGGGCAGTTTCGCGAATTGATGAGCGTTCACCAAATGCTCTGCAAATTTGTTTGAAACGATGAGCCGGTGAACTGCACTACTAATCGTGATGGATTTAATGAAGAGCACGGGAACGAACTCCAGCGGTATAGCCTGGAACCAACGACAGGAGCGGTTGCACCTGAGTCCTGTGTTTCCTTCAACGGTCCTCCCCCAAACACAGGCGGGATTTGCTCTCTGGAGTGAGCCCCGCCTGTGCCCCATCCCCAAGGGAGCGTGGAATTCAATGAGCCCAGATGAGCTTGATGTAGAAACGGCGTCTGCTTTTGGAACGGAAGCTGCTGGACGAGCCGATGAGGGTCAGGATGAACGATTGGCGGTTCATGCCAGAATCAGCGCCGGGGCGCGCGCGATGAAACGGCTGCTGTGGAGCGTTTGGTTGCTGCTGTTACTTCCGCTTTTGTGGACGGGCAACGATTGGATGAGCCTGCTGATTCTTTCGCAGGTGTTTCTTGTGGCAGCAAAGCTTGTTCAACCCGCGGTTACGAAAGCGAAGGCCGATGCCTCATCGGCGTCTGGAGTTCTTTGCATGCAAGAAGGAGAGGATTGTGCACGGGGATAGCAACATTTCGGAGATAGAGTCGCAGTCTTTCCGTTTGAACCTGAAGTACCTTGGTGAAGCTCGTTTGGAATTGCGAGGCAATACGACAGGCGAGGTGTATGCGTTCTCGACCGAGGCTCGGGTTCAGCCGGTGGATTTGAGAGACGCCAAGTTGCTGTTGGCCAGCCCGTTATTCACGATTGCTTGATTATGAATTACACCGCACTACATACCGCCGCTTTGCAAGGATCAGATCAAGGGTCAGATCGAGAATCGGACCTGGGATCAGATCTGGGTTCGGATTCGCGCAAAATGGCGGCTCCCGCTGCGCAGGGGAGCCGAGGCATTCATCTGCTGAAGCCACAGGCGATGTTATACTCGAATCCTCGTAGCAGGGCGGAGAAATCGTTGGAACTACAGGCTTTCGACGCGGGTTATGTAACAAGACTCTGTGCCGGAGACCGGCCGACCCAAGAGCATTTCGTTGCATATTTTACCGAGCTGCTCCGGATCAAGCTGCGGTCCCGGCTTCAGTCATTCCACGCAATTGACGATGTTTGCCAAGAGACGTTTGCGCGCGTGTTCGCGGTCTTGCGTAAAGACCAGGGACTGCGGCAACCGGAGCGGCTGGGGGCGTTTGTGAACAGTGTCTGCAATCATGTGCTGCTGGAACAGTACCGGTCCGCGAGCCGGAGTGAGGAACTGCCTGAGCTGCCGGCCACGGGAATGGATGCGCTGGAGGTTGTTTCCGCGCGGCAGATTACTACGAAGGTAAGAGAGATTTTGCTGGGCCTGCCTGCGCGGGACCGGGATTTGCTGCATGCGGTTTTCCTCGAAGAGCGCGACCGCGACGATGTTTGCCGCGAGTTCGGCGTCGATCGCGAATATCTGCGGGTGTTGCTGCACCGTGCGAAACAGGAGTTCAAAGTTGAATACGTGAAACGAGTGGGGCGGTTGACTCCGCTTGGAGCAGAAAGCTGAGCGGAGAAGATGCGCCGGTTCATGCGTGGAGCATTTGCGCGAACCGGTTGGCGCTGGAGATTGATTGAATGAATCACAGTGAAGCAGTAAAAGAAATGGCGGCGGAACGGTACCTGCTGGACGAGCTGGGCCTTGATGCGCGCGACGAATTTGAGGAGCACATGTTCGATTGCCCCGAATGCGCGCTCGACGTTCGTTCCGGTTCGGTTTTGATTAGCGATGCGAAGGTGCAGCTTCCAAAGCTGGTTGCGAGCACTGCGGCGGCGAGGAAGCCTCTAGCTGAGAAGAGGAGCCGCGAGTGGTTTGCCTGGATGCGTCCGGCCTTTGCTGTTCCCGTAATGGCTGCATTGCTGATTGTGGTTGGATATCAGAACCTTATTACGATGCCTGAGCTACGCAGCTCTGCGCATCAGCCGCACGTTGTTCAGGTTGCGCCTCTTTATGGGGCAACGCGCGGAGGCTCTCACGTTTCCGTCAATGTTGATCCGGCGAGTGGAGTTGCCTTGCCGATTGATTTACCGATGGATTCCGTGATGGGCAGCTTTACTTCCTTTGTACTGGAGTTGAGCAACCCGCAGGAGAAAGTGGTTTGGACGACTTCATTGCAGGCGGCAGCGAAGAGCACGGATGCCGATCATCAGCTTTCGATCGTTGTTCCCGGAGGCATGCTTGAAAACGGGACATACACGCTGACGGTTTCGGGTATTTCGGCCAGTGGTGCGCGGAACGAAGTGGCGCGGTATGTCTTCGATGTTGTTTTATCGAAGAGCACACGTTGAACCCCGCGCTGTTGATTCGCAGTAAAATCTCCAATTCTTCGGTAACCATCAACCCGCAAATTGCGTGTCGGGGCCTTGTGGGCATTCGATAGAATCCTCACAGATGAAGAAAGGAATGTGAACATACCATGCCGGATGAAACAAACGGTAGGACACATCTTTACAACGCCGAAGCAACAGTCATGAGCGGCGATCTGCACCTCCCCATTGTTCAGGACGTTCGCGCGCAGGCGCACATCGCGTTGCCGGAATCGGGAGGGTACCTTAGCCAGGACGCCAAGGGTTACAAGCTCGAAGGCGTTCTGTCATATAAGTCGGCCTATACGCAGGTGGCCGGCAACCGCGATGTAAAGCCCGGCCATGGCTGGACGACGTTGACTACGACGGTAGTTGAAAGCCTGAACGTACTGGAAGTGGTGACCGCGGACCGCGTGGTGGGGCAGATCATCACGGAACATCCGCTTGATGGCTATGTTCCCAGGGTGAATTTTCTCGGTACGCGGTTTGAGAATCTGCGCATTGCGGGTTTTCCGGTGGAGTTGGAGCTGAATCTGGATGTTCTTGGCGCCAAGCCCGCTAAAGATGGGCCCTACACTGCCGATGTGGGCATCAAGGAACGCATCGCTGGCCATTACAAGCACATGCTGGGGCATGGCGAATTTCCCGCGGACCTGCGCGAACGATACAATCGACTTTCCTCCACTCTTCGAGGCGCGGAGACCGTCGAATGTTCCCTGGTGAGTCATGTGGCCGGCAAATATCCTGGCCGTACGTTTGGTCACATCATCGACATTCCGGATTTTGGCAAGGTGGTGCTGGGCAAGCTGACAGTGACGACAGAAGGCGTGAAGACGGGAGCACCGGAAGCTACAAAGACAACCATCACGCTGACGATGTTGGATCTGGAACTGGGCTGCGCGATCGGGGGCCGCATCAGATTGGTGGGCGGCTCGACGAATGGCAGTACCTTTCCGTAGATAAAGCGGGTTCCGGTGAACCGGGAACTTCAGATGTAACGTTTGTCAATCAGCAACAACGAACCCACGACGGCCGTATGAAAGCGCCGCGTGGGTTTCGTTTGTTTGGACTGATCCTTCCGGCCGCGCTTGCTTTTTTGCTTGTGATTCCATTGCGCGACACGATGCCTGGCGGAGCGCAGGCTGCATTCAATCATGCCTCGCGCCTGTTTCAGCAAGGCTCTCTGGCGAAGAGCCAGAGCGAAGCCGAGCAAGGTTACAGACAGTTTCAGCGCTCCTCGGCGTACTGGGCGGCGGAGTTTCAATTGCTTGAGGCGCAGTCGATGCTGTACCGCGGAATGTACGACGGTGCCCTGAAAGTGCTGGCCAATTACCGCGATGCGGCCGGACCAGAGGGCCGGGCCGAGAAACTTGCGATTGAAGCTGTGGCGCTGGTCAGGCAGAATCAAGTCACCCGTGCGCATGAGCGGCTTGCACATGCGGATGCACTGTGCAGAGATCGGGATCTTTCGACCTGTGGAGATGTACTTTCGGCTCACGGACTCGTGGCAATTAAATCGGGCCACCTCAGCGAGGCGCGAAAGTATTTTATGAGTGCTTTAAAGTTAGCTCGGAAACATAACAGCCGCTGGCTGCAAGTGAGTGCGGCGCTTAACCTTGGCTACATTGCCATGCAGGCGGATCACTACGATGAAGCCGTCGATTGGTTGCGCGCAGCAAATCGGGATGCCGTTGCGTCAGGCTACAAAAACGCAGTTCAAAGCGCTGCAGGCAACCTGGGCTGGGCCTACTACCAGCTTGGCGACAGTGAGCGCGCACTGGAGCAGTTTCGCCAGGCTGAGACCAGCGCCGAAGAAATTGGCAATGTACGGGATCAGCTCAAATGGCTGAGCACCACGGGATATGTGTATCAGGACTCCGGCGATTGGGCGCGCGCATTGGATGCGTATCACGGGTCGCTCGTGCTAGCAAGGCAGATTGATAGCAAAGAAGACATTACCAACGCGCTGGAAGATCTGGCAGCCATTTCAGTGGAGAGCGGCCGGCTTGTTGAGGCTGTGGGCTATATCGAGCAGGTTTCGCAGATTGAAGGAACTGAGCGCCAGAGCGCCAATCTGCATGAGACGAAGTGCATGCTTGCGGCTGCGCAGCAAAAATACTCTGAGGCCGAAGTCTGCTTTCGCGCGGTGCGGAGCGACGCTACTGCATTGACGACGCTGCGCATGGATGCGGGATACCGGCTAGCCGGAGTTTATGAGGCGGAAGGCAATGCGAAGGCAGCGGAAGAGACGTACCGATCAACGCTTGACAGGTACGAGTCAGCCCGCGCGACGCTCAAGTCAGAAGAGACGGAGTTGCCGTTTGGGGCCAACGCTTCGCGCATCTACGACAGTTATGTTCGCCTGCTGATGCAGGAGGGCAGAACGGATGAGGCGCTGGCAATCGCCGATGAGAGCAGGGCGGGGACTCTCGAGAAAGGGCTCGACGTGCCCGATGCGGGAGCTGAGGAAGTGGCGCTGCTGAATCCGAGACTGATTGCCCAGCGCGCGAATGCAACGCTGTTGTTCTACTGGCTTGGAGAAAAGCAGTCGTATCTCTGGGCGATTACTGAGAAACAAATCACGTGGTATGGTTTGCCGCCGCGGAAGCAGATTGCGGGCCGCGTGCAAAGCTACACGAAGAAGATTCTTGCTCTGCGCGACCTGCAAAGAAGCGGCGACAGAGATGGGGAAGCACTGTATCAAAGGCTAATTGCGCCGGCGACGGCGCAGATTGAGCCGGGCAAGCGGGTCATTATTCTTGCCGACGGAGAGCTGAGCCAGCTTAACTTTGAAACGCTGCTTGTGCCGGATCGCAATTCGCAATCGCAAGCAGCAGAGAACAACGGCGCGCAGGTTCATTACCTGATCGAAGATATGACGCTGGCGTCTGCGCCGTCGCTTTCAATGCTGAATGCGCATGAGCCAGTGCGCGGCCGTGGCGGCAAGATGCTGCTGCTGGGCGATCCGGTTTCTCCCAGCAGTGAGTTCCCGAGTCTTCCGCTCTTCGGATATGAGATGAGCAAGATTGAAACCCACTTTTCGAAGGATGAGCTGGCCGTGTTCGCGGGACAGAAGGCTACTCCGGACGCGTATCTCGAAAGCAAGCCCGCACAATATTCGTATATTCACTTTGTTTCGCACGCAGTGCCAAATCAGATTGTGCCGCTGGATTCGGCGATTGTGCTTTCAAAAGATAGCTCCGACGAAAATTCATTCAAGCTGTACGCGCGCGATATTGTTCAGCATCCGATTGACGCGAAGCTGGTGACGATCTCCGCCTGTTACACAAGCGGGACGCGCTTCTATGCGGGCGAAGGATTGGTGGGGTTGTCGTGGGCGTTTCTGCGAGCCGGGGCGCAGCGCGTGATTGGCGCGCTGTGGGAGGTGAGTGACGAGTCCACTCCGCGGCTGATGGACGGACTCTATCGCAATATTGAAGGTGGAGACTCGCCAGCCGATTCACTGCGCAAATCCAAGCTTGCGCTGCTGCACTCGCAAAGCCGGTTCAGTCTGCCGTTTTACTGGGCAACCTTCCAAATCTACGAGAAGGAATAGCTTTCGGCTCAACGTCGGCTTGATGATTTGGACTGAAGATGAGTGGCCCGGGCAAGTTTGATGCGGCCCGGGCCTGCGCATTGGGTGATATTGCTATTGCAGTAGTGATGAGGGATTCTGCACTTTGTGCCCCAGTGCTTTGCGAATGCGGGCAAGGTGATGCCAGCTATGGCGCATTGCG
Source organism: uncultured Acidobacteriaceae bacterium (assembly GCA_963832645.1). Classification (GTDB taxonomy): domain Bacteria; phylum Acidobacteriota; class Terriglobia; order Terriglobales; family Acidobacteriaceae; genus Telmatobacter. The sequence continues at coordinate 180,023 of CAWHUU010000001.1, forward strand.
TGATCCTCAATCACAAATTGCGCAGTGACGGGAGCGCCGTAGCTGAGAGAGAAGGGCGCGGCGCGATCCATTTCCGTGTCTGTCATATTGCGAACGGCATCGGCTGCCTCCTTGCTGTTCTTGCGGAGCAGCATGATCGCATCGGACTTTGAAACGTCCGCCTGTTCCGCTGCGTGCTTGCCGTTGATATCGCTGACCACCTCCCAGGTGATGTGCGTGATCGGATTTCCGGCGGCGATGACTTTGGCCGCTTCGATCTCGATGGGATACATATTGGCGACGTGGTGAACGATGACACCAACGCTGCGTCCCGGCTTTCCGCCTTCGACAAGTGGAGTGTTCCACTCCTTATCGGTGAGGTGCGTGACGAATTCCTCAAGACGCGCCGCGCCTTCCTCGATGCGGTCGGCGAGCATGGCGGCGCGGCGGTTTGGCTGTTGTTGCCTGCCAACTGAGATTTCGGTTGTGGCATCGATGCAATGGGCGGTAACTTCGAGGTACTCTGCGTCGACGAGCGTGCCGTTGCCTTCAGCACGATTGTTACTCGCCCATAGCGATACGAGCTCAGCTTTAAGCCCCTCCTGTTTGTGGGGAGTGAGGGTTTCGAATGCGCGCTTCATGGGGCCGTAATTCTCGCGGAAGAACTCGACGACGGTTTCGGGCGGAAACGGATACTCGAACTGATTGAACCTGTAGGCAAAGTGCATGTCCGTTGTGCTGTGGCCGAAGCGCTCGCGGACGACCGCTTCATCGCCCCAGAGAAGAGGCGAAGGCATGCCGTTGGGTGCAATGTACTTGGCGATCAGCTTGAACATCTGTCCGACGAAGCCCTGGGCTGTCCAGTTGGCCATTACGATCTTTCCGCCGGGCCGGCAGACGCGCATCATTTCCGATGCGACGAGTTCCGGCTGTGGGGCGAACATGGCGCCGAACAGGCTGGTGACGACGTCGAACTGGCCGTTGGCATATGGGAGCGATTCGGCATCGGCCTCGTCGAAGCGTGCACAGAGGTTTTCGAGTGCGGCACGCTCGCGGGCGCGCTCAATCCAATTGGTGGAGATGTCGCAACCGGTCACGTGTGCTCCGGCGCGGACGGCGATTAGCGCAAGCTGGCCTGCTCCGCATGCCACGTCGAGCAGATGTTGTTTGGGTTGCACTCCGATGCGGTTGTAGAAGATGCGGGCGTCAGGCTCCATGTAGCGGGAGAACAGATCGTAGTTGCCCGCCATCCATGTAGCTTTCAGCTTGGTTTTCAGTTCATACAGGTGGTTCACGGTGGGGGAGGCCGCGGCAATTGTGCTCATCTTTTCTACCTTTCAACTTGTGAATTCGATCGGTTAAGATCAAGCTCTAATCATCGGATTTGTCCCTTTCATAAACTTGATTGATCGTCCCGTATTTTTGGCTTGAACACCCGTTTTGCGAGCGAGCAAGAGGATGGATGTCCTTTCCGAGATACTGAGCGCAGTTCGGCTTGAAGGCGCCCTGTTTTTCAATGCCGAATTCACCGCGCCGTGGTGCCTGAACTCAAGGGGTGCCGCGGTTGTAAAGTCGTTGCTGCCTTCAAGCGATGCGCATGTGATCGTATTCCACTTCCTCACGGAGGGGCGGGCGTACGCGAACCTGCCGGGAGGTGAGCGCCTGGAACTGGCCAAGGGCGACATTGTGGTGATGCCGCGCGGCGATGCTCATCTTATCGGCAACGGTTCGCCGCAAAGGTGCGTAGATTCCTACTCGAAATTCGCTGAGAACCTGAAGGAAGGACTGAAGGTGGTGCAATATGGCGGCGGTGGAGACATGACGCGCTTTGTGTGCGGCTATATGACCTGCAATCCGCAACTCTGCAGCATCTTTCTCAGGTGGCTGCCGCCCATCTTCAGGGTTCCGGTTGCCGAGGGAGCCGCAGGTCAGTGGATCGAGAACTCGATCCGGTTCTCAGTGGATGGTTGGAACGAGGACTCCGGCGAAGGGCGTTCGATTGTGGTGGGAAAGCTGTCTGAAGTGCTGTTTGTGGAGACGCTGCGGCGGTATATCTCATCGCTGCCGCCGGGGCAGACGGGCTGGTTTGCGGGGTTGCGCGATCCGGCGCTTGCAAAGGCGCTTGCGCTTCTGCATCACGATCCCGCAAAGCAGTGGACGGTTGAGAGCCTTGCCAAACAGGCAGGGATTTCGCGCACACGGCTGGCGGAGCGTTTCAACAAGTTTCTGGAGATGTCGCCGATAGCCTACCTGACGGAGTGGAGGATGCTGCTGGCTGCGGAGGCGCTGCGCACAACGCAGAAGAGCGTCGCAGAGGTGGCGCTCGACGTGGGTTACAACTCAGAGGCCGCATTCAATCGCGCGTTCAAGCGCACGTTTCGCACGCCACCCGCGCACTTCAGGCAGAGCAAGAAGGAGGCTGCGATGGGTGATAAGAATGTGCCGGCCCGCCGGAAGAGAGGTGCACTAAGGGCGGGCCGTTAGAAGGCTCGTTCA
>CAWHUU010000002.1:0-558712 GCA_963832645.1 uncultured Acidobacteriaceae bacterium
GGAATTTAGGGGCTTGCCACTGCGCTACTCCAAGACCAGGAAAAACCTGACTTACCAGAAAAAGGCCTTCTCGTAAGTCGACGTTATCTGACCCCGGATAATCGCCCGTTCTCAGAGATCAGCCGTACGTATGAACTGCGTTATCATTCTCAATATGTACACGAGAGAGCAGGTTCAACGATGGCGGACGACCAAGCGGTACCCAGAGTATGCGTATCGTAACAGCAACGGCATAAGAGATTTGCGCTGCTTGTGTTCCTTCACGGGGAGGCGCCGTTTGTGTAGTTCGAAATGGGAGCGAGATTGGCTGCAAGTCTGTCCCAAAAGGGCTCGACCCATGGCTAGAAAATGTTTAGACTCCCACCGCTCTCCGCAGTTGTACAGTGGTCCGTATGGGGAAGAATATTGCTCTTTTTATCGATGGTACCGGCAACAGCGGAACGCGCGACAAGCGCTTGCAGAAAGAAACCAACGTTTACCGCCTCTTCGAACTTTGCCAGGAATCGTGCAAGCTCTATCTGGAGGGCGTAGGCTCTCGCAGACTCGATATTATCGGCGGGATCACCGGCTTCGGAACCAAAGAGCGATTGAAGCACGCCTACCGATTTCTCATCGACAACTACCGCACCGGCGACAACATCTTCCTCTTCGGCTTCAGCCGCGGCGCATTCGCCGTGCGGCTTTTTGCCGGCTTCCTCGGTTACGTAGGCACGATCTTCGGCAAGCCTGAATTTGAAGACTATCTTCCTCATGCCTACCAAATTTATGAGAGCAGCATAGTGCTCCATGTCGAGCACAGCTTCCAAGATTACGTGCGCATCTTTGGGGAAAACATCCCTCCACTTCCCATACACTTCATCGGCGTCTGGGATACCGTCGAACGCTATTTTCCCCGCCGTGACATCCCCGAAATCGAAACGCTACCGTCACACGTTGACCACGCCCGCCATGCACTTGCACTTCATGAGCGCCGCCGAGAGATGGAGCCGACACTTTGGAAGAAATGGCCAAAGTCTTCCACCCTTGTGCAGCGCTGGTTTCCGGGCGCTCACTCTGATGTGGGCGGAAGCTACCCTGAGTCGCGCTTGTCCGAGTCGCCTCTGCAATGGATCCATCGCGAAGCATCCAGCTTCGGGTTGCAGCTCACGCCAGCCGCCTTCAGTGGGCAGAACAGAATTCTTCACCAGCAGCGTACCATTGGCCCGGTTCTGAAAATTCTTGAAGGCGAAGACACGCGCGAGGCTCTCTCCGTGAAAGAGCCGCATGTCATCCTCGCCATGGAATTTGATCAGACCGCATGCGATAGTCTTCTCGATCCCATCACCAGCATTGTCTTCGGCAACTATCCCAGGAACCTCAATCAGGCAGATATTCAGAACAAGCTAGGAAGAGTGAATGAGCGGGCATTTCAGTTACTCCTCAAGATTGCTTCAAAAAACGACATGAGTCTCACCCTTGGTAGCCTCACATATACCGATGCGCTGCAATCACAGGGTGCCATCGAGTACTTCCTCTCAAGCCCCTCCGGCGTTCCCAAGGACAGAATCTCCACAAGTCTTTCCGCCTTTGTTCTGCTCAGGGGCGAAATGCAATTCATCTCAGATGCGATTGAGTCGATGCCCGCCAGCCGCCTCGGGTATGTAAAGGACGCGCTGGAAGACACGATTTGGAAGCTCGGAACCATTCACTACTCGGCTCCGAAACGCATTACATGCAGCCATCAGCCGCATTGATCAACGAAGAGATTCCGGACGCGCATAACCGTTCGAGCCATAAAACTACAACTTGCGTGCGAAGTACCCGGTTCGTGCGCGTACGTTCGAGTCGAAGGTGTACGAGTATTGCCAACCCGAGATCAGGGCTACGGTGCAGCCGGTTGAGCTCGAGGTCTCCCGGCGCAAGTGAAGAGAGGCGTTCGTTTATGCGCGAGAACGTGTCAATCAACGCTGACAGTTCCAAACGCATGAAGGAAGGGAGCTCACATGACTCCAAGTTCCCGATCGGGCTGCCGGGCCGTTGGCGGATTCCTAACATCTGAGAATGTGAAATTCTCAAAGGTCAGATACGGAGCCGGCCTGAATCCGGTTCGCCAATGCCGTCGAGGCATGAGTCGGTTCCAAGTGATGACGCCGGTTTTAGAGCGATGTTTCTTAAAACGGAAGGTGGCACACACCCGACACATATTGGGGGCGCTTTAGGTTGGTTTCGTTGGCCAATTGGCCAATAAAGGATTGACAGAGGTTCGGCCTCGTGAGCGAACGATTGTGCCAGAGTGGAACCCAGTGACTCCTCGAAAATGAATGGTGCCGCAATAGACAGCTCCGGTTGCGTAATACTCGTCACATTTTGAAACCGGGACAATCGAATAGAGTTGAAAGGCGAACGTAAATAAAACCCTCGGCAATGGTGGGTCGTGGAAGAGACATTCTCACAAAAGCGAAGAAGAATAGAACAAGAACAACGCCAGAGATTCTTTCAGCATCAAGGTAAACCTGCAGAGGTGGCTGCAAGCCACGAACTGACAACTCCCCTGAATGGAAGTGCGGCCGGTACCGCACAGCGTACTGAACTCTATCCCCATTTAATCAAGCTCGAAAAGAATTTACCGATATCGGTTATCAATGACAATCCTGCATTGAACGAGTCGAGTGCCGCGGTTCTGCTCGGGCTCTCGAAAGAACTCCTGAAGAAATGGCGGAAACGAGGTTTGGGTCCAAACTATGTTCAGTACGGAGCCGAAGGTCCGGTACGCTACCTATTGAACGATCTGTTGGCATTTCGCGCCACGCACACCATAAAGACAATACCGATGTCGAAAACTATCGAGGTCAAGCGAAGACCGGGTTCCAAGCCACGTAAGGTTCGTTAGATCTGGCCGCCTAGTTGTGACAAAAGGCTGAGGTGAGGTTTCGAATCAGTTACAAGCAACAGGTGGTCTTGGAGCCGGTCAGCGCATGGGAAATCCCGTTTTGGGAAAAGTCATCTTCGCAGATCAAGTACTCCTATTGCAGTCCGATGTAGAGCTTGCATGAGAGTGGAATATCACCTACTATCGAAAAAAGGCCGTACAAGGACGGCCAGTCTGGTTCGCCGCCACACTTTGGCGTTAAACAGATAGCCAGACTGCGATAGTGACGAAGCTGCCGAGCGACCAGCGCTTCGATCCCCGAGGAGCCCCAGGGCTCCTGCCACAAACTAGCGTGGCGGAAAGGGGGATTGCACATGGTCGCAATTCCTAACAATCTACTGGTTTTTGGGGATACCACAATCCCAGCCGAGAGGTCATGATGAAACACATGCCTTTCTCGGAACTAAACCAACGCGCGTTGACAGCAGCGCCCGATCCGGAACGCATTGACGATTCCAGACGGCTGCACCTGACTGCACGCAAACCCGTACGCTTCCTCCGTCTTCCGGAAGTGCTAAGCATTTCAGGGCTTTCGAAATCTTCGATCTATGACCGGATCTCGCAAGGAAACTTCCCTGCCCCAGTGCCTCTCGGAGGCCGAGCGGTCGGGTGGATTGAAGAGGAAGTGGTTCAGTGGGTCTATGATCGTATCGCACAGGCCCGCACTAAGACGCCGCAGCGGCAACTGACGGCTGCTTAACCCGAATGCTTGAGGAGGATTTCCCCTCCTCAAGCAATTCGTCCAAATAATCTGCCCACCACTTCATCATCTTTCGCCGTGGTTCCAAATACTTGGCATAGTTGTACGCAGCCGATACATCGTTCTCAGGAACGTGCGCAAGCTGAAGTTCAATATGCTCATGCTCGAACCCATTTTCATGAAGCAACGTCGACGCAACGCCACGGAATCCGTGGCCCGTCATCTTTCCCTTGTACCCCATTCGCTCCAATGCCTTCAGGAGCGTGTTATTACTCATCCATCGATTGAGCCGTTCTCCGGCAAACATCCAACGGTCGTTTTTCCTGTAGACCCACAGCTCTTCCAATACCGCAATCGATTGCGGCGACAAGGGCACGATGTGTGGTCGCTTGCCGCCCTTCATCTTCTCCTTGGGCAGATCCCATCGTGCCTCCTTCAGGTTAACTTCGCTCCACTCTCCCTTGATCAGTTCACTGGTGCGCAGAAAGGTTAGTGCCATGAGCTTGAGTGCCAGTCTGGTCACGGGCGATCCATCGTAGTATTCGATCTTCTGCAGGAGTACTGGCAGTTCGCTCGCATCAACGCGCGAGAAGTTCTCGGGTGCAACTCTTTTTAAAACATCGCCGGGCTGGAACATCGCCGCGGGATTCTGTTTGCATAGACCATGCGCAATACCAAACCTGAATATCTGACTCGTTGTTTGATGGGCGCGACGAGCTACGTCGTGGGCCCCACGAGCCTCTATCGCACATATCATTTGGACAATTTCGGGTGCCTGGATTTCGTCGATTGGGCGGTCGCCGATTTTAGACAAGACTCCTTCTTCCAACCTCGTCTCGGTGTTTGCGACATATTTTTCGTCCTTACCGGCCTTCCATTTCTCGAACCATTGCCAAGCAACATCCTTGAATGGGTCGAGAACCCGTGGTTCGGCTTTATCTTGGGCCTGCTCCTTTTCTTTTCTCTTCTCTGCGGAAGGGTCAATACCTTCAGCAAGTTTCCGGCGAGCCTCAGTGTGCGCCTCACGTGCTGCGGAGAGAGTGATCAACGGATAGGACCCTAGAGCCAATAGCTTTTCACTTCCACCGAACCTGTACTTGCATCTCCAGTGCTTCCCTCCCGTCGGAGTGACAAGTAAGTAGAGGCCACGTTGATCGGTGAGCTTATAGGCTTTAACTTTTGGCTTTGCGTTGCGAACCCTCAGGTCTGTCAGAGCCACTGGATTTCCCTCGGCTCCTAGGATACCCCCACATTGTGCGAAAATACCCCCACACTCCATGGCGGCACTTTTGGCGTACCCCCAAAGATACCCCCAAAATGACATGGCTGTAGCCGGTCCAACCTGGACTACTTAGGCCTAATAATCGAATAGAATCAATATTTTGAGTGGAATCGTCTGGACTTTGCTGGACTTTGCTAAACCCTTTAGATCTATTCTAATTGGCTGCCCCCCAGGGATTCGAACCCCGATATGCTGATCCAGAGTCAGCTGTCCTGCCGTTGAACGAGGGGGCAGCAAGCACAATCGAGGTGGGTCTTGCAGCCAGCGTAGCTCGAGCCCCGCTGAGTGCCGGACCTGACGAGCCAACTTATTCATGATAAGGGCTATCCCGGCCTCGGTCAAACCGTGTGCCCTGCTTTTGAACGGAGTTGAACACTACTCGTCACGAAGCACTTCGAGCGGCCGCAATCCAAGTATCCGGTAGCTCGCCAACCAGCCGGTAACCGTAGCCAGAACCGATGTCCCCACCAGCGCTATTGCCGTGGCGCCCCACTGAATCACAAAGTCGGCTTCGAGGCGATGCAGCAGAATTCGAGTGAGAAGGTTCGCGAAGATGACGCCTACAACTCCAGCGAGCAATCCAAGCACGCTGAACTCTACGCTAAAGATACGGACAATTCGCATCCGTGTCGCGCCAAGCGTTTTTAGCACAACTGCCTCCTGCATGCGCTTGAATCGCGTACTCGCAATACTCGAGGCCAGAATCATGAGTCCGGCCAATATGGAAAAGCCTGCCAACGCCCTCACAACCAGAGTGATTTGATCGACAAGGCTTGCGATGCGGTCAAGTACATCCGCTATGTTGATCACAGTTACGGTTGGGTACGCTGTAAAAAACGCCCGCTCCATTGTGGCAACCTGCTTCGGGTCCATATGGACGCCACCATACCACGTTGCCGGAGTGTCTTTTGCCAGGCCGGTTGGGATCACGAAAGCAACCCGCGCTCCCAAGTGTTGACCGTCCGCCTTGTAAATCGCACTTACCTTGAGCGACCGCGCCACGCCACCCAATTCCAGCTCGACGTTTGAACCAATTCCGACATGAATGCGCCGCGCGACGCCTTCATCCATCGCCATTTCCTTGGCATTTGGATCTTTCCACCAGTCGCCTTGAGATATGCTGTCTCCTTCAGGAGGAGCATCGGAACAGGTCAACTGAGCCTGCTGCAACATCCGCCGCGGATAATGTTGTCCCTTCATGTCCTCAACAGATTGTCCATCAATGGAATTAAAGTGCCCCGTTACCGCAGGCATCAGGTTCAGAGCCTGGGTTACACCGGGCTGATGAGCAAAGAATTCTCTGATGCCCGGAACTTCATCCGGTGTCATGTCGATGAGAAATATGTTGGGCAATTTGGGCGATGCTGTCAGCTGCAACTCGCGTAATACCTGCGATTGCATCAAGTAAACGGACAAAATAAGCATCACTCCGGTCCCCAACGCGGCCAGTACGGGGGCAGATTGATTTCCCGGCCGATAAAGATTTGCCAGTCCATGGCGAAGCGACGACGGAATGCGCAGCCGGACCTTATCGAGCACAGTTCGTACTGCCCACAATGCCATAGCAGCAAGCGCCAACAGAACCAGTAATGCTGCTGTGAACATGCCGGCAAACGCTGAACCAACTTTCGCCGAATCGGAAAGCGCCCACGCGATCGCTCCGAGAAGCGCAACAACCGCTCCGGCTATAGTCAATTGCAATCTGCGCGACCACCACTTTGCAAACCAGCCTTTCACCCCTTCAGGTCCTGGCTCCACCAGTCGGCGCAGCACCATGACAGGTCTGACGGAACGCACATCCAAGAGCGGTGGAAGACAAAACAGCAATGTAGTAAGGAGGCCCATGCCCAAGCCGGCAAGCGCCGATTTCCAGGGAAAGTTGAGCGCGAAATGGAACGAAAGCAGTCTGCCGAACGCCGCTGGCAACGCCGCCATGACTCCAACGCCCGCAGCTACGCCCAGCAATCCACCGGCCAAGCCAAGTCCAAGCGTTTGCAGCAGAAATATGCGTAACAGATCCGCAGAATCTGCGCCCATTGCCTTCAGGATCGCCAGCATGTCCATCCGCTGCTCGAGATGAGCGTGCATAGCCATGGCGACGCCGATAGCACCCAGCACCATAGCAACAAGGCAGATTAGGCTGAGAATCGCTGTTGCGTGATCGAGTCCACGCGTGAGGGAGCGATTGCCTTCGCGATAATCCTGCACTTCAGTATCGGGCAGCGCCGATTCCAGCTGGCTGCGCACAACATCGATTTCTGCGTCTGTAGGAAGTCCACCACTTGCATTCGCGGGCAGCTTTACTAGAAGCCGTTCACTAATGCGACTGCCAGGTGCAATCAGTCCAGTCTTCGCAAGTGAAGCTTGTGAAATCATGACCCGGGGCCCCAGTCCCGCGCTCGCTGTAATACGGTCGGGCTCTTGCTCAAGAGCTGCGGTGATTTTGAATTCCCTGCCCCCTAGGCGCAACGTTTGACCAACATGCGCATTCAGCCGGATCAGAAACTCGTCTGCCACCACAGCCGAATCGCCAGCAAGAGCTTGCTTGAGACTCATTGTAGGTTCCAGATCGACTTTGCCGTAATACGGGTATTCGTCAGGATCGACCGCCTTTAGTGCAACCAGCAGGGGCACGGGATCAGGCTGGACCGATGCCATTGACATGGTCTCCGTGGTCCACGTTGTGTGAAGTCGTCCCGCGCCGTTCGCACCGCTCTGCTTCACAATCTGCGCAATCTTGTCTTCTTCTTCATGAGTCGGCGGATTCACCAGTCGTGCGCTCAAATCAGCCGCCATCAGCGATCGCGCTTCAGTCGAAAGCGACTTGCGAAAGCTGTCGCTCAATCCGCGCACACCAACCAGCGCAGCCACGCCTACGGCCACAGAGAGAACCACAAACGCGAACTTGCCCGGCGCTGACTTCAGATCGCGCCATGCAATCGCTCCGGCCCGCTTCCATCCCAATGCGTGATCAGCCATGCTGCTCCTTGCGCACCAGAACCGGCTCGGAGACAAACGGCAGAGTGTCTTCCACGATCATGCCGTCTTTGAGAACGATCTTTCGGTCTGCACAGCTCGCCACTTCCTGGTCGTGTGTTACCAGTACGAGCGTAGTACCCGCTGTCTTGTTCCGATCAAGCAATAAATCAAGCACCAGGCGGCCATTCGTCGAATCAAGATTTCCGGTAGGCTCATCAGCCATTACGATGGGGGGTTCTGCAACAAATGCGCGCGCGAGTGCAACGCGTTGCTGTTCCCCGCCTGAGAGCTGAATTGGGTAGTGATCCATTCGGTCCTGCAGGCCAACTGCTTCAAGAAGCATGCGTGCACGACTGATGCCATTTCCCTTCACGTTCAGCTCGTATGGCAGCAGAACGTTTTCAAGCGCAGTCAAAGTCTGAATCAATTGATACGACTGGAAGACAAAACCGATTTTTCGCCCGCGTACCGCAGCTAGTTCTGACTCTGCGAGGTTATGGATTGGAGTACCGTCCAGCCAGATCTCGCCGGAACTGGGGGTATCCAGGCCAGCGAGTAATCCCAGCAGAGTACTCTTGCCGCTTCCGCTTGCGCCCACAATCGCCACAAACTGGCCTGCAGGAATGGTCAGCGAGATGCCCTTGAGGATATCCACTCGCCTTGATCCGTTTTGGATCCATTTCTTTGCATCCCGAACCTCAATCACCAGCCGACCTCCTGTATTCCTTGTCCTTCTCCGCCGCCGAACACAGCTACACTATCTATGTGGACGTTCGCCGCGTACTTCTTGTTGCAATTTCGTTCATACTGCTCTCATTCAGGCTTCCTGCCGCCTCGCCTCCAGTGCTTGTCTGCTACGGCGACAGCATCACCGCCGGCCATGGACTTCCTGAAGGTCAATCCTTCCCCGACGCGCTGAATAAACTTCTCGCTGCCCGCGGCTATCACTACAAGGTAATCAATCAAGGCACTAGCGGAGCAACCACCAAAGATGCCGTCGCTAGTATCCAGTCAGTCCTGCGCCTTCACCCTGATGTTGTGGTCGTCGAATTCGGCGGTAACGATGGGCTCAGGGGTTTGCCTCTCGAACAGACCCGTCGCAATCTGGATCAGGTCATCTCCACTCTTCAATCGGCTCATATCAAAGTGCTGCTCGCTGGAATTACGCTTCCACCGAACTACGGCCCCGATTACATACGGCAGTTCGATCAGGTCTTCAAAACACTTGCCGCGGAACACCACACCGCCTTCGTTCCCATGATCTACAAAGATCTGATTCACGTTTCGGGAACCATTCAGAGCGATGGAATCCATCCGACCGCGAAGGGTTCAAGGATTATAGCCACCACACTATTGCCCGCGCTGGAACCACTACTGCGTAAATAGCGAGAGATCGTATTCGGCTCTGACTCCTGTTTGTCTCATGCCATGACCGCGACCGGCTGAAACAACGTGCCTGCAATGCGTTTCGCAATCGCAACCAGTTCTCTTTGTCCTGCGAATACTCTCACCAACTGAGCCTGAGAAAACTCCGGCAGATTCGCCTGTGCCCCGTTTCTCATGCGGCTCAGCGAATTCGTATCGCACGTGACCGCAGGCAACTCTGTGAGTACATCACGCGGATGCACAAATAAGGACTCAATTGCTTCAATGTTGCCGGTTGCCGCCTCCAGTTCCGTGAGTGTCTTCGCATGCTCGATCAGAAATCCTCCAGCCTGCGTACGCCTCAAACTGCTCAAATGTGCTCCGCAGCCCAGAGCCTGGCCGAGTTCATGCGCCACTGAGCGCACATATCCGCCGGCGCTGATGCGCATTGAGAAAGCCGCTTCTGCACCCTCCAGTGACCTAACCTCAAAGTATGCAATACGTACCTTCGCTGTTTTGAGTTCCACCGTCTTGCCCTCGCGGGCCAGCTTATACGCCGGAGTTCCTTCAATCTTCTTCGCGGAATACGGCGGAGGTAATTGATCCAGCTCACCGCTAAACCGCGCTGCAGCAGCAACGATTCGGTCGAGCGTCAGCTCCGGTTCGAATCTGCTCCACAAATCCTGCCCCGACGGCTGGCCTTCGGCATCGTAGGTATCGGTTGCATAACCAAACCGAATCGTCCCTGTATAACTCTTTTCGGCCGCGGAAAAATATTGAGCCAGACGCGTAAACTTGCCCAAAAGCAACGGCAAAACCCCGGTTGCCATTGGATCCAGAGTGCCCAGGTGCCCGATTGAACGTTCGCCTGTGATCCTTCTCAGCCGGTTCACGACGTCGTGACTGGTCATTCTTCCCGGCTTGTCGACAATCAAGATGCCATTCACGTGAAATATTCGCTTCCTTCCCTAATCTAATGCATTTCCGGCACTTATACCTTCAAGCGAATACCCGCAGTCTTTCGCCTGGACACGATTGCAAATCCAGATTGAGAAGTCGATTTAGCCATCGCGTAAATGGCTCGAAGATATCCACAGCAGTCCGCTGAACCAGCGGTACATCAACTGCAATCGCGCTTGAAACCGTAAAGCGCGCAGAAGCACGTGGCATCAAAAGAGAGAATTACGCGGAGTCGCCTGAACGAATCTCGATCTGGATGATGACCGGAATGCAATGGCCGCCTTTGTTGACGTTGATAGCAAGAAAATGAGATCGGCGATGAACACTGCGCAGTCTCTTTGAAGCCGCGCCTTTGGATAAACAACGCAGCCAATTTTGCCGAGCCGTACCCGCCGGACTAAGGCTTGTCCGCTCGCTGTTTCTCTTCCTTCTCAATCACCTTTCGAAACTCTTCAACGGCCTGCACGCTGGGGCCTTGCAGTGCATTCTTTGCCGAGTACCTCCACACCGCCGGAGATTGTGTCGGCCTGTCGCGGTGCCCTCGAAACACCGCGATCATGTCGTCGGGATTCTCGATCTCGAGTTGCGGAGATGGGGAATCGGCTTGTTGAGGATTCGAAGGATCGCCTAGGGGAGACTGATTCGACGGCCGATTATCCGGCATGCCACCCGGCATTGGAGACTGGATCATGACCGGATCATTATTGATTGGAATCCCGCCCACCGTGGATCTGGCCGCCTTTCCACTTCCCTTGCGCAACACGATCACGAGATCTGCATAATACGGATCCGTTGCCAGCTCAAAACGGCCCCATTTCCTGATGGCGTTTTCCACGTTGAGCCGAGCTGTTCGATTGCCTAGCGGGTCGGTGACATCCACGCCGGCGGAGGGATCGACCAGCACAAACACACTCCTGGCCTGGAGAACTTCGTCTGTGAGCAGAAACTTCTTCTTTTTATCCTTTGCAGCCAGCGGCAGAGCGCACAGCAGCAAGAGACAAAGCAATACATGTCTCCGAAACGACATGGAACACCCTCAGGGGCGGCGGCCCGCACTCCCAATTAGACGCCCGACAGGGGGATTTTGCCACCGCAATCGCTAGCGATCGAGCCTTGTGTCTACAACCAGCTTTATCCAAATAGCTGAACAACTGCCTTAATCAACCCGGCGATGTCATAAGGCGACGCTTCGATTGCTGGTTCCCATCCCGCTTCACGCATGCTCTTGCTCGTAATGGGGCCAATGGATACCGCTGCAACTCCCGCGAATGGAAAGCTCAATCCGGCCGCTCGCGCGGCATCAGCAAGATGCGCCACGCTCGATGAACTCGTAAAAGTCGCTGCATCGATGCCCGACGCCAGCGCCCGCCTAAGTTGCTCTGGCGCGGCTTGCGGCATCCTATTCTGGTACGCATCAACGATGTCCACTTGTGCTCCCGCCGCACGCAACGCGTCGGGGATCACATCCCGCGCCACCGCTGCGCGTGCGAGCAAAATTTTCCTACCTGCTGCCTGATCGGCAAGCGACTCGACCAGCGACTCAGCAACGTACTTTTCCGGAGTTATCTCTACACTGAAACCCGCACTGCGTGCTTCGACAGCCGTAGCTGCTCCAACAGCCGCAACCTTCGGTGCGCCACCGGATTCAAACGCAAGCCCCAGCGCTGCCGAGCGTTCCACAAGGGCCCGCACCGCATTTGCACTGGTAAGAATGAGCCAATCGTAGCCGTCGAACTGGCGCAGGGCCCGGTCGAGCGGTTCGAAGTTGTCAGGAGGACTGATTTCAAGAACAGGCACCTCAACGGACTCTGCGCCCGCCACGCGCAAACCATCACTCAACTTGCTCGCCTGGTGAGCAGCCCGCGTCACCAGCACACGACGGCCGGCCAGCGGAAGCGAATTCATTTTGCATCTCCGCCTGTTGCCTCAAGCAAGGGTCCCGCACCGTCGTCGATGAGCATCTGAGCGATCGTCTTCCCCAGCGCCTCGGCGCCCTGGCTTCGGTTTGCTCGATAGTGAACACGAACGGCATTTCCTGTTTCAGGTGATGCAACAACAGCGAAAATCTCATCCTCGGGTCCCTCATCGGAACCTGCAATCGCAATTCCCGCGATGCAATGAATGCCGATCGGCACTTGGCAGCCGCCACCAAGCGCGGCCAATGCAGTACGCTCCACGGTCACAGCAAAGCGTGTCGGTTCATGATCGAGGAAAGAAGCTGCGTTAAGCGTGGCTTCGTCATCTTTGCGCGTTTCAATTCCAAGCGAACCCTGACCAGCCGCCGGACAAAAGTCTTTCGGATCGAGCCGCTCACGCAGCCAGTCCGTCTTTCCCAACCGTTCCAGACCTGCAGATGCCAACAGGATCGCATCTACTTGCCCATCGGCCAGCTTACGCAGGCGCGTATCCACGTTGCCGCGGAACTCGATGGCATCGATATCCGGCCGCAGGGCCTTTAACTGCGCACGCCGGCGCTGGCTGCTTGTGCCGACCTTTGCGCCCTTGGGCAACGCCGTGAGTGTCGCATGGTTTACCGACACGAAACCGTCTCTGGGGTCCACGCGAGGCGGTGTAGCTGCAAGAACGAATGGCTCCGGCAGTTCAGTGGGAAGGTCCTTGAGTGAGTGCACCGCCAAATCGATGCGGCCCTCGGCGAGAGCCTCCTCAATTTCCTTGGTGAACATGCCTTTGGAACCAACCTGCGCGAACGTCACTTCTTGCAGGCGATCACCTGTCGTCTTAATAATTTCGATCTCGACCGTATGCCCTTCGCCTCGCAACAGCGCTGCGATGTGGTTGGCCTGCCAAAGAGCTAGCTGCGAGCCGCGGCTTCCGATACGCAGATTCATGAACGCGCCTCCACTTTCGGCTCTTGCGCTGCCGCAGGCTCCCGTTGCTTGGTCTGCTGCTGCTCGCGCACAGATTGATCAATAGGCGCTGCTGAAACCGCCCATTCATCGCATACTGCATCGAGCCGTGCGGAATCGCCCTCCCGCGCCGCCTGCTTGAGCGCTTGCATTGGCGGATGCAGGAACTTGTTCACAAGCCCTTTGGTAAGTGCCTCCACTACCGCAAGCTGTTCCGCGGATAAAGTACCGAGTCGCGAGTGGAGCCGCTGAATTTCCGCCTGGCGAATCTCCTCTGCTTTGCGTTGCAGTGCCACAATTGCGGGAGCCACATTTACCGTACGTTGCCTTGCGTGGAAGCGCTGTACTTCACTTTCAATGAGCGTCTCCGCATCGACTGCCTGACGGCTGCGCTCTTCCATGTGCGAAGCCGCCACCTGCTGCAGGTCGTCGATGTCGTAAACAAAGATACCGTCCAGCTTGTTCATCGCTGGATCGACATCGCGCGGAACTGCAATGTCGATAAAGAACATGGGGCGATTCCGGCGACGTTGCAGGAACGCATGCCCGTGCTCGGGGCGGAAGATGTGATGCGGCGCGCCAGTGGAACTGATCACGATATCCGCTTCACTGGCTGTCTCGTAAAGATCCTCAAATGCAACCACCGTTGGCGTAACCGTGCCTTCGAATTCTTCGGCCATGCGGCGAGCTCGCTCATACGTGCGGTTCGTAACCAGGACGGTGCCTGCTCCCTGCTGAATCAAATGGCGTGCCGCGAGTTCGCTCATTTTGCCCGCACCAACCAAGAAGACTGAGCGGCCCTGCAACGATCCGAAGATCTTGCGCGCCATCTCGACGGCGACCGACGCAATAGATACCGAATTCGAGCCGATGCCGGTCTCCGAGCGCGCCTTCTTAGCCGCCGCGAATGCACTCTGCAGCAGGTGCTCCAGTTGCCCGGCGACCGTACCCGACGCCTTGGCTACTGAAAAAGCTTCTTTTACCTGGCCCAGAATCTGCGGCTCACCTACAACCATCGAATCGAGGCTGGCAGCCATGCGAAAGAGATGGCGAACAGCTTCCTGGTCGCGGTGCTCGTAAATGTGCGGCACGAGCTCAGACTGCGGTATACCGAAGCGCCGATGCAAAAACTCAATCAGGTCCGTACTCTCGGAATCGACCGATGCGATCACCTCTACGCGATTGCATGTTGAGACAATCATGCACTCGTTCACGCCGGGCATTTCGCCCAGGGCGCGAGTGGTCTCCGGCAGCTCGTCGCGAGAGATGGCAATGCGCTCGCGCAGTGCAATGGGCGCGGTCTTATGATTCACACCGATGAGCGCAAGCGTCATTTGAATCCAAACCTGTGCACGTGGCTGAAGAAATTTGCGGCAACCACGGCCATCATGACTACAAGGACCGCGCCCGAGACATACGCAGCTTTACGGCCCCGCAGTCCGGCGCTACGGCGAATAAAGAGCAGAAGCACGTAAACCGCCCAACTGACAAATGAAGCGATCACCTTCGGATCTTCAAAGTACGAGGCCCCAAGCGGCGTTTCCTGTGTGAGCACCGCCCCGATGATCAGGCCAACTGTCATGCAGGGAAAGCCGAACTCCAGCGTGGCCAGAGCTACCCGCTCTAGCGTGTCAAGAGGCGGCAGCCAATCGAATGTCGCAGGCCAAGATTTCTGTCCGACTTTAGCCCCAAAGTGCACCTTGCTTTTAATCCGGCGCTCCTGCACCAGATACATGAGCGAGGCAAGAAGACTGAAGCATAAGGCGGCATAGGCCACCAGCAGCGCGATGATATGCGCCACCAGCCAGCTCAGACGGACTCCTTCTGAAGGAAAAATAAAGCGACCGGGGCCAAGCGCGGGTACAAAGACAAGAAAGAACGTGGCCGGAAGCGCAAAAACACCCAAAGAAATGGCGTCGTAAAGCCACCAGACGAGGAAGAAGAGTCCTGCGACGGCAAATCCCAACAACGATTCAATTTCGCGGACGCTTACAGGCATCCAGTGGTGCGCCTGCACCATCATTTCCACAACTGAAACGAAATGAAAGAAGAACGCCATGCCGCCGAGATGCACGGTGGTCTTCCGCCAGCGCACAATGCCGTAAAGCACAGCGGGGAAGACGGTAATACCTGCGGCCGCATAGAGAATCGCCGCAACTCGTAGCCAGATCAAGTACATCTCGTTCTTCACCTTAAGGCGTCAGGGGTCAGCGGACTGTGATCTAAATCACCAGACAGCGACTTTTGATCGGTTCCCGCAAGTTCCTCACCCCGATGAAAATCACTTCCGGAGCGCTGATCATAGAGTAAATCCTATGCCCAAATGCGCACCAATTGCGGTGCATTTTGCGAGAGTTTCAGCCTCTTGGGCACCCCAGGAGAGTATCTGCCTAAACTTCAATGGATTGAACGGAAAAGTTAGCGCGCGGGCACACCATCGCCGATGGCGTTGGATTGGAACGATTGGCTAGCTTAGAAGAGTTGTCAGGTTCGAATCAGCGGCGAACTCTTGCGCCGGGACGGCTTTGCGCCAGCCCCACAACGAAAGAAACGGCCACCAAGCCAATTGCAACCACCGTCACAACGTTAACGTTCTTACCGGCATTAACGTCACCTTGGCTCCGGACACTTCTGCTCGGCCTTACGCGGTCGTCAACTATTCGGGCTTTGTTCACCGTCGACTGCTGAGAATCATGAGGATCAGATCCCAGTTCTGATTTGACGCAGGGTTGATCCGAGGAGCGATCAAAGAAGCAATCCTCACTCGAACTCACCGGGGAAACGGTCTGGAAGTCGGCAGCGTAATTCGGCAAATCGATGCTGCTCCAGCCATTGGCCACCCAGTGCGACCCGCCAGGACTGAAGAATTCCTTCCGCTTGTCCGGCGACCACAAGGGCACTTCGACTGGTACCGCGTTCACTGGCTCAGACATTGAGGCGGCCTTGTAGGCCCTGGAGCGTAAGAACTCGTCCACTTCCGAATTCAAGGTGTCCGCATGCAAAGGCGAATGAGCTTGCTCAAGTTCGCCTTCCAGTTGCTGCAATTCCTGAAAAATGAGACTCACTCTGTACCTACCTGGGAAGTGCGGTAATGGAGCCAATCTTCCACGCGCGGATGCAACTGTAAATGGCTCTTTTCCCACCCGATCGCCACCAAAGTTGTACTCAGTAGAAGTCCGTAGAAAGATTGCTCCGGCGCATCTGCGAAGTCACTCGATGTATTACGTATTTACAATCAGCAACTTGAGGGGAAAATCTAAAGCGAGCAAGACTGCCGTCTGCCCGCCAGGACTTGTGGGATTTGGATGCTGGTGAAGATCTTGCCCGCGGTAATGTTTCGTTGAAAATCGGCCGGGGAGTATGCATGGTCTTTGCTTGGCGAGCAACAGAAGCAACAGTGAGCCGGCGGTCAGAGGGACCGGCATCCTGGGTTTCAAATAAGCATGGGCCGGCAGGAGGCATATCGCTCAGTGGACAAGCGATGGTACCCGATACCGGCCCGGCGAAGTGCGGCTTACTGCTTCTTAGCGATAAGGGTATCGGTCGTGTTGGCTCGTTTGTCGTTATCAACGATGGTCATGGTTTTGCCGTTGGGTGCAACCGTCATTATGGAAACATCTGTGACCGTCCCGTCGCGCTTATCGGTTTCCTCAATTGTGTGATCGTTTATGCGTTTGAGCGAGACAGTGTTATTGCCATAGGTGCCCTTCACCGGATAATCCGCACCATCAAACTTGGCGGTATAGGAGTGGCCTGTTGGGTCGTTCATGGTGATTTCGTTGCCGGTGCTCTTGTACGTAAAAAGAAGATTGTTCTCGCTGGTTTTGAGGTTGAGAATCTGCCAGTTGCCTGAAGTAGCGTGGACTCCCATCGGCGCAACTCCGACAAGCTTCGCAGTGACCTCGGCGGTAACCGGCTTGTCGCTGTCCTTGGGATGGCTGGTGGACTTAATCGTAAGCATCTTTCCATTGGCGGACACGGTGCGGGTCTGTTCGAATAACACGTTTCCGTCTTTCTTGCCTACGAGAGCAAGCACGTGAGGATCACTGGCGTTGACACTCAAGGTGTCATAAGTTTGTCCGGTTACCGGATGATCCTGTCCATCGGCTTGTACGACGAAATTGGGATTGCAGGTATCACAGTGATACCACCCCTGGGCGACGTAAAACGAGTTTGGCTTGGGAGACAGCTTAGACTGAGAAAAGTCGACTCGCCAGGTACCGTCGAATGGTGACTGCGCCTGACAGAGAGTTGAAGCGCACAAGGCGGCCACTGATAACAGCGCGCCTGCAAACAGCCGCGAAGCGGTATTCATCTGAGTTTCCTCCTGGGGAATTCAGTTGGTAAAGCTGGGAATTGTGAACGACGCAAAGAAGCGTCTTGAAGCAGCATGGATTCTACTCCCGAAAGCCATTGATCCTGCAAGCCTTTTCTTGCACATAGGTATGGCTGGGATCGAAAGGCCCGTCGCGTTAATCTGGAGGCAGCATGGTCCCGGAGAATCCTCCAACCGAAGAATCCGTTCTGACGCGCTCCGAGGCGGATAACTCAGCGGCAGAGACTCAGCGCGATTCTTCGGTCAAATCCGAAGCGGGCATGACGCCTTTCATGCGCCAGTGGTCTGCAGCAAAGCGCGAGAACCCGGATGCACTGCTGTTCTTCAGGATGGGCGATTTCTACGAGCTGTTCTATGACGACGCCACCGTGGCCAGCCGCGAATTGCAGCTTACCCTCACGGCCCGCGACAAAGAGCGCCTGGTGCCCATGTGCGGCGTTCCCTACCACGCAGTTGAACAATATCTGACGCGGTTGTTACGCAAAGGCTACCGGATCGCCATCTGCGACCAGATGGAAGATCCAAAGCTCACAAAGAAGATCGTCCGGCGCGAAGTAACGCGAGTTCTCACGCCGGGCACGGCTCTGGATAATGGGCTGGGGCAGGAACAGAACAACTTTCTAGCCGCATTTTTCGAGCGGAGAGAACAGGACAAGAGCAGTTCTACCGCACAGAAGACAAAGACAACTTCACACAGCGCCATCATCGCCATTGCCCTGCTTGATGTTTCAACCGGCGAGTTTCGAACTGCCGAATTTCAAGGTGCAAATGCTCGGCAACTTGCAGCGGACGCCATCCAGATGTCGGGCGCACGCGAAGTCCTGCTGGCGCAAAACGCGGAGCTTCCTTCCGGGTTGGAAAGGTTAGCGGCGAAAACGCGCATTGAAGACTGGGTGTGGACCCGCGACTTTGCGGTGCCGCTTGTTGAACGGCAGCTTGGTGTGCGCTCACTGGATGGCTACGGCCTGGTAGGACACGATAGTGCTGCAATCGCCGCAGGAGCCGTGCTGCACTACGTTCGGACCACGCAAAAGAACGAAGCGATGCACATCGATTCCCTCCGTTTCGAAGAGCACTCAACCGCACTTGAACTTGACCAGGTGACGGTCCGCAACCTCGAACTGGTCGAGCCGTTGTTCGCGGGCCAGGATGAGCGCGTAACACTTTTCCACTCACTCGACGAATGCCAGACGCCGATGGGCAAGCGCTTGCTGCGCGCAACCATTCTCAGGCCGCTCATGGATGCCGCAATCATCGAAGCTCGCTACGAGGCTGTGGCCGAGGCATACGGCGACCTGTTGCGGCGCGATGAAGTTCGGCGGGCGTTCAGCGGCATTCAGGATTTGGAACGTCTGCTGGCGCGGCTCAGCCTTGACTCTGCCGGCCCGCGTGACGTGCGCGCGCTGGGAGCGAGTTTGCGCAGGCTGCCCGAACTGAAAGCAGCACTCAATGCGATGAAAGCTCCGAAGTGGGTTGAGATTTCCGCAGGGCTCGACACACTCGTTGATGTCACGACTCGCATTGAAGGTGCATTGGTTGATGATCCTCCGCTGACTTTGGCTGACGGCGGCGCCATCACCGCAGGTGTCGATGCAGAACTCGACGAACTGCGAACGATTTCCAAAACCGGGCGGCAAGCGATTGCTGCAATCGAAGAACGAGAGCGCGAACGCACAGGCATTGGCTCGCTCAAGGTGCGCTACAACTCGGTGTTCGGATACTACATTGAGATCACCAAAGCGAATCTCGCAATAGCGCCTGCCGATTACGAGCGCAAACAGACGCTGGTAAACGCAGAACGATTTACGACACCGGAACTGAAAGAGCTGGAACGCAAGATTCTTACAGCACACGACCGCTCGATCGAAATTGAAAAGCGCATATTCGCGGAGCTGCGCAAGGCAGTGCTTGAGGCAGCGGGCCGCATTCGCCGATCAAGTGCATCCGTTGCGGAAGCCGATCTGCTCTCGAACTTTGCACACCTTGCGGTAGCGAGGCGCTACGTGCGTCCACGCATTGCAGATGAGCCCGTGATCGAAGCGGTTGCAGGTCGGCATCCTGTGATCGAACAGTGGATGGAAGATATCCGCGAAGGTCGATTCATTCCCAACGATCTCTATCTTAGTGCAACGGAAGACGGACCGAGCCTTCTGCTGATTACCGGCCCCAACATGGGCGGCAAAAGCACTTATCTGCGGCAAGCAGCAATGCTGGTCTTGATGGCGCATATGGGCAGCTTTGTTCCTGCCGAGAGCCTGCGCTATGGACTGGTCGATCGGATCTATACGCGAATTGGCGCAAGTGACAACGTAGCACGAGGCCGCTCTACATTTATGGTGGAAATGACCGAGACTGCCACTATTCTGAACACAGCGACAAAGCGCAGCCTGATCCTACTGGACGAGATGGGCCGTGGCACTTCAACCTTCGATGGCCTAAGCCTGGCGTGGGCCACCGTGGAGTTTCTGCACGCCGAGACCGGTGCACGTACGCTGTTTGCCACACACTACCATGAACTGACCATGCTGGCCGAAAAGCTGAAGCGGGTGCGCAATCTTCGCGTCGGAGTAAAAGAGGCGGCTAACGGTATTGTGTTCCTGCACAATATTGAACCAGGCGCAGCAAGCAAGAGTTATGGAATTGAAGTCGCACGACTGGCTGGGCTTCCGGCTGCTGTCATTGAACGCGCCAAGCACGTACTGAAGCAGCACGAAAAACAGGAACGGCAGAGCGTACAGGTGGAGACCACTCCCGAGCCGATGCAGTTAACCATCTTCACTCCGTTGTCGCAACGAATCGTAGACCGCATCGAGGCCACGGACGTTAATGCTCTCACTCCATTGCAGGCACTGAACCTGCTTGAAGAGCTGCAACAAGAGCTGAAAAATACAGGAAACAGGGATTGAACGATGAGCAGTAATGTTCGTGTAGCGGCTGGAAATGTGCTGGTGGTCGGGCTTGCAGGCACTGAGCTCACAGGTTTGGAACGCGCTTGGCTCAAGCTGGTGCGCCCTGCCGGCATCATCCTGTTTCGCCGCAACATTGCAGACCCATCGCAGTCCCGAGCCCTGCTAAGGGAAGCCTCGGCGTTCTGTGCCTCGCACAGCTTACGCTGCGTCGACGTTGAGGGTGGAACAGTCGATAGGCTCCGCGATGCTCTCGCTCCCATCCCTGCAGCACAGGCCGTGGCACGAACGGGCCTGGCTCTGAGGCACGGCACACTTGTCGGCCGCGCCGTAAAGGCATTCGGCTTTAACACGACGCTCGCTCCGGTGCTTGATCTCGCTTTGCCGAGTTCCGCCAACGTGATGGGAACGCGCTCCACAGCGGCAACTGCCGATGGCGTCGTTAATTATGCACGCGGGTTCATGAATGGCCTTGCCAACGAGGGTATTGTCGGTTGCGGTAAGCACTTTCCCGGATTGGCCGGCGGCACACTCGACTCGCACGTTGAAACACCATCGATCAACCGCAGTGGCCAAGACCTATGGTGCGAGGATCTCGCTCCCTACCGTGTGTTGCGCGATATATTGCCGATGGTCATGGTAGGCCATGCGGCATATCCGCACACACCAGGAGGTTTGAGGCCGGCAAGCGTTTCAGCCTATTGGATCACTACAGTTTTGCGCAAACGGATTGGATATCGCGGAATCGTATTCTCCGACGATCTGGAGATGGGCGGCATTCTGAAGTTCATGCCGATCGAAGAGGCTGTCATCGCAGCCATACGCGCCGGAATGGACTTGATGGAGATCTGCCACAGCCCGGAGCTGATCTTGCGTGCATTTGAAGCATTGATTGCTGAAGCTGAACGTTCGAAGGCATTCGCCGCATTTCTGACCGCACGCGCCCGGCATTCGGCCAGATTACGTGCCAAGTTGTTTGCGGATCGATTTCCGCGCGCAATGACGGCGCGGCAGTTGGATTCTCTGCGGTCGCAGATCGTGCGTTTAAGCGAAAAGGTCTCGGGAGCGCAGCCGTCATGACAGCCAAATCCATGACCGTTGCGGGCATCATGAGCGGTACGTCTGCAGATGGAATCGACGTCGCAGTGGTGCGCATTGCAACCGGGAAGCTTCGGCCCAGCTTGAAGCTGATTGCTCACGAAGGATTCGCGTTTCCTCCGCGCCTGCGGCAAGCGATTCTTGCCTCAATGAATGCTAGTGCAACATCGACGGCGGAACTCGCACGTCTCAACTGGCGGCTGGGAATCGCCTATGCCGAAGCTGTGCAAACCACAGTCAAAAAACACCGTGTGAAGCTCGACCTCATCGGATGCCACGGGCAAACCATTTATCACCAGGCCAAACCGCAAAGTTACGCAGGCAAGAAGTTCGCCTGCACATGGCAAACCGGCGAGGCAGCCTTGATTGCTGAGACGCTGCACGTTCCCGTGGCTTCGAATTTTCGCCCGGCGGATATGGCCGCAGGAGGACAGGGCGCACCCCTTGTCCCATTGCTGGATTACGTCCTGTTTGCCCATGCCAAACGCAACCGCGTGCTGCAGAATATTGGCGGCATCGCAAACCTTACGGCAATACCGGGCGGCGCCGGTGCCGACCGCTTGGTCGCATTCGACACCGGCCCAGGCAATATGGTTATCGATGACCTTACACAGGAATTATTTGGAAAACCGTTCGACCGCAACGGTGCGATTGCCGCGCGAGGCAAAGTGCTCAAGCAGGTTCTCGATGTCGAATTGCGCAACTCTTACTACGCGCTGAAGCCGCCACGCACGGCAGGCCGTGAGCAATTTGGCCGAGCTTATGCCGCAAGCTTTCTGAAGAGATGCCTCTCTGCTAGCGGCGCCCCCGAAGATGCCGTCGCAACTGCAACCGCGCTGACAGCAGAGAGCATCGCGCGGAGTTACATGCGCTTTGTGCATCGGCGACTGAAGTCGGGCGCAATTGACTACGTTGTGTCCGGCGGTGGAGTCCGCAATGCGACGCTCATGCGAATGCTCGCTGAAAGGCTAAAGTCGGCAGGATGCACGCCAACCACCAGCGAGCGATTTGGCCTTCCCGCGGAGGCAAAGGAGGCCACCGCATTCGCACTATTGGCGTGGGAGACCTGGCATCGTCAACCGGGCAACGTCCCGGCTGCCACTGGGGCAAAGCGTGCGGTTGTTTTGGGGCAGTTGACCTATGCGTAGACAGCTAGTGCTGTTGGCGCTGCTCGTGCTGGCCGGCTGTCGCGCGGCGCATCGCGACCCGCACACGGTGGTCTTTCTCATTGAGAGCAGCCCAGCGAATCTTGATCCCCGTATAGGCACCGATGCACAGTCGGAACGCATTTATGCGTTGATGTTCGATGGGCTGGTAGATCGGGATGTAAATTTCAATTTCACTCCGGCGCTAGCGGCCAGTTGGGATGAGCCCAACCCGTTGACCGTTGTGTTTCATCTGCGCAGTGGAGTTCACTTCCATAACGGACGGCCTTTGACCGCCAATGATGTGAAGTGGACCATCGATTCAATGCGGAATGGCTCGGTCATCACGGCGAAATCGACCGTGTTTGCCTCGGTTGATTCAGTAGAAGTTCGCGATCCGTTGACCGTAGTGTTCCACCTCAAACATGCCGACAACTTCCTTCTCAGAAATCTGGCGACAGGTGCGACTGGAATTGTGCCCAACGGCAGTGGCCGCGATTTTTGGAAACATCCGGTGGGTACCGGGCCATTTCGCTTTGTAAGCCAGCAGATCGACCAGGATGTAGTCATCGAGCGCAATCCTGATAGCTGGTCGCAGGAGCCAAAGCTGGAGCGGGTGCGCTTCGCCATTGTGCCGGACGCCATCACTGAATCGCTGGAGCTGGAAAAAGGATCGGGAGACATCGCGGTCAATTCCCTCCCCATCGACTCGTTGCCGGTGCTTGAACAGCGGCCGAATCTAAAGGTGGAAGAAACAGGGGGCACCGAGGTCCAGTACCTGGCGTTCAATCTGCGCGACCCGCTTCTGGCAGATGTGCGCGTACGTCAGGCTATCGCGTGTGCAATCGACCGCAAGCTGATTATTCAGACCGTTTTGCGCGGTTACGCGCAACCGGCGGTCAGTCTATTGCCGCAGACACATTGGGCATGGACGGACGACGTTGCGCGTTACGACTACGACCTCGCTCGCTCCAATCGATTGCTCGACGCTGCCGGACACCCTCGTGGCGCCGATGGGATGCGCTTCCACCTGACGATGAAGACGAGCAATGACCAGGGAACGCGTCTGCTTGCGGCAGTGCTGCAACAGCAATTGGCCAAGGTTGGCATTGCGCTCGAACTGCGCAGCTTTGAGTTTGCGACGTTCTACTCGGATGTAACGCGGGGGGCATTCCAGATGTATTCGCTGCGATGGATTGGAGGAAACGAACAGCCCGACATCTTCGGCTACGCCTTTTTGACCTCCAACTTTTCGCCAAAGGGGGCTAACCGGGCACACTACTCCAACGCGCGCCTGGATGCACTGCTCAACGACGCCAATGAGAATCCTGATATGGCAACGCGCCGAAAGGACTACGTGGAGTCACAGCAAATTCTTGCTCGGGATCTGCCGGCTTTCAACCTGTGGTACCTGAATACGGTTGTTGTACACAATCGACGGCTCACTCACGTGGTTCCGTCCCCTTCCGGCGATTATGGTTTTTTGAAGTCCGCGGAGTTGGCAGATTAGCCCGACATCGCCCCCACCTCCGCTAGAATCTACATTAGGATTTAGCTGGTAAATTATCCATTCAAAATGGCTTGTAGCGCAGCAATCGGCAGGTAAGGCAGCGGCTTTTAAGTATGGAGCCTGTGTTCAACCTTTTAGACAGTTCACACGTCTACCGGATTAGTGGTTGTCATAGTTCTGCCTCAAGATACAGGATTAGTTAGTGGAGATCCGATTTATGGCAAGTAAGTCCAAAGTTCGTTTTTCGGCGTGGTTGATTTTGGTTGCCGCGCTGGCGTTAGTAGGATTTCAGGCGAGCGCGCAAGCTCCCGCGGCAGCGAGTTCGCGTTTTCTCGGCACAGTGACAGCCGTGAATGGCACAACGCTGACGGTAAAAGCCGATTCTGGCCAAGTACACCAGGTGGATGTTCCCGAAAGCGCCGTCCTTAAACAAGTTGAACCCGGGGCAAAGGATTTGAGCGCGGCTCAGACGATTGAATTCAATTCTCTGGCTACGGGCGACAGAGTTCTTGTTCGGCTTGATCCAAATGCTCCTGCCGGCTCAAGCGTGGCGCTGCAAATCATCGCGGTAAAGCAAGCGGATTTGGCCAAGAAGCAGGCCAAAGAGCGGCAGGAATGGGCACAGCAGGGAGTGGGCGGCCTGGTAAAAAGCGTTGATCCGGCCACGGGCACCATTGTAGTTACCAGCGGTGTGGGTGCTACCGCCAAAACCATGACCATCCATACGAACAAAGACACGGTCATGAAACGGTATGCACCGGCGTCTGTACGTTATGACCTCGCCAAGGCGGAACCCATTACTGCAATCAACGTCGGAGACCAATTAAGAGCTCGCGGACCGAAACAGGCTGACGGAACCGATGTGAATGCAGATGAGGTCGTCTCCGGCACATTTGAACATATTTCGGGGACAATCAGTTCGATAGATGTCGCTGCGTCAACCCTGCAGGTAAAGGACCTTGCCACCAAGAAGCAGGTCACGATCAAAATCTCTCCCGACTCACAGTTGCACAAGCTCCCTGAAAATATGGCCCGCATGCTGAGCGCCATGATGAAAGGAAACGGCGGTGGTTTCCCAGGGCGTGGCGGTGCTCAGCGTCCATCGCAGCCCGCCGAGGGTGCTCCAAATGGTGGAGGCAACGGCGGCCCCGGTGGCGGACGCCCGGGTGGATTTGGAGGAGGCGGAGGATTCGACATCCAAACGATGCTGAGCCGCGCTCCGCAAGTAAAGATGGAAGATCTTAAGAAGGGCGATGCCATTATGGTGGTCGCCACCAACGATTCGTCCGGAGTGTCAGCAATCACGCTCATGGCGGGTGTTGAACCACTGCTCGAAGCGCCCGAAGCAAGCCAGAATCTGCTGAACTGGAGCCTGAACAACGGCACGCCAGACGTTCCTCAATAGAACGAAACCTGGGAGAGATCAGAACGGCCAGGAACTCACGAGAAAAACGAGAGAGGGAAACGTGTACTCACGATTCGCCTGTTTTGTTCGCTCCGTAGTTGCCGTTTCAATTGCGTTCGCAAGCCTCGCATTCGCGCAAACTTCGACTACGCTGAACACGCCCAAAACGCCCACTGCAGGTACCCTGCATGGCCACATAGCCGATCCTACCGGCGCCCTGATTCCGGGAGCGGCGATATCCATCACTAACACGGCGCACGCCGATGTAAGGACCGCCGCTTCCGACGCAGGCGGCAATTATTCCATAGCCGGTCTCCCTCCTGGCAGCTACATCATTCAGGTATCTGCCCAGGGATTCGCGCCATTTTCTTCAAAGGTCTTGGAACTTTCAGTCGGCCAGTCGAAACGTGTCGACATTTCAATGGCTATTGAAGGCACAGAACAGAGTGTTGAGGTGGTCGGCAATGAAAGCACGCTCCAAGTGAGCACGCAGGCTGACAGCAATGCCAACTCTGTCGTACTCAAGGGCAAAGACCTGAATGCGCTTTCCGACGATCCAGACGAACTGTCAAATGAGCTCTCTGCACTTGCGGGGCCTTCATCCGGGCCCAACGGCGGTCAGATCTACATTGACGGATTCACGGGAGGCACTCTGCCACCAAAATCCGCAATTCGCGAAATTCGCGTGAACCAGAATCCATTCTCGGCTGAGTTCGACCGCCTGGGATACGGCCGGATCGAAATTCTGACGAAACCCGGCACCGATGTACTGCATGGGCGCGCATATTTGCAGGGCAATGACAGCTCATTTAATACCAAGAATCCGTTTGCGCCGCCGCCGTCGTATCACAGCATCCAGTACAACGGAACTATCAGTGGGGCCCTCAATAAGATGTCGTCGTACTTCTTGAGCGTTGAGGGCCGCAACAATCCCGATGCCAGCGTATATACGGTTGCTATTCCAACTTTCGATCCAACCACAGGTTTGTATTCGACTCCGATGGATGCGAATGGCAACATCATTCCAACCACCGGCGCCGCGTACAGCCCATCCAGCCGGCTCGAAATTTCGCCGAGGTTAGACGTACAACTGGGGCAGAAGAACACACTTACACTTCGCTATCAGTTCCAACGATTTACACGAAGCGGAGTCTTTGGTTCCACTTCACTTCCCTCGCAGGCTACCGGATCTACGACCACAGGACATGCGATCCAGCTTAGCGACTCGCAGATCATCAACGACCACATGGTGAATGAGACGCGTATCCAATACAGATTCCGGCCAAGCGTTTCATCAGCAGCCAGTACCGCGCCATCTGTCAGCGTTTCGGGATTCTTTTCAGGCGGTGGAAGCTCAAAACAGTTCTCCCAGGATCGTTCAACACACCTCGAATTGCAGAACATCACCACATTGTCGGCAGGCGCACACGCCATCAAGTTTGGCCTTTGGGCGCGTGACAACCGCGACGCAACTAACTCGAGCGCTGGATTCAACGGTAGCTTCAGCTTCCCTTCTCTCGATGCGTATGTGGCCACTCTCAATGGCATTGCACAGGGAATGACGGTGGCGCAGATTGCGGCCGCCTGCCCTACTCCAGGTGCATGCACTCCAAACAGATTCAACTATACCGCCGGCAACCAGAAGTATCTGGCCAACGTCTTCGACGCCTCGCTCTTTTTCCAGGATGACTGGAAGATGAACCGGTTCCTCACGGTCTCCGCAGGTCTCCGTTGGGAGACACAGAACCATGTGAGCGACCACAGTGACTTCGCACCTCGTTTTGCGCTGGCCTATGCGGTAGACGGCCACAGGACAGGAACGCAGACAAAGACAGTAGTTCGCGCTGGGTTCGGATTCTTCTACGACCGGTTCCAAAGCGACGACCTGATGACACTGGAGCAGGACAATGGAGGGCCGAACAGCCAGCAACAGATCACCGTTGTCAACCCCACCTGTTTCAGCTCCACGAGCTTGAGCGATGCTCTTTCAAACTCAGGGCCGAATGCCGGCTCAAACTGCAATTCCGGCGCCGCGACCACTCCGCAGATCTACCAACTCGCCCCAAACTACCACTCGCCCTATAGTGAGCAGTTCGGAGCTACAGTCGAGCGTCAATTAAGTAAGACCGCCACGATGACGTTGACCTACCTGCGTACCTACGGGGTACATCAGATGGCAACGCGCAATGCAAATGCATATCTTCCTGGAACGTTCGAATACGGCAGTTCGACGCTCACGGGCGTTCGGCCCAATCCTTCGCTGGGCATTGTGCGCGAGTTTTACCCGCAGGCGATCTTCAAGCAGAATCAGCTGATTGTGAATGCGAATGCTCAGATCTCACCTTCGATCAGCGTGATGGGGTTCTATACGTTCAACCGTGCGAACGGCAATACCGGCACAGCTTCAAACTCCTACAATCTTCTGCAGGACTATGGAACCTCTGGATTTGTCCGCCGCCACATGGTCTTCGTGATGGGCAGTTACTCGGGCAAGTGGGGTATAACCTACAATCCATTCTTCGTCGCTCAAGCTGGACGTCCTTTTGACATTACAACGAACACCGACCTCACCGGTGACAACTTCTATAACAACCGTCCGTCCTATGCTTCAAGCCCGGCGCTCTGCTCAGGAAATTCGCAGTACGTTCAAACTGAATTCGGATGTCTTGATACTCTTCCGCAGTCGGGGGAAACACTAGTGCCGGTGAATGCAGGCCCCAGTCCAACATCGATTGCATTCAACTTGCGTATCAGTCGTTCGTTTGGCCTGGGACCTGAGCTGTCGTCTCCCGGTGGGGAACGGCGAGGTGGATTGGGGCAGCCACGCAGCTTTGCGGGCATTGGGAGGGGGCGTGGCGGCCGCGGCGGAGGCTTTGGCGGGGGCTTTCGTGGTCCCAGGGCCAACTCTGGCCGCAAGTACTCATTAACGTTCAGTGCGCAAGCTCTGAACCTGTTCAACAATATCGACTACGGAACGCCGGTTGGGACGATCATACCTACGGCGATCACCGGTACAAGTTCCTTCGGCCCCGGAGATCGCTTCAATAAATCGACAAGTCTCGCCGGCGGCCTGTTCGCTTCGCCCACCGGTTCGGCGGCAAGGCGAATCTACCTCCAGGCAGCATTCTCGTTCTAAATAATCGAAAGGTTGCAAAAGAGATGGCCGGGGCATCTGCTCTGGCCTTCTCTGTGCCCCATGAACTGCGCTCTCGACATTAACTCGTTTCCGACGGCTCAAAGAAGCGGCGCAGCAGTGTATCGATGGCAATTCGGCCCGGGCCAAAGACGAATATGAGCAATGCCGCGAACCAGTAGGTGTACGGAGTGGCGTTGTAGAAATCGCTCGGGTTGGAGAGGATGTGGCTGAAATTTACACGGTCATCGGGGACGCTCAAATAAGCGACGGTCATGTTGACAAAGAGCACAAGCGAAACCAGCCGCGAGCCAATGCCGAGACCAAACAGTATTCCACCCACGAACTCCACGAGCGCAACAAGCAGAGCCGTCGCTCCGGGAGCCGGCAGATTGAGTGACGCGAAGAACTCCGCAACGCGGCTGAGGTGCGTGAGCTTTCCCCATCCATCCTGCGCGAATTGGAAGCCCCAGTAGAGACGAATTACGAGGAGCAATCCAGTCTGTGCGCTGCTGAATAGCGGGTCCAACCGCCCACGCAGGCGCAGAACCCCCTCAATCACTTTCGGCATAAAGTTCACCTTCTTCTTAGAGTAAGGATTCCAGTTCTGGCGCGCAGATCCAGCCGAGTTCGGCCCATGTGGCAAACCACTCACGGATCTTCTCAACTCTGCGCAACTCAGGGACGCGTGAATCGGCAAAACCAAATGCGATGGCTTCTCCCAGTGGCGTGCCTTGGGCAATTGCAGTGAGCGTACAAAACTCTTCGCGCTGCAAACGGCGGTAATACACCGAGTGTTCCACACGATGCGCCGCTACCCAAGTTACGCGGCGTCGCAGCCGGGAAATTTTAGCCGGACGTTCCAGCGAGCCATCATGACGCACGCCAGCCTCGCTTGTCTGCCGCTTCTCCCGCTTGTGGAGATCGAGAACAAGATCATCGGCCGGATAGTCCAGGGCGACCAGTTGAACATGCGGCTGCAATGCCAGGCGCGATTCACCATCGAGCGTTGCAATCTGCTCCAGTGTGAGCGGAGCACGCTCGGCAGAGTCGAATGCCTCCACGAACGCCCATTCGATACGGGCGACATCGATGGCGAGGCGATGGCGGCGGCCAGCGTAGCCTGGATTAGCAGCAAGCCATTCCGGCAAATGCGATCCCAGGTTTCTCAGGGTGAATGATCGGCTGGGATGCGCCGTAAGGTATGCGACCGAGAGCCGATCGAACGCACTGGAACCTATCACGGCGTTAAGTGCAGGAAAATCCTCGGCAAGCGCGCCTAGAACGCGAAACCAGTATTGGCGATTGTAGATTTCCAGCCTTTCGAATGCAGTCAGCCGGCTGTTGGGCGCAACAAAGCTCTCCGCAATCTCCTTTATGGAGCGGCCATCGTTCGCGTGCGTCCGCATCTGCTCATCCGCGGTCAACGGTTGCATCACGGCGGTAGCCATTTCCCGCTGCAAGTTTTCGAGGTTCATCGTGCAGCCTCCGCAAGCCTGCCGGAATGAAGCTGCAGAAACTTTTCAGCCTTCTTCGCTTCCCTGTGCACTTCGTCAAAACTTGGAATATGATCGTCCCATTCAAGAAGCGTGGGCGTGGGGCCGCAGCGCTCAATGGCACGTGCATACAGTTGCCACACAGGATCGATGACCGGATGATCGTGCGTATCGAGGATGTACTTCTCGTACCGGCTGTGCCCCGCAATGTGAATCTGCGCAACTCGGTGCGAGGGCACGGCATTCACGTAAACCATCGGATCAAATTCGTGATTCATCGCCGAGACGTAGATGTTGTTCACGTCAAGCAGAATGCCGCAATCGGCCCGCTCCACCACCTCAGATAAGAACTCCCACTCCGTCATCTCCGAATCAGTAAATGCTGCATAGCTCGATACATTCTCGACAGCGACGGGAATTTCCAGAAAATCCTGCACCATTCGTACGCGTTCAACCGTGCGCTCCACCGCCTCCCAGGTGTAAGGCAGCGGCAGCAGGTCGTGTGTGTAGGTTCCATCGACCGATCCCCAGCAAAGATGATCGCTCAGCCAGGGCGTTCCGGTGCGGCGTACCAGCGTCTTCAATCGGCGTAGATGCTCTGGGTCGGGCGCGGTTACTGAGCCGAAATACATTGAAACGCCGTGCTGCACCACGCGATATTGCTCAAGAATCTGATCGAGGACTGCCAATGGGCGTCCCGCATCGATCATGAAGTTCTCTGAGATGATCTCAAACCAGTCGACGACTGGTTTCCGCGAGAAGATGTGCTCGTAGTGCGGAATACGCAGCCCGATACCGATATCGTGATTCTGAAACGCATTGAAGCGATTGCTGGACATAGGAAGACGGAAGATTGCGATGAACTAGTGGAGGCACAGAATTTGGGTAAGCGCGGCAGATATTGAGAAGGTTTACCTGCCGCGCTGTTTCATTAACAGACGACTAGACGAACTTCGGCATCTTTGAGCCGTCGGTAGCGCATCCGCCCTTGCCTTTACAGCTGTTCTTGCCTTTGCAGCCATTGTCGCTGGACTTGCATCCGCCCTGCCCCTTGCAATCGTTCTTACCTTTGCAAGAGTGCTTGTCGGTGGCTGCGTTGCTGCCGTCGTAACGGAAACCGGCCTTCATGACCTTGGCTGACTGCGTCGTCGGGGAGGGCTGAGTGGCTGCATGAGCGGCAACCGACGTGCCGCCTACCAAGCCAGTTAGAGCTGCGGTGAGCAGAATTGCATTGAGTGGACTCTTCATTTTTCGATTGACCTCACTGTGGGGTTGGGCGGCTGGGAATCCGCCGGTTTCATCAGGCGGATTTGCCCGGCGGCAACTCCGCAGTGTTCGTACGAAACGTAAGAGCGTTCACGTTGCAGAAAGGTTTCACATAACTCGAAAGATTTTTGGGCGCTCTTCGCTCCGCCCATTAATAGTACGCCCGGCCCGGAGTTTTGGATTGGCGTCCTGGTACGGCCTGCGCTAACCTGAATACGCTTGGCCTGCTTAAAGGCTCCGAGAGGTCGGACTTCGAGTGGAAAAGAACAATAGTTTGAGGATCGTAACCGGCGCCAGTCTCGCCATCGCGATCCTGCAAAGCATTTGTACTGCCGTACTTACGATCAGCGGAATACGCCTGGCTATCGGACTTACCGCCTTTGTGATGGCCGGAAGCCTGGTGGGGCCAATCCGCTGGTTTCATCAGGATGCGATCCGGATTCCCATGTTGCTAATTGCCACGGTCGGCGCCATTGTCGATTTGGGCGTTTTGTGGTGGATGCGGAGGCTGCGCACACAGCCTGCAGCGCAGTGGCGGCGTCGCGAACTCACCCACAAAGAAAAGCGATCGCATCGGTTGCAGTTGGCCTTGGCTGTTTTAACTCTCGTTCTGGTGGGCACTGAGACATGGACACACGCGATCCTCCATCGTCCTCGTGTGCGCGCCCATTCTCCACAGGCAACCTCCACGGCCAGCACTGGAACTTCGAAGAACATCTAGCAATTGCACACACGGGCGCTAATGCTCATTCGCTACCGTTCTCTCCTTCGCCTCAGGATTTCCCAATTGAACGAAAGGATGACAGCTCATGGGCAACGTGATCGACAAGCGTATGGCCGCCGAGATGGACGGCTCATTTGTGGTGTTTCTAATCGGCATGCGGATTAACAAGCCCTGGAAGGTTCACAAATGGCTTCCGGTTTTTCTGGCCATGCCGAGAATGCTGAAAGAACTGCAGAAGCGGCCGGTTTCAGGATTCTTGGGTCATAACGGCATGGGCAAGGTGATGATCCAGTACTGGCGCTCGTTCGAACACCTTGAAGCATATGCTCGCGCTCACGACGCACAGCACTGGCCGGCCTGGGTAGCCTTCAACAAGAATGTGGGCAATAGCCGCGGCGATGTGGGCATTTGGCACGAGACCTATCTCATTGATCCGGGCCACTACGAAGCCATCTACAGCGGAATGCCGCCTCACGGGCTTGGGAAGATAGGAAAGCTGGTGCCCGCGAGCGGCAGCCGCGAAAAAGCAGCCGACCGCCTGATGACCCGAGCGCAAAAACTTGAATGACTCCATAGCCCGGGGTTCATCACCGGTCTTTGGGCTCGTCTACTTTCGCCCGGCGTCCTGCCTGATTACTGTTTGCCTGGCCGCTTGTGGGCAATCGGGTCGTCGCCGTTCTTGTAGTCGACCGGATGGGTACCACCTGGAGCGATATTAGCCTTTCCTGTCTGATTGCTTCCCGACCGAGAGTTGTTGCTCCCAGTCGCAGCCCCTGAACTGGTCTGATCGTGATCCCGTAGGTTTGAACCGTCTTGCTCGTACAAGGGATTTGTACCGTTGCTGCCGCTTTCTTTGTAGCGAGGGTTACTTTGCGTTCCGTTCGTCTTGGCATTGGCCATCTTGGCGGCATCCTTTGAGGCACCGTCGAGAGGAGCGATCTTCGCAGAGGACGTACTTGAGTCCTTACCCGTCTTGTTTACGCCCGATTGGCGGTCAGCGGAAGGCGGATTCACCAATACCGGTTCCTTGCTCTTCGCGGCTTTATCAACGTTCGTCTTGGCAGCAACGTCAGCGCTCCCGCTCTTGTTTGGGGATTTGGCCAGTTGTGCAGAAATCGCCACTCCGGCCAGAAGCGCCACAGCTAATGTAGCACTTAAGTTAACTCCCGCAAATGCTCTCATTACTTACCTTTCTAGATCATGGAGGCGGTGTTTGACGCTCCCATCTCCTCGTAGACAAAAATTGCGGCGGCAACCTGCCGTCGCAAGGCGAGTCCCAACAGAACACGGCTCAGGAATGGCTGTCAAAACACATTTTGGGGAGTTACGGGATTGTAAGCGAAGTAACCCGATGGGCTTGAGACATCGGAAAATCGTTCAAGAATAGTCCGATTCAGACCATAAGCTTAGCCGCAGTAGAACGCGACCGAACTAGATCACGCCAGTTCCTTCTCCAACCTTGCATGGAGTCTTTCGCTATAGCCCGCGGGCAATTCAAAAACTCGATTGTCGGCGACCAGGACAACGACATTGCGCGTAGAGTCGAGGACGGCGGAGCAGATCTCGCAGGTCTCCAGGTGGCGATCGATCTCCGCACGCAGAGCCGCGTCCACCTCGCCATCGATATAGGCGGAGATGTGGTCCCAAACGTGTTTGCAGTCGATCCTCATGCGCCCCACCCAAATAGCCCTCGGCGTTTGGGCGCAAACCCTTTCAGCCGCGGAGCTAGATCACGTTGCAGTAGCGCCCGTGCACGGTGCAGGCGAACCTTGACGCTGCCTTCAGTGATCTCCAGCGCGGCAGCGGTCTCTTTAACACTCAATTCTTCGATGTCTCTCAGAACCAAAACGTTACGGTAAATGCTGGGCAGTCCCTCAATGGCCTTGCGCAAAATATCGCTTAGTTCTTTGCGTTCGAGCGACTCCAGGGGGACTTCGCGCCAACTGGTAAGAATAGCCGGCGTGTAGTCGCCTCCCTGATCTTCAGTCAGCGCGTCCAGCGAGTCTTCGCGGCGCGCCGCATCTTTGCGGATACGGCCCAAACCTTCATTGCGGGCAATGGAGAGCACCCAGGTCCGGAACTGGGAGTCACCCCGGAAGTTATGAAGGTTGCGGTAGACCTTGATCACTGCCTCCTGTGCTGCGTCCTCCGCTTCAGCCTCATTACGCAACAGCGAATAAAGCAGAAAGTAGATGGATCGTTCGCAGGGGCGGATGAGGTCGTGAAACAAGTGCTTTTCGCCCTGCAGTATGCGGCGAATGCACTCGGCCTCGAATTCCGGGTTTGGGTCGGTCTTCACGGAGGGGATTTTTAGGGAACCAATGCCCTTGGAATTTCAATTAGCACTATACAGCGCACGGCAACCCAAAATGGGCAAGAAATCGTTTGCTGATTGAGACTCCTCTAAGCTTTACAAAATAAATGGAATTCCTTACGAGAAAAACAGCAAAAGGGGCTGTACAATCTCCACACGAGGAGAACCATGGCCGGAGATATTTCAATTACGTGCAGCGATTGCGGACAGGATTTCGTCTTCACCGCTGCGGATCAGGCGTTTTTTCAGGAACGAGGATATTCGACCCCAAAACGATGCAAGCCTTGCCGTCAGGCAAAGAAATTCGATCAGGGGGGCGGCTCCGGCTACCGTTCGGCTCCTTCACAAGGAACTCCGGTGATTTGTTCGGGCTGCGGACAGCCAACAACTGTACCTTTTGAACCGCGTGGCGACCGGCCGGTATTTTGCCGAGACTGCTACCAGGCTCGCAAAGGAAGCAGCGGAGGCGGTTCAAGAGACCGCGGCCGCCGGTACTAACCAGCACCAGGTGGACACAGCAGCGACGCTGATTTTTTGCTGCGCACCGACAGGAAATGATGTAGCGGATCCTGAACGACGGACGACGGGTTCAGGCACGTCTTGACGTCTGCGAACATCCACCGAAATCCCTACAACCCATATTGAGAGAAAGGGCAGCCTCGAGGCTGCCCTTTCTTCGTTGCTGCTGTGTGCGCTGCTATGGTTGCGGCACGGGCGTCAGCCCATGGCGAAGCATAACTTCCTTCATGCGAACCTGATCGGGAGGGCCGCCGGCGGCATCCTTCATCACTGCGGCGATATCACGGAAATATTGTGGACCAAGTGCAGCCGGCGTCACGACACAAAGCACCTTCGCATCCTGACTGGTGTTGTTGTCAAAGCGGTGAACCGCCCCGCGAGGAATGCAGAGCGCTTGTCCTGGGCCAATGTCGAGCTTCTTGCCATCCACAGTCCAGGTGAGTACGCCTTCGACACCATAGATCGTTTCTTCGTATTGGTCGTGACTATGCGCGGGCGCCATCAAGCGCTGCGAACCCGGCACACCAACTTCAAATAGCGCAGCGGTACCGTTAGAACTGTCTCCGGTCAGAAGGAAACGGATAACTAGCGGCCCAAGATGAAGCGTCTCCTCGCCGGGGTTAATTGAAATTTCGGCAACTTGGAGCGGCATTTTGACCTCGATTCTGGTGATTCTTGCTACTGGTTCTGGGCTGGCGGCGAAAGCACAAGGCCGTAACGGGGAGACGCCGCGAGAGCACGTGCGATCAGCTCTTTTGTTGGAGGCGGCGGAGCAGCTTTACGATCTTTCGCCGGTTCAAAGACTTCAGCGAAGTATTCCTCAAGTCCAGCCGGCGTTGCAAGCACCAGAGCCTTTGCGATTGTCGTTCCATTGTTCTTGAACGAGTGCTTAATCCCACGGGGAAGATATGCGAAGTCACCGGCCGATGCGACCAGTGTATTCCCGCCAACGCTGACTGTCAGTGCTCCTTCGAGAACGCGAAATGACTCATCCTCGCGAGAGTGTATATGAGGTGGTGGTCCTCCACCTGGCGGGACTGCCATCTCAGCCAGGAAAAATGCCCCACCTGTGTCCTTCCCGGTGGCAACAAACGTCAAAGTCGTTCCGGGCCCCCAATAGGTTGCACCGCTATCCGATTGCACAAATCTCACTCTGCGTACATCGCCGCTCGGCTGTTCTCCGGGCTCAGCCAGTCTCGGTTGATGGTGTTGTGCCGCGCCTTCCTGGGGAGTCGTGTCTGTGTTAATGGCCGGGGATTTGATAGTTTCGAGTACCATATAGGCTCCTTTGTAGTAAACTGAGTTTACTAGATCATTTAGGTAAACATAGTTTACCTGGAGTGTCAATGGATTTTTCGCGGGAAGCTTTGCGAATAAAAACAAAGGACATGCTGATAGGCGCCTTATTGCGTGTCCCGGCTCAGGCCATCCACCGCCGCATTATCAAGGAACTGAATGCGGCAGGATTTGACGGGTTAACTCTGCCCCACATGGCTGTGCTGCGGTTTCCCAGCCCTGACGGTGCTCGCCCCGCAGAATTGGCAGAGCGGGCAGGCATGAGCAAACAGGCCATGAACCGACTGCTGGGGAGTCTGGAGGATCTCGGGTATCTCTTCAGGTCTAACTCGACAAATGGTGGACGTGCGCGGGTCATCCGCTTTACCAAACGTGGCCAAGAAGCTTACACAAAGGCACTTGAAGTACTTCAGACGATTGAGCGCGAATGGAGTGCAGAACTTGGGCCTGAAGACTTTACCAAGTTAAAGGAACTCCTCCTCCGCGTATGGGAAAGCCCCCTGGTCCTTTGAGATCCTCAACGATCGTTGACAATAAGCCAGTCTCTGACGAAGCCGCTCTGTGCCACGCCAAATCTTCAATCTGCATTCGAACGATCCGATCTCAAGGATCCACGCTTTGAAGACTCACAGCCGTCCATGACGATTAATTCATCCGAACCTATTTCAACTTGATGGACTTAAGCGTCTGTCTTCCTGTATATCTTTTACGAACCTCGGAAAGGATTTTGTTCGACGATCCGCCCATCCCGCATATGCGCTATTGAAATCGCAAAGCGATGGGGCCTTAGCAGTGAATCTTCAAGGCAGGATCACGTCGATGCCGCACGGGATTGGCCGCAGGGTTCACCTGCCCGCAGGCCGATGTGAGGATTCATCCCGATGCGATTTGTACTTTTTAAAATAGATATGCATTTCGCTATCTGGGCGCTATCTCCGGCAGCTTTCCTGGTTGTCATCGGGTGCGTGTATCAGTCTGTTGGCTGTCAGCGCGACCGGCAGCGCTATGCAGGCTCTGGGCGGTGGATTTCGGTTGGTGGGGGCAACAGTCTTTATCTCTTTGAGCAAGGCAGCGGCGGTCCCACTGTAATCTTCGAAAGCGGAATTGGCGCCACCAACCTGAACTGGCGGCACATTCAAACCGAGGTATCGGGCTTTACGGCGACTGCCTCATACGACCGTGCCGGGCTCGGCTTCAGCAGCCCCTGTCGGAGCGCGCGTACTCCCAAGAACATCGCAACCGAACTGCACGAGATGTTGCAGCGCGCCAATATCAAACCGCCTTACATTCTGGTCGGGCACTCATTCGGCGGACTTGTCGTGCGACGGTATGCCCTGCTCTTTCCTGAAGACGTCAGCGGCATTGTGCTCGTAGATCCCATGCGCTGCGAAGAGTGGCCCCCGCTTGACCCGACCAAGCAATCGCAGATCAACCTCGGCCGGCGGCTGATTCGCTACGCCGTTCCGATCGCATTTTGCGGCGTGACCAGACTTGCCGTTCGTTCGGCCTTTCGCCGCGCCGGCAAGACAAAAGATCATACCGGCGCTCCCAAAAAGATTAACGGACGGCACGTCATCTACAGGATTAAGCAGGAAGTGGGAAAGATGCCGCGTGAGGTATGGCCGGTAGTGGCCGCGCACTGGTCCAGGCCAAGTTTTTACGCCGGAATGCGCAGCCACATTAGTTCCATTCCTGACACCGTGCGCGAGATGAGCCAGGCAGAGCCGATCCGTGAAATTCCGGTGTGCGTGCTTACGCCGGGCAATTCGAAGCCTTTATCCGAATCCTGCCTAGCCCTGATTGGCACGAATATTAAGCAGATGATCGCCCCTGAAAGCGAGCATTGGATCCATCTCGACGAGCCTGAACTGGTCATCAACGCCATCCGCGAGTTAGTCGCTTCCACGGTTCCCGTGGCAGTGAGTGCCACTGCCTGATCTGATCCTGCCTTTTACCACCACCCTTAAGGCTATTGATTTCCTTGTGTTCCAGATCACACGCAACTTTCTTGTTGCGTTTTTGTAACGAGTTGCCTACCTCTGGGCTTTGTTACATTGAATGCACTCGAGGAAATCAAAGGCAATGAACTTCAGATTCTGGAAAGTCATAAGTGCGTCTTCCTTGCTCCTTTTGAGCAGTGGATTCTCGATCGCACAGGAGCCCTTAAGTCTCCGCCAAGCGATCGATATGGCACTCGGCAAGAGTCCGCAGGTCTCGCTCGCTCAGGCAAATGCGAAGGATGCATCTGCCGCAGCAGGCATGGCTCGCACGCAATATCTGCCTCAACTCAACTTCACTGAAGATATTTCCCGAGGCAACGATCCTGTCTATGTCTTCGGATCGCGGCTGAGGCAACGGCAGTTTACGCAAGCGGATTTTGCGCTCAATGCGTTGAATCGTCCCTTGCCTCTGGGAAATTTCGCTACGCGCTTCTCAGGACAATGGCTTGCTTTTGACTCGTTCAAGACTCAACGCGAAGTTCGAAGCGCCAACTACTTCAAGCAGAGCGCAGCCTCTTCAGCATTGGCTGTTAATCAACAAGTGGTACTCGGTGTGGTTGCCGCATATCAGCAGGTGCTGTACGCTAACCGCGCGCTTGAAGTGGCGCAACACGAGCAGGACACCGCTGCTGCGTTGCTCGCTTCAGTAGACGACCGCGTAAAGGCCGGGCTCGCAGTTGAATCGGACCGTATGTCTGCGGAAGTAAACGTCGCGGCGCGCAAGCAGGAGTTGATTGCCGCTCAGGGCGATGTCGAATTAGCCTGGGCCGACCTGCGTGCGGCGGTTGGAGTACCCGACCTGCAGGCAACCACACTCAAGCCAATCGAACCTCACACATTCCCGGACGGCACACTGGATACCGAAATAGCTCAGGCGCTCAGGAACCGGCCCGATCTGCTTGCGCTTTCGCAGGCAGAGCTGGCACAGGGTGCCGCAGTGGGAGCGGCGAGATCCGGATTTGGTCCACGCGTCAGCACTTATGGCAATTGGGAAGAAGATCGCGGATCGATCGCCGGATCGGGCGGAAACAACTGGGTGGCTGGTGTGCAGATCAGCGTGGACATTCTGCCCTTTGGCAAGCGCGCGCAACTCGCAAGAGCCTCTGCGGCAAAGCAACGCACTGAGGCGCAGGCGGCCATGCAACAACAACAGGCTCGCGTGCAGGTGAGCCGAGCACACATTCATCGCCAGACCGCCACACTCCAGCTTGAAACCGCGCGAGCAGCAATGGATCAGGCCGATGAAAGTCTGCGCATCCTTAAGAACCGTTACGGTGCGGGACTCGCCACCATAACCGATCTGCTGCGGGCCGAGGACGCCGGCCGGCAGAGCCACACCAATTACTGGCATGCCGTCTACGGCAATGCCATGGCGTATGCAGAACTACTTTATGCGCAGGGAAGCTTAACTCCCGATGCGGCGGAGGAATTGCAGTGAAGTCACTTCTTGGTTTCGGTTTGCTTGTAAGCCTCGGAGCAGTTGCCGGGTGCCACGGAAATGAAGCGGCAAAGCCGGCTGCGGTTGAAACCGTGTCGGCGCAGATTGTGCAGAGCCGGCAACAACAGGTTGGCGCAACGGTCCGCGCAACTGGAACGGTCCACGCCCGCGAATCCGCAGTGATCTCGGCGCAGGTGGTCGGCCGCATCCAACAGGTGCTGGTGCACGAGGGAGACACGGTGCGTGCCGGCCAAACGCTGGCTGTACTTGACGACGCAACCCTGCGCACTCAGGTAGCGCAGGCACAGGCGGGAGTAGCAGCCGCTCAAAATCAGCAGGCAGCGGCTGAAAGCAGCGCAAAACTGGCCGCCAGCACTCTCGCACGCTACAAACAGTTGCAGGCGCAAAAGAGCGTGAGCCCTCAGGAGATGGACGAAGTGTCCCGCCGTGCAGAAGCGGCGCAGGCGCAGGTAGACGCCGTCCGTGCCCAGGCTGAAGCAGCAAAAGCGCAGGAGAACGGCGCACGCACAATGCTGGGATACACGCGCCTGGTTGCACCCTACAGCGGCGTCGTTACCTCGCGCATGGCAGATCCCGGAACACTCGCATCGCCGGGCGTTCCGCTGTTGCAGGTGGATCAGGCAGGTGTGCTGCAGCTTGAGGCTACGGTCGATCAGTCTTTGATAGCCATCGTTCACAAAGGCATGAAGGTACCGGTTTCGATCGATGGCACAAACGTGACCGAAGGCACGGTGCACGAGATTGTTCCGGCGGCTGACCCCGGAAGCCATAGCTTTACGGTCAAGATCGATCTTCCCTCTTCAAGCCAGCTCCGCGCCGGTATGTATGGCAGCGCGGATTTCTACAATGGCACGCGCGAGACCATCGTTGTTCCAGGCTCGGCCATCGTTCAGCGCGGATCGCTGATGTGCGCCTACGTGCTCGACAGCAACGGAATCGCGCAGTTGAGATACGTAACACTCGGGGCCACGCACGGCGATACGGTTGAGGTTCTATCAGGAATCTCCGCGGGAGAAAAGCTCGTGGATGCTCCCGCGGATCGTGATTTCGCCGGCAAGCGCATCGAGGTCAGTTCAGGAGTCCGGCCATGAAATACGAACTCGGACTTGCCGGACGGCTGGCAAAGGCCTTCATCAATTCAAAACTGACGCCGCTCTTCATCGTGGCATCGCTGGCACTCGGCGCCTTTGCAATCGCCATCATTCCTCGCGAAGAAGAACCGCAGATCCTCGTCCCTATGCTCGACATTACGACTGCAATGCCGGGCGCTTCTGCGGCTGAGGTAGAACAGCGCGTAACACAGCCCATTGAAACTCTTGTCCATCAGATATCCGGCGTAGAGTATGTCTATTCAACGTCGGCTCCGGGACAAAGCCTGGTTATCGTTCGTTTCCTCGTAGGCACTGCGCAGGAAGACGCGCTGATAAAGGTTTACAGCAAACTGTATTCGAACTTTGACAGCATGATTCCGGGGGTCTCACAGCCCATCATCAAGGCGCGCTCGATCGACGATGTAC
Organism: uncultured Acidobacteriaceae bacterium; assembly: GCA_963832645.1. Taxonomy (GTDB): domain Bacteria; phylum Acidobacteriota; class Terriglobia; order Terriglobales; family Acidobacteriaceae; genus Telmatobacter. The sequence goes on from CAWHUU010000002.1 coordinate 41,186, forward strand.
CGATCCTGGCCATGACGCTATGGGGCGAGCACTACAACGGCTATCAGCTGCGCAAGATCGCCGACGAGATTCAGCACAATATCGAACAGATTCCTGATGTTTCGGAGTCGAACCTCATCGGCGGACTACCGCGCACCATGCGGGTCGTCCTCAGCACCGAAAAACTGAACGGATACGGCCTGTCGCCAATGGCGATCGTCGGACACCTCCAAGGTGCGAATGCAAGCCTGCAGGCGGGCAGTTTTGCCGAGAACAATCAGCAGATTCGCGTGGACGCCGGTAACGTATTTTCAAAGCGCGAAGATCTTGAGGGCGTAGTTGTAGGAGTGGTGCGCGGCAAGCCTGTTTACTTGCGCGATGTAGCCGACAAGATTGTTGACGGCCCTGCAGAACCAACTGACTACGTCACATTCGGAACCGCTTTGGGCTCTGCTCACGGCGTCACGCAATCGTATCCTGCAGTGACCATAACGGTGGCCAAGCGCAAGGGTACGAACGCCACTGACATCGCCAACGCCGTTCTGAAACGCGTTGACGAGATGAAGGGTGTAAGCATCCCGAATGATGTGACGATCACCACCACACGCAACTACGGCGAAACAGCCAAGGCAAAGTCAGATGAATTGCTTGAACACCTTTTTCTGGCGACCATCTCCGTCACAATCTTGATTGCGCTGTTCCTGGGCTGGCGCGAGTCGGGCGTAGTCTTGCTCGCAATTCCTGTCACTCTGGCGCTCACCATGTCGGTGTTCTACTTCCTCGGCTACACCATTAATCGCGTAACACTCTTTGCTCTCATCTTCAGTATCGGCATCCTTGTAGACGACGCAATTGTCGTGGTCGAAAACATTGTGCGCCACTATCGTCTTCCTGAAAACAAGGAGCGCTCGTGCGTGGATGTCGCCGTTGAGGCCGTAGCCGAAGTCGGTAATCCAACAATTCTGGCCACGTTTGCCGTCCTTGCCGCGGTGTTGCCGATGGCATTCGTGCGCGGACTCATGGGTCCCTACATGCGGCCCATTCCGGTTGGCGCATCCGCTGCGATGTTGTTCTCACTGCTGGTGGCTTTCGTGGTTTCACCGTGGGCGGCCATGCGGCTGCTCGGCAAGCACCTTTCGGGAGCACATTTGCTTGAGCCGGAACATGAGAACTGGAGAACGCGGCTCTATCGCCGCGTAATGACTCCGCTCATCGAGTCTGGACGTAACCGCGCATTCTTCTTCCTGGCCGTGATCGTGTTGTTGCTGATTTCGGTGGCGCTGGTGCCCACGGGTCTGGTTCGCGTCAAGATGCTGCCGTTCGATAACAAGAGCGAGCTGCAGGTGATCGTGAATATGCCTGACGGAACTCCGCTTGAGCAAACTGCGCGGGTGACGTCGGCACTCGGGCAGGAGCTTTCACGCCAGCCCGACATCGAAGACTACCAGACATACACTGGCACCTCCGGCCCATACAACTTTAACGGTTTGGTGCGCCACTATTACATGCGCCGCATGCCGAACCAGGCTGATATTCAGGTGAATCTGCTGCCGGCAAGCGAGCGTAAGAACCAGAGCCATGAAATCGCCAAGAGACTGCGGCCGCTGCTCGATTCGATCGGTAAGCAATACGGCGCGCGAATCGCCGTAAGCGAAGTGCCGCCGGGACCGCCGGTAATTCAAACGCTGGTAGCCGAGGTCTACGGACCTGATCTCGAAGGACAACGGCAGGTTGCTGCTCAGATCAAATCAATCTTTCAGCACACGCCCGGCGTCGTGGACACCGACTGGTATGTCGAAGATCCTCAGCCCAAACTCACGATAAGCGTCGACGAAGTAAAAGCCGCGCAACATGGCATTGCCGTTGCAGACGTGGCACGTACATTGGCGCTCGCCATATCGGGAATGCAAGTAGGATTGCTGCACGACTCCAATTCGCGCGAGGCGATTCCAACTGTCGTAGAAGTAGATCGCCCCGACCGCTCTTCGGAACAGTCACTTGAAAACCTGAAGATGCAGGGTGCCGATGGTTCCATGGTTTCCTTGCGTGAGCTGGTAAACATCAATCGCGGCACAATTGAGCAAAGCATTTACCACAAGAACCTGAAGCGTGTTGTATACGTCACCGGCGACGTAGCCGGTGCGGAAGAGAGCCCGGTCTACGCGATCCTGAAAATGAATAAGGATCTCGATAAGCTGAAGCTCCCAGCCGGCTACACGCTTGCCCGATATAACGCTACAATGCCCGAATCGACAGACCACTACTCGATGAAGTGGGACGGCGAGTGGCAGATCACGATTGAGGTATTCCGGGATCTTGGCCTGGCCTTCGCGGCTGTGCTGGTACTGATCTACGTGCTGGTGGTCGGCTGGTTCAGATCGTTCATCGTGCCGCTCATCATTATGGCACCCATTCCGCTGACACTGGTAGGCATCCTGCCTGCGCACGCGATGATGGGAGCTTTCTTCACCGCAACATCGATGATCGGCTTCATCGCAGGCGCTGGCATCATCGTCCGCAACTCAATCATCCTCGTCGACTTTATTGAGCTGCGGCGCCGTCAGGGAGTTGCCTTGGCCCAGGCGGTCATTGACGCAGGCGCAATCCGCTTCCGTCCGATGCTGCTGACCGCTGCCGCCGTCGTGGTGGGCGCCAGCGTAATTCTTACCGATCCAATCTTTCAGGGCCTCGCTGTATCGCTGATAGCCGGCGCTGTTGCTTCCACGTTCCTATCGTGGCCAACAATCCCGATCCTTTACTACATGGTTCACTCCAGGCAGGAATCCGATATCACCTGTGAACCCGAACACAATGAAATGGAGAACTAGCAATGACAGTTGAACGCGCAGTTCGATTAATGGCGGGAGTCGTGATACTCATCTCTCTCGCGCTTGCTCACTACGTCTCAATCTATTGGCTTTGGCTGACGGTATTTGTAGGCCTCAACCTGCTGCAATCGGCATTCACTAACTGGTGCCCGGCCATGTCGATCTTCCGGGTCATGGGCCTGAAAGATGCAGGCGGTTGCAGCCCGCAAAATTGAGGAACCCATGCATCGCAGAAAGCCCACTCCCGCGCCTGTTGTCCGCCGCCGTTGCTGCGACGCGCTCAAGGACGAAGTCTATCGCCAGATGTTCCGGGTTGAGGCAGGTCGGATAGGCGCGGACCGGGAGTTGGCAATCGCCCTTGTACGAGCATGGATGAAGATGGACGTAGGCCCCAAAAACGCCTCCGACCGAATTTGGCTGAGAAAGGTCTCTCCTGTATGCATCGGCCTGCTTGAAGGGATCGCACCCCATTCGGAGACTTGCATTGATCTGCAGGACGCCGGATAGCCTGGATCAGTAAAAGTTATAATGAAGGCAGTTCCAGGAATTGCCTATCATGCGACCCGAGCTGACCCAGGCAGCCGACCTGCTGCAAAAGAACACACCCGAAGCGATTGAAGAAGCGCTTGCTCTGCTGCAGAACACGGTCTACTCGTTCAGCATGAAGGTCTGCGGGCACCCTGAAGACGCGGAAGACACCATGCAGGAGGTGTTGTTCCGTTCCCTTCCTCATCTGGCAAAGATCAAAGAGCCGCAAGCTCTCGCGGTCTGGCTTTACACCGTAACGCGGAACCGCTGTTGGCGCATGCGCCGTAAAAGCGCGGGCGCTCCAAAGCAGATGGTTGCACTGGACGACCTGATGCCTGACGAGGTGGAACTTGGGCGCCTACTTGCCGATGCGGTGCAAGGCCCCGAAGAGAACGTTGCGCAGGCGGAACGTGCGAACCTGTTGCACGAGGCTGTCCTGCACATCCCTCCTCCGCTGCGGATGGTGCTCGTGCTCCATGACATGGAAGAGTTAGACACCGATCAGGTGGCCACGATTCTTGGCTTGAAGACAGGCACCGTGCGTGTACGTCTTCATCGCGCGCGCCTGCTGATTCGCAAGGAGATGGCGCGTCTGCTTGAGAAGGCCGCGCATGAACGTTCGGCAAGTAAGAGGCCGAAGAAGCGCACCCGCAACACGAACAGCCGGCCACCGGAATGCCGCGACCTGTTTGCCAATCTATCCGAATACATGGATGGCCGCGTCGAATCGCCAAGCTGCGATCAGATGCGCACCCATATCGAAGCCTGCCCCGCGTGCGTAGCGTTTCTGCGCGAACTGCGTTCGGCAATTGACCGCTGCCGGAACCTCGAACTTCCCTGCGATGCGGCCGTGGCCAAACGGCTGCGCACAATGCTCACGCAGGAATATCTGCGCATGCTCGGAATGGGCAGCGCAAATAATATGCACTCCCCTGTAACGAAATCTTCCTCTCGTGGATTTAATCCGGTGAAGGGGAAATCGAAGAATGGAAATCAAGGTCTCACATCTAGGACAAGTTAAGTTCAATATTCAATCCCGCTCTCATTCGATTCTTTGCGATCAACCTATGGACGATGGCGGTGAGGATTCCGCAATGACTCCGCCTGAACTGATGCTTGCTTCGCTTGGCTCATGCGCTGCCTACTATGCGCTGCAATACCTCAAGACCCGCAATCTGGCAGACGACGGTCTTGAGGTTTCCGTAACAGCAGACAAGTTGAAGGCGCCTGCGCGACTCGGCAACTTCAAGATTCAGGTGAGATATTCGGCAGCCCTCGACGAGCGACACACAGAGGGCCTCATGAGATCCGTCGAGCATTGCCTGATTCACAACACACTACTGACACCTCCGAACATCGAGATTGTTCTCACAGAGCAACAGCCAGCAGCGATATAGCAGAAACACAATTTCACAGCTATTCGCAAATCGGCGCTCCTCTTGAAACATCACACCTGCAGGATTTGTGTAATGTTCTAATCAGGTTATGGCAAGTCTCGACAATTTTCGTTTGGTGGTCTTCTGCAAAGTAGCTGAACATCTTGGCTTTCGCAAGGCAGCGGAAGAGTTGTATTTGACGCAGCCTGCCGTGAGCCTCCAGATCAAGGCGCTGGAAGAAGACCTGGGAGTAAGGCTCTTCGACCGCGCCGGAACGCGCGTGCAATTGACGCCTGCGGGGCAAATTCTACTTAGATATGCCCGGCAATCAAGTTCACTACTGGTTCTTGCCGAGCAGGAGATTTCCACCTTGAGTGGGGACCATGCCGGGCATCTTGCCCTGGGCGCCTCGACCACAATCGCCCAATATGTCTTGCCACGAATGCTCGGTGAATTCCAAAAGCAGTTCCCTCGCGTTCATGCAACGCTGATAAGCGGAAATACCGAGTGCATAGTAGAGGCTGTTGAGGAAAACAAGATCGCTCTTGGATTGATTGAGGGACCAGCGCGCAGCCGCGAAGTGAAGACCGAACCTTTCCTGAGAGACACCCTCGTATTGATTGTGCCGGCGGCACACGAACTCGCCGAGCGCGCTTCCGTTTCATGCGCGGATATTCAAAAGGCGCCCTTGCTGTTAAGAGAACGCGGCTCAGGAACCCGGCGAGTAGTCGAACTCGCCTTGGGAAGGCACGGTATCCGTCACAGTTCCCTGAACATTACGATGGAACTCGATTCGAGCGAGGCGATCAAGTCGGCCGTTGAAGCTGGCCTGGGCGTCGGATTCATTTCCCACTGGGCAATTGCCAAAGACCTCAGGCTTGGCAAAAGTTTTAAGGCAGTCCACGTTGAAGGCCTCGATATCCAGCGCAATTTTCTGCTCGCGAACAAAGTGGGGCCCAGGCCATCAGGTCTCGCCATGGAGTTCCGCAGGTTCATTCTTTCGCGCCCGGAAACCAATCAAGGCAGCGATCATCAGCGCAAACCGTTGATTCCCTCAACCGATAAGAAACGCAAATAGGACATTGAAACTACTGCTTGGACCCAGGGGTCAGGCCCGCGAGACACTCGGTGTGTGTCCAGAAATCTATTTTTCATTGGAATGATCCTTGCAGCCAGCGGATTGCTTTCACCGCCAGTAGCGCTTGCGTGTGGACTGGCATTCGGGTTCTCCACTCCTCACCCTTTTCATCTGGAGTCCAGAAATCTGTCCAAGATTTTGCTGCAGATCTCCGTGGTCGGTCTTGGGTTCGGAATGGACCTGCGGCAGATCCTTCGCGTCGGCCGGTCCGGTTTTCTCTATACCGCCATCGGAATTACTTTTGCCATGCTACTGGGCTGGGCTCTGGGCAAGATCCTGCGAGTCGATAGAAAGACGTCATTCCTCATTTCAGCGGGCACAGCCATCTGTGGCGGCAGTGCTATTGCTGCTGTGGCCCCCATTACCGATGCAAGCGAGGAGGAGATCGCCGTTTCACTGGGAACGGTGTTCGTGCTGAATTCGATCGCCTTGATGGTCTTTCCAGTCATTGGGACAGCATTACACATGACGCAGGAACAGTTTGGCCTATGGTCGGCACTTGCCATTCACGACACTAGTTCCGTGGTCGGCGCGGCAGCGAAATTCGGCGCTGTGGCTCTTGCAGTAGGCACAACAGTCAAGTTGGCGCGTGCACTGTGGATTGTACCCGTATCAATTGGCACAGCGGCAGTACGGAAGAGCGAAGCGCAGATACGCTGGCCGTGGTTCATTGTGTTTTTCTGTCTGGCAGCAGTCGCCAACACTTACGTTCACGTCTTTCAGCCGTATTACGGGGCACTGAAGCATCTTGGGATCATCGGCCTTACTGTCACTCTATTTCTGATTGGAACGGGCCTTTCAAGAAAGACTTTGCAGCAGGTAGGGATACGTCCCATGGTTCAGGGAACTCTCCTCTGGATCGCAGTTGCCACAGCAACTCTGCAGCTTATATGCAGGGGTTGGATTCACCTTTAGCCGTTTGTAACGTCAATTTAATATGGCCGTAAAGCGAGGCACCCGTGTGCCGGCCGAGTCTGGGCAAACGCCCTCATGTTACACTGCCGCTATGTCAGGAGATTCCCCAACACGATGGATGAAGCCAAGATTACTTGCGCTTATCCTTTGTCTTCTGGCTGTATCATTTGCTCTTGAAGCCAAGTTAGCCTGGTACCTTCCCTCGCAATTAGTCCGTAGCGATGTGCAATGTGCAAAGGCGCTACCTGCGGACGCTCCTCAGACTATCCAGCGCGGAATGGCGAATCAATTGCCTATTCTTCCGCTTCAGTTTACATTGCTGCTGACCCTTGCAATTGGCTGTAGCATGTCAGCAAGTTCCTCAATTCGTCTTGCGGAATCTCGACGCCTATTCCATCCCGTTTCAAACTACTTATCCCCCCAAAGCTTCTTTCGCCCTCCGCCTGTCCGCTAAAACCCGTCTCATCTGTGTTCTGAATCTGCCCTGCAAATAAATGTAGGCAATTCCCGGGATATCCCGGCAAAGAACATCTACCCACCTTCCCCATCAAACCAACGGCAAACATCGCCTGTGCCTCCTTCTCCAATGCGATCCCGGCACAGGATTGGCTTGTGTTCGCAGGAGTCAAAAGACATGAAAAGACTGCTAATCGCGGCGGCCGGCACAGCCGGCTTGTGCGCCACCTTGAGCCTCACGGCCTGCCACTCCGGTTCTCGCACGCCGGCAGCGGATGCTGCCACTCTTCCGACGGCGCAGGTGGCCGCGGCACAACGCGGAGATATCTCGCACGTACTCACCCTCGCCGGGCAGTTCCAGCCTTATCAGGTAGTTGATGTCCACCCCAAGGTGAGTGGCTACATGGCTCACATCAATGTTGACATCGGCGACGTCGTTCATCAGGGACAGACCATCGCTGTTCTCGAGGTGCCGGAACTCAAGGCGCAGTTACAGCAGACAGTCTTCCAGATGAAGCAGAGCCAGGAAGAGATCGCACGCGCGCAGCACGAAATCGATAGCACTGAAGCTGAACACACGGCGGTTCATTCGCAATATGAGCGACTGCGGCAGGCTGCCGCAGTCAGGCCTGGACTCATTGCGCAACAGGAGCTGGATGATGCGCAGGCAAAGGACCTGTCAGCCGAGGCGCAGGTGGATGCGGCAAAGGCAGCCCTGGCGGCAGCCAAGGAACACGCTGGCTCCGCACAGGCCGACAACCAGCGCGTACAGGCCTTGCACAACTACACCAACGTCACAGCCCCGCTAGACGGTGTGGTGATCTGGCGGTACGCCGATACCGGCGCCCTGATTCAGGGCGGCACCAATTCAAACAGCCAGGATCTGCCTATCGTACGCATCTCGCAGAGCGACAAGCTACGGCTCCGCATTCCTGTGCCGGAAGACGATGTGCGCTATGTGCATCCTGGTGACGATGTGCAAGTGAGGGTCGATGCTCTTGGGCGCTCACTTGCAGGCAAGATCGTTCGCTCCACTGACAATGTGGACTTTGAAACCCGGACCATGCAGACGGAAATCAATGTACCCAACGCAGATCTTTCAATAGCTCCCGGCATGTACGCGAACACCATGCTCAATCTGGACCGCGTGAACAACATCGTAACCATACCGGTTGAAGCTCTCGTACTGAAAGGAAGACAGCAGACCGTTTACGTGCTCGATGCAAATAGTCATGTTCATATCCGCAAAGTTGATGTAGGCATCGAGGGTTCCAAACTAGCACAGATTAAGAGCGGTCTGAAAGTCGGCGATCGAGTGGTAATCGGCGGGCAAGATAAATATCAGGAAGATGAAGCAGTAAGCCCGATCATGACCCCGGAACCTGCGTCCGAGACCGTGCAACAAACCGGCGGAATGATTGACATGAAGGCCCAGCAAGCCAATGAAGGAGCGCAGTAATGCCCAAATTTGCGCTTCGTTATCCCTTCTTCATCGTCATGATATGCCTGGTGGTCACGCTCATTGGAACTGTGACGGTTGCACGCATGCCAGTGGATCTGTTTCCGAAGATCGACATGCCCGTGGTTGTTGTGGCCACGTTCTACAACGGCATGCCCCCCCAGCAGATCGAGTCCGATATCACCAACACTTTCGAACGCTTCTTCACATTCGCGGCGAATGTCGATCACAGCGAATCGCGTTCCCGCACGGGTGTGAGCCTTATCAAGGTCTATTTCAAGCCGGGAACCGATCCAAACGCAGCACTCAGTAACATTGCAAATCTTGCCATGGCCGATCTGCGACGACTACCTAAAGGAACACTTCCGCCAGTAGTCCTTGGAATGGATGCGTCGTCTCAGCCGGTTTGCCTTGTGACATTGAAAGGCAAAGGCCTGAGCGAATCACGCTTGAAGGATATTGCGCAGTTCAATGTGCGCAACCAGATCTCAAACGTGCAGGGCGCTTCCATCCCAACGCCGTACGGCGGAACCTACCGCCAGATTCAAATCTACGTTGACCCTCTCAAGCTTGAAGCGCGCAATCTGAGCCTGAACGATGTTGCGCAGTCCGTAGACAATTCAAATCTCATTCTGCCCGCGGGCGATGTGGAGATCGGCTCGAAAGACTTCAACATCTACGCCAATAGCATGTTTCCCGACGCAAAATCGATGAACTCTATGCCGCTGAAATCGGTTGGAAATTCCTCGGTGCTGGTAGGAGACATTGGAAAGGCAGAAGACTCGGGCGCGCGCCAGTACAACATTGTTCGCATCGACGGCCAGCGTTCGGTTTGCCTCCCCATCTTCAAGCAAGCCGGTGACAGCAACACAATTGTCATCGTGAATGGAATCAGGTCGGCCCTAAAGAAGCTTGTAGACATGCCGCAATCGGTCAAGACGGATGTTGTCTTCGATCAGTCAAAGTTTGTAAAGCTCGCCATCAGCAATGTCTCGCGCGAAGCAATTATCGGGCTTGTGCTCACGGGCATCATGATCCTTATGTTCCTGGGCAGCCCGCGCGCTACAGTCGCCGTACTTCTCTCTGTGCCGCTCTCCATGCTGGTTTGCCTCATGATCTCCAACTTCATGGGTGGATCCATCAACACCATGATCCTAGGCGGTCTGGCGCTTGTCTTCTCACGCCTCATTGACAACGGCGTCATTGTTCTTGAAAACATCTTTCGCCATATGGAGCAGGGCGAATCAATTGCTATTGCGGCGGAAAAAGGCGGGACAGAAGTATCGCTCGCAGTTCTTGCCGCGACATTCACCACTGCAATCGTCTTCTTCCCGGTAACCTTTTTCACCGGAGTCAGCAGATACATCTTCACGCCATTAGCGCTTGGTGTGGTTCTGTCCATCTTTGCATCGTACTTTTTTGCAATGACGATTGTTCCGCTATATTGCGCGAAATTTATCCGCCCCAAAGACGAAAAAGATGATGGCACAGATCCCAAACCAAGCATCTTCAAACGCTTTGAACGCAAATTCAATGAGAAATTCCAGGCGCTTCTCGACTGGTATGAAGTTCTGGCAAAACGGGCAATGCAACAGCCTGGACTTACTACAGGAGCAATCCTCGGAGGCGTGGTCATCATCCTCCTTGCGACTGTGCCGTTCGTAGGCCGTGCATACTTTCCTCGCACAGACCCAGGGCAATTCATCATCAGCGTTCGCATGCCAAGTGGAACGCGCTTAGAAGTGAGCAACGACTACATTGCCAAGGTCGAAGATGTTGTTCGAAATGTCGTTTCAAAAAACGATCTCGGAATGATCGTTTCAAATATCGGCGTATCGCCCGGATTGTCTTCCATCTATACGCCAAATGCATCGACCGACACCGCATTTGTGCAGGTTAGTCTTTCCTCAGAACATCGCGTTGGCAGCTATGCCTACATGCAGAGGGTCCAGCGCGAACTGTCAGTGAAGATGCCTGAGATTTCAACCTATTTTCAAGCCGGTGGCCTGATCGATGGTGTGATCAATCAAGGCCTTCCCGCGCCGATTGATATTCAGGTTCAATCGAAGGATCTGAATGGCGCCTACGTACTCGCGCAAAACCTGGCGGCAAAAATCAAGAACATGCCAAACGTCGGCAGTGTCTATATTCCACAGAGCATGGACTACCCCGGACTTGAGTTGAATATCGACCGCCAGCGGGCAAGCCTTGTCGGGCTCTCAACCAGGGATATCGTAGACAACGTCATCACTGCATTGACTTCGGACGGCATGGTAGCGCCGAGCTATTGGATCGATCCGAAGAGCGGCAACAACTACCTTGTAACCGTGCAGTATGCAAACCGCTGGATCAACAACATGTCGCTTGAAGATCTGAAGAACATTCCGCTGCGCGGCACACGCCCATCGGGATTTGGCCCTTCACAGGAAGGTGGCCGCGCCATGCCGGTTGCCGCACATCTGACGGGCGACGGACCTCAAGGCGGGTATATACCTTTAGGTTCCGTGGCGGATATTGATCAGATCAATACACCTACCGAAGTCGACCACCACCAGATTCGGCGTGTGATCGATATCTACGTCGCTACTAAGACAGAGGCCCTGCAAGCTGTCGGAGCACGAATCGACAAGCTGCTGGCAAACACACCGCATGACAGAAACACCGTAATCAATGTGCGAGGAGCGGTAGTCAGCATGAATCAGGCCTTCCACGACTTTGGTATCGGCCTTATCATTGCCATTCTGCTGGTCTATCTCATTCTGATGGCCCAGTTCGCCTCGTTCATTGACCCATTCATTATCTTGATGGCAATTCCGCCAGGATTAGCAGGCGTCGCCCTGATTCTCCTTTTCACGGGAAGCACGTTGAACATCATGTCGCTCATGGGCGTCATCATGATGGTGGGAATCGTCGTATCAAACAGCATTCTCATCGTTGAGTTCGCGGGCATACTTCGCGATGAGGGCATGGTGCTGACAGCAGCGGTCATCGAATCATGCCGTGTTCGTCTGCGGCCTATTCTCATGACGTCGCTGGCCACTCTGCTGGGCATGATTCCCATGGCTCTGGGCCTCGAGGCTGGAAGCGAACAGTATGCGCCCCTCGCCCGAGCCATCATCGGCGGACTCGGCCTTTCGGTCGTCGTTACCATGTTCCTGGTGCCGGCGGTCTACATCCTCATCCATCGTCACGAAGAGAACAGCACAACCGTGGTGGAGGGACAGGCATGATGAGACACAAAGATACGGGCCTGATTCTTGCAATTTACGCAGTCGCAACAATTCTCACGGCTACCGCTCATGCGCAAAGAAGTGCTCTGCCGCCGACTCCTCCGGCGCATCTACTCGCCATGGCAAATCAACCAGCGATACCTGCTGGTTCGCAGGCGAGCATTCCAGCAGCCGTGCAAACAACTTCTCCTCCCCCGAGCACAACTTCGCAACATCCAAGGCTCACGCTCGCAGACGCAGAGAAAATAGCGATTGAACACAATCCAAACATCAGTGTGGCTCGCTTGCTGACATTGGCTCAGGCACAGGTAACAAGAGAAACGCGGGCCGACGAGTTACCCGTCGCGACCGGTAGCCTGACAGCAGTTGGATCGCACATGAACAGCAGGATCACGGCTGGTGCACTGAACAATCCGTCGGTCTACGATCGTGCGGCAGGTGGATTGACGGTTACTCAGTTGATCACGGATTTTGGCAGAACCCACAACCTGGTCCAAAGTGCCAAGTCGAGTGCGAAGGCCCAGCTTGAAAGTCAGCGCGCTACAGAGCAGGATATTCGGTTGACGGTGGCGCAGGCTTTTTACCAGGCCCTCACCAGCCAAGCAGTGCTGAAGGTGGCGCAGCAAACCGTCGCGGAACGGCAGGCAACGCTGGACCAGATCACTGCGCTGACCAACTCAAAGCTGCGTTCCTCATTGGACCAAAGCTTTGCCGACGTCCAACTATCGCAGGCAAAGCTATTGCTGCTCGATGCGCAAAACAATGAGCAGAGCGCAATGGCCGGCCTGAACAACGTGATGGGCTCGGAAGGGGACCAGCAATACTCGCTTGTAGATGAGACTTCTCCGATCCCTGAGCCTGAACCACAGAATGCTGACTCTCTGCTGCAGACCGCATATACAACACGGCCAGACCTTGCAGCGCTTAGCGATAGTTTCACAGCGGCAAAACAATTCAGCACGGCTGAGCGCGATCTTTGGCTGCCAAGGGTTTCGGCTATGGCGGCAGTAGGCGGAACGCCTGTTCGTGCTGACCAGATCCAGTCGAACTGGTACGGCGCAGCGGGAGCAAACATCAGTATCCCAGTATTCAACGGATTTCTCTTCAACGCACGCTCGCAGGAAGCACAATTTCGTGCAAATGCCGCGGGCGAGCGCCTGCGCAACATGCGCGATCAGATTGCACACGATGTGCGGGTGGCGGTTCTGAATGCGCAGAATGCTTATCAACGAATCGGCGTCACGCAGTCAATGTTGAAGCAGTCAAAGCTGGCTCTCGACCTTGCGCAGGCACGCTACAAGATCGGGTTGGGCGGCATCGTCGAATTGACCCAGGCGCAGCTTGGACAAACTGAAGCGCAAATCGCCTACACAACCGCACGTTACGCTTACGAAACTTCGCTCGCTGAACTGCGGTTTCAATTGGGACAGTAGGCGCCACGGTGGGCAGATGCGGTCTTACAGAATGCTCGCGCTCTTACGCTGGCTCAGCACGGCCGCCTTGCGGCGATCCTTGGAGGCGTGATCGATCTGCTTCCAGAAGCCGATGAAGTAGTCGACTGCTGATATGGTCGAAACCAGCACGGTGAAATAGATCGCTGCAATTGCGTACCACTTGACCGGTATCACGAGTACACCGATCTGCCACTGATCCCAACGATGCGCTAGGAGTGCGGTTGTTACTGCGACAATCTGCACCACCGTCTTGAGCTTGCCCAGGTCACTGGCCTGAATCGTAAAGCCTTCAGAGGAAGCAATTGAGCGTAGGCCTGAGATCAGGAACTCACGCCCGATAATCACAACGGCAATCCACACCTTGACAACTTCAGGAATGTAGGCCACCAACGCAATGAGCGCACCGGCAACCATGATCTTGTCTGCCAGAGGATCGAGAAGCATGCCCATCGTGGTGATTTGGCCGCGCCTGCGAGCCAGGTAACCATCAAGGCCGTCCGTAATTGACGCCAGCACGAACAAAACAGCGGCACAGACCTCCTGCGCCCCATTCGCCTGCCACGGAAAGTGCGGCGTAAGGATCCACAATAGAAGCGGGATCATGAGAATCCTGCTCATCGTGATGGAATTAGGAAGATTCAATATAACCTCTTTTCAGTCAGTGTGTTGCGACGAGCAACGAACTCGACAACACAGATTGCTGAAAACTGCCGAACCAGTCTATACGCAATGGCGCCACCAAAGCCCACTTATTCGCTACTACCACTTTAACGCCGTTCGTAAGCCCCCTGCTAGATTGCCCCAAAAGAAATGACCCATATTAGAAACGCAGCGATTGCTCGAAGTGACTTAATCTCAACGCGGATCGCCGTGGTAGACGTCTCCTTTGCCCGCGACAGATCCATGCTAGAGCCTATAGGCCGGAAGCCGGCTGTTCGCCAACGCAGCGTCTCTCCGAGCGGCTTACCTCAACGCTTTCGATATTGCTAACGGACACGGCGCGACACGAGGGAAAAGCGCTCGACCGAAGCATGCTGATGAATCTCCTAGATGAAACCACGAATTGCATCTCTCGTCAGATAGGTCCGCGCATCTTTTGGGATTTGAGAATCCGCCTCATTCCAGGGCGTGCTTCATTTGCGGTCGAGTCACGGCTCAAATTGCGCGTTGCTGCCCGTAGCCGCTTTCTCAGCTACTCAAATTTCAGAATCCCTCTCACGATCGTAGGCCGCGCACCAATTCGAAATACCCGCCTTCATCTTCTGCATAGCCGGGGCACGCTTGGCTCCTTCTACGCAAGACGGCCTCTGTTCGTATAGCATTTGCCGCCTCAATCGTCATGCTTGCGGCTTGACTTCTCATTTAGAACCACGTATACAAAAAATCCGACCTTCCGATTCGCACCATTCAATTGACATATGGAGCCGAGACTTGAGGACACCTCTCTACCGAAGAGCCTCCACCCAAAGTGTCTCTGCCGATGCCGGCGCTGTTGCCGTCGCATCTGCTGCCGTTGGTGAAGACAATCGGAGCCTGCCAGCATCACGTTGAGCTGCTTGAATTTGTACAAGTTTCATTCTGAAGCAATCTCTTGCTCCTTCCCCCGTTGGACGAGCGGCTAACGAAGTATATGAGTTTCAAGCTCGCCGGAATTGCCGGCGCCCCGGGCAAGCGCGACAACCGGTCTTTCATTCAGGCATAGACCGATATGGATCGCCGCATCGATGTTGCCGATGACGGAGCGCGAGATAATTCCGACGACAAGGACTCTCCCACCCGGTGTGGACTATCCGAATGTTTTGATTCCGCACCGATATACCCAGCTCGACCGCATGGCGTGATCCGGAAGTTGCAAGTGCAGTAATAAAAACTCTGTTTCCACTGTTCCAGAACCTCAGGAGGTCAGATTGACTGGATTACTCTGTCGATCCGCTCGCATATTGTGCGTGAGCCTAGGTCTCACAGCACTCGTGATAACTACTCTCGACGCGCAGCAGAGCAATGCTGCGGACCAGTATCCGGCCGCACTCCTCGCAGGCTTTCATTGGCGCGATGCAGGCCCTATGCGCGGCGGGCGTACTTATGGTGTCGCCGGGTCCGCAGCCGAACCCAACACCTTCTACTCCGGTTCGGTTGGCGGCGGCGTATGGAAGACACAGAATGCGGGCCGCACCTGGTTCCCAATCGCGGACGAAGGCATTCCCATTGGCTCCATTGGAGCCATTGCCGTTGCTCCTTCGAATCCGGCGGTTATCTACGTGGGGACCGGCGAACCTGACATCCGCAGCCAGCACTCGTATGGGGTCGGCATGTACAAGTCGGTCGATGAAGGAAAGACGTGGACCCACATCGGCCTCGAGAAATCTGCGCATATCGGCAAGATCGTGATTGACCCGAAGGATCCCAACCGCGTGTATGTCGCCGCGCTGGGAAATGCTTACGCTCCAAATCCGGAGCGCGGGGTGTATCGCTCGACAGACGGAGGCGCGACGTGGAAGAAGGTCTTATTCAAAGCCTCTGACCCCGACAACGTCGGCGCGGTTGATATTGCGATGGACACAAAAGATCCAAGCGTTCTCTATGCTTCATTGTGGGCTACTCGGCGTCCGCCATGGTCAGTGTATGCGCCGTCGTATATGCCCGGAAGTGGACTGTACAAATCCACCGATGGCGGCGACACATGGAGTGCGTTGACCGAGGGATTGCCAGGCGACGGATTCATCGGCAAGATCGGCATTGCAGTCTCGCCAAGCAATCCTAACCGCGTGTGGGCAGTGGTCGACGATGTGGGTGCCCCGGTTGCGCGCCCGAATCGCGCAGCAGCTCATTCAGACCGCCCTGTACCCAAGCCCAGCGGTGGCGTTTACGTTTCAGACGATGCCGGCGAAACCTGGCGGTTGGTTAATTCCGAAACGCGTTTGTGGGGACGCGGCTGGTATTTCGAGCAAATCACCGCTGATCCCGTCGATGCCAACGGCGCATACGTCACTAACAAAACCACGTATCACACAATCGACGCGGGGAAAACATGGGAGCCAGTCAAGGGCTCGCCTGGCGGCGACGATTATCACCAGCTCTGGATCAATACGCTTGATCCAAAGCACATGGTGCTTTCAAGCGATCAAGGCACCGTTGTAAGCGTGGACGGCGCCAACACCATCCATTCGCGCAGGGTGACTACGGTCCTTCCGGAGAAGATGCCCGCCATCGCGTCGTACTTGCCGGAACCTGGCATGCGCCCGGCAAAATTGACATGAGCACGTTGACTCAGGCAGAAGGCGCACGGCCATTCACCATCACCACTGCCGATGAGAGCGCGCGCATCTCAGTCAATGGCGTTCCCACATCACTGGATGCATTCAGAGGAACACCATTCATCCAGGCAGACTTGCGTTTCAGCCGTCCTGTTCGAATCGGTGAGCGCTGGCAGATCGTAACCTTCTTCGAAATGTTCAATGTATTCAATCGTGACAATCCTGGAGCCAACTTCGCGACCAACATCGCCCAGCTTCCTGTGCCCTCTGCAGAGGTTCCGTCCGGCAATGTAACAAGAATTTGCTCCGACTCCGCGTGTTCCTCGACGTTCCCAATCACAAGCCTGAATCAGTTGCGCATGAAAAGCGGCGCGCTCGGAGATTTCTTCGGGCCCGGCACAACCGTGGGCATTCCATTTGCCGCCCAGTTCGGCGTGCGCGCCCAGTTCTGAAGGGACCAAGTGGAAAGAGGACAACTCTGAGAGCGATCCACTGAGAACATAAAAACGGCGGGAAGGAATTGATTCCCTTCCCGCTGCGATGGTTCAGACTGCTGACTACTGCCGGCGTTAGGCGTAGATTCCGCGCTGCCGGATGGTAAGCGCCACGCGATCGATGGCCAGCATATATGCCGCGATGCGGTTGTTGACGTTGTGGGCCTCGGCATAGCGCACCACATCCTCAAAGCTGTCGCGAAGCAGCGCCTCAAGTTGCTCGTTTACGACGGCTTCCTTCCAGAAGTAGCCCTGGCGGTCCTGGACCCACTCGTAGTAGCTGGCTGTAACTCCGCCCGCATTAGCAAGAATGTCGGGAACGATAAAGACCCGCTTCTCACCCAAAATCTCGTCGGCCACGGTCGTCGTTGGACCGTTGGCGCCTTCCACCAGGATCTTCGCCTTCACCTGCGCGGCGTTGCGGCTCGTGATCACGTTCTCTGTAGCGGCCGGAATCAGGATGTCGCAATCGCTGATCAAAAGCTCTTCGCTCGGCATATCTTCCGCGCCACGGAAGCCGAGAGTTGTGCCATTGCGATACTTGTATTCCGCCAGCTGATGAATGTCGATGCCGTTGGCGTTGTAAAGGCCGCCGTCCTTCTCAGCAATGCCGATGACCTTGTAGCCTTGCTCCATCATGAGACGGGCAGCGTTGGAACCCACGTTTCCAAAACCTTGAATAATCACCCGGCATCCGTCGATCGACATGTTGAGGTAACGCAGGCTTTCACCGCAAGCCAGCATCACGCCACGGCCAGTGGCTTCAATACGGCCTCGCGATCCGCCAATGTCGAGTGGCTTGCCCGTCACCACGCTGGTCACCGTCTGCCTCATGTGCATGGAGTAGGTGTCCATAATCCACGCCATGGTCTGCTCATTCGTATTCACATCGGGCGCCGGTACGTCTTTTTCAGGACCAATGAACTCAATGATCTCCGAGGTGTAGCGGCGCGTCATGCGCTCCAGCTCACCGCGGCTCATGGCCTTGGGATCGCATATCACTCCGCCCTTGGCTCCGCCAAAAGGAATATTCACAACTGCGCACTTCCAGGTCATCCAACTTGCAAGCGCACGCACCTCGTCGAGTGTTACGTCAGGTGCATAGCGGATGCCACCCTTGCATGGCCCGCGGGCGATGTTGTGCTGTACACGGAAACCGGTAAAAACTTCAATATGACCGTCGTCCATCGTCACCGGAAAATGCACGATAATCTCGCGCGCCGGAGTTCGAAGCAGTTTCCAAAGTCCTTCATCCAAATTGAGTTTGCGCGCGGCAAAGTCGAACCGCGCGCTTTGCGCCTCCCAGGGATTGATTTCCTGGTCTAAAGTAAGTGCATTATTGCCAGATGACATATGTTTCTCCGTATTCATTCACCGCAAGGGGGTACTGAATCATAAGCCCACTGGCGGTTTGGCCCGCCTGTTCCACCCGCAAAATCCGGGATTGAACAGATTTGAGCCCCGATGAGTGTAGGCTACACGGGTTTTGCCGTCAATCCCACCTGAATCCTCTAAGTCACCCCACCTCGTCCAAGGGGTAAGACCGATTATTCCCGTAGCTTTGTTGCCTCAAAACCAATTGAAATAGCTTGAATGCCGGCAGGCCGAAATCGCTACCGAAAGGCTCAGCTGCTATCCTGCAAATCTATAACTAATTCATATTGTTAATGATACGGAAACTTATTCATCCAACCAGGACGCGCCTCCTGTGGCAATATCACGATTCCTTCTTCCACAGCGGCCTTCTTGATCCCCCGCCGAAGCGTCGGTGTGGTGCACAGCATTTGCGCAGGTGACTCCATACCGGTTTGCAGAGCAGTTGCCTTTTTCCCGCACCGCGCGTTTGATTGAGTTGGAGTCATTCTTGAACCGGCTAACGTCAGTCCTCTTGTTCGGTGCGTTTCTCGCGATCTCGTTCCACGGTCGAGCCGAGAGTCCTCAGCAGCAACTTTTGATGAGCGCCAAGCGGATATCTGACCTCACTCTCAACATGCCCGAACCTTTTGAGCTGGATGTTGACTATACCGCGCAACAGAACGTCCCGTTGCAAGGGCATCTCACCTTGAAATGGAAGTCAAACGAGGAGTGGTGGAGATACGTACAGTTCGGCGATTTCAAGCAGATCGACATCCGCAATCACGGCTGGCTTTACACCTCACGCAACAGCAACACTACTCCCATGCGGGTGACGCAACTGATTCAGTTGCTCAACTTCGCTCAGAATGCTGAAGACCTTGTCGCCGACAAGCCCCAGACATTGACCGAGTACGGCGTAGAGGTGCATTGCGTGCGCGTCCGGGACAAACACACTAAGGAGCCCCCGCATCAGGTGTGCTTTAATGCCGAAAACGAAATATCAAGCGACACCTGGCGGAACTTGCCTGACAGCCCTACCCGCCAGGAGTTCTCCGATTACATGGATTTCGCCGGCCACCGCTATCCCAAAAGCATGCAATTGGTAGAGAACTCAGGCCGGTCAATCAAAGTAACGGTAAAGACCCTCGAGGCTCGAGCCTTCAACGATATCCTGCTGACCAAACCCGAAGGCGCAATAGAACGCCGCATGTGCGATAACTGGAAGCCGCCGGAAGCGATCAAAACACCCGACCCACCCTACCCGCCTGCAGCCCGCTGGAACGGCTCGATGGGCGATTCAGTCGTCTCGATGACCGTGCTCAAGGACGGCTCGGCGACCAATTTTCAGCTCATCGGCAGCGCCACCCACGCCATGGATCAATCCACCCTCGACACCTTGAAAAAATGGCGGTTCAAGCCTGCCACTTGTGGATCGGAGCCGGTCGTGTCGGATGTCGAAGTAATCGTGAGCTTCAGGATGAATGTGAATTAGCTCAAATCCTTCGCTCACGTCGGCACGCCATAAACCGGATGAAGTCATACCATTACACTGGATGCTGTGAGTGATTCTTCCAGCACCTTTCAGCCCAGCCGCAAAGAGTTCCTTGCCCTTGCCAAGGAACACACCTTGGTTCCCGTTTGCCGCACCCTGGCCGCCGACCTTGAAACACCTGTCTCGGCCTTTCTTCGTGCAGCCTGGCCGGAACAGGAGTGCTTCCTGCTCGAATCGGTAGAAGGCGGCGAACAGGTCGGCCGATATACCTTCATCGGGCTTACTCCGTTCAAACGGATCGTAGCGCGTGGCCGCAACATCACCATCACCGAAGGCAAGAAGGTCGTCGACATCGAAGACGACATCTTTGTCATTCTGCGGCGGGCGCTGAGCGGGCACAAGCCGGCACGGCTGCCGGGATTACCTCCATTCACCGCTGGAGCCGTGGGCTATTTTGCCTACGACGCTGTGCGGCAGATCGAGCGTTTGCCGGAGCTCGCCAAAGACGAACTCAAGATCCCCGACGCGTGTCTCCTTTTCTTCGATGAAGTGCTGGCCTTCGATCACGTGCGCAAAGAGATCTGGCTGGTGGAAACTGCGGACGTTACCCGCCATTCGCCCGCCAAGGCATACGAGCGCGCGATCGATAAGCTCGACGAGCTGGAAAAGCGCATCCTGCAACCCCTGCCCAAGCTGGCAAGGCACGTATGTGCAGGTGAGGGAAAGAAATCCGCGCTCAAGGTTACGCATCGTACCAGCAAGCGCGATTACATGGCCGCTGTGGATCGCGCCAAGGAGTACATCGCCGCTGGAGATATCTTTCAAGCCGTTCTGTCGCAGCGATTCGACGTGGAGCCGGAAGTGGACAGCTTCCAGGTGTACCGCGCACTGCGCACGGTGAATCCCAGTCCCTACATGTTCTTCCTTCGCTTCGCACCGGATACGCCGCTTGGCGGCTCGTCAGGCGGCGATTCCGGCAAAGCCGTCAAGAACCGCAAGAAGCCCCTGGAGCTTGCAGGCTCCTCTCCGGAACTACTAGTGCGCGTGAACAAAGGACGCGTGGAGTATAGACCGATTGCAGGTACCCGGCCTCGCGGCGCCAATGAGACGGAAGACCAGTCGCTTGCCGACGAGATGATGCACGACGAAAAAGAGCGCGCCGAACACGTGATGCTGGTGGATCTTGGCCGCAACGATGTTGGCCGCGTGAGCGACTTCGGCAGCGTGAAGGTCGACGATCTGATGTTTGTCGAGCGTTACTCGCACGTGATGCACATTGTGAGCGCGATCTCCGGCAAACTGCGTCCGGACCTGACCGCCGTGGATGCGCTTCGTGCCTGCTTTCCTGCCGGTACGTTGAGCGGAGCACCCAAGGTGCGGGCCATGGAGATCATTGAAGAGCTGGAACCTGCTCGGCGCGGAGCTTACGGCGGAGCCGTCATGTACGCCGATTTCTCAGGCAATCTCGACTCCTGCATCGCCATCCGCTCCATGCTCGCCGTGAACGGTAAGGGCTACGTGCAGGCCGGAGCCGGCATCGTAGCCGATTCGGTACCGGAGAAGGAACACCAGGAAGCGATCAACAAGGCGCAGGCAGTCATCCGCGCCATTGAACGCGCCCGGCAAATGTAAAAGCAGTTGTCAGTGGCCGCTGCTCCGTAAATGCCGAGCTCAGTCTTCCGCACCAAAAATCTTGCGGAAGAAGCGCCCCACTTTTGCAAAGAATCCAGGCTTCCTTTTCGCCGCAGGTTTTGGCAAAGCGGTCGTCGCCGTAACCGCAGGCTGCGCGGGCTGTTCCGGAACCGCAACCGCCTGCGCATGATCCGCACTTTTGTAGACCAGCGGCGGAACACTCTGTGCCTGCGTCTGGGTCTGGCTTTTGGCTACAGGCTCAGGCGCAACCTTGGGCGCTGGCGCAAGCCCCATGCTCTGGGCCACCGGGAATTCATTCCCAGCAGGCGCGGGCGGAGGACATCCGCAAGACTCCTTCTCCTGGTCCACAACCTCATGCAGGCTGCCATGCTGGAACATGACGCGCTGCCCCGGTTGCACGCGATAAACGCCTCCGTCGAACACACTTGAAACCACAATGTACGGCCCATTCGCGCTGGAGTTGTCCACGCAGGTGTCGCCCCCGTTGCCCAGCCTCACTTTCACGTCCGCGGCGCCAGGGCCACCGATGAGTATGCGGAAATCGGGCGTAAGCAGCGTATCGGCATTCTGCAGATCCGCTCTCGAAGCAAAGCTCATCTCCACCGCTCCGTGATCCATCGCCATCAACAGTCCCGGAGTTTCGCCGGCCGCATTGGTTGAGTCCGCTGCGAGCTTGATGCTCGACATGGCGCAGACGCGAAGTTCGCCACGATGCGGCAACATGACAGGAGTAGTCTGTTCGCCGGAGGTGATGGTGCCGCTCGCCCTGATAAACGCTCGGCCATTGTAGATTTCAAGAGCGCCTGTGACATTTGCAGCTTTGTCAGGATTACTACTATCAATGGGAACAATGGCAATCGGTGAAGTCTGGACCGGAGTTGTCTGCGCCGTCGTTCGGCCCTGCATCGCAAACGCTGCAGCCGCCAGCAAAAGCGGCATGCCTACGCGGCAAATTCTGACTGCGTGCGAGACCGGCATGCCCATCACATTCCAAGGAAATTGCGAATCATTTGGTGTCCGCCTTCGGTAAGCACACTTTCAGGATGAAACTGTACCCCCTCCACCGGCAGATGGCGATGGCGTACACCCATAATCACCGATCCGGGCGCGCCATTGATCTCCGCTGTGCGTGCCGTAACGGTAAGGTCGGCTGGCAGAGATTCTTCTTCAACGATGAGCGAGTGGTAACGCGTGCAGGTGAGTGGTGTTGGTAAGCCCGCGAACACTCCCTTGCCGTCGTGTTCCACGGCGCTGGTCTTGCCATGCATCAGGTTGCGTGCGCGAATTACGTTGCCGCCAAACGCTTCGCCAATGGCCTGGTGCCCGAGGCAGACACCAAGGATCGGCGCCTTCCCGGCCATGTGCCGAATGAGCGGTACAAGAATGCCCGCCTCACCTGGTGTACACGGCCCGGGCGAAAGCAGAATTCGATCTGGGTGCAGCGCTTCAACTTCTTCCACCGTAAGCTCGTCATTGCGGCGCACCACTACGTCTGCACCCAGTTCACCAAGGTACTGGACGAGGTTGTAAGTGAAGGAATCGTAGTTATCGAGGACGAAGACCATCGTACGACCCAGTTTATAGCCTGAGGCGCACGATTCGCATGAGCCTTGCTCATTGAGCCGATTTGCGCCTTCTCAACCGGACCAGTTGCGCATCTGCCGCGCATCTGCAAAACTGGCCTTGGCCTATGAAGATGGTTCTGCATTTGCTTGTGAGAGGGCGCGTACAGGGTGTCGGTTTCCGCTGGTTTGTGCAGCGTGAAGCCCGCGAGCTGGAGCTGTGCGGTTGGGTGCGTAACACTGAGGATGGCGACGTTGAGGTGGTTGCCGCAGGCGACACTGCCGATCTGGCCGAACTACGTGCGAGCCTGCGAAAGGGTCCGCGCGGAAGCCGCGTAGACAACCTCATTGAGCACTACCTGGACGAAAAAGAAGCTGAAGGGCTGGACTCGTTCCGTATCGAAGGCGCCTGGTAGTGAGCAGGGTTCATGCAGTATGGAATAGGGATCAGTAATCCACCATCGCGGTCGAAATTGTTTGCCGGCGTTTTGGCAAGGATAAGCTGAATTCTGAAGTAGTCATGCACAAGCCTGTTGTTATGTGCAGCTTTCTGTTTCCGATATTGGACGATCTTCCCTGTCCCCCGTTGCCTGATCCCTGGTCTCTGTTTTCCGTTCCCTGCTTCTATAATTGAACCGGAAGCTGACTTGCCTGCCCGCCTGTTCCCTTCCCGCACGATTTTGCAGTATTGGTTTGGTTGAATCTCGAGGAGCACGCCTTTTCATGCCGGATAATCAGAAGCAAATTAACGTAGAAAATCTCAAGAAGCTGGTACGCACGGTACCCGATTTCCCAAAGCCGGGAATCCTGTTTTACGACATCACCACACTGCTCAAAGACAAGACCGGTTTTGCGCAAATGATCGATGCCCTGGCGGCCTACTATATCGAACGTAAGGTTGACCTGGTGCTCGGCGTTGAGGCCCGCGGCTTCATCTTCGGACCCGCGCTGGCCTACCGCCTCAATGCGGGCTTTGTGCCCGTCCGCAAGCCCCGCAAGCTGCCTTCAACCGTTGCGCGCGTCACCTATGACCTCGAGTACGGTTCCGATTCTCTCGAGATCCACGTAGATGCCATTCAGCCTGGACAGAACGTAGTGCTGGTAGACGATCTGCTGGCAACAGGCGGCACAATGGAGGCAACAGTCAAGTTGGTGAAGCAGTTGGGCGGAGAAATCGCCGGCCTTGCCTTCGCCGTCGAGCTTGATTTCCTCAAAGGACGCGATCGCTTTAAAGGCTACGACGTTTTCAGCCTTCTGCACTACGACGAATAAGCAAAAGAATTGCGGCACCGTCTCAGCAGACGTGCCGCCATTCCCAATCTATTCGATTGCCTGACTGTGGTTTGCCGGGTCCGGCACAATCTCCTGCTGCAAAATCTCCTGTGAGGCATCGGCAGAATCGCCTTGCAACATCTGCGCATCCGCGAATCTGTAACCCACATATACATCAGTAAGCAGGTAGATCGGATTCGACGGATCGTCCTCGATCTTCTTGCGCAACTGCCGCACAAACGTGCGCAGATATTCAACCTCTTCGCGACAATCCGCACCCCATACGGCAGTCAGGAGCTTGGCGTATGTCACTACGCGTCCCGCGCGAATCATCAGGCAATGCAGAATGTCGAACTCCTTGCGCGTCAGGTGAACAGGCTGGCCGCGCTTGGTCACCACGCGCTTCACCGGATCGAGACGAATCTCGCCAATCTCAAGCGGGGCATCTTCTGCCCGCGCAGGAGCACGCATACGGCGGACCGACGATCGAATACGCGCAATCAGTTCGCGTGTGCTGAAGGGCTTGGTGATGTAGTCGTCCGCACCGGACTCAAGCGCTTCAACCTTGTCCTCTTCCTGGTCCCTGACGGTGAGCATCAGGATTGGAAGCCGCGGAGCGAAGGCGCGAATGCGGCGAAGTGTCTCAATACCGCCGATGCCGGGCATATTTACATCCAGCAGAATCGCATCAAATGGGCTGCTGCGCAAAAGCTGCAGCGCTTCTTCTCCACGAGCCGCTTCGGCAACTTGAAATCCCAGTTCAATCAGCGGAGGCCGCAGGGCTCTGCGTATGGCCGACTCGTCGTCGACGATAAGGATGCGTATTGGAGGCTGGCTATTCACTTTCTCCCCTTTTGCGATTCAACCGGTATCGCTGCATGGAATGTTGTGCCTTCGTGTTCATCGCTGGTTACCCAGACGTATCCGCTGTGGATCAATGCTACTCGCTTGGCGACGGAAAGGCCGATGCCGGTTCCCGATGCGCCGCTGGAATGCTTCGATGAGCGGTAATAACGGTCGAAGATGCGCTCCCGGTCCTCAATGGGAATGACCGGACCAAAACTGTGAACCGAGAAGATGACCTCGCTTTGGGACTGGGCAGCGCGAACAGTGATGGTGGTGCCAAAGATGGAGTACTTGCAGGCATTGTCAATGTACTGGGTCAGCATCATGATCATCAGTTGACGATCGCAAAAGACAATCAGTTCGTCATCATCGAGATCGACCACAACCTTCATGCTTGCAAGGCGGTCCTTGAGACTCGTCAGCACTTCCTCAATCATCGGGCCCACGGCGACGGGCGTGGCATGAATGGTAACGTCGCCAGCGTCCAGCCGCGCGGTTGTCAGCAGCCGCGTCGTGAGATCGTTAAGGACATTGGCTTGTTCGTCAATCAGGCTCACCAGCTCTGCCTGTCCGGCTGAGAGACGTCCCATCTCGCTGAGCCCCGTGCTGGCCGCGCGAATCGCCGTCAGCGGCGTCTTATAGGCATGCGCAAGGCTGTCAAGCACTGTTGCACGCAACTGCTCCGTACGGCGCTCGGTTTCAATGCGGCTCTCGTTCGCGAATGCGCGATAGCGGTCGAAGGTGATGGCGATCAGCGAGGCGATGGCGTTGTTGGTCAGCGGGCTAGTTTGGCCACGCACCACCAGACTGCCGACTGGTACGTTACCCAGCCGGACCACTCGGCGTCCTATTCCCGTTTCCTCATCGTCGTCGGAGCTTTCAAAGTAGTACACGTTCTGCGCAAGCTCCTGCGGGTCCTGGCTCCAGAAACCCGCCTGATACACGGTATGCAGATCCGCATCGAACAGAGCTACGGCTTCGAATGCGAAGATCTCGTGTACGAGCTCCGCCAGTTGCGGCCCCGGCTCCATGTGCAGATTCATCTGCAGAGTGCGGCGGGTGAACTCGTAGAGGTCGTGCATCTGGTTGCCCCACGACTCCGCCTCGCGTGCATGACCGGTGACCCGCGAGGAAAGCCGACTGACAACAAGCGCTACAAGAATAAACACCAGCAGTGTCACGGTACTCGCCGGATCTTCGGCCAGACTCATTTGGCCTTCACTTGCATAAACGCCATGAATGACAACTGCGGAAAGAGAAACGATCACCGCCTGCCAAAACCCGCAAAGCAGAGCGGTGGGAAGCACGATCATAAGGTACAGCAGCAAATCAACCGGCACTAGCCAGCCGAACCAGTGTGCGATAGTTCCCACCAGCAGGACAGCGAGAATGCCCAGCGCGCACTCCAGCATGAACAGCAGCCAGCGCGGTCCCGAGCCGAGTGCGCCGCGCATGCCAAAAAACGATCGAGCAGGTAAGGAACTAGACGACAAGAAACCACCACTGTGGAACCGGCTGGGTTTTGCTATTGGAGTTGCATGCTACCGGTCTCGAAAGCATGAACGGTCCGATTAGCTTGGCTTGCGTCCACAAAACGACCGTTGCCGGCGCAAGCCATGTTCCAGCGAACGGGAGAACGCTCTGCACCGCTGGCCCGATAAGACAATCAAATCGTTATTAAATTTTATCAGGTTCCTTATTTCATCTTCATAACTAAATATGGGTATTCTTGTTTCGAAATGCGTCTCCTTCTTCAATAGAAACAAGCACTTGCCGCAAGCAGGAAGACGGCGGGAACTCCTTTTTCCCAATCCTCATAAGTTCTTTATGTAATGTTTGCGTTACTGTTCATAGTTCGCTGTGGCTCCGCACAACACAAGGTGGAGACCGCAAGATCGCAAACAGGCCATTCCGCAATGAATTTATTGGGTCGGGAAGCTCGCGTGGGCTTAAAGGCTTAGTGTCTGCAGAAAATGGACAGACACAATACAAGCTCCAATCCCATATTTCCGGCTTGGTCCAACCTTGTCATACCTCAAAACAGTTTCTTCTGGAGGATAAGTGCCGATGTATTTGAAGCCGACTCGCATACTACAGATCATGGCCGGCGCAGCCATGGCTACCGCCCTTCTAGCTGGCGCACAAGACTCAGCATCCACACCAGCTCCCGCGGCACCAGCAACCTGGAGCGTTGGCCCGATGGATCTGAGCGGCTTGATCGATGGCTACTACAGCTACAACTTCAACACTCCAACGGCAGCCAACAACGGCCAGGCCAACGATCTGTACGACTTCAATGACAAGACAGATCAGTTCAACCTGAGCGAGGCTAGGCTTACCCTGAACCACGATCCCGATCCGATCGGTGCGCATGTCGACTTTGTTTACGGCCGCGTCAATGAGTTCATCAACGCCGCCGGTGCGAACACCACTTCGGCTGACCAGCTCAACTACATTGAGCAGGCCTTCCTCAGCGTGAAGCCAAAGAACGCGAAAGGCTTTGAACTCGACTTCGGCAAATTCGTGACCTCCGCCGGCGCCGAAGTAATCGAAGCCAAGGACAACTGGAACTACTCGCGTGGCCTGCTCTTCGGCTGGGCGATTCCCTACTGGCATTTTGGTGCACGCGCTACCATGCCCATCGGTTCCGAGACCATTGGCGTCCAGGTAGTCAACGGATGGAACAACATCTCCAAGACCAACGGTGGAGCCACCATCGGCATCACCAGCTCATACGTGAAGCCCAAGGCCACCCTGAATCTGAACTATTACGGCGGCCCTGAAAACCCGACCACAACCACCGGCTATCGCCATCTGTTTGACGGCGTGCTGCTGCTCACCCCGAGCGACAAGTTCAACGCATACATCAACTACGATTACGGCCAGAACCGCGATGCTCTCGTTGCGCAGGGCGACACGAACCTCAACCACTGGCAGGGTATCGCTGTTGCGGCCAAGGGACAGGTTTCGGGCAGCTCGGCGTTGGCGTTCCGCTATGAGAACTTCCGTGATCCGCAGGGCTTCTCAACCGGTGCTGCACAAAAGCTCAATGAGTTCACCGGCACCTATGAATACAAAGCCGCAGAAGGATTCCTTACCCGCATCGAATATCGTCGTGACTGGTCAGACGTTCCGTTCTTCGCAAAGAACGACATCGACCACGTCGATGCACAGTCGACCATATCGGTCGGTCTGATCGCCTTCTTCGGTCCCAAGCGGTAAATGAAACTCCTGTTCTTCATCCTGTTCTCATGAAGGCAGGAATAGGCTACAGTCAAGTTAATCGGACTGGTGGCTCCGGCCAGATATATAGACACTCTGGCCGGGCCACCGGTAAGATGCACGTGGCCAACTTGAATCCCCCAAAAACAAGCTGGGCGCTCAAAAAGAGCAAAGCGACGTCCGACATGCAAGCTATGCGTGGGCGAATCGTTTGAGCATCCCGTTATAACAAGCGGGAAAAGACCCAGAAGGACCCTTTTTCAGGAGAATGCCCATGGCAGATCAGAAAGCGCCGGAGATGCAGGCAACTCTCGGGCTTACTGGATTGACCAGCAACGCAATGGCGCTCATCGCTCCAGGCGCATTCCTCTGGCTTACCTTCTATATCCAGGCCACAACCGGAATCGCGGGAAGACCTTCCACCGCGCCGGCCATGTGGATCGGCATCTTCGCGGCTCTCGTGCTTTGCCTCGCCACCGCCGTCGCCTACGCTGAAATCTCAAAGCTGTATCCGGGCACGGGTTCCAGCTATTACTACGCTGAACAGGCAATGCTCTCCAGAAACAGAGCTTTCAAGTACGCCCGCATCTTGAAGTTCGTTGTTGGATGGGGATCGCACCTCTACTACTGGGTCTATCCCGGCGTGATGGTCGCCACCACCGGTATCTTCGCCGGATATCTCGTCGGATTCCTCTACCCAAACCTGATGAGCGGGTCAAATCCTGGCCCTGTTTTCATGGCGCTCGTTGCCATTGCCTTTTCGTTCTTTGTCGCATGGATCGCATCAAAAGGCGCGGGCACGGCCACATCTGTAAGTCTGGCTATCAACGTCGTGCAGATCTCGGGGCTGGCGGTATTCAGCATGCTGGCGCTCGGTTACCGCACAAGTCACCCATCGGGCACGCCCGGCTTCCAGTACGATTCCCAAACTCTCTCTACATACACTTACCAGTTCGCAACCGACCCAAAGAACGGCTCGATCTTGCGCAATGCCAGTGGAACACCGCTTCCTCTGCTTGACGATGCTGGCAAACCGGTTCCCTACCAGATCACCTATCCTGCAGCCGATCCTGCAACCGGCGCATTCCTTACCCACAAGAACGCAGCTTCCGTCGTCGTTCCGCACAAGTTCAGCTTTATGTTCATCCAGGCCACAGTTGCCATTCTCATTCTGGTTGGCTTCGAGTCGGTGACCTCTATGGGCGGCGAAGCAAGAAACCCGGCGAAGCACATCCCTATCGCCGTAATCTCCTCTCTGCTTATCCAGGGAGTGTTCTGTTACCTGTTCGAGTTTTTCGCAGCCAACTACTTTCTTAACTCCGGCTACACCATGGCCAATGCTGCCAGCTCCGCCGCGCCCATCGGCGACATGATGATCATCGTCGGCGATGCTCTGCTCGGTCAGGGACACGGCAAGTACTTCATGCTCGCGGAAGCCTTCACTGTGTTCCTCGCACTTATCGGAACCACGCTCAGCTGCATGAACACAGGCGCTCGCGTCACCTATGCGATGGGCAAGGATGAAGAGGCACCCGAAAACTTCGGCATCCTGCATCCTGAATCCCTCACGCCGCGCAAAGCGATTTGGACGCTGGCTTCCATATCCGCCGCTATCGGTGCCATTGCTGTCTCTCTCGTCTTCGGCGATGCCGGCGCTCCATCTGACGCAGCGATCGCCGCACTGCCAAAGGGCCTGTTCTCCAGCTTTGGTTATTTTTCGCACGACCAGATGGCTGCGCTGCCCAATTCATTGCTCACCATCGCGCTTACGTCAAACTTTGGCACATTCATTCTTTATGCGTTGAGCTGTTTTCTGTGCATTGTGGCATACCACAAGCGACCCGATCACAACTTCCTGCTCCACACTCTCATCCCTGGATTCGGCCTCCTGGCCAATTTGACTTGCATAGGCTTTTACATCGCCGGGCCGGTATTTGAACTCGGCACTTCAAAAGAACCCCTGCTCGCGCTGGGCATTTCGGCTGTGTGGGGAATATACGGAGCAATCTATTTCCTCCGTACTTCAAGAGCAAAGGGTAAGGCGATTCTGCTCGAATCGAAGATGTAGTCCGCTTTATTCTTGGTCTCGGCTACAGCTACTGGGTGGACTCGCTTCTCGGCCTGAACGATTGCAACGAGATGCGGATTGCCACCCATTGACTATTTGAAGCAAGGATAACTCGAACTATTGGATCGGTCCTCATCCGGGGCAACGGAGATGGGCCAGAGGCGTCGCCACTCATGTTGGATGTCCAATTCGGCCAAGCAAGCGATTCCGGTAAAGTGCGGACCAACAATGAAGACGCTATGGGCTCGTTTATTCCTTTGTCACGACATCAGGCCAGGTCGCATGGATTCCTGTTCGCGGTCGCAGACGGCGTGGGTGGGATGGATCTGGGCGAGGTAGCATCCACAACCGCAATTTCAGTGCTGACAGACGAATTCTCCAGTGCTCAGGCCGACACCATGCTCATCAGCTTGCTGCCAAGGTTGATCCAGCACGCCAATGCAGCCGTGCACGACAAGACGCTGGAGAACGAATACAGAGGCAAAAAGATGGCCACCACTCTGGTCGCATGCGCGCTGCGTTACGACCAGGCCATTGTGTCGCATGTGGGCGACTCGCGCTGCTACCTTGTGCGCAACGGCAAGGCGCGTCAGGTGACGCAGGACCATACCCTGGTAAATGAGCAGCGCAAGATGGGACTGATCTCGGCGGAAGAAGCTCCTGTTTCGGAAGCTCGCCACGTGCTGATCCGATCGCTCGGTCCCGAGCTGTTTGTCTCGGCGGACACCACGGCCGTTACGTTGCATGCCGACGACGTTCTGGTACTTTGCACAGACGGTCTGCACGATCAGATGAGCGAGACCATGATCGGCGAGATTGCATCACAAAAGAAGAATGCCCAGGAGATCGCTCACGAGTTGGTGGCAAAGGCAGTTGAAATCGACGGGGGAGACAATACCACCGCACAGGTAATTCGAGTCCGTTCAGTTGAACAGGTGGGCATGTACCGGGGACGTCCTTATCGGCGGCCCGCCTGATCCGAAGATTTCGAATCAAAGCCTTACGGAATCCTTATCGGAACTGACGCAATACCCTATAAAGTGAAGTAAGGGTTGCAGAATATGGAGTAAGCGAACTGATGGGAATTCTCGACGTTCTGGAAGCCGGTTCCCAACTCGACTCGTACCGCATAGACAAGACGGTCTCGCGCAGCGGTATGGCCACAATCTTCCGTGCCACTGACATGCGTGATAACCGCCCCGTGGCTATCAAGGTCCCGCATCCCGACATGGAAGCCGATCCTATTCTGTTTGACCGTTTTAATCGCGAAGCCGATATCGGTGAACGGCTGAATCATTCCAACGTGATGCGGGTTTACGGGAACGAGAAGCGCTCCCGCGTTTACATGGTGATGGAGTGGTGCGAAGGCCGCCTGCTCCGCCAGATCATGGAAGAGGGAAGACTTTCCCACGACCGCGCTATCAAGATCGCCAAGGGCGTGCTAAAGGCCCTGTCTTACATTCATAACAACGGCATCGTGCACCGCGACCTGAAACCGGAAAACATCATGGTCGACGAAAACGATCACATCAAGCTGATCGATTTTGGAATTGCATCCGACAAGTCCGCAAGGCGGTTGACGTACGCGAACTTTACGTCCACGCTCGGCACCCCAAACTACATCTCTCCCGAGCAGGTTAAAGGTAACCGCGGTGACGGACGCTCAGACATCTACTCGCTGGGAGTCATTCTGTACGAAATGCTCACCGGCAAGCTTCCGTTTTCAGGGCCTTCTCCACTTGCGGCCATGAATGACCGCCTGCTGAACCATCCCATCCCCCCAACGGTCGCCGATCCCTCAATCTCTCCGCAATTGCAGGAGGTTGTTTACCGTGCTCTTGAGCGCGACCCCAAGAACCGCTACGCCACCGCCCACGAATTTCTCCATGACCTGGATCACCTTGACCAGGTGGGCGTTGAAGACCGCACCGAATTGAAGAACTGGCAGAGCCGAAAGTCCCACAGGTCAAGCCGGATCGCCTACTATGCGGGTCTGGCTATGATTCCAGTGGCCGTTCTCATTATCATGATCCTCCTGGCGCACCGCCATTAGTGCAAATTTCGCCGTCAAAAACACATCGCGAGCAATCTTCACGGATTCTTTATGGTCGGGGCTCTAGCATCTTCTGTGAAAGTCCCTTCACAGAGGAGATCCATGGCTAAGTACAAACTTGAATATATCTGGCTTGACGGCAAACAACCCATTCCTGAACTGCGCGGCAAGACAACCATCAAGTCGTTCGATACGGCGCCCACACTCGCCGATCTGCCCCTCTGGGGCTTCGACGGTAGCTCGACCATGCAGGCCGAGGGACGCAGCTCCGATTGCATTCTTAAGCCTGTATCGCTCTACCCTGATGCGAGCCGCAAAGACGCATATCTCGTCATGTGCGAAGTCATGCATCCCGACGGCACGCCGCACTCGACGAATGCACGCGCTACCTTTGATGATGACCCCGATCTTTGGCTGGGCTTCGAGCAGGAATATTTCCTGTATCACGAAGGCCGTCCGCTCGGCTTTCCGACCGAGGGTTACCCCGGACCGCAGGGCCCCTACTACTGTGGCGTCGGCTACAAGTACATGGGCTCTGTCGCCCGCCAGATCGTTGAAGAGCATCTCGAACTTTGCCTCGCTGCGGGTATCAACCACGAAGGCATCAACGCTGAAGTGGCAAAGGGACAATGGGAATTCCAGATCTTCGGCCAGGGCAAGAAAGCTGCTGATGACCTCTGGATCGCTCGCTACCTGATGGCCCGCCTGTGCGAGAAGTACGAAGTGGACTTCGTGCTCTACTGCAAGCCGATCAAGGGCGATTGGAACGGTTCCGGCATGCACACCAATTTCTCCACCAAGTACATTCGCGAAGTTGGCGGCAAGGAATATCTCGAAGCGCTCATGGGCGCCTTCGAGCAGAACATTGCCGAGCACATTGCGGTGTATGGCCCGGACAACCACCTCCGACTGACCGGTCTGCATGAAACGCAGGCGATCGATAAGTTCAGCTATGGACTTTCGGATCGCGGCGCTTCCATCCGCCTGCCCGTAAACTTCATCCGCAACGGCTACAAGGGCTACCTCGAAGATCGCCGGCCCAACTCCGAGGCCGATCCCTACCAGATCATCTGCCGCCTGCTCAAGACCATCAGCACCGTCGCCGTTGCTGCATAAATTAGAAACTGAATATCGTACGAAACAGAAAATCCCGGCTACTCATCGAGTCGCCGGGATTTTTGCCTGCATCTCAAATCGCTTAAGCAGCATCAAGCTCTTCCGCAATAGCATCAGCAGCAGCCACGCACTCTGCACGATCCACATCGAGGTGCGTCACCAGACGGATCAGATTCTTCCCCAGCGCGCTCATCAAAATATTGCGCGCCTTCAGCCGTGCAACCAGCTCTGCAGGAGAGCGCTTCCCTTCCAGCCCGAAGATCACGATGTTGGTCTCAACCAAATCCGGGTCGATGATCACACCCGGCACTGCAGCAAGCGCCTCCGCCAGCAGCTTTGCATTGGCATGGTCTTCGTGCAGTCGCTTCGGCCCCTGTTCCAGGGCAACGAGGCCAGCCGCAGCCAGAACGCCCGCCTGGCGCATTCCGCCGCCCATCGCCTTCCTGAAGAGTCTTGCTCGATCAATTAACTCAGCCGAGCCAACCAGCATTGACCCAACAGGCGCGCCCAGTCCTTTCGACAAACAGAACATCACCGTATCGAAGCCGCGCGTCAGCGCCTTCACATCAACGTTGAGCGCCGCAACCGCATTAAAAATGCGTGCGCCGTCCAGATGCACCGGCAACTTGCGCTCTTTCGCGCCAGCCCAAATCTCTTCCAGAACCGGCAGCGGTGTGCATGTCCCACCGGCAAGATTGGCCGTGTTCTCGATCTCGATCAGTCCCGTAGCCGCGCGAAACGCTCCACGCGCATAGATCGCGGGCTCAATGTGCTTCCACGTAAGAATGCCGCGCTCTGCTTCGACCGCGCGAATCAGGCAGCCGGAGAAGACCGCCGTAGTCGCCATCTCCCAATCGAGAATGTGCGCGCGCGACTCAGCAACTACTTCCTGTCCCGGCTGCGTAAGCGTGCGAATGGCAATCTGGTTGCCCATCGTTCCGGTGGGCACAAACAATCCCGCCTCGCGGCCAAAGACCCCGGCGGCGCGGCGCTCCAGCAGATTAACAGTGGGGTCCTCGCCGTAAACGTCATCCCCAACCTCCGCGGCCGCCATGGCAGCGCGCATCTCCTGGCTAGGGCGCGTAACAGTATCAGAACGCAGATCTATGATTTCAGCCACACTATCGCCTCAATTTCTCAGTTAGCTTGTTCCCTTGTCCCCTCGGCACCTCGTACCCTCGGACGCTCGGCCCCTTGTAACCTCGTACCCTTGTCCCCGGTTTTTAAGGTATCTGCGTCATGGGTAGTTCGATGATCGGCGTGCGTTTCCCGTTGATCACTGCGTATGCCCATAGACCATGGAAGTTCGCGCGAATGCCGGGCTGCGCCTTTAGGAAAGCGCTG
The DNA here is from genome assembly GCA_963832645.1 of uncultured Acidobacteriaceae bacterium. GTDB lineage: Bacteria > Acidobacteriota > Terriglobia > Terriglobales > Acidobacteriaceae > Telmatobacter. The sequence goes on from CAWHUU010000002.1 coordinate 76,281, forward strand.
AACACCGCCGTTGCCTCAGTCTTCTGCGCGGCAGGATCGGTCACGCCGGTGGACTCATACACAACTCCAAGATCCGGTTCCGCCAGCGACGGATCCAGCACGACGGTATCCACCGTCCAGGTACGGTCGCCGGCCGTCAGCTTATACGGAAACGCGTTCTGCGGCGAATTCACAATATCCGACTGCTCCTTCTGGAGCTTCTCAAGGTTCGGTGACGAGATAAAGTCGACCGGGATCAGCAGGAATCGCGCTGCTTCATAGGAGTACCAGGCAGCCCACGGATCGCTTTGAGCCAACCCTCTCGCGCGCGACCAGTACCACACACCGTCGTGGCCGTCGAAAACTCCCTGATGAATCGACACTCCGCCCAGCCGCCACTTCGAGCCGTCCCATGCAAGCACTATGCCCATTTGCCCTGCAAACTGCGATCCTGCCGAATCGGCCAACGCAATGGCGTAACGCCCCGGAGGCAGCGACCGCATGTTGATGGTCACGGTAAGCGTTCCGCTAGGATTCGAGCAGAAAAACTGCGTATCAGATTGCGTCGTCTGCATTGACGCATCGAGATAGTAGAGATTGCGCAACTGCGCCTTACCGCCCTTCACAATGGGCGCAGCCTGCTCAATTGCACCGCGAATGCTGTTCCATTCCGCGCTCATCGAAGGCAGAAGCGCAGTTTGCAGTGTGCCGAAATCCTGGCTTACAACCGCATCGGCCATCTGGCCGGCAACGGTGCTGAGTGTCGCACGATCCTGCGGTGAAAGCTCGCCCTGGGCGGTACAAGTGGCTGCCTCACTGGCCGCCGGCAAACCGAACAAGACGGCAAAAACCAATAACCTCAGGCAGAGCCGCATTTGCACTGGAATCCCCTCCACCCTGTAAGACGCAAGTTGCGAGCGATCGTGGGCTATCATCAGTCTAGTACATAGCGGGGCTCAAAGACGGCGCGGGAATCTACGCCGCCGCACAGCAAAATCCTGCTTCGCCGTGTTGAATCTGAAGGAATGAAATCAGATGCTCGTAGTCAGAATTGAAAATTCCAGCATTGTCAAAGCGCAGCGGTGGCGCGTGGGCTGTGCCGTGGCTTTTCTGCTGACAGGCCTGGCTCAATGCACGGCATTCGCAGCCGCAGGCAAGACGAGCGCTCAAGGACTTCATCCAGCCATCCAGACAGAAGCACGACAAGATGGCCACCAGGTCGACGCAGCAAAAAGGCCTGCCTCCGAAGCGCAAGCCACACCTGAACAACCCGCCCCGAAAGCTCCAGACTGGCCCGTCAACGACAAACCGAAAGAAGCCTCAGTAGTGTGGAACAGCAAGGGACTTCACATAGAGGCGGCAAACTCCAGCCTGCAGCAGATCCTGAACGACGTGGCGACGGCCACCGGGGCCAAGGTCTCCGGCATCACTTCCGATCAGCGAGTCTTTGGCAGCTACGGCCCGGGGCCGGCGCGTGACGTGCTCTCAAAACTGCTCGATGGCTCCGGCTACAACGTCCTGATGGTTGGGGATATGGGACAAGGTGCGCCCAGACAGATTGTGCTCAGCAAGGCGCCCACTGGCCCAGCGCCGCCCGTGGTCAATAATCCAAGCCCAGCCTTCGATGAAGGCCCTGCGGATATCGAGGAACCCCAGCCACCGCCACAACCGCTCGTGCAGCCTCAAAACCTACCGGAAGGTCCGGGACCCCCAAACCAGCCTCGCACCCCCCAGCAGATCCTGCAGGAGATGCAGCGGCGTCAGCAACTCATCGAACAGATGCAGCAACAGCAGAACACTAACCCGCAGAACCAGTAATTGCGTAACTGCATCGACAACCAGCCTGAAATCCGAGAGCCCGGACACAACAGACTCGCTCAACTCTTCAAATATCTGGAAGAAAGATGAGTGAGCCACGCGAGTGAACGTCGTGTTGCCTAAATTGGGGAAGAGTCTGGAGGGACTGAGAGGTTACGAAATTTGCGCAATCTCGGGTTGAGTTTTTACCTTCACCTCGCGCTGAGGCGGCCGGATCAGCGAAAAGCCGATGCGAAGGATTCCGTAAGCTGCCAGAATGCCGAAAGCCATCGATCCAATCGATGCACAAACCAGCATCACCAAATCCGTCATCAATATCCGTCCTGTGTATAAGTGTAAATGACTGCCTCGCCTGCAAACCCGTAAACTAATGCAGAACGCAAACAACTGGCGCCACTCAGATTGTCTCAGAAGTCGGGTCGCGTTGACCCCCTTTTCTGTTGACCAATAAAATACTCCCAGGGTGGTTCTTTGTGGCAGCTCAGCACACCCACTCACCGACTTGCCCCACCGTTTCCCAGTTACCACACCATGCCCACGACTCACATCTCGGTGCGCGGCGCGCGTCAGCACAACCTTCGCGACATCAACGTCCGTATTCCGCGCAATACGTTGACGGTGGTTACCGGCTTATCGGGCTCGGGAAAGAGCTCGCTTGCCTTCGACACTATCTACGCCGAGGGGCAGCGGCGGTACGTTGAGACTCTTTCAGCCTACGCAAGGCAGTTTCTCGACCAGATTGAACGGCCTGACGTCGACTCCATCGAGGGCCTCAGCCCGGCTATCTCAATCGAGCAGAAGACCACTAGCCGGAGCCCGCGTTCCACCGTAGGAACCATCACTGAGATCTACGACTACCTTCGCCTCCTTTACGCCTCCGTTGGTACCCCCCATTGCCCCAATTGTGGCCGCCCCATTGCACGCCAGACCGCCGAGCAGATTGTGCAGCGCATCATGGAACTTGGCAAGGGCGAAAGAGTCACCATAATGGCCCCGGTCGTGCGTGGCCGCAAAGGCGAGTTCAAGGAATTACTCGATCAGCTCGACCAGCAGGGCTTCCGAGCACGTGTTGACGGTGAATTGCGCGATCTTTCAGAACCGCTGCTTCTTGACCGCCGCAAGAATCACACCATTGAAGCAGTTATCGACCGGATTCTCCTCAAGCCAGGGCCCGAACTCACCAATCCGGCGGCTGGAAAACCTCCGCTCGAAAAACGTCTCGATCAGGCCGTAAGCAAAGCCCTCCAGCTCGCCAACGGTTTGGTCATCGTAAGCGTGGCGGGCGGCGAAGATCAGTTGTTTTCGTCGTCCATGTCCTGCCCTGACTGCGGCCTCGACGTACCAAAGCTTGAGCCGCGCAGCTTTAGCTTTAACTCAACCTTTGGCGCATGCCCCGAGTGTCACGGTCTGGGCTCGCTCTACGATCTTGACCCCGCCAAAGTCATCACCGACTGGTCAAAGCCTCTGCTCGATGGTGGCCTCGGTCCCGGCTCTTCGTCGCAGTACCTCCTCAAGCTCGTTCACCTTGCCGCCGAGCGCTACAAGATCGATCTGAGCACGCCATTCGAGGATCTGCCTCCAAAACAGCAGCACATCCTTGTCTACGGTCCGCCAAAGGGCGAAGCGCCTCGTACTGGCTTCCACGGCGTTCTGGCCTACCTGCGCGACAGCATCGATGAAGCTCGCAGCGAGGGTTACCGCGAATACATGATGAGTTACATGTCGGCAACTCCCTGCCCGGTTTGCCGCGGCAAGCGCCTGCGGCCGGAGTCGCTCGCCGTCAAAATCGGCGGTCTTTCCATCGCGGATTTCACTTCTCTTCCTCTGAATCGCGCCCTTTCAGCAGCCATCAATCTGAAATTCACTGAGCGTGAAGCGCTGGTGGCGGAGCGTATCCGCCGCGAGGTCGTGGAGCGGCTGGAGTTCCTCTGCGCGGTCGGCCTCACATACCTCTCGCTCGACCGCAATGCGGCCACGCTGTCCGGCGGCGAAGGTCAGCGCATCCGGCTTGCCACCCAGATCGGATCAAGGCTGCGCGGTGTGTTGTATGTGCTAGACGAGCCGTCAATCGGACTGCACCAGCGCGACAATAACCGGCTGATCGAAGCTCTCGAACGCCTTCGCGATCTCGGCAACACCGTGCTCGTGGTCGAGCACGACGAGGACACCATCCGCCACGCTGACTTCGTACTCGATCTCGGTCCCGGAGCAGGCCGGCTCGGCGGATTCGTCGTCGCTGAGGGAACGCCCGAGCAGATTATGGCGGCGCCCCAGTCGCTCACTGGTCGCTATCTCTCCGGCGCATCCACCATCATGCATCGCGAGAAGCCGCGCAAGCTCACCGGCAAGTGGCTGGTAGTAACCGGCGCACGCGAGCACAATCTGCAGGATCTCACCATCCGCGTCCCGCTTGGAGTAATGACGGTGGTGACCGGCGTAAGCGGCAGCGGCAAGAGCACACTCATCAACGACATTCTGTACCGCTCGCTCGCAAAGACGCTCTACGGCTCACGCGAAGAGCCCGGCGCGCACGACACTTTACGGGGAGCCGAGCAGATCGACAAGGTCATCCGTATCGATCAGTCGGCCATAGGGCGCACTCCGCGCTCCAACCCGGCAACCTACACGCAGGTCTTTTCGCCTATCCGCGATCTGTTTGCCATGCTGCCTGAGTCGCGCGAGCGCGGATACAAGGCCGGACGCTTCAGCTTCAACGTTCCCGGCGGCCGTTGCGAGGCTTGCCAGGGCGATGGACAGCGGCGCATCGAGATGAACTTTATGCCCGACGTTTACGTGCAATGCGAGGTATGCAACGGACGCCGCTACAATCAGGAGACGCTGGCGGTGAAGTTTCACGGGCACTCCATCGCCGACATTCTCGACCTCACCATCGAAGACGCGTTGCCTGTGCTCTCCGACGTGCCTCAGGTTCGCCAGAAGCTGCAAACGCTCGTCGATGTTGGCCTCGGGTATATCCACCTTGGACAAAGCGCCACAACGCTCTCGGGGGGCGAGGCGCAGCGCATGAAGCTGGCCCGCGAGCTCTCTAAGCGGCAAACCGGGCGCACGCTCTACCTGCTCGACGAGCCAACCACCGGCCTGCATTTCGACGATGTACGCAAACTTCTTGAGGTATTGCACCGGCTCGCCGATCTGGGCAACACCGTCATCATCATCGAGCACAATCTCGACGTGATCCGCAATGCGGACTGGGTTCTCGACCTTGGCCCCGAAGGCGGCGAAGACGGCGGCCGCGTTGTCGGCGAAGGTCGGCCCGCAAAAATCGCGACATTGCCGGGCTCCTATACGGGGCAGTTTCTAAAGCGGTACTACGGCTTAAGTAACGGTCACCTGGCCGAGATTGAAGCCGAGGAAGATGTACTATCGGTAGAAACGGATGACGCACAGCCCGCTGTGAGCGCCGATGTTTCTCCATCGGCTGCAGCCAACGGTAAGCCCAAATCCGCAAAGAAAGTTACGCCGAGGAGAAAGAAGACCGGACGCCCATGAACGGCCAGCCAGAGTACCAGCCCGAGAATGAGCAGAACTCTCCAGTTGACTCAGGTCCGGTTGATTCGGCAGAAGTGCAAGAAATCCGGGCGACGGATGCTGAAGCTCCAACAGAATGGGCGCAGGAGTCCGGCTCCGTGTCGAGTGCTCCTGATTCGCCTGGCAGTTCCTTTGAACCATCGGAAGCAGGCCAGTTTCCCGCCGGAATTCTGCCGCCTCCCGGCGAACCTGAACGTCCGATGTTCCAGCAGTGGTACCAGCCTCCGCCGCGCCCACCCGTTCGCATTCCGCACATGGGCCATGTCGGCATCCTGCTGATCTTTGTATTGTCGGGATTCATTGCAGCGAGCGCCCTAATGGCGTTAGCCGTTCATTTTCATCTTTTCGGCCTTACTTCAATGCAATCGGTAATGACAAACGTCCAGTTCACGCTCGGCAGCGAGATGGTTGTCTATGTGCTGATGTTTGGCGCGTGCCTGCTGTTCTTCCCCATGATCTGGCACAAGGGATTCTTCGAAGGTATCCAGTGGAACGGCGATATCGCGTTGCGGCTGAGCACGCAACTGGTCACCACGGCGTTCATCTGCTTTGCGCTCGCGCTCGTCAATGGCCTGTGGATGCCGACACCAAAGAACGCACCTATCGACAGGATCTTTCGTGCGCCGGGCGCCGCCTGGCTGCTGTTCGCATTCGGCGTAACAGTTGCTCCATTCTTTGAAGAGATGGTGTTTCGCGGATTTGTTCTGCCAGCCATGTGCACGGCATACGACTGGATCAATGAGAAGATCACCAATGCGGCGGTCCGCCAGCTCGACGAGCATGGACAGCCGCAGTGGTCTTTCGCGGCCATGGTAGCCGGCTCCATTGCCACCAGCCTCCCATTCGCGGCCATGCACGCCGCGCAAACCGGCTACTCCTGGGGTCCGTTCGTGTTGCTGGTTTGCGTAAGCCTGGTGCTCTGCTGGGCGCGCCTCCGCACGCGATCGCTCGCAGCCAGCGTTCTGGTGCATGCCTTGTACAACTTCCTGCTCTTCTCGGTCATGTTGCTCGGCACCAGCGGCTTCCAGCACATGGACAAGATGTAAGTGCGATAGTGACCAGTTGACAGTGATCAGAGATCATCAAAACCCTTACCCCTTACAATCACTTCTATGGCGACACTAACCCACGCGCAGCAGCTTCTTACGCTACTCTCCCGCCTGAGCTTCCGGCTCGGCCAATTCAAACTCTCTTCAGGCGGCACCAGCGACTACTACATTGACTGCCGCACCACCACGCTGCATGCTGAAGGCGGACGCCTCACCGGCCACGCCATCCTCGAACTGCTCGAGCAGCACGGTATTGAGGCCGAAGCGGTGGGCGGGCTCACCATGGGCGCCGATCCCATCGTGTCAAACGTGGCCACCGCCAGCGCGTGGCGAGCACAGTCCAAGCCCGGCGCTCCGCTCCTGAATGGCTTTCTGGTGCGCAAGGCTGAAAAGGCGCACGGCACGGGCCGCCGCATTGAAGGATTCCTCAAGGAAGGCGCTCGGGTAGTCATAGTAGATGACGTGTGCACTACCGGCGCTTCAACCATAAACGCCATTGAAGCTGCCATTGAAGCAGGCATGAAGGTCGCCGCGGTGGTTTGCATCGTGGAGCGCGAAGAAGCAAACGGCCGGCCTGCCGTTGAAGCTGCCGCCAAAGGCGCGCCGTTCCTCAGGCTGTTTACGGCCAACGATGTTCGCGCAGAGCACATCCGATAGCACTGATTCAACGTGCCCCAAACGCAAGAAAGGCCGCATCCGTAGATGCGGCCTTTCTTGTTTGCAGTTGGAGAAGCCGGAGTCTACAGTCCGGAGCCCGGATTTACCGCCGCGGTTGCCGGTTGGGAGGGCTGCGTGCTGTCGCCGTTGCTCATGTTGCTGAGCAACTGCACCGAAACGCGGCGATTCTTTTGGCGGCCTTCGCGAGTCGAGTTATCGGCGACCGCGTCGTCCTTGCCAATACCGATCAGGTAAAAGCGGTGCGGAGCAACACCGTACTTCGATGCGAGGTACTGCACAACCGCATCAGCGCGGCGCTGGCTCAGTTCGTAGTTGTACTGGGCCGGGCCGGTCGAATCGGTTCCGCCGGTAACCTGGAGAATGTAGCTCTTGGCGGAGCCAAGCTGGGTGGCAAAATCGTCAAGCTGTTGCTTGTCGTCCGCCGTAAGGACCGACTTGTCGAAGCCGAACGTGACCGTAACATCGGCCATCTCCTTATACTGGTCCAGCCCTTTCACCACGGAGTCGAGCGTATCGGCACGATGCACTGCTTCGGTCGCCGACTCATTGGCCTGATTGGCTGCCTGCGTCGCGTTCTGCGCGTTCTGGGTAGCCTCTTCAGCAGCGCTCTGCGCCTTGCCGATCCCGGCCTGTGCGCGTGAGTCCACGTCGTGAATCCGCTGGTTGTTTGCCTGGGTCTTCTGATCCAGTTGGTCAGTGTGTTCCACCAGAGGAGCAGTTTGAGTTCGAACATAGTTCTTGGTGGTGCACCCCGTAACTCCGACTATTGCCAGAGCTCCTGCCATCCACAAGAATCCGATGCGTCGCATGGGCATTTATCCTTTCCTTCTCCCCCAGCTGACCGGCATTCAGTACACCGGGATTAGGGCGGAGAGGCTCTATCCACTTGACCTTGATCTAGCACATCCTGTGCCATTCTCCACGCATACCCTAAGCGCATTAACAACAACGGCTTACCCAAGCAATGCCGCTCTGCGCGATCAGATCGAATGCGTGTATCTTTTACATGCTTCCGGTAAGGATTGCGCATCCCCCTCCGGCAAAGCCTCACCCATGCCAGACATCTGAATCCAGTGCGCCATTCCCGGTATCCTAGTGATTAGCGCCTTCTTCCAGGCCCGCCTCCATGGATCTCTACGAGAAAATACGCACTCTACCCACCCAGCCCGGCGTTTATCTCTACAAAAACGTTGATGGCGAAGTCATTTACGTGGGTAAGGCAAAGAACCTGCGCTCCCGCGTGCGCTCGTATCTGCTTGAGGCATCGCAAGCCAACGCGAAGACGGGCTCGCTCATGCGCGAAGCCGTCGATCTCGATTACATCCTCGTCGCCAATGAGCATGAAGCCCTCGCGCTTGAAAACAACCTCATCAAGCAGCGCAAACCCCGCTTCAACATCCTGCTGCGCGACGACAAAACGTACCCCTACGTCAAGCTCACTCTCGCAGACCGTTTCCCAAAGGTGTTCGTTACGCGCCGTCTACGCAAAGACGGTGCCGCCTATTACGGCCCGTACTTTCCCGGCAATCTGGCCTACCGTGTGGTCGAGCTCATTCATCGCAGTTTTCTGCTCCCTAGTTGCAAGGTCGATCTTTCGCGCTACCATTCGCGCGCGTGCTTGCAATACTACATTCATCGCTGCCTCGGTCCGTGCGTTGAAGGCCTCACCACGCCTGAGATTTACAAAGACGCCGTACGCGACACACAGCTCTTCCTCGAAGGCCGCCACTCTGAGCTTGAAAAGTCGCTCACCGCGCGCATGATGACCGCCGCGGAGAACGAGCAGTTCGAAGCAGCCGCCCGCCTTCGCGATCAGTTATCGACCGTCCACCAGTTGCAGGAGAAGCAGCGCATCGCCACCGCTGAGCAGAGCGACGACGCCGATGTATTCGGCTACCACTTTGAAGACGGCAGCCTGGCCGTGAATCTCTTTCACATGCGGTCAGGAAAGATCGTTGACCGTCGCGAGTTCTTCTGGGAAGACCTGCCCGAGCTTCCGGAACCCGGAGAAGATGCAGCCGGCTCCAGCAAAACCAGTGACGCCGCAGCTTTCCATGCAGGGCAAATGTTCTCTTCCCTGCTCAAGCAGCTCTACATCGATCAGCATTATGTTCCACGCAGCATAATGGTCCCTGCGGACTTCGACGATCGCGAAGCGCTGGCAGACCTGCTGAGCGAGCGCATCGGACGTCGCGTCGAAGTCGTGGTTCCGCTGCGTGGAGAAAAGCGTTCGCTGGTCGATCTGGCCGGGCAGAACGCCAAGCAATCCTACACGCAGCGATTCCGCGTCCTTGAGCCCTCGCGCAAAGCCATCCAGGAGGCCTTGACCGACGCGCTCATGCTGCCCGAGCTTCCAAAGCGCATTGAGTGCTTCGACATCTCCCACATCCAGGGCGCCGAGACCGTAGCGTCGCTGGTGGTGTGGGAAGACGGCAAAATGAACAAGTCGGCCTATCGCAAATTCAAGGTCAGGACCGTTCTCGGCGTCGACGACTTCGCCTCCATGCGCGAGGTGGTTGAGCGCCGCTACCGCCGCCTTAAGGACGAGGACAAGCCAATGCCCTCGCTGGTGCTGATAGACGGCGGCCTGGGCCAACTGCACGCCGCCGCTGATGCGCTGGAGTCGCTGGGATTCACCTCGCAGCCGCTGGCCTCTATCGCAAAGCGCGAAGAGGTCATCTACCTGCACGGCAGCGAGGATGAGCCCATCGTTCTCGACCGCCGCTCACCGGTGCTGCACCTTGTGCAACTCATCCGCGACGAAAGTCACCGCTTCGCCATCGGCTACCACCGTCAACGCCGCGCCATCCGCGACCGCGACTCGGAGCTGCTCAATATCCCCGGAGTCGGTGCGCAAACGCGGCAGCGCCTGCTCACGCACTTCGGCAGTCTACGCGATGTTCAACAGGCAACAGCAGAGTCGCTGGCTGCGGTGGTTTCACGCAAGACAGCCGAAAGCATATGGCAATACTTCCACCAGGAGCAGCCGGTTGACTGAGCGACCGTGACACGCTCGGCGCTGGTGAGATTGTAAGAGAATAGGTCTATGGAATCTGTCCGCATCGACAAATGGCTCTGGGCTGCGAGGTTCTTCAAAACGCGCGCTCTGGCCGGCAAGGCCTGTGACATGGGCCGCATCGAAATCAACGGTGTCCGCGCCAAGCCTGCGCGCGAAGTTCGCACCGGCAACATGGTGCGCGTCGAAAACGAAGGCGGAATCTTTCACATTGAAGTGCTGCTGCTAAGCGAGATGCGTGGGCCGGCCGCCGTTGCGCACACTCTCTACAAGGAAACCGATGCCAGCCGCGAAGCGCGACTCAAGCTGGCTGAAGAGCGCAAGGCAATGCAGATGTATGTACCGCTGCCCGAGCACCGACCGTCAAAGCGCGACCGGCGTCGCATCATTCAGTTCCGCGGCAGAGGCTAGAACCCGATTCATCCGCACTAACAACAAGGCCCGGCAATCATCGCCGGGCCTTGCTTTGAGATATTGCGCTTGTCGGCATGCTCTTACGCCAGCAGGCGCTGGATCTTCTCTTCAATTACATTCTGCGGCACGTAGCCCACAATCTGATCGGCAACCTTGCCGCCCTTGAAGAACAAGAGTGCAGGAATGCCACGAATCCCGTAACGTGAAGGCGTCGCGCCGTTCTGATCCACATTCACTTTGGCCACCTTCAGCTTGCCCGCATAGGCGGTGGCAACTCCATCTACAATCGGTGCGATCGCCTTGCAAGGTCCGCACCACACAGCCCAGAAGTCCACCAGAACCGGCTGCTCGCTGCGCAGCACTTCCTGGTCAAACGTTGCATCGCTTACTTCCAAAACACCCGTTCCAGCCATGATTCTCCCTTGCTTGCCTGCTATTTTCTTTGAGTGTACAGGAAAGCGTTCCCTATAGAGATGCGATTGATATGCACAAAGTCGCAAGCTCGCTTCGGGAGTCAATCTGGGGAATTTGAGGAAGCCTTCAGAAGTTCCGCAAACGCCGATTAAGTATTTAATAGAGAATTACTTAGACCAGAACAAGACAGGTTTTCGGCCCAATTAGAAGCGCCCGCGACCCCTGAAGGGTGCACGGGCGCTAGAGCAGCCCTCCCCCAGAACTGCCCACGCAGCGAATTTAGGCGCTCAATTTACAAAGATCAAGAAAACTTAGGTAACCTCAAAGGTAACCAACAAGTGGTGACTTCAAAGTAAGTTACTAATTACGGAAAAACGTTTACCGAATGATAACCGCATATTTCTCAGGAATCAGCGGGCAGGAAGATCTCTAAAGCTTTCCAGCTAAAGCAGCTTGGCTCGTTCCACTATGAACAAAACTGCACAACTGCAGCCTGACCGGCTGAGAATCTCCCACGGCTTCCCGAATGGCGTCCGACGCCGCCTCAAAAGCCGCCTCGTTCTCCACAATCACCAGCACGGCAGGGCCGGCGCCGCTCAGGGCGGCCCCAAGAATGCCCTTTCCTTCGACTAGCGGCAAGATTTGTGGCAAAAGCGTACAGATCGGCGCCCGGTACGGCTGATGGATGCGGTCCTTCATAGCCACACCCAGCAGATCTTTCCTTCCCTGCGCAAAAGCCAGGCCAAGCATCGACACCGACTGAATGTTGGCCACAACGTCGGCGAGCGAGTAGTTTGCCGGAAGCACGGCACGGGCCTTGCTCGTGGGCAACGAATCCACCGGAAACACCACGATAGCGCGCCACTCCGCAGGCGGAACCACGCGCGCCACATGCACTTTTGCACCGTCGCAGGCTGCCGCCACAAATCCGCCCAGCCAGCAAGCCGCCACGTTGTCGGGATGCCCCTCGAGCAGATAAGCCTCGTAGAGTATTCGCGCCGTATCCCAGCCCAGCCCGCCGAAATGCACTGCCATGGCAATTGCCGCCAGCCGCCCCGCTGCCGATGATCCGCATCCCATCGCCAGCGGAATCCCGTTCTCCATCCTGATGGCCAACGGAACAATCTCGCGGCCCGAGCCGACCAGCATCCTCTTGTAGGTTTCGATGACCAGGTTGTCTTCGAGCCGCGCGCAGCGGTCGGCGTTAAATCCAGTGGCGCTCACTGCAAATTCGTCAGCCGCTTCCGCTTCGATGTCCAGATAGAAATCGAGCGCGATCGCCGCCGCATCGAAGCCGGGGCCCAGATTCGCCGAGGTCGCAGGCAATCGCAGCCGCAATCCGCCGGCAGGCGCATTCTTGCGGTCGCTCATCACGCACGTTCCTTCAGAGCTGCCACCACCGAGGCAATCGTCGGCTCCACCACAACAGCGTTGCGGCGCATTGCTTCAATCTCTCTCGAGATCTGCGACGTTGCCCCGCCCGTCTCCTCGTCCGTCAGCAAGGTTCCGCGATGGAAGTCGATCGTGTAGTCCGCGTCCTTGAGCGTATGGCCGGTAAGAACCAGAACCACGGTCTCATTGGACTGGATCACTCCTTGTGCGCATAGCTTCTTTAGGCCGGCAAGAGTCACGGCTGAGGCAGGCTCGCAACCCAGGCCTTCCGCTCCAATCTCCGCCTTGGCAATGGCAATCTCGGCTTCCGTCACATCCAGGCACCATCCACCCGTATCCTGGATGGCTCGCGCGGCCTTGCGCCATGAAGCAGGATTACCAATGCGGATTGCCGTCGCGCGGGTGTGAGCCTCCACCGGCTCAAGCGATGTACCCTTGTTTGTGGCGAAACTCCGCGCCAACGGATTCGCACCCGCCGCCTGAATCACCGAGATACGCGGCATGCGCGCCACCAGCCCCAGTTCCAGGAGTTCCTTAAAGCCCTTGCCCAGCGCCGAGCTGTTGCCCAGGTTGCCGCCCGGCACAATCAGGTGGTCGGGCACATTCCAGTCAAACGCTTCGGCAATCTCGAACGCCGGCGTCTTCTGCCCTTCCAGCCGGTAAGGATTCACTGAGTTGAGCAGATAGATCGGCGCTTCCTTCACGATCTTCGTCAGCAACGTAAGGCATCCGTCGAAATCGGTCTTCAACTGGCAGGTAACTGCGCCGTAGTCCATGGCCTGCGACAGCTTGCCCCACGCAATCTTTCCATCGGGAATCAGCACCAGGCTGCGCAGTCCGGCGCGTGCAGCGTAGGCCGCCATCGCCGCGGAGGTATTTCCGGTTGAAGCGCAGGCCACCCACTCAAAGCCGCGTTCCTTGGCCACGCTCAGCGCAGACGTCATGCCCGTGTCCTTAAAGGAGCCGGAAGGATTCATGCCCTGATGCTTGGCGTACAACTGATCGATGCCCAGCGCCTTTGAGGCGCGCCGCAGGTGATAGAGCGGCGTATTGCCCTCGCGCAGCGTTACCGCATTGCCAAAGCTGTCAAGAATCGGTAGCAGTTCACGAAAGCGCCAGACTCCCGAGTGGTCCAGGGCCTCCGATGAGCTCTTGCGCTCGCGCCACAACCATTTCAGCGCAGCGGGATTCGGACGATCGGGCCCGCGCCGTTCCACCCAGCCCGGATACTCAACCTCAAAAAGCTCGCCGCAGACCGTGCAGCGAAAGTCCGGCTGGGCCTGCGCGCCGGCAATCGTAGCGCCGCAGCCGATACAGCGCAACTGGTGCAAATTGTCATTCATACCTGGTGTTAGCCTACCAGCGTAGGCTGTTTTTTGCCGAGTCCGGATCATTCAGCTTGTGGATCGTTCTCACCTCGCATGGGAGCCCTGCCTTCTTGAAACTGCCCAGATTTTTCTCCGTCCTGCTGGCCTGTGCGCTGGCCGTTCCCTTGGGAGCACAAGTGCCGCTCCGCCTGGCGGCAGCAGCCGACCTCGAGCCGGTGCTTCCGCCCATCCTGAAGCAATTCCTTCACAGGACTGGGATCGAAGTTGTACCAAGTTTTCACGCTTCGGCTATGCTTACAGCGCAAGTCCAAAATGGTGCTCCTTTTGACGTTTTTCTCTCCGCCGATCTCGGCTATCCGCAGCGGCTGATCGACGCGAGCCTTGCTGAAGGGACACCGGATTCCAAGCCGATCACCTATGCCAAAGGCACGCTGGTGCTGTGGGCGCGCAAGGATTCGCCCTTGCCTCCGCCTTCGCTCGATCTGCTGCGAAACCCAAAACTAAGACATCTTGCCATCGCCAATCCTGACCGCGCGCCCTACGGCCGCGCAGCGGTAGCGGCACTCAAAAAACTAGCTGTCTACAATTCGCTCAAACCAAAACTGGCAACGGCGGAAAATATCTCACAAGCTGCGCAGTTCGCCGACTCCGCCAACGCCGACGCCGGACTCATCTCGCTCACATCGGCCATGACACCACGCATGTCTTCAGCCGGAACATGGTTCGTTGTACCGCGCGAACTGTACCCGCCCATCGAACAGGGCGCAGTCATCATACGCAGCACAAAGCATCAAGCTGAAGCGCGCAAGCTGATCGACTATCTGCTCTCCGCGCCCGTTCAGGCGCAGCTTGCAGCGGGCGGGCTCACGCCGGTTCATTAAACTATTAAGACAAGATGGATTGGCAAGCGTTCGTTCTTACATTAAGACTGGCCACCACAACCACAGCAATACTGCTGGTGATTGCCATTCCGCTTGCCGCCGTGCTGGTTCTGGGCCGCAGTCGCTGGCTGGTGATTGTTGAGGCTCTTGCAGCGTTGCCTCTCGTGCTGCCTCCTACAGTGCTTGGTTTCTTCCTATTGGTGCTTCTCGGACCGCTCACGCCTATTGGCCGAGGCATCACCGCACTGCTTGGTCATCCGCTCGCATTTTCTTTCACCGGGCTGGTCGTCGGCTCGGTAATTTACAGCCTTCCATTCGCGGTTCAACCGCTGGTTACAGGTTTTGCCTCCGTCGGACCTGAACTAGTGGATGCGGCCCGCCTGTTGGGTGCGAGTTCAACGCGTGTCGTCTTCAGTCTTCTCATCCCGTTGGCAAGGCGCTCGTTGATTACCGCTGCCGTACTGAGCTTTCTGCACACGGTAGGCGAGTTCGGTGTAGTGCTCATGCTCGGCGGAGATATTCCAGGCGCCACTCGCACGCTTTCCATCGTTCTCTACAACCAGGTAGAGAGCTTCGATTACACAGCCGCGAATCACACCGCGGCAGTTCTGCTGGTTCTGAGCCTCGGTGCTCTTGTGGCCATCTACCTGAGCGGCCAGCTGCGCGGAGGCCGCCGTGCTTGAACTCAAGCTCAATGCGCAACGTGGCGGATTTCAACTGCAGGTCGAATGCAAACTCACCTCTGAATGGACAGTGATCTTTGGACACTCCGGCGCAGGAAAGAGCACGCTGCTGCGCCTGCTGGCCGGCCTTGGCGGAAAGACTGACGGCAACGCGCGCGGCAAGACCGTACAGGCGCATGTCGTTCTCGATGGCGCTACACTCACTGACACAGCCAACGGAATATGGCTCGCGCCCGGTCAGCGCAGAACGGCTCTTGTATCGCAGCAACCCTCGCTCTTTCCTCACCTCAGCGTCGAAGCAAACGTTGCCTACGGGTTGAACAAAATGGAACGCAGCGCCCGCGCCAAGCGGGTGGCCGAGGTGCTTGAGCTGGCCGATGCAACGGATCTCACCAATCGTCGCACGCAGGATCTCTCCGGCGGCCAGGCGCAACGTGTGGCCTTGGCGCGCGCATTGGCTCCCGCGCCGCGGCTCCTGCTGCTCGACGAGCCATTCTCAGCGCTCGACGGCACCGCCAGCGACGCACTTGTTGATCGGCTGCAGGTGTGGCTGCGTGAAAACCACGTGCAGACCGTGATCGCCACGCACGACGCCACAGATGCATTCGCAACCGGAGCGGAAGTTGCCCTGTTGCTGGAGGGCCGTCTCGCGGCCTTTGGGCCTGCAGAGAATGTGCTGAAAGAAGAACGAGAGAGAATCGTTCAAAGACTCGGGCCGCACTAGAAACCGAGCATCACCGGCTCCATTTCAAGCTCAATGCCAAAACGTTCTTTCACTCCGTCGGCGATCTGCCTGGCCAGCGCAAGGATCTCCTCTGCCGTCGCACCGCCGCGATTGACAAGCGCGAGTGTGTGTTTCGTTGAAAGACCCGCTACACCCGACGTATAGCCCTTCTGGAACCCGGCCTGCTCAATTAGCCATGCAGCGGGAATCTTCACCCTTCCGCCTGCGGCGGGAAAGGTGCGCAGGGGCACGCCGATGCTGGCTGCCAGCTCACTTATGCGATTAGCAACTTCCTTTGAGACTTCTGGATTCTTGAAGAAGCTTCCCGCGCCGCGGCAATCGGGATCGCCGTCCACCAGCAGCATCCCTTTGCTCTGCCTTATTTCACGGACCGCAGTTGCAACGCTGCTCAAAGTTGCCGAACCACTCTGGTTCTTGAATCGCGCCGCCAGATCGGCATAAGCAATCTGTGGTTCACCGTCACGTTTCAAGCGGTAGTCCACACGAGTGACAATGAAGCGCCCGCGATCTACTGAGTTAAAGCGGCTGCGGCGATACGAAAATCCGCACTCAGCGTTGCTCAATTCAACAAATTCCGCTCGCTTCAGATCGAAAGCCCGGACCCGCTCGATGACCGATTCGACCTCCTGCCCGTAAGCGCCGACATTCTGCACTGGTGTCCCACCGACCGTGCCGGGAATTCCAGCCAGACACTCGATGCCGGCAAAGCGCTCCTTCACTGCCACCGAAACAAATGCGTCCCAATCCTCGCCGGCGCCACAGTGAAACAGTTCCCCGCTCCACTCAATGCCTTTGATGCCTACATGCAGCACGAGTCCCTTGAAGCCCGCATCTGAAACCAGCAGATTGCTGCCGCCACCCAACACGAAAAGCTCCAATTCGTGCTGATCCGTCCAGTACACGATCTCTTCAATGTCGTCCTCGGTCTCAGCCTCGGCGAGCCAGCGTGCAGGACCACCGATTCCAAAAGTGGTAAACGGCGCTAGTGGTTCATTTTCCTTGAGAAGCACTGAAACCAGCCTACACCAAGCGTTTTTTTAACGCTAAAATGAATATAGGCATCTTCCCTGCCGGAGGTTATTCAATGTATCCAGAACTTATGGTTATTCCTATGCGCGAGGAATTGGTTCGCGCCGGAATTAACGAGACTCGGACGGCTGAAGACGTCGATTCGGTCCTTGCCCAGCCGGGAACAACCTTGCTGGTCGTGAACTCCATCTGTGGTTGCGCCGCAGGCAAGATGCGCCCCGGAGTGCGCCTGGCTCTCGCCAACTCCGCCAACCAGCCCGATCATAAGATCACCGTCTTTGCCGGCCAGGACCGCGAGGCCACCGAGCGAGCGCGCAGCTATTTTGAAGGCAATCCGCCTACTTCTCCGGCGGTCGCCATTCTTCGCGACGGCAAGCTCGTGTACCTCATGCAGCGCTTCATCATCGAGCAGTCAACCGCACAGGACATCGCAACTGATCTGGTCCGGGCATTCGATGAGTTCTGCGCTAAGACAACCGCGTAATCCAGCCATTCAAAATCAAACCTCAAACAGAACGGCCTCCCAATCGGGAGGCCGTTCTGTTGTTGAAGCGAATTGCCTATTTGCCAGCAGATTCACGCGCCAGCTTCTGCACCTTGCTGTGCTTGCGGCTATAGCTGAAATAGATAATTAGTCCGAGAATGAGCCACCCGCCAAAGCCTATCCACGCAGGAGCATCCAGAGAAAACATCAGCGAGAGCGAGACGATCATTCCGCAGATAGGAACCAGCGGAACCAGAGGCGTACGGAAGGGCCGCGTCAGGTCCGGTCTGCGAACCCTCAGCACCCAGACTCCAAGGCAAACGATGGTAAACGCGAGCAGCGTGCCAAGGCTCACCAGTTCTCCCAGAAGGGTGATGGGGAAAAATGCCGCGAGAAACGCAGCAAGGCATCCCACGACGATGGATGTAAGGTAGGGTGTGCAGAACCGCGGATGAAGCCTGCCCACCCAATTCCAGAGCAATCCATCGCGCGACATGGTGTAGAGCACGCGAGATTGCCCCAGTAGCATGACCAGCATGACGGATGCGAGTCCCGCGATTGCCGCAAGATCGATGAGCACCACCGCCCATCGCACTCCGATTTCCGCCGCCCCGTCCGCTACCGGAGCCGGTACATTGAGCGTGGTATAAGGCTTTAGGCCTGTCAGGAGCCCCGCCACAAAGATATACAAGATGGTGCAGACGATCAGCGAACCAAGGATTCCGAAAGGCATGTCCTTCTGCGGGTTCTTGGCTTCCTGCGCAGCGGTGGATACGGCGTCAAATCCGATGTAAGCAAAGAACACCACGCCTGCGCCTCGCATGATGCCCGACCATCCAAACTGTCCAAAGTGGCCTGTGTTTTTAGGAATGAAAGGATGCCAGTTGGCAACCATGTGCGACCAGTGGCTGAAGGCAAATATGCTCGCCAGCCCAATGAAGAACAGCACAATCGCGACCTTGATCATGACCGCGGCGCTGGTAAAGTTTGCCGACTCGCGCACCCCGACCACCAGAATCACGGTGATGAGCACAATTGCCGAAAGCGCGAAGATGTCTACCTGTCCGCCAAGATGATGGCCGAATAACGTTATGGATACCGGCGGCGCGGGATTGAAAGGAAGCTTTGTGCCGAAGTAGCCCAGCAGACTGTTGACGAACCCGCTCCACCCAACCGCAACAGTCGCGGCCCCAAAGGCATACTCCAGAACCAGCGCCCATCCAATGATCCAAGCAACCAGCTCACCCATCGTGGCGTACCCATAGGTGTAAGCGCTGCCGGCAATAGGCAGCATAGAAGCAAACTCGGCGTAGCAGAGGCCGGCAAACACGCAACCGATGCCGGCGATGATGTACGAGATGATGATTGCGGGGCCTGCAAATTGCGCCGCTGCCGTGCCTGTAAGCACAAAGATACCTGCTCCGATGATTCCGCCAATGCCGATGGAGATCAGGTTTATCGGACCCAGCGCACGTTTTAGCGTGTGTTCGCCTTCCTCATTTGCTTCTTCAAGAATTTGCTCTACAGGCTTGGTGGCGAAAAGTTTACTTGCCATGCATTGCCTCCCCGTTTCTAATTCGTGCGCTCGGTAAAGATTGGGTACATCTCAGTTCACTAGCTCTGCGATGTAGATCGCATTCTTTAATCAAGATTCCACTTCGGATGAAGCTGGCAGTCCCTGGCGAGTGGATCGCCGGGACCAGAAAAGATAGACAGGTATTCCTAGCAGGACGAGCACCAGGCCCGGCCACGTGTATTGAGGCTTGTAACGTAATAGTACGACACAGATCCAGGCCGCCATAACGATGTAGAGCGCAGGAAGTACAGGATAGCCCCAGGCTCTGTAAGGCCGCGGCGCATTGGGCTGCTTAAAGCGCAGAACAAAAAGTGCAAGAATGGTGAGGATGTAAAACACAAGTTCGGCGAAAATTATGTAGTCGAGCAATTGGCTATAGCTACCGGAAACGCAGAGCAGCACTGTCCAAACCGCCTGCACCATAAGACCCGCTACCGGCGTCTTATAGCGCGGATGCAGCTTTCCAACTGACTTGAAGAACAGTCCGTCGCGGCTCATTGCGAAGAAGACGCGCGCTCCGGCGAGCGTCATGCCGTTTGCACAGCCGAAGGTTGAAACTAGGATGGCTCCCGCCATCAAGTAAGCTCCTGCGGTGTGAAAAATCTGCCCCAACGCGGCGGTGGCCACGCGGTCTTCTGCCGCGTATTGAATTCCACGGGCAGCGGCGGTGGCGCCGTTGGCATCGCCATGCATGGGCAGCATGAGCATATAAGCCAGCGAAACCAGGAAGTAGACGGTCAGCACAAATCCCGTGCCAAGGATGAGCGAAAGCGGCAGATTGCGCTTGGGATTTTTCACCTCGCCAGCGGTAAACGTGATGTTGTTCCAGGCATCGGCTGAGAACAGTGAGCCTACCTGTACCACGGCGAGGATCACGAAGATATTTACCAGCACAGTCGGACCACCGACACCCACCTGCACCGAATGCAACGAATGCCAGCCAGCGTTCTGCCAGAACCGGCCTCCGGCAAAGTTGGCCTGCCACGCCTCCGCAGTGTGCCCAAAAGTGAACGCAAGCAGGATAAGCGCCGCCAGCGCGAGCGCCTTGGCCGAGGTAAAAACGTTCTGGATCATGGCACCCAGCCCGACGCCGAAGATGTTCACGATGGCTAGAAGCACCACGATGACGATGCCGGTGAGATTTGCCGTGTTGACACCGATCTCCATGTTGCCCAGAACCATGGGCCCCACCTTAAATGCAGGCACATGCGCAATGTGCCAGAGCCAGTGCGTGGTGGAGATGGAAGGAAAGAATACGCCAAGAAATTTGCCGAACGCCACACAGACAGCGGCGATCGTGCCTGTCTGGATGACGAGAAAGAGCGTCCAGCCAAACAGGAATCCCCAAAGCGGCCCAAGCGCCTCGCGCAGATAAACGTACTGCCCGCCGGCCTTCGGCATCATGGCAGCCAGTTCTCCATAGCTGAGCGCACCAATAAGCGTAAGTACAGCCGTAACCACCCAGGCACCAAGATAGAGGGCCGGCGAGTTCGTGCCCCGTGCGATATCGGCATCGACGATGTAGATGCCGGAGCCGATCATGGACCCGATAACGATGGCGGTAGAGCTAAAAAGGCCGAGCGTCTGCACCAACCGGGGACCTTCGGCGGGTTTGTTCATATCTGGGCTTGAGGAACGGTCAGAGGTGGCCACTTGGTAGTGTTGTACCTGATTCTGGCTCTAAAGTCTCGCTTAAGTGACTGGAAAATTGCTCGGCTTAAACTGGAGCGGCTGCTTATAGGACCGCTTGAGCCGCTTTATCCCTCATCCCAGTACAGCCTTCCAACTACGGAACTCGGCAGCGGGATTTTGGGAGCGGAAGATTGCCGCCGATACCGCTACCGCGGTTGCTCCAGCTTCAAGAACGGCAGGAGCAGATTCGAGGGTGATGCCTGCAGCGGCGGTAATCACGCGATCTGGTCCGACAGCCATGCGCAGTCTGCGCACGCCTTCGGGGCCGATGGGCGCGATGGTGGTCTGCTTGGTTGTGGTGGTGAAGACCGGGCCGACTGCAAGGTAGTCGACAGGCTCACCCAGAATGCCGGGGATCAGCGATGTGCTGCCGCCGAAGGTGCCTACGATGCGGCCGGGACCAACAAGTCGGCGAGCCTCCGAGGGAGATACATCGCCGGAGTCTACGTGGACGCCGTCAAACTCCGTCAGTTCTACCAGATCGGCGCGATCATCGAGAATTAGCTTTGTTTCTTGCGCAGGCATGGCGGCCCGTAAGATTGCCGCGTCGCCAAGAAGTTCTGCTTCATTTCCATTCTTGTTGCGGTACTCAAGCAGAGTTACTCCTGCCTCGGCAAGCTCATTTGCCAGACGGTGCAGAAACTCTGCCCGGTCCTCAGATGGAATTACTCCTGAGTCAAGAATTGGATAGATCCTGGGAAAAGAAAAGCTCATGAAGACAGGTTAGCCGGTGACCAGCCAACCTGTCTGTGAGGAGATCGAATCACTGAGACAGGAATTACCCAGCACAATGTAGCGCAATTCGTTGTCTCGTTCTCAACACTGTCTCGTAAACCTGTCAACTCAGAACCTTGTCAACTGCTTCTCTACATTTCATCCGCAGAAGGCCCGTAAAGCCCCGGAACCTTTGCGTTCAGCAGGCGCAGGTAGACGCTGAGTTGCGCGCGATGGTGCACCATGTGGTTGATGACATAGTCTCGGAAGACCTTGAAGCGAGGCTCATCAATGAAGGTCTGGCCGCCGAAAATGAACTTCCAATGCTGTTCCCATTTCTCCGGCGCAATCTCCTTCAACGCCTTAAGGGCTGCCGGAAACTGCTTGTCCAGCTTATCAACCACTTCCTGCTTGTTGGCAGGAACATTGGGTTCCCACTTGTGATCTGCGGGAAACTCCATCACATCCTGGGTAAGTGTGTGCATGGCCCAGTCGCCGCACATATCAGTGAGGTGGCCAGCCAGATTTCCAAGTGGCATGGATTTCGGATGAGGTTTGTAGCTCATGTCCGCGTCCGCAGGAATCGCGTCGAGCATTTTGCGTGTCTTTGCGATCTCGCGCTCATATTCAGCAATGAGTTCCTTTTGATAGTCCATCAGGCAACCTCCCAGTTGCAGAAAAAAGCATAGCCCAAGTCCAGCGAAAAGGCGAAGAAAAAGCGATAGCAAATCACGCGGAAACTGTGGAAATCCTTAGCAGCGTCTTAGTTGTTTGAGGACGGCTACGGAAACGAAGGGCCCCTTATCTTACATAGCTTTGCGCCACCAGCTGGTGACTTCGTCGCCCTCAAAATGGGTCTTTTCACCCCTGGAAAGGTAAAAATCCAGGACTTCGTCCTTGTGAAAAGTAGCGCAAGGAGGCCAGGAAGAGTCTTTCTCAAGATGCGTTTGAACCTGGTGGTTGTCAAGCAGGGTGATCTCAGTGGGACTGCATTCGACTACCTTCTGAGCCTTGAGCGAAAACGAGGTGCCGGGTGGCGGATCGGGAGGGATCTGATTTGCGATCTTGGTAAGGAGCAATATAAGCACTACGAGGGCCGTTACAATTGCGATCTTTTTCATTTATGTGTTCCCTAAAGCGGCCGCGCGCAGATTAAGTGCGCTGGGGTCAACTGTAAAGCCACGGTGCTCCCAATTCAAGCTCCGAACACAATTGCGCCGCCGGGACCTCAGTCAACCGGCGGCGCAATCCAGGCCGCAACTGCCCAAAGGGGCCGCAATTTAATTTTTGTCGTCGCGGCGCTGCAGTGTCGGCCTGTCATCTGCACTCGAATTGGAGTCGTCGCCCGATGAATCACCGCTGCCAGTGCTGGCCCTGCGCAAAGAGGGCCGCCCATTATTCTTGGTATCGGTCAAGCGGCGCTTGTTCTCAATGCGAGCCAAACGCGCTTTTACGTCGTCGAACTCCGAGGTAGTGACCATGTACTCGTCGCGCGGAGGCAGGATTCTCGATATCTCTTCCTGCGAATGCAGGATGCGATCGGGCGTCTGCGGGTGGTCAGCAAAGACCTTGGCTACCGCTCCGGGCTTGCGTTTCTCAAGCGCCTGAATCTTTTCAAAGAAGGTGATAAACGCCTGCGGATCGTAGCCCGCGCGATACATATACTGAACGCCGAGATAATCTGCCTGAGCCTCAAATTCGCGCGAAAAACGCATAAAGGTTATTGGTATGCCGATAGAGGCAGCCTCGTAGATCCCGTAGCCCGTCCAGCCGCCAATGAAGATCAGCGGAATAGTGCCGAGCTGCGCGTAATTCATTCGAGTCATCTGCCGCACGGCGTGGTGAGCGCAGACGTGCGCCACTTCGTGCGCCATTACGCCGGCAAGCTCCGCTTCTTCATCGGCATTGAGGATAAGCCCAGAGTTGACGTAAAAGAAGCCGCCGGGCAGGGCAAAGGCATTGATCTCGTCAGAGTCCAAAACCTTGATGGTGAAAGGCACCTTGCAGTCTGAGTTCTTGACGATGTTTTGCCCGACGCGGTTGACGTACTCCGTGACGACGGGATCGGTAATGAACTTGGAGCTCCGTTCAATCTGATCGGCGTAAGTCTTGCCCATCTTGATTTCGGTATCGGTGGAATACCAGTTGCCTAATCCGCGGCCGCCGATGTCGCGATTGCCGACTGCATTTACATCTTCGATGCTTCCGGGCTTTACCTTCTGCAGATCGCCGCCAACATCTACGACTCTGTCTGGATCAACTTTGCCGTCATTGTCCTTGGAGTCCGCCTGATCCTTGCCCTTCTTATCCTTGGAGTCAGCTTGGTCCTTGTCTTTATCCTTCTTGTCCTTGGAGTCGGCGGTCGCCGAAGGTGGCGGTGGGGCGGCATCACCGGCCACAGGTGTAGTACCGGGAGCGGGCTGCGCCGTCTGCGAGTCATCTGCCGGGGATGTGTTTGAAGTTGTTGATTGGGCTCCCAAGGTTGCAGCAAGGGCAAATGCCAATGCCCCCAGCAGCAACATGCGCGAGCCGTAAAACCGCTGTTTCATGAACTCACCTCCGGCGCGACGACCGCTGTGACCATCATTCCATAGTCCTACGTTGATTAGACGCCCCCACCCGCCGGTTTGGTAACAAAAGCCGCTGAGAATAATTCCTGCGGTGTTCCAGAACGGCCAAGATTCTACCCAATATTTGCCGGATACTCTTGGAGCCCGCTTCCTGCTGAATTACATTGAGAACACGCAACTTTGGGAGAAGATCCTTGCGCCGAGCCGTCCTAATTTTGACTTTGATTGCCGCGGGCTTTTTGTTCCTCTTTCCCTGCCCGTCTGCAGATGCGCAGATACGCGCTGCCCAACTCGCGGCGGCAGCGCGAGGAACTCCCGGAAAGGCTCCGGCCAAGACTCCAATTGCCGCCGGAGGCGCTCCAGCCACGATCTTTGACGCGACCATGCTCGGTTCGCCGGTCCTTCTCGATGAGGATTGGCGCGTTGGTATCTCGTCAGACCCGAAGGCTGCTTCTCCTGATTTCGACGATTCTTCATGGGCATTGCGGGACGCGCACGGCGTGATGAGCGATGTGCCGGATGAGGACCCCCAAGCTGCGGGCAGCCAGGTTGGACGTGGGCGCAGGGGCAGCCGTGATTCCACGGGAAACCGCCGTTTCGCCTGGTTCAGGCTGCACGTAAAGCTGGCCCCAGGACATGGTCCCCTGGCGTTGCTTATCCAACTGCCGGTTTCCCAAAACACTTCGCTGATGGGCATCGTATCAACCGGGCCAGGAGTCGATGTGTTCGCCAACGGGCAGCTTATTCGTCCCGAGGGACCGCATGGGGACGCGCCGCAGCACTACCAGCAGATTTCGCGCATCTACAATTTGAACCTGATGCCGAATGAAACCTCGTTGACTCTGGCGATCCGCACCATCTACATTCCAGTTGGATACAGCGCCTATACCAGTTTCTTCGTCAATCGGACTCTCTATTTAGGCCACCATGGAGAGCTGCAAAATACTCTGGAGACTTGGTCCGACAAGGGACTATTCGAACGTCTGCCCCGACTTATCGATTCAATCCTTCTGCTAATTCTGGGGTTGTTTCTGGTTGCGCTCTACTTTGCGCAAAAGAACCACATGGAGTATCTGTGGCTGGCGCTCCATGAGCTGGTTCAAACACCGATTGCATGGGTCGAGTTGGCCGGGAACTCCGCACATCTAGACACACTTTGGTATGCAGCGGTAGTGCTTGAGCTGGTGCTGATCTCGTCTTACCTGTACTTTGAGTTTTTGATTGCGTTTGTGGGCTTGAAGCCTAAGAGATGGTTCGTTAAGTGGCACATCAGAATTCTGCGCTACACCTCGCCGTTGCTGGTTTTGGTAGGGCCGAGTTTGCTTCTTGTGGGGCATAGCAGGAGTGTAGGGCTCGTCCTTGTCGGCGCACTCGTGGTGAGTTTCTTCTGGATGGTCGGCTGGCTGGTGTTCGTATTTGTCACGCTCATTGTCGCGGCAGCTCGTCGCAATTTTGAGGCCGGCCTTCTGCTGATCCCGCTGATTCTTGTCGGCATAGGCATCCTGGAACCGGTGCTGACCTCGATCATGAGCGACTGGAGCGGACAAACCTACCTGTCGCCATTGACGATTCAGGCCGGTTCGATCCCAATCCACTTTGCTTCGATTGCGGACTTCACGGGTATTCTGGTGATTGTGCTCATCATTTTTGTGCGCTTCCTGAGGATTCAAGCTGACCAGGAGCGTGCGAACAGCGAACTGGCGGCTGCCCGCAGCGTGCAGGAACTGATGATCCCGCAGGAAAAGCTGGCGACTCCCGGCTTCGAGGTCGATACGGTCTACGATCCGGCAAACGAGGTGGGCGGCGACTTCTTCCATGTGCAGACCGTGGGTGATGGAGGACTGCTAGTAGTGATTGGCGATGTGGCCGGCAAGGGATTGAAGGCGGCGATGAACGTCTCAATGCTGATGGGCGCATTGCGCAGGACCACCGAGCGTAGCCCTGCCAAGATCCTGGAGTCGTTGAATCGCGTGCTCTCCGGAAGTGACAGCTTTACAACGTGCCAAGTAGCGCTATTTGGTGCCAACGGCGAACTGACGATCGCGAATGCCGGACATATTCCGCCGTATTTGAACAGTCAGGAAGTTGAGTTACCTGGTGGCCTGCCGCTCGGCGTTTTGACCGAGAACAATTATGACGAGGTTCGCCTTTACCTGCATCCAAGCGACCGGCTGCTGATGGTCTCAGACGGAGTGGTTGAGGCGCGGCGGCCATCAGGTGAGCTGTTTGGATTTGACCGGGTTCACAATCTGAGCAACCAGTCCGCATTCTATGTGGCGGAGGCCGCCAAGGACTTTGGTCAGGAAGACGACATTACCGTGCTCACGGTGCGCAGGTTGGCTTATGTGAAGGCCGCGTAAACTCAGGTTTGCTTGACGCTGCCACTTGAGCTTTGATTTACTGCAATCAGACATATGAGGCATTTCGACTCCATTCCCGCCATTCGAATTATGGGCGCCATTGTGCGCGCGGGAAGCGGAGCCTGATCGAAGAGAGTCTGCATTCGAGCACCATAAGGCCACCACCCGCGAACGCGGCTGGTGGTTTTTTAGTCTTAGCGTGAGTCCCAACCACCTGCCGCTACCCGTAAACCAAGTCATCAGCAAGGAGAAGACCCGTTGGAACCCGTCACATTAGCAAGCATCAAGGGAGCGCGCGAACGCATTGGCAACGCAATCCTCTGCTCTCCGTGTCACCTGTCGCATCATTTGACCGAGTTGACCGGTCTGCCGCTGCATCTCAAGTTTGAAAACCTGCAACGAACCGGATCGTTCAAAGAGCGCGGCGCGCTGAACAAACTGCTGACCATGACTGAAGCAGAACGTAGCAGTGGCGTGATGGCAGCCAGCGCAGGCAATCACGCTCAGGGAGTTGCTTTCCATGCCGCGGCACACAACATTCGAGCACAAATTGTGATGCCGCTAACCACACCGCTGGTAAAAGTTGCGGCAACACGTTCTTATGGCGCTGAGGTGATTCTGCACGGGGCGAATTACGACGAGGCCTACGAAGAAGCGATACGCCGCTGTGGTCACGAGGGCTGTACCTTCATTCATCCTTTTGACGATCCCGATGTGATTGCCGGTCAGGGAACGATCGGACTCGAATTGCTGGAGCAAGTGCCGGACCTTGAAGCAGTAGTAGTGCCTCTCGGAGGTGGAGGATTGATCAGCGGCGTTGGATGCGCATTGAAGGAGACCAATCCGAAGATCCGCGTGGTTGGCGTGGAGACGGAAAAGTTACCTTCGATGCTTCGGGCGCGGGAGGCAGGCGCACCCGTCACGATCTCATCCGAAGCGACGATCGCCGATGGTATCGCCGTTCGCCGCGCAGGCGACCTGACGCTTCCACTGGTGAATCGATACGTTGATGAAATTGTGACTGTCGACGATGAAGAGATCGCGAGCGCCATCCTGATGCTGCTTGAACAGGAGAAGACGCTTGCAGAGGGCGCGGGTGCAGCCGCGCTAGCAGCAATTGTTCAGTCGAAGACGAATCTTCGTCATCGCCGGACAGTCGCGCTTATCTGCGGCGGCAACATCGATGTGACGCTGCTGGCAAAGATCATTGAGCGCGGTCTTGTGAAAGACGGACGGCTGTTGCGTGTTCGCGTCTACCTGCAGGACCGTCCCGGCGCGCTGCACCAGTTGACGCAGATTCTTGCCCGCGAACGCGCCAATATTGTGGAAACGCTCCACAATCGCGCTTACTACGGGGTGAGCCTGGGCGAAACGGTGATCGACGTGACGCTCGAAACGCGCGGAGCAGCGCACATCACGGCCATCAGCCATTCCCTGCGCGAGGCAGACTTCAACTTTGAGCGGGTTCAATAGCGCGAAAATTACCTGGAAAGAGTACGGGCGCGTTCATGCAGTCAGTCTTCTGATTACATGAGCGCGCCCTGGTTGATTTACACCGCTATTCCGGAAGCGTTGACGAACCTGTGATGGTCAGGTTCTGCGAGACGCCGCTAGAATCCTTGGCGCCGGGCTGGCCGCCCCCGACATAGATCTGGTAGTCACCGGCACGTACAGCCCGCTTGCCCGAGTCATCGACTTCGCTCAGATCGCGCGGATCGAGATTGAAGTGCACAACTGTACTGGCCTTCGGCGCAAGGTGTACGCGCTGGAATCCTGCCAAGTTGTGGATCGGGTAGTCATCCTGCTGCGGTGGAACCAGATAGAGCTCGGCCACTTCATCTCCAGAACGATTGCCTGTGTTGGTGATGGTGACCTGTGCAGTAAGAGGCTTCCCTGCTTCGAGCGATGAGGCCGAAAGCTTCAATCCCGAATACTTGAACGTGGTGTAGCTCAATCCGTAACCAAAGGGATAGAGGGGCTGGCCCTTGAAGTAGCGGTAGGTGCGGCCCTTCATGCTGTAATTCTCGAACGGCGGAAGCTGGCTATCAGACGAGTAGAAGGTGATGGGAAGGCGTCCCGAAGGATTGACCGTTCCGTTGAGAATATCGGCGATGGCCTTGCCGCCGGCTTCGCCCGGATACCATGCCTCGAGCAATGCGTTCGCGTTTTGGTTCGACCAATTTGTTGCCACAGCGCTACCGCTCATTAGAACAACAACCAACGGTTTGCCGGTTGCGGCCACTGCTTCGAGCAATTGAAGCTGCGTCTTGGGCATGTCGATGTCAGTGCGGTCGCCACCATTGAAGCCGTCGATATGCACGGGCATCTCTTCGCCTTCGAGATCGGGCGACAACCCAACGAATGCCAGCACGAGATCAGAGTTCTTTGCAGCTTCAACTGCTTGCGCGCGCATGGCGTCGGCTGGCGCAGCCCACTGCAATGTGACTCCGGCGCCGTTGAACTTGTTCACGTGCGAGTATTCGAAGCGGACGCTGTGCTCAGAGGTATCCGTAAACGTGTAGTCGAAGCCCGAAGGACACTTTGCGCCGAGCTGTTTGTTCACTTCAGGCGAGTTGTTGCCAATCATTTTGCCGTCAATCCACATCGCATACTGCTCTTCCTGGTTGCAAGGCCGGGTGCGATAGAGGTGGACTGAAAAATGGTAGGCGCCCGCAGCGGGCGGCGTGATGGTGCCGGTCCAGCGAACGCCGAAGTCCTTGAAAGGCACGTTCGGCACCGGGATGGATGAGTCCCAGTTGAAGTCTACCTGCTTGTCGACGCGACGAAGAGCCGGTGCACCCTCAAACGACGACGACTTGAAGTACTCGGCCTGCAGCCCCTGCTCCTTTGAGCCCTTGGCAGGATGCAGCGCAGTACGCGGAATCACAATTGGAAGGCCCTCGACGTAGCTCGAACCCTGCTGATAGATAACCGTGGCCTTGCCCGCCATTGCCGTGGTGATTCCATCCACAGGAAGGATGGGGTTCTTAGGAATCGCGAAGTAATTGCCTTCAATCGCCGCCAGCGAAGCGGCGTTGGGGCCGATGACGGCGATGCGATGATAGATCGGCTTGAGCGGAAGAATGCCGTCGTTCTTGAGCAGCACAATAGCTTCATGCGCGGTCTTAAGCGCAAGCGCCTGGTGCTCCGGCGAGAGAATGGCCGATGCCGGGATCTGCGCATACTTGACCTGCGCGGGCGGATCGAACATGCCCAGCTTGAAACGAGCTTCAAAGAGCCGCTTAAGCGAGGTGTCAACTTCCGCCTCGGTGATCAGGTTCTGATGCACCGCATCGACAAGGCCCGAGTAGTCAGTCCCGCAAGCGGTATCGGTGCCGGTCTTTACGGCGATGGCTGCTGCATGTGCGCGATCAGGCGAGAAGTGATGCCCACGTGGCGCATAGAAATCCGTGATGGCGCCGCAGTCTGAGGTCACAAAGCCGTTGAACTTCCAATAGCCGCGCAGATATTTTTCGAGCAGCATGTCGCTTGCGCATCCCGGCTTGCCATCGACGGCATTGTATACGCACATTATGGAATCGGCTTTGCCTTCTGTAATGGTGGCGCGGAATGCCGGCAGGTAGGTATCTTCAAGATCGCGTGGGTTAACGTTGACATTGAACTCATGGCGTAGCGGCTCGGGTCCGCTGTGCACGGCATAGTGCTTGGGCGTGGCCACGGTAAGGAAATACTTGGGATCGTTACCCTGCAAGCCGGTGACGAATTCGACGCCCATCCTGCTGGTGAGGAAGGGATCTTCACCGTATGTCTCCTGGCCACGGCCCCAGCGGGGATCGCGGAAAATGTTGACATTAGGCGACCAGATCGTCAGCCCCCAGAAGATACGGTGAATATCGTCTCGCATCGCCTGGTTGTAACGCGCACGCGCTTCAACTCCGACAACATTGCCAATCTGGTGCTGCAGGTTCGTATCCCAGGTTGCCGCCATTCCAATCGCCTGCGGGAAGAGCGTGGAGTAGCCCGATCGTGCAATGCCGTGCAGACCTTCACTCCAATAGTCGTACTCGGGTACGCCAAGCCTAGGAATCGCCGGAGCGTGATTGTTCATCTGCTCGGCCTTTTCTTCGAGGGTCATGCTGGAGACAAGTGCGTCCACTCGCTTTTCGAGCGGTTGTGTCGCGTCAAACCAGATTTGACTGTGATGTTGCTGAGTAGGCGCCGCTGCTGGCTTTTTTGCAGCAGTCTGGGCAACGGCAACGGACGCCAACCCGGCCATAAGCAGAGCTGCGCCGCGGTGAAACATTTGCATACGCACGAGAGTTCTCCTTCACACAAGAAACAGTAGCTGCGCTTCAATCGGAGACGCAGGTCGCGCGCAAAGCACGAACATGCGCTGCCACCTTCCGAAGAAACAGCAGCACCATTCTATAGGGCAAACAGGACAACTTGCATGTGGCGGAGAATACACCGGGGAACGACCACGAACCCCTATTGAAACCTCGGCGGGCATTGGGGGCTCGGTTCTGGAATCTTGCGTCTAAACCACCAGCTTGCGCGGCTTGCCTTCCTGCATAAGGTAGCTGGCAGGCCGGCCGATACTGAAGTAGTTAAAGCCGTGATCGAGCATTTCCTGCGGCTTGTAGAGGTTGCGACCGTCCACGATGATCGGGAAGCGGAGCGTATCCCGGAGCCGGTCGAGATTGAGCGACGCGAACTCCTTCCACTCGGTGAGAATCACAACCGCATCGGCATCTCTGGCGGCCTCGTAAGCGTCGCCCGCATAACAAAGATTCTCCGAAGGAGGCAAAACTTCCATTGCCCGCTCCGTTGCAGCTGGATCGTAGGCTGTTACCTTGGCGCCTGCACTGAGCAGTTTGCGAATGATGTCGAGCGCGGGTGACTCGCGTACGTCGTCCGTATCGGCTTTGAAGGCCAGGCCAAATGCGGCAATGCGCTTGCCGCGTAGAGTCCAGAGTGCTGAAACAATCTTGTTGAAGAAGATATCTTTCTGCGTGAAGTTGATCTTGCGGATCTCCTGCAGAAGCTGCATATCCACGCCACACTGCTTGGCCACCCAATAAAACGCAGCAACGTCCTTGGGAAAGCAGGAGCCGCCGTAACCGAGACCGGCGCGTAGGAACTTTGGCCCGATGCGGCTGTCGAGGCCAATACCGGCGGCGATGTCTTCGATGTCGGCATCTACGGCTTCAGCCAGGTTGGCCACGGCGTTGATGAACGACAACTTGAGCGCCAGAAATGAATTTGATGCGTGCTTGATGATCTCAGCGCTTTGCGCCGAGGTAACGAGCAGTTTGGCGGGACAGGCCACGCTGCATGGTCCGGGCACGGCTCCGGCATTTTCATAGTAGCTGCCGCTGGTAAGAGGTGCGTAGATGCGGCGTAGTGTATTTGCAGCGCGCTCACTTGGCGCACCTACGACGATGCGGTCAGGATGAAGAAAGTCTTTTACTGCCGAGCCCTCGCGCAGGAACTCGGGATTCGAAACTACGTCGTAGGATTGGCGATCGATCTTGTGGCGCTGCAGCACACGGTCGATCCACTCGTTTGTGTAGACCGGCACCGTGCTTTTTTCGACGATTACCTTATAGCCGGAGAGACCGCGCGTGATTTCAGAGACAACCGCCTCAACATACGAGAGATCGGCAGCGCCGTTCTCGCCCTGCGGCGTTCCCACTGCGATGAATACGGCTTCGCTCTTCCGCACGGATGAGGCAAGATCGGTGGTAAATTCGATGCGTGAACCGCAGTGCTGGGCCAACAACTCAGGAAGGTGCTCCTCGAAGATCGGCACTGCGCCACTCTGTAGAAGCTTGATTCGAGCTTCGTCGTTATCGACACATATAACACGGTGGCCAATTTCCGCAAAACAGGCTGCTGCAACAAGCCCAACGTAACCTGAGCCGATAACGCAAATCGAAACGGAATCTGACATGCGGCTTTCCTCTTCTTCAGACAGTCTTTAAATGTACCCTAGGGGCCGGCGCGATGGCGCAGAATTCTCCCTCCCTATGATGTGTGGTGGACTGAGAAGCGCCAATCCCTTACTGGTGCTAGATCGTGCGCCACCTTGGTAATTGGATTTGCGTTACCACGTCAGGCCTGTGCTTCCAGAAGGACTCAACGGGAATGTCTGCAAGCGCATCTGGCAGAATGGAGGACGGATACCGCGCGGAGTCTTGATTGACAGGAACGATGACAAATCGAATGCGCAAGAGACTTTATCGGCACCATCTGCCCCTTCTTGTGCTTGCGTCAGCGAGCGGAATCGCGCTTTACGCAACGCGGCCGTACAGCGATGTGATCACGAAGCTCAGTTTCGCTTCGGCTTACCCGGCGCTGGTCCTGCTGTCGATCACGTTACTGATCGGTCCATGGAACGCGCTACGGAAAAAGAGGATCCCGGTCTCAAGCGATCTGCGCCGCGATATCGGAATCTGGGCCGGCGTTGTGGGGATCTTTCACTCCTGCATCGGCCAATGCGTGCACCTGCGCGGGCGGCCGTGGCTCTACTACGTCTACGAACATCGCAGAAATGGACCTGCCGGGCTGCGGCACGATCTCTTTGGCTTCAATAACTACACTGGACTTGCTGCTGCACTCATCCTGATCGCGCTTTTCGCAACATCCAACGACATGTTTCTGCGGAGGCTGGGCAAACAGAAGTGGAAGCAACTGCAGCGCTGGAACTATGCATGCTTTGCGCTGGCGGGAGCACACACCGTCGGATACCAGATCATGGAAAAACAGAAGGTGCACTTTGTAACCATCGTGGCGTTCTGCCTGCTGCTTGCGCTGATCTTCCAGGCGCTGGGATTCAGCATTGTTCGAGGCGGATTCCGCGCCGAGCGTCAAAGTCGAGATTTTTCAGTTTGACGATCGTTCGAAGGGGATGAGTCAGCACAAAGATTCTCGAAGCCCTAGGTAAATCCGTCGATAAATCAAGCGGCAAATCGATGGCATTGTTGGACGTCCATTCCAAAGACAAAGGTGCTGAGTTTCTCAGCACCCTTTAGCACACCTGAACTTGTCTGCCACTTTAAGTCTCAGCCACAAATCGGTCATCGATCTTGATTTATGGCGGGGACGACGGGGCTCGAACCCGCGACCTCTGCCGTGACAGGGCAGCGCTCTAACCAACTGAGCTACGTCCCCTAAAGCTCTACTCCAGAGCGACCGCCGAACTTGCTCTTGCAAGATTCGATTTCACCCTGGCACATAAAAGAGTTTAACAGAAAGAACGGCGTTTGGGAGGGTGCATTCCGGGGCGGTACTTCACAGACTTGAGGGCCTATTCCGGTCATGCGGTTCAGCTTACGCGGACCATGCCACGCGCGAGGCGCGACCGGAAGAGATGTACCCCATATCCATTGAAATTCCGCGCACACAGTGCAGCAAATGGTTTGCGATGGACGGCAGCTTTTGCGCGGTGACGCGGAACGACGGGCCGGAGACGCTGACGGCTGCTACCGGTTGGCGCTGTGCATCGAGCACAGGCACCGCAATACAGCGCAGCCCCTCTTCGAACTCCTCATCGTCAACGGCATAGCCACGGCGGCGGGTCTTCTCCATCTCGGTACGCAGCGCCTCAGCAGTGGCAATCGTACGATGCGTGAAGCGCTCGAAACGGATGCGCTTGACTACTTCGTTGGCGCGCTCCTCGGGCAGGAATGCCAACATGGCTTTGCCAACGGAGGTGCAGTGCACCGGATTGCTGGCTCCAATGCGGGTAATCATGCGGACTGAACGGGCCGGCTCAATTTTGTCGATGTAAATCACTCGGGAAGCTTCAAGGACGCAGAGGTGCGCAGTCTCCTCCGTTTCCGTAACGAGGCGGCGCAGATGGGGCTGGGCGCGCTCGCGGAGGTCATACTGCTCGATAGCTCGGTTGCCGAAGTCGAAAAGCCGCAGTCCGAGGCGGAATTTGCCGCTTGCGGTGCGCTCCACCATGCGGTGGCGCTCCAGCACCATAAGGAAACGATGCGCTGTGCTCTTGTGCAACTGCAATGAGGACGCAACCTGCGCTAAACCCAGGGGTGTTTCGCTTTCACCAAGCAAATCCAGAACAGCAAAGGCTCTGTCCAGAGCCTGAACTTTGTACGTGCCTTGCGGCGCCGCATCACGCATTCGCGTACCTCCCGGCCATTTCTTGGCTATAGAAACAGCTTCTCAAAATATGGGACTAGTGTCAAGACGTGATACGAAGTATCTAGGCTTGGGACAGGTAATCGCTCGCGTTTCTCGATTTGAGATGGTCCGCTTGCCGATGGGTAACGAGAAAGGCAGCTCGGGTTATTCCGTCTCCGGCACCACATCGCCTTCACCGGGAGCCAGGAAGAGGTTCGCTTCCAGGCCATGCTGCCGCGTGTACAGGTCGAAGTAACGGCCGCCCAGAGCGAAGAGTTGTGCATGATTGCCGCGCTCGACAATTCGGCCTTCTTCTACCACCAGAATCTGATCGGCACGGCGGATGGTCGAGAGCCGGTGCGCAATGACGAAGGTGGTTCTTCCCTGCATGAGCTGGTTCAGACCCTCCTGGATCATCGCTTCCGATTCGGAATCGAGCGAGCTAGTAGCCTCGTCAAGAATGAGTATGCGTGGATCTGCAAGCAGTGCGCGGGCAATCGATAACCGCTGGCGCTGACCACCGGAGAGTTTTACACCGCGTTCACCCACAATGGTTTCGTAGCCCTCGGGGAAACGCTCAGCAAATTCGTCGACACGCGCCGTGCGGCTGGCAAAGAAGAACTGCTCTTCGGTTGAGTCAGGCCGAGAAAACATGATGTTATCGCGAATGGAGCCGTCGAATAGGAAAGACTCCTGCAACACGACACCAAGTTGTGAACGATAGGTATTCAGGTCTACGTGTGCCAGATCGAAGTCATCCACCTTGACCACGCCGCTCGATGGAGTGTGAAAGGCGCAGAGCAGACTGATGATGGTTGACTTGCCCGAACCCGAGGATCCTACCAGCGCGGTAACGGTTCCGGGCTCCGCCTGAAAGTTGACGCCATGGAGCACTGTCTTATCCGGTACATAAGCAAATTCCACCTTGTCGAATTCAACCTTGCCTTGAATCGGAGGAATGCTGAGCGTTCGATTGGGGCTCTGGTTCTCTTGAAGCTCAGCCATGAGTTCGTTGGTGCGGTCGAGTCCAGCAAAGGCCTCCGTCAACTGCGTACCAACCTGCACGATCTGAAAGATCGGAGCAACCATGTAAACAAGGAACATGTTGTACTGGAAGTAATCGCCGGTCGACCACGTTCCTTTGAGCACCAGATGCCCTCCCAGCCACATCACCAACCCCGACACAATGCCTACGACAGTCGTAGAGGCCGAGCCGATCACGCTGGTCATGGTGAGCGACTTCATCACGTTTTCCAGCAGTCGGTCTACGCCTTGAGAGAAGACTTTGTGCTCGCGCTCCTCCGCATGGTAACCCTTCACCACACGCACTCCGCCCAGCGATTCCGTCAGCCGTCCCGTAACATCGGCGTTGATCTTTCCGCGCTCGCGAAAAATGGGGCGAATAACCCTAAAACCATACTGCAAGACAAAAACAAACACGCCCAAGACGGCAAAGACCGTCAAAGTCACCTCGGGACTTCGATAGAGGAGAAAGAAGAAGACCACCACCGCCGTCAGCATCCCGCCGAGAAACTGCACAAGCCCTGTTCCTATCAGGTTGCGCACTCCCTCCACGTCGCTCATAATGCGCGCCACCAGCGCACCGGCCCGATTTTCATCGTAATAGGAGACGGAAAGCAGGCCGACGTGACGCTGCACCTGGCGGCGCAAGTCGGCAATCAGGCGTTGCCCCGCGATCGAGAGCAGTTGCGTGAGGGAGTAGGACGTTATCGCCTGCACCACCGTCGCACCCACTACTACCGCAATGATCGGCCCCAACAGCTCGGGATGAGCGTTGCTCGGCGCCAGCACCTTGTCCAATAACGGCTTCGCGGTAAGCGGGAGAACGAGGCCCGCAAGACGATTGACGGCCATCAGAGCAAGGCCGCCTGCGATCAGCCCCTTTCGCGGTGCAATTAGCGATCGGACCTGGGGCCAGATCTTCTTAAGATCAGGTTTCTTCTTGGGTGAGTCAGTTTGCCCGGCGCGCCCTCCGCGACTGTGTGGAGATCGCTCGGCGCGCATTCCCATTCCCAGGCCGCCACGCATTGTTCCCATAGATTAAGATTCCGCCTATTCGAGCTCGCGCTCGCGCGCTCGCCTCACGTCGATAAATGACTTGACGCACAGCACCACGTAGTTAAGTAGCAGGAACGCCATAATGGCCTGAGTGCCAAGGGCGATGAAGTCGGGATCGATTCCCTGAGAGCGCGCGTTGCCGTAGCTGCTTAGAGCTCTCCCCGCGGCCATGAGAAAGCCGACGGCTCCGAGTGTTACGTTGATGTGCATAAAGAGCTTTCGCCGGCTCTCGCTAGGGCTCATGGCCAGAAATCCGAATACGCCCATCACAAGACCGAAAGCTGCGGGAATAAGCGCGGTTGGATGTGCGCTTCCCGTATAGAAGAACCCGGCAAGACCAAGTGCGATTAATAAAGCTGCAAAGATCAATGTTGTTTTAGCCATAGCAAACCTCCATCCTGCATTTCCTGGATTCCTGGCGACTAAGAGATCACAAGGGGTAGAAACCCGGGGTCGCCACCAAATAATTGATGGCTGGCGAGAAGTCAAGGATATCAGCTTGCCGGCGCAACAATCCCAAACAGAAGTACACTCTCCATGGGATGCCCGTCGGCATGCACGGGATTGATTTTCTTTAGCGCTGAATGCGCGCCGATCCGCCTTTGGCAAACGCGCGGACCTGCTCCAGCGTCGCCATCGTTGTGTCGCCGGGATAGGTGGTCAGCAGAGCGCCGTGTGCCCAGCCAAGCTTAACGGCTTCCTCCGGCGGTTCGCCTGCCAGCAAGCCGTAGATAAAGCCCGCTGCAAAACCGTCGCCACCACCCACACGATCAAGGACGTCCAATTCGGCTGTGGGCGCCGAGTAAGTCTTTCCATTGATCCAAGCGACAGCGCTCCAGCTATGGCGATTGGTGGAATGCACCTCCCGCAGGGTAGTGGCAACTACCTTGGCGTTCGGCAGCTTTTTGGTCACCTGATCCATCATGGCGAAGAAGACCGAGGAATCAAGCTTCGATTTCGCGTGCACTTCAGGTCCGGGAATGCCCAACCCTTTCTGCAGGTCCTCTTCGTTACCAACCAGCACGTCGACGTTCTCGACAATCTTGCCTATGGTTTCAACGGCCTTGGCGTTGCCGCCCTGAATGTTCCATAGCTTTTCGCGGTAGTTCAGATCGAATGACGTAACTGCGCCCGCTGCCTTGGCTTCGCGCATCATCTCCGCGGCCAGCGCTGCAGTGGTGGGCGAGAGCGCTGAAAACAGTCCGCCGCAATGCACCCAGCGGACACCGCTGGCAAAGATGGCTTTCCAATCGAAGTCACCGGGCTTGAGCATAGCACCGGCCTCATTGGAGCGGTTATAAAACACAACCGGAGGACGCAC
Source organism: uncultured Acidobacteriaceae bacterium (assembly GCA_963832645.1). Taxonomy (GTDB): domain Bacteria; phylum Acidobacteriota; class Terriglobia; order Terriglobales; family Acidobacteriaceae; genus Telmatobacter. The sequence goes on from CAWHUU010000002.1 coordinate 114,158, forward strand.
GCCATGGCCCTGGTCGCTGTACACGGTAGCCATATTGGGCCCGCTGACGCCGTCATGCTTGAAGTACTTATAGATGGGTTTTACGCCCATAGCGCGAACGCGCTCGGCGATCAGATCACCGACAGGATAGTCCACCATGGCCGAAACAATTGTAGTATTCAAGCGAAAACAATCTGACAAGTTGGCTGCGACGTTGAATTCGCCGCCGCTCACGTGGATGCTGCACCCGGTCGCTTTGCGAAACGGCATGGTTCCGGTATCGAGCCTGTGGATCAGCGCGCCCAAGGCCAGAAAATCGATCTCTCCCTCTTTACGAATCTTCAGCTCGCCACTCATTACCTGATCTCTCCTGAACCATACGTCACGGTGACTTATTGATTGGTGTTTCAGAGGATTGTAACTGGTCTGACCTCTCGGGGAAAGGGTACAGATGTCTAGCTCGTCTTCCCTTCCAGCTTTTTCACATCGTTAACCAACTGAGCCGGGGTCCACTCATTGCCGGGATAGAATTGCACGACTTTGCCATCGGGGCCAATCACCGTGGTCGAGAGCGTGTGCGTGATGGTGCCGTCCGCCCCATTCGACATGCCCACATCGAAGAACTGCGCCATCTTCTGAAGCTCCGTTTTCGAGGGCACCGCAAAATCCCAGTGAGAAAAGGCGGCCTTCGTATCACTGCCTAGGTATCCGGCCCCATAGGAACGGAGCACCGCTGGAGTATCGTGTTCGGGATCGAAGCTGATCGACAGCAGATGCGTCTTTGCATAGAGCTTTGGATTACCCGATAACTCGCTGTTGATGGTGGCGAAGTTGTGCGAGACCAGCGGGCAGAAATTCGGTAGCGGGCAGCGCGTGTAGATGAACGTGATCAGCAGCGCCTTGCCTTTGAATTCGGCAAGATGGATTTCGCGGCCATCCTGATTGCGAAGACTGAAGTCGGGCACCACGTCACCGGGGGCCGGCACATGATAATTGATCGTAGGCTTGTAGTCAGGCTTGCCCTGCGCTACCACCACGATGTGATCGAGCGTGACCGTTTGCTGACCGGTCTTCGAAACCAGCACATCGGCGGTTATCACATCGCCAGGATGCAGATCGCTAATGATGCTCGGATCCTTGAGTTGGTAGGGCATCGTCATGGCTTCCATAAAGCCAGGAATGGCCTCGTGGTCAAGCACGACAATACCGTGCGGAGCATCGGTTGAAACCACCTTGCCGCGTACATGGTAGACCGTTACTCCAGCGTCTGACTGGTCCTTGGGGTTCTGGCCTGAACGGCATCCAACCACTGCGAAAAGCACGAGGAATGCGGGAATAAATATTCGGCGAATCACATACTCAAGTGTACTACCGTGTAATTAATCACTGATTTCGCCCCACGATGAACCGACGTGGCGCGGCAAGCGCCTTAACGCGTATAACGCTGAAATGGGGACAGGTAATATGGGCGGGACCGAATCGGAAGCGGCACCACAGCCACGCCCCAAACCGGGCTCCGCGCCGGGAGGTGAGATCGACGGGTGGATCCAAGGCGGCGGATTGGTAATCGCGAGCAGCGAGCGTGCGCGGCGGGCACTGATGGACCGCTATCATCGGGCACGCCGCGATGAAGGGCTTTCAGCCTGGCCGGAGCCTGTGATTCTGGACTGGCAAAGCTTTCTCCGCTCACAGTGGGTAAGCAAGAGCTATTTTTCCGCAAGCGACAGTCCATTGCTTCTCAACTCCACGCAGGAGAAATCCATCTGGGCTGGCATTGCTGAAACTGAACCGTGCCTGGCCACGCTCTTGAGCAGGCCCCGTAACCGCGTGGCCGCGCTGGCCATGCGAGCGCATCATCTGCTCTGCACGTACGCGCCGCAATACCTAAAAGCCTTATCGCGCAGCGGCTGGCAACAGGACGCGAGCATCTTCTCCGGCTGGCTGACTGCATTCGACAAGGTGTGCATAATGGAGAACGTGCTGAGCCCGGCACGACTGCCCTTGGAACTGATCGTCCAGTTCAACAATGAACCGGACTCCGTTCAACGGCCACCACTGCTTCTCGTTGGCTTCGATCGGATTCTGCCGGTGCAGCGGCAGCTACTAGATGCCTGGGGAACATGGCAACAGGCCGAAGTTGGGGAGCAAGCACAGAATATTCACTTCTATCGCGCTACCGATGCCGAGCGAGAGTTGGCTGCGTGTGCGCTTTGGTGCCGCCAGAAGATTGCGGCCGATCCGAATACACAATTGCTCGTAATTACCCAGGACATTTCGAAGCGAAGAGGCGAGATTGAACGCACGTTCCAAACACTGGCAGCTTCGGAGTCCGGTGATGCGATCTCGTCTCCGCTGTTCGAATTCTCGCTGGGAGTTCCGCTCAGCAAAGTGCCGCTCGCCCAGAGCGCTCTACTGCTGCTTCGATGGCTTTCAAATCCGCTCGACGAGAGCAACCTCGACTGGCTATTCTCTTCCCAGTTTGTGGCGGACGCGCAGGAGTCAAACACGCTGCAAAACTACATGCGCCTACTGCGGCAACGCGGACTGGAGCGGCCCCTATGGCCATTGACTGCGTTCCTGAACGAGCGTGTGCAGACGCCATTACCTACGGACTGGGTTAAGCGAATCTCTGAAGCACAACGCCGCCTCGCCGATCAAATGCGCGCTCGCAAAAGTCCACTCGACTGGGCCGAATTTGTTCCACACTTGCTGCAGACCATCGGCTGGCCCGGTACGCGAGCGCTTTCGAGCGAAGAGTATCAGGTAGTTCGAGGCTGGGAACAGGCGCTGGAGTCGTGCGCAGCGTTGGGCTTCGATCGTCGGCGAATCTCATGGAGCGAATTCATGGCCGCGCTTGCCGAGCAACTCGAAGAAACTCTCTACGCGCCAGAATCGCGCGGTGCGTCGATTCAGATTGCAGGGCCGGCGGAGTCGGCAGGCCTTACAGCCGATGCCATTTGGTTCATGGGTACAAGCGAGGATGCATGGCCAGCATCGAGCACCACACACCCATTTTTGCCGATTGAAGTCCAGCGGAGCGCCGCCATGCCTCACGCAACCGCGCAGACAGACTGGGAACTTTCTCAAGCCATTGTCACTCGATTGACCTCATCTGCTCCCGAAGTATGCTTCAGTTTTGCGCGCCAGGGTGAAGACGCAGAAACGCGGCCAGCGAGTCTCATCCTGCGCGTTGCGAGTGAGTGGCAGGACATACCCGCTGAACTCATCGCGCCGTCTGCGCCGCAGCCAATCACGGAAGAATTCAGAGACTTCAGCACAGTTCCCTTTCGTCCCGGCAAAGTTGGCGGCGGCTCAAGCGTGCTTACGCATCAGTCGCAATGCCCTTTCAAGGCATTTGCTACGGCGCGGCTTGCAGCGCAGCAGTGGAGTCCGGCTGAACCCTGTCTTACCGCCGCGCAACGCGGGCAGCTTCTCCATGCCGTTTTGTTTTCCATTTGGGGCGGCGTGGCAACCGGAGGAATACGAACTCTAGGCGAGCTCAAAGAAATCACAAACCGCGACGCCTACATCACGAAACACGTACAAATCGCGATGCAGGAAGCGCTGAAACGGCAAGTGCGTGAGCGGCTTCCCAAACGCTATCTCGAGATGGAAGAGCGGAGATTGAACTTTTTGGTCGGCCAGTGGCTTGAATACGAACTAGGCCGCGTTGATTTCACCGTACTGCAGACCGAAGACAAACGCGACGTTGAGTTGGCCGGCCTCAGATTCGATCTGCGCTTCGACCGCATCGATGAACTTTCAGACGGCTCGCTGCTCGTCATCGACTACAAATCCGGCCGCGTGACACCGAAATCGTGGGAACTTCCCCGCCCCGACGACGTGCAACTTCCCTTGTACGCATCGTTCGCACTCAAGCAGAATGAAACACTCGGTGGTCTGGCGTTTGCCAAGGTGCAACGGGGCGACGCACTAGAGTTCGCCGGCTATATAAGGGATGCACAATCTACGCTATTCCCCACCCTTCGCGGCACAAACAGCCTGGTAAAGAACAGGCTGGATGACAATAGGATTGCCGAATGGAAAAGCAAGATCGAGAAGCTCGCTCGCGATTTTCTATCGGGCCGTGCGGAGGTCGATCCTCGCGAGTATCCGGACACGTGCAAGCATTGCGGGCTGCAATCGCTTTGCCGCATTCAAGAGCACCGCATCTCGATCGCCGACGACGAAGAGGTTGTTGGCGCGGAGGAGGTTGCCGATGAGTAGCTCGCGTCCTCTTCCATCTGATCAGGCAAACCGTGAGCGAGCGCTGAATCCAGCAAACTCAATCCTAGTTCAGGCTCCTGCGGGTTCAGGCAAGACCGACCTGCTGACGAGGCGCTTTTTGCGTCTGCTCATTGAAGTTGAAGACCCGGCACAGATTGTCGCCATCACATTCACCAAGGCAGCGGCCGCGGAGATGCGCCACCGTATCCTTTCAAAGCTGGAGCAGGCAGCGGAACAGCCTACGCCCTCACCTAACGATGAATTTTCAATGGAGGCTCTTGCGCATCGCGCGCTCCGTCACTCGCAGGTGCTTGGCTGGGATTTGCTCGACCAGCCGGCGCAACTGCGCATCTCAACTATTGACTCGTTCTGCCGCGACATCGCTCTGCAACAACCACTGCTTTCAGGTTTGGGTGATGGACTCGATATCTACGAGCATCCTGAAGAACTCTATCGCCGTGCCGCGCGCAGCACGATCGAGCAGATCGATTCGAGCAACGATGCATTGCGCGATGCGCTTGAGTCGCTGCTCGACTGGCGCGACAACAACTGGAAAGAGCTCGAAGACCTACTGGCCGAGATGCTATCGAATCGTGATCGCTGGATTCACGATTTTGTAGTTGGCGGCCAGCAGGACTGGGATGCGTTACGCGCACAACTGGAGCGGCCATTTGCAGCTGCTGTACGCGAGGCGCTCGAAAGGCTGAGTCAACTGCTCAACCATGTTCCAGGTGCTCGCGACGAAGCGCTTGCGTTGGCGCGCTTCGCATGTGAAGAACCTGGCACGAGATCCCCGTGGGAGTTGGCGCAATTTGCGGAGATTCCCTGCGGTCCATTTGAAGACGACCTGGAAACGGCGCAGGATGTGTTCGCTGAACTTGCCTCATTCCTGCAAACGCAAAAAGGCGCGTGGCGATCAGAGCGAGGCATCAATGCCCTGGACGGTTTTCCTGCAACTCCGCGTGGAAAAGCAGGAAAAGCTCGGCTCGCCAAACTCATCCATCAGCTCTCTGCCATTCCCGGCCTTGAATCTTCGCTCGCACAGGTCCGCGAACTACCGCCACTTCGTTACACCGACGGTGAGTGGCAGATTCTTCGAGCGTGCTTTAATCTATTGCGGCACGCTGCCGCTGAGTTGCAGGTTGTCTTCTCTGAGGCTGGAGCCGTCGATTACGTTGAGATCGCTCAGATCGCACTGCGAGTGCTTCGAACCGAAGACGGCCTGCCGAGTGAAACAGCATTCGGACTCGCCGGAAGAATTCACCATATACTCGTCGACGAATTCCAGGACACGAGCCGCCGGCAGCACGAACTGCTGCGCCGGTTGATTGCGGCATGGCCGGATCGTGATGGCCGCAGTTGTTTCGTTGTTGGCGATCCCATGCAGTCCATTTACTTCTTCCGTGACGCGGATGCTGAACTGTTTCCGCACGTCCGGACTGCCGGCCTGGAAATCCCCGGCAATGAGCCGCTCCTGTTTGATCCCGTGCAGTTGAATGACAACTTCCGCACCGCAGGTTCGCTCGTCAGGAAACTGAACAACTTTCTGGGCTCCGTTTTTGCGCAGGACGACGGCAGCGGGGTTACGTTTTCAGAGGCAGTGCCTGCCCGAGACGACCTCCCGGCAGCTGGACCTCGCTTTAAGTTGCACTTGAAGTTTTCAGCGCAAAAGACTCAGGGAGCTGGATCGTCTCCATCAGAAGGCTCAGTATTGGACGAGCCTCAAGTCAACGAAATCGTCGAGCTGACACGTGGATATATGGATCGCGTTGCGCAAGCTCGGCGGGCGGGCACAACCTACCGGATCGCCGTCATTGGCAGAACCCGCAACGTTCTTGCACCAATCGCCGAGGCATTACGCAAGTCGTCAATTCCCTTCCGCGCAGTTGAGCTCGAAAAGCTTTCGGCTCGGCCCGAGGTGCTGGATGCCATTGTGCTGACGCGTGCGCTGCTAAACCCTTGTGACCGCGTTGCGTGGTTTGGCGTACTGCGTGCGCCGTGGTGCGGACTGAGCCTCAGTGATTTGCACGCCCTCACTAGCGGCGACGATCCCCTTCTTGCAGTGCGCCCTGTTTCCGAACTCTTGGTAGAAAGAACTTCGCTTCTCAGCGCTGAAGGCCAACAGGCAGCGGCACGACTGGTCGACGCACTTGAAGATATTCCGCGTTTGCGCTTTAGCAGGCCATCAACTTCGACTGGGACCTGGCTGCGAAATGTCTGGCAAAGGCTCGGCGGCGAACTTTGTGTAGATGCGACGGCGCGCGCCAATCTCGATCTGCTCTGGCAGAGCCTGGACAAATTACCAAACGGTGAACAGGATCTGCCAAGCCCCGCGCTCAATGCCGCTCTCGACAAACTGACAGCCAAGCCAAATCCCGAGGCTGACAGTGAATGCGGTGTGCAGTTGATGACAATCCACAAATCGAAGGGATTGGAATTTGAGGTAGTCATTCTGCCGGAATTACAGGCAATTACGCGCAAAGGACGATCGGGAATGCTTTCATGGCTTGAGCGGGGCCTTCCACCAGGCAAGGACGCAGATGAATGCGAGGACGTGACCGAATTCCTGGTCGCACCGTTCCAATCGAAAGGCACTCAGCGCAGCAACGCAAAAGCGTGGTTGGATGGAGTGTACACAAAGCGAGAGTCACAGGAAATGCGCCGCCTGCTCTACGTAGCGGCTACTCGCGCACGCGATGAACTGTATTTGTTTGCGCAGCCGGACTGTAAGCTTGATGACACGGGCGAGTGGCAACTCAAGCCACGCTCGGGTAGTTTGCTTTCGACTGCGTGGCCAGGATTGCAGGAGGAGATTGAGGAACGTTTTGCTGAGTGGAAGCGGACCGCCGCAGAAAAAGAAAATGCGACAGTCGATTCAATCGCAGCTTCCAGTGAAAGTAATTTGCTGGTGATGCCGTCAATTCAAGCGCCGACGATCTTGCGCCGGTTGCCGCCTGACTTCCGTATCGCCGCAAGAGATTTCCGGATCGGCTCGCCTGCGGTGGTGGGGATGAGTAACGCACAACTGTACGAACGGCACGAAGGCGGCCTGCTTACGCGAGCACTCGGTGTTGCGGTTCATTCGCTGCTTGAGCACGCAACATACCTTCGTATTGATCACGACTGGGATGAAACCCGTGCCGAGCTCTCAAGGTTGCAGGTAGGAGCAACATCGCAGATTCGCTCTGCCGGTGTGGATCGGCGCCAGGCGAGCGACATCGCGAAGCAGGCGCTTGAAATCGCGACCAATGCGACCTTGGACGTGAATGGCCAATGGATCCTTTCACCACACATCGATGCGGCCAGCGAGGCGCGATGGGCCGGCGTTGTGAAAGGAGGCGTGCGCTCGGTACATGTTGACCGCGTATTTCGTGCCGGTGAATCGCCACTCGGTATCGGCTACGATTGCTGGTGGATCGTCGACTACAAGACTGCTCAAGCGGATAGCGCGGGGAATGCAGATACGCAAGCAGTGTTGCCAAGGTTGCGCGAGCTGTTTGCGCCGCAGCTCAATACATACGCCGAGGTGCTTCGTAAGCTACACGGTGAGCATGTGCAAATACGTGCCGGGCTCTATTATCCGCGAATGACGCTATTCGATTGGTGGGAGGCTTGAGGATTTTCACAAGAGAAGTTGCTTTTCAGGCGCGGCTTGAACGCCGCGCCTGAAACAATTTGAGCATTACTGAAGGTTATTCATCAGGCTATCGAGCGCCGACTTCGGAGGCTTCGTCAGAGACTCCGGCAGCGTAGCGAGCGGCTCATCGACAACATTCAGCATATCAATAAACGAGGGTTTCTCAGTATCGATAAAGAAGATGCCGGTAAGGACTTCGTTCCTCTCCTGTGCGTCCATCAGGGTGCGAACGGCATTGGCTCTATTGTTGGGTGTATAGTCCTCAAGCAGTTTCCGCAAACGCAGGCTGGAGCCGTCGTGCATCTCCACGTCGTAGACCTGGCCAGAATCATAATCAACCTCGATTTCGTCGAAGCTGGCTACGAAGTCGATCTCGTTGATCGGCTCATCGTACTCCTGCAGGAACTTGTAGCTCTTGGTCGAGCCCTCGTGATCGTTAAAGGTCACGCAGGGGCTGATGACGTCGAGCAGCACTGTTCCCTTGTGAGCAATCGCAGCCTTCAGCATGGCAAGTAGTTGCTTCTTATCACCCGAGAACGAACGGCCTACAAATGTGGCGCCCAGTTGAATGGCCAGTGCGCAGGTATCGATTGGAGGCAGTTCGTTGATGACGCCGGTCTTCAACTTTGAACCAATGTCCGCCGTTGCCGAGAACTGCCCCTTCGTCAATCCGTACACGCCGTTATTCTCAATCACGTAGATCATGGGTAGATTTCGACGCATGAGGTGAACAAATTGTCCCACACCGATGGACGCCGTATCTCCATCACCTGAGACACCGAGTGCCGTCACTGTGTGATTTCCGAGCAGGGCACCCGTAGTGACAGACGGCATGCGTCCGTGCACGCTGTTGAAAGAGTGCGAATGGCTCATGAAGTAAGCAGGGCTCTTTGACGAGCAGCCGATGCCGCTCATCTTGATGACCCGTTCTGGCTCCACGCCCATTTCGAACATGGCGTCGACAATGCGCTCTGAAATGGCGTTGTGTCCACAACCCGCGCAGAGCGTACTCTTGCCGCCCCGGTAATCGAGAATGGGCAGGCCGATGTGGTTCACTTTAGGATTTGGTGTCGCGGTTGCCATTTAGAGGCCCTCCTTCGCAACGAATTCTTCAGTGATGGTGCGGGCATCTATCGGCAATCCGTTGTAGTGCAGGATACTGCGCAGCTTGACGACCTGCTCTGCCTGGAGATCCAGCTTAAGAAGACTTGCCAACTGGCCGTCGCGGTCCTGTTCCACCACATATACGCGCTCGTGCGAAGCGACGAAGTCGTGAATTTCGTGCGCGAACGGATAAGCTCTGATGCGCATGTAGTCCACGTCCTTGCCGTATTCCTTCTTGATCTGGTCCATGCTTTCGCGAAGGGCGAAATCAGTGGTGCCGTAGGCCAGGAATCCTATCTTCGACGTTCCATTCTTCACGGCATCAGGGGCGGGCATCATCTTGCGCGCACTTTCAAACTTGCGTGTCAGTCGGTCCATCACCTTCAGGTATTCGTCGGGGCGCTCCGTATAGCCTGCCGCATCGTTGTGCCCTGAGCCGCGCGTAAAGTATGCAGCCTTAGGATGTCGAGTGCCGGGCAGCGTGCGCCAGCCGATTGCATCGCCGTCTACATCGCGGTAGCGGGCAAACCCGCCGAGCCGATCCAGATCTTCTTTGGTCAGCACTTTGCCGCGATCTTGAGGCTTTTCAGGATAGTCGAACTTATCCGACATCCAGTTGTTCATGCCCAAATCCAGATCGGTAAGCACGAACACCGGTGTCTGCAGGCGCTCGCTTAGATCGAATGCCTGATGGCCAAACTCGAAGCACTCCTTCACTGATCCGGGAAGGAAGATGGGGTGCTTGGTATCACCGTGCGAAAGAAATGCAGTTGAAAGCAGGTCAGCCTGGGATGTACGCGTAGGCATGCCCGTAGACGGTCCGGTACGCTGCACATCGAAAATCACTCCGGGGATCTCAGCGTAATAGCCAAGTCCGGTAAACTCAGCCATCAGCGAGATGCCGGGACCTGAGGTGGATGTCATTGACCGAGCGCCTGCCCAGCCTGCGCCAAGAACCATACCGATTGCGGCCAGTTCGTCTTCAGCCTGAACAACCGCGAAAGTGGCCTTGCCTTCGGGGGTAACGCGAAATTTCTTGAGCAGATCCGTGGCCGCTTCAACCAGTGAGGTTGAGGGAGTAATCGGATACCATGCCACGACCGTAACGCCCGCGAACACTGCACCCATTCCGCAAGCAGCATTGCCATCAATAATGATCTTGCCTGCAGTCTCATTCATCGGCTCGATCACAAACGGATCCTGCTTGATGAAGTTTGTCTGCGCGTAGTCAAAGCCGGCCTTCACTGCACCGAAGTTCAGATCAAAGACCTTCTGCTTCTTCGCAAACTGCTTCCGCAGGCCGTTCTCTACAACGTTGAGATCGATACTCAGAATTTGTGCCACCGCGCCAACGTACACCATGTTCTTGACCAGCTTGCGCAGCTTGGCCTCAGGGCATACGGCAGCCGCGATCTTGTCGAACGGTACCGGATAGCAAACGATGTCAGTGCGGTACTGCTTCAGATCGAGCTTCTCTTCGTAGATGGCCACACCGCCGGGCGGTAGCGCCAATGCGTCTTCCTTTGCGGTGTCGGGATTCAAGGCCACCAATACTTCAGAGTCGCGCTTGCGGGCAACATAACCATCTTTGCTGGCGCGAATTGTGTACCAGGTGGGTAGTCCGGCGATGTTCGACGGGAAGAGGTTCTTTCCACTGACCGGAACACCCATTCCGAAGATGCTCTTCAGCAGTACGCTATTGGCGGATTGCGAGCCGGACCCGTTCACCGTTGCTACGTTAATGCTGAAATCATTTGCGACACGCCGTTGTGCGGCGAGTGTGCCCTGTTCTTGACCAAGGGCCAGGTCTCCTGTCGCCATTTGGCGGGATTCCCTTCAAAAGTAGATTCTCAAAAGACTGCGAATTTCTCGCTCTTTTCACATGTGATTATAGTCACTTGTGGGTCCCCGCGTACCGTCAGATGACGCGAAGGTAACCCGCTTGATCACAGCCCTTCAAAGACAACGCCAGCCTTGTTGGCAATTCCATCCCACAGTTGCAGAAAGACAATCGCAGGCAAGCCCATCTAGCGGCCGTCGAGTACAGCCTGGCCCGTGTTCAAGGGCAGTAAATAACCGCCAAAATCTCAGTAACGATTTTATTTTCTGCATGTTGCGACCATATCTTCCTTACCCTTCTCTTTCGAATACCCCCGATTTGACCCCACGAAATACGCTGGCGCCGTTCCTGCCGAATTACGGAAAGCGATTTCATGAGAAGGCTTAGTTCGCTGCTAAATCACGATTCAATGCCGGCGTCGAGCGGGGTTGAAAAATTGGGGATCATTTAAGTGCAAATCGGACCTCGAGGTTACCTTCCTCGAATGCTTCCACCTGAGCTCAGACGTTGCCGGCAAACGAACGATTGACCACAACGGCATGCCAAGCGGGCATCACTGCAGTACTTATGAGCGACCGCTCCCGGACCGGGAAATCGCGCGAATTCATGGTGTTCGGAACGGCGCTGTCACACAGTCGAATGCTACCCCAATGTGATAAATTCAAACAGTCAACCACCGCCGGAGAGATGGCCGAGTGGTTTAAGGCGCACGCTTGGAAAGCGTGTGTACTTTAACGAGTACCGTGGGTTCGAATCCCACTCTCTCCGCCAGCTTCCCGCCCGAAACGCCAGCCTCATTGACCTGCGACAAACTCATCAACAACCGGGATCGGATGCCCCAATCTCCGGTATGAGAGCTTTTGCCTGATGAACTCGTCTTCGACCTGCGTGCTGCTAGGCTCCGGCATACTGCAAGTCATCTTGCAGCATCGAAAGCACGCTCAGTCAAGTTTTCATCATGGCCCCTCAGCAAGACGTAAAACGCAAATGCGCAAGACAAGCTTCACAAAAAAATCCCGCCCTAGGCCCTAGCCGCCTGCGGGAAGGCCACGCTTCAAAGGAATGCAGATTTCGGCACTATGGTAAGATTGCCTCTACCCCATTCCCCGTCGAACGGGATCGTGCTTCGATATTCCCAAGCAAATCCTTTGAGGTGAATCTTCCCGTGAAGTCGACGTGTATCTATTCCCTGCTCTTTTTTGCTCTAGCGGGCACTGTGGTTGCGGAAGCGCAACCGAATGCGGGCGTTACGACGCCAGCTAAAACAGCATCTTCAACCTTTGATCCGAAGGTGACATTTGCGCCTCTGGTGCTACCTGAACCGGAAAATGAGTACCGCTCGGGCTCGGGTGCGCCGGGGCCGCAGTACTGGCAGAACGAAGCCGACTACGTGATGCACGCGTCGCTCGACACAGAGAAGAAAGTGATTACGAATGATGAGGTCATCACTTATACGAATAATTCGCCTGACACTCTAACGAGCCTCTGGATACACCTTGAGCAGAACGAGTATCGGAAAGACTCACGCGCTCACAACCTCGGTTCCGAACCTGGAGAACTCGAAAGACTTCGCCGAGCTTTTGCGGGCCGCCCCGGAGGCGCTGCCAGGGCCGCAGCCCTACGTGGAAGCACCGAGAACTACACCGATGGCTTCGAGTTCGAGTTGGTCGAGTTGCAGGCAGGTGCGGTTGGCGCAATGCCCGCAACCAAGGCCGCCTACATCGTCAGCGACACGCGGATGCAGATACACCTGCCCACACCGCTGAAGCCGCACACGGCTATGCGCATCCATTTGAAGTACCACTACACGGTGCCGGGCACCTGGGGTGGGCGTACTTCGTGGGGCACTACCAAGAGCGGCGCGGAGATCTACGACATCGCCCAGTGGTATCCGCGCATGTGCGTATACGATGATCTGCGCGGCTGGGACACGCTGCCCTACCTCGGCTCGGAGTTCTATCTCGAGTACGGCCACTTCGACTACTACGTCACCGTGCCTGCGAGCTACATCGTCGCGGGAACAGGCGAATTGGTAAACGAGACCCAAGTTCTTACCGCCAAGGAGATCGCCCGGATCGCTGAGGCCCACCACTCCGATAAGACTGTCTACATTCGCACGCTGGCCGAGGTGGAGGAAGCGTTGGCGCATCCACCTCCTGCCGGCACCAAAACCTGGCACTATCACATGGACCATACGCGTGACGTTGTGTGGAGCGCGTCGCCGGCTTTCATCTGGGATGCGGCGCGTATCAACTTGCCTTCCGGAAAACAGGCTCTGGCCGAAAGTGTCTATCCGCCGGAGAGCGTGGGGCCAGATCGCTGGGACCGCTCGACCGAGATCACCAAATTTGCGATCGAGTACTTCTCAAAGCGTTGGTATGAGTTCCCTTGGCCTGTGGCGTTCAGCATCGGTGGTTTCTCAAGCGGGATGGAGTATCCTGGCGCGGTTTTCGATGGTGTCAATTCCAGGATGCCGGGCTTCTTTGGATTGACGGTTCACGAATTTGGCCATAGCTGGTTCCCCATGATTGTGGGCTCAAACGAGCGCCGAAACGCCTTCATGGACGAGGGCTTTAACACCTTCATCGACATTGCCGTCTCCGATGTCTTTGAGAACGGCAAGTACGGTCCGAAACGCGACGGCGAGTATTCGGCTGGAGGCGAACCACCTGACACCATCCTGAAAGTGCTCGATGACCCGGAGGCCCCCGTACTTCTGAGTCACGCCGATGCTTATAGCCGTGCGCTGACGCATCCGGTGAGCTACTTCAAGGGAGCTTACGGCAACACACTGCTGCGCGATCAGATCCTCGGTCCGCAGCGCTTCGACGAAGCGTTCCGCACCTATATTCGCCGGTGGGCGTTCAAGCACCCTAGCCCCTCTGACTTCTTTCGCACCATGGAAAGTGAGGGAGGTGAAGACCTGAGCTATTTCTGGCGCGGCTGGTACACGCATAACTGGACGCTCGACCTCTCTGTCGATGCAGCCAGTTACGTTGACGGCGACGCAAAGAAGGGACTGACCGTCACTGTGTCGAACCGGAGACCGCTCGTTCTGCCAGCCACTCTTGAAGTTACCTACACAGACGGCTCAAAGGAGCGGATGCGAATTCCAGCAGAAGCGTGGTTGTCGAAGGGTGCAGCAAACTTCACCTTCCACGGCGACAAGACTGCAGTATCCGCAACTGTCGATCCCGACCATGTTCTTCCAGACGATGACCGGACGAACAATACCTTCAAACTGCCCTAAGCGCAACGCGAGGACGAGTTCGCGGTTTACATCGCGACTGCGAATTCGCCGGCTTCGTACCTAACGAAATTCAGAATTTCCCGCTACAGCTTCCCCTGCTGATCCGGCGGGCCGACTCATTAACTTTTGTCAACTGGCTCCACTTGTGTGCTCTACCCATTTTTCCTCTTCGAAAGGGAGAAGCTTCATGAATCTACGCCGTTTCAAACAGTCTGCTGCCACGCTCGCGGCGCTACTGATCATCTCGTCCCTAACCGCGCAAGATTTTACAGGGGACAAAGTTGATCTGAACGCCTTGGCTGAAATCAAGAACGAAGCCTTTGAGCACTCGCAAGTGATGGAAAACCTCTTTTACATGTCCGAGGTATACGGACCGCGCGTTACCAACAGCAGCAATCATCGAGCCGCTGCCGAATGGGCAATGAAGCAGATGAGGGCCTGGGGACTCAAGAACGTCCACGTGGAAAAGTTCCCCTTCGGAGACGGGTGGCAGATCAAGAAGTTTTATGGCGCGCTCGATACTCCTGCTTATGCTGCGTTGATAGGTTTTCCGCTGGCGTGGACGCCTGGGACTAACGGCCCGATCACAGCAGATGCGATGTGGGCACCGATTCACTCAAAGGAAGATTTCGCCAAATACAAGGGCAAGCTCAAGGGCAAGGTGGTTCTGATGTTCGATCCGCCCACCCTCATGTTGCACACGACAGCAGAAGCGGCGACTCCCCTGACGGATGAGGAGATTGAAGCACGCGCAAGCGAGCCGCGCGGAGGCATGCCCGGCGGTCGCCCTGGGACAGCCAACGGCCGCCCTGCCAGGCCGCGCGGCCGCGGCAGAGCCGATGAAGGGACGTGGGAGTACACGCCAACATCGCTTGCCCTAGCCGAGCCCAAAAACCACGAACTTCGCAACGAGGTCAACGCATTCATGAAAGAAGAAGGCGTGGCCGTAGTCCTCACTCCGGGATATAACGGCGACGGCGGTACAGTCTTTTCAACCTACGGTGGATCGCAGGATCCCAAAGATCCGGTTCCGCCTCCGATGGTGGCCGTAACGCCGGAACAGTACAACCGCATTGTCCGTCTGCTGCAACATGGCATCACACCTAAACTCACCTTCGATATCGCTGTCGATTATCAGCACGATCAAGACGCATACAACGTCATCGGCGAGATTCCGGGAGCCACCAAGCCTGATGAGGTGGTGATGCTCGGCGGTCACTTCGATAGTTGGCAAGGCGGTACCGGCGCCACCGACAACGGTACCGGCTCCTCGGTTGCGATGGAGGCGGTGCGTATCCTGGCAACGATGCACAAACCCATGGCGCGCACCGTCCGCGTTGCTCTGTGGGGCGGCGAAGAAGAAGGGCTCTATGGATCAATCGCCTATGTGCAGCAACATTTTGCTCCGCGCGACACCATGAAAAAGACTCCAGAGTACGACAACCTTGACGTGTACTTTAACGACGACGGAGGATCGGGCAAATTCCGTGGAGTATCGGCGCTGGGTAATCCCCAGCTTGCGGCCATATTCAAGTCCTGGATCGAACCCATCAGAGACCAGCACATCGTTGCTGTTTCGGGTGGGGCGCAGTTCAGGCCCACCGCACAACCCGGGGGCACGGACTCCACAAGTTTCTCGTGGATAGGATTAGACGGCGTTGGTTTCCAGCAAGATGGCCTGGAGTACGGCACACGAACGCACCACTCCAACATGGACCTCTATGACCGCGTGCAGAAGAACGATGTGATGCAGGGCGCCATGATCGAAGCATGGTTTACTTACAACGCTGCGACTCGCGCAAACATGCTCCCTCGCATCCCAACTCCCGAGCCTTTGAAAAAGTAACTAGGCTACAGGTGCAGCTACAACGAATATCAGGCGCCGCTCATCGCATTAACGGCCGTTACATGTACTCGTTGTCTGGGGCGCGGCCGCTCGCGGAACTGCGGCCCAGACAAAGTCTTGCATCACGCAAGTGAAGTAGTTTCCTCGCACCGTTTAAGCCGCCGATGAGGCGTTTTCTTATTGACATCTCTTCAGAATCTGATTCAATAGAACTACCTACTTAGGCTAGATGTCCACGAAACCACGTATTGTTTCGAGGGTAGAGCTCTATCAGTAGGCACGACCCATCCTTGCAGGCCAAGTTGCCTCCTAACTTGCGCGATCGTTCGATCTAAAACCGAAATTGGAAAATAAGCCGTTCCCTGGTTTCAGCTTTGTGCTGCGACTCCGCATTCGTCTCTACCAAGCGAGTGTGTCGGCGACATTCCTAACCAAGGAGGAAGTATGCGTGTTGTCAGATTAGTTGGAGGCATTACCTCACTTCTGTTTGTTTTGCTGGCTTTGCTGCCCGTCACCGCCCAAACGTATCGAGGTGGAATCAGCGGAACCGTGGTTGACCAATCGGGTGCTGCAATTCCCAACGCCAGCGTTACGCTAACTAGTACCGGCACAGGTGCTACTCGCCAAACGACCAGTACCAGCGCTGGTGTCTACGTGTTTCAAGATCTGCAGATCGGCACCTACTCTCTGACGGTTTCTGCACCGGGATTTGGTGATGCGAAGTTAAATGGCATCTCTGTAAACCCTGGTGCTGTTACGCCGGTTAATCCCAAGCTCTCGGTATCGGGAACCCAGGTGACCGTTGATGTGGAAGCCGATTCGAATACAGAGATTCAAACTGAGTCTTCTGCAAACAACGCGGTTATCGCCCAGAAGGCCGTCTCTGAGATTCCTCTGAATGGCCGCAGTTTTACCCAACTCCTCCAACTCGCTCCGGGTATGAACTCCTCTGGCTCCCTCAATGGCGCGCGCAGCAACCAGAACAACTACCAGATTGACGGCGCCGACAACAACGACATCTGGCAAGGCAGTACCGCAGCCAACCAGGGCGGCGTCGGCCCGATCGCCGGCGTAACCCTTCCCATCGAAGCGATCGACCAGTTCTCAGTGCAATCTTCTGGTAACGCGGAAGAGGGACATAGCGCCGGCGGTCTCGTTTCCCTGAGTCTCAAAACCGGTACGAATCAATTTCACGGTTCAGCCTACATGTTTCTCCGCAGCGAGTTCTTCGCGGCGCGCGACTTCTTCTCTCTCGACAGCGCCCGTAAGCAGAAGGTCCGCAACCAGCAGTTTGGCGGCGCGATCGGCGGCCCGATCTTCAGAGACAAGCTGTTCTTCTTCACCAACTACGAGCGCCAGGCTTACGGCATCCAGGTTTCCAGCTCTGGCGCCACCGAACCAGGCGCAGACTACGTAACGGAGGCCACAGACCTGTTGGCACGTCACGGCTTCGGGCCGGTGAATCCACTTTCCACGACGTTGATCGAAACCTTGTGGCCGGGTGGCAACCAGGCTGGACTTGTGGCAGACACCAGCAACTACATCGAGACGCACCAGCGGCACGGTTACAGCGACAACTTTGTAGGCAACATCAACTACGATATGACGCCGAACCAAACTCTGCGCCTGCAGGCCTTCGTCGGCACTGGCCGCCAAGCCGAACCGGGCGGCCCAGTGTACTGGTACTACCAGGTCGCTCCAGACATTACGCAGAACTTCTCATTGATGCATAACTGGGCGGTTTCTCCCCGATTCTCTAACCAGCTTCTGGTGGCCACTGGTATCTTCAATCAGACGTTCAACGATGTGAACCATAGCTTCGATATGCCGTCGCTGGGCTTGAACACCGGCGTCACCAATCCATCACTCTTCGGTGCTCCGACCATCAGCCTCACCGGCTTTGACGGTACAGGCTCGACCCAGCCCCTGGGCCGTAAGGATTACACCGGCCATATCACGGATTCCGCAACTTGGGTACATGGCAAGAACCAGCTCCGTTTCGGCGGTGAGTTCCGCAGGAGCTACATCGACCTGCAGTACCAGTCCGGCGTGCGCGGAAACTTTGCATTCACCGGTTACACGTCCAATGGTAACGTTGCTTTGCCAAATGGCGTATCTGCGTGGTCTGAGAAGCCCAACCTAGCTCAGGTCTGCGGTACAACAAGTCCGTTGCCTATCGAGTGCGGCGGTGTCGATGACTCCAGCTATATAGGGACCCACTCAGAAGTCCTTGCGCTTGCCGATTTCCTCGCTGGCTATTACAACTCAGGTTCTTTCATCCAGGGCAACCTGCGCCGCGATCTGTATCGGACTGACCTGGCCTTCTTCATTCAGAACCAGTATCACGCCTTGACCAACCTGGTGCTCAACTATGGCGTCCGGTATGAATACTTCGGATCTCTGTCGACGACCGGCGCCCTGTCTGTCTGGCGTCCCGGCGATCCCGCAGCGGATGCCAACGGCCTCGTCCTCGTCGGCGCAAGCGGAGAGCCACCGACCTACAAACCCGGGAAGCTGCACTTCTCCCCACGTCTTGGATTTAACCTCCAACCGACGCCTAAGCTTTCAATCATTGGCAGCTACGGTATCTATTTTGATTCGCCGCCCTTCAACGGGTTCGGCAATAACAGCAGCAGGGTCGCAACTGGCATGACCGCGACCGGTCTGCAAGCCAACCCCGTAGCCGGTGTGGGGAATGTTTCACTCGGCCCAGGCCAGTGGATCGCGAACGATTATGTCTGGTCGAGCGCCCAAGGACCTTCCAGCTTCGGCCTCTTCTCCGTCGACCCCAATCTGCATACTACGTATGCCTATAACTACAGCCTCGGCACCGAGTATCAAATCAGCAAAGGGACGGTGTTGACGGTCAAGTATGTCGGCTCCAAGGGCACGCATCTCTACATACTTGAGGATGTCAATCAGGCTGCTCCGGGTGTGGGCACATCCGCGAGTGCGTTGCTGACTCGGCGTCCCTGCAATAACAGCGGATGCGTCACCAACTACGATCAAATCGGTGCGGTCATACAGGTGTCCAGCAACGCGGCCTCCAACTACAACGCGCTGCAAGTCATTCTGAGAACCGGAGGATACCACGGTCTTACCGGCCAGTTCTCCTGGAACTACGCCCACTCACTCGATAATGGATCGGGATTCCGCAGCACCGGGCCGACCGATTCCAACAACCTAGCCCTTGACTACGGAAACGCCACCTTCGATATCCGTCATACCATCAATGCGTATCTCGTCTGGCAGGCTCCGCAGATCGGTCATATTCTTCCTGCCCTGACCAAAGGATGGCAGACCACCGCCTTTGTCACGGCACACACTTCGGCTCCTTTCTCCATCACGGTAGGAGATAACACGGGTATCGGCATGGGCAGGGATCGTGTCGACTACAGCGGTACCGAGTACAAGACCGGCAGCATGAAGATTCAGACAGATTCGAATGGCCGCAAATTCATCCAGTACTGGGAGGCCTCTCCTGCGGGTATCTTCACCAAGCCCGCCTACGGATCACACGGCAATACAGCTCGCGATCAGTTCCGCGGGCCCGGTTTCTTCACCCTGGATTCATCCCTGGTGAAGAACACGAATATTCGTGAAGGCCTGAACTTCCAGTTGCGTGCCGATATCTTCAACCTCTTCAACCATGTCAACCCTGGAAACCCAACCACGAGCATCACAAGCTCGACTTTTGGTCAAATCACCAGTGCACCGACGGGCATCTCGTCCGGCGCTCCGTTCAACGTTCAGTTCGCTGGAAAGCTCATCTTCTAAGCATCGTTGAAACCAACTACCCTGAAGGACTGGGAAGGCTACCTTCCCAGTCCTTTTAGTCCGTACACAGTCTTCATGAAACGTTGGCGCGCACAGCTTGTATTCCCTGCCATGCGGCGTCAATTCAACTTCCCGAGGTTATCAATTTTCGGGCCATCTCGTTCTTGCCGGAGGCCGTTTTGAAATATCTGACAGTCCTTCTCCTTGGTGTTTTCCTATTTGCATCGCAGGCCGTTCAGGCGCAGTCCGATGATGCGGCCTTGATTGCCAAAGCCAGATTGATTCACAGCCATGTAGTTACACTCGACACTCACAACGACATCGAGCCTTCGAACTTCACGCCCGATTGCAACTACACGATGCGGCTCACCACGCAGGTCAACCTGCCCAAGATGGTGGAAGGCGGCATGGATGTTTCGTTCATGATCGTCTACGTCGGCCAGGGGCCACTTTCGCCGGAGGGCTACGATCATGCATACAAGCAGGCAATTGCGAAGTTCGATGCTATCCACAGATTGACCGAGCAGATCGCACCTAAACAGATTGGCCTCGCGCTGACACCCGCTGACGTGATCGCGCTTCACAAAAAGGGACTCAAGATTGCGGTGATTGGCGTAGAGAACGGATACCCGATCGGCACAGATGTCGCGCGCGTGAAGGAGTTTTACGATCGGGGTGCGCGATACATGTCTTTGGCTCATAACGGCAACAGTCAGCTTGCTGACTCGAATACCGGCGAAACAGAGGGCTACTCCTACAATAATGGGCTATCGTCGGAAGGCCGCCAAGTCATCGCTGAGATGAACCGGCTCGGCATCATGGTCGATCTCTCCCATCCTTCGAAGGGTGCAAATCTTGAAGCCATCCGCCTCTCGAAAGCGCCGGTAATTGCGTCGCACTCAGGCGTACGCGCACTGGCCGATGTAAGCCGAAACATGGACGACGAACAGTTGCTCGCACTCAAGAAGAATGGCGGAGTAATTCAGATCGTAGGTTTCTCGTCGTATCTCAAGCCGATGACAAAAGAGCGCACCGAAGCTATTATGAAGCTCCTGCAAGACTTCAACCTGATTCCCGGAGGCGGTGGGGGCGGCAGAAGTCGTGGACGTGGAGCGGGCGCCGGTGACACCGGAGAAGCACCGCCGCGGGCATGCCCGGTTGAGAGCGTGACGGCGACCGGTGAACTGCGTCGCAGAAGCGGCATGGATGGGATGCTGCGTAATATGCCCGGTCTGGATGCTCTTTCACCCGAAAAGCGCGCGGAATATGAGAAGCGTCTCGATGAGATCGACGCCAAGTACCCGCCCCCCGCTCCAGCCACCGTGAAGGACTTGGTCGACCAGATCGATTACGCCGTGAAGCTCATTGGGATCGACCATGTCGGCATCTCGTCGGATTTCGACGGCGGCGGCGGAATCGAGGGCTGGAACAGCACGGCGGAATCATTCAACGTGACACTCGAACTTGTGCGTCGCGGCTACACCGAAGAGCAGATCGGCAAGCTGTGGAGCGGCAATCTTCTCCGCGTCTGGGGAGAGGTCCAGAAGACCGCGCAACGTCTGCAGAATGGCCAGAGTTAAATTCGGGACTGGCGGAACCGATGCATATGCGAATCAATTTCCTCTTCTCGGCGCAGTTGAGAAGAAACCATGCAACACCAACACAATTTCTCTTCGGAGGCTTTCTCGCATGCCCCGCGCCTGCAGCACTGCACTCTTGACATCTGCTGTTCTCGCTTTGTCTCTTGTTTCTGTTTCAGCACAAGAGAATCCGCTCGTTCCGCACTCCATGTATGAACCGCCGATGGCGGCGGCCGCCGCCTCGTTGGCCGCGAGTTCGGTCAACGTTCCGGCAGACCTTCTCACCACTGGCGAAAAGACCCAATGGCGACAGACCGCGCGCTATGCCGAGGCAGTTCGCATCATGCGGCGTCTCGCTGAACTCTCGCCCGAGGTCAAGGTAATCCAGTTTGGAACGACCTCAGAGGGCCGCGCCATGTATGCCATGATCGTGTCCTCTGACAAAGCGTTCACCTCGGCTGCCGCCGCAAAGACAAATAAGGCCATTATCTTAATTCAGTCCGGCATCCACTCGGGTGAGATCGAGGGTAAAGACACCGCTCTCATGCTGGTCCGCGATATGGTCATCAAGAAGACTCGCGCGGCCTGGCTCAAGAGCGCGATCTTCCTCGTCATCCCGGTCTTCAATGTTGACGGCCACGAAGACCGTGGCCCGTTCAATCGCGCCAACCAGAACGGACCTGAGCTGACCGGTACGCGCACGCAGGCCCAGGAGCTTAACCTCAATCGCGATTACATCAAGGCCGCCACGCCGGAAATGCGCGGCTGGCTGAAGCTGTACCAGACATGGATGCCCGACTTCATGTTCGACAATCACGTGACCGATGGAGCCGACTACCAATACGACGTCACCTGGGATATGGCCCAACACCGGGATATGGGCGAGCCCACGCGTTCCTGGGTAAACAATCGCTACATCCCCGAACTTAACAAGCGTATGGAGGCCGGGGGCCATCTCGTCTCGCCGTACGGAGCCCTGCGCGGGGGAGGCTTTGGCGAGGCCGGCCAGTTCCGTAGCGGCCCAGGCGCCGGCGGCCGGAATGACCAGCACGGTAAACGTGAATTCTACATAGAAGTCTTCTCGCCGCGTTACTCGCATATGTACACGGCAGCGCTCAACCGCCCATGCCTGCTGGTTGAGACCCACTCCCTGAAAGACCCTAAAACACGCGCGTGGGCAGACTACGACATCATGGTTAACTCCATTGACATCGTCACCGAGGACCCGCAGAGCCTGCGCACCGCCATCCGCGAAGCCTATGCCAAATACGCGGCCCGGGCCGGCGACCGCAACGCACCACCTGTTTATCTCGCCGGCAAGACCAGTGCCAGCGGCCATCCTTTCGTGTATCACTCGCTCAAGACGGCGACCTTCCAGTCGGAGATCACCGGGACACCGGTGGTTCGCTACACCGCTGAAAAGGACGATATCGAGACGATCGAGCATGACGAGATCGACACGACGGCGGAGGCACAGGAGCCCTTGGGTTTCATCGTTCCACTGCAGTGGAAGGAGATTGCGGACGAGTTGAAACTGCACGGCATCAAGATGGAAGTCCTCCCCAAAGAGCTGGATCAGGAGTTCGAGACCTGGCGCTTCAGCGACGTGAAGCATGTCAGTTCCCGCGAAGCCGGTGAACTAATGGACTATACCCTCGAACCGGTCAAGGAGAAGGTCGATGTTCCCGCGGGCTCCTGGTGGGTTCCGCTGCATCAGCAGCGTGCGCGGCTCATCATGATGTTGCTTCACCCAGCCGCTCCTGATGCCCTCATCCGTATCGGTTTCGCCACCTCCATCTTTCAGCCGATGGGACGCATCGGTGCGAACCCTTACCTTAGCGTGCCCATCGCAACCAAAGTCGCCAACGAGCACCCGGAGTGGATGAAAGAGTTCGAGGCGAAGGTTAAGTCGGACCCCGCCTTCGCCGCAGATCCGCAGGCACGTATCACCTGGTGGGTGTCGCGGTCGAACTACCAACCCTCGGCTGTCAACCGCTACCCCGTTCTCCAGGTCTGGAAGAAGACCTGGTAGATACGAACGGAAACGCCGCTGTTCAGATTGCGTTCCCGCGCAATATGAAGCGGCGGCAGAAATGAATGCTCGGGAGGCTGCGCTCAGGCAAGGTTTCGCTTGTAGAGTGCAAGCAGCTCTGCCCAGGCGCGCTCGGCTCCCTGCTCGTTGTACACCTGGCTTCCGCGTACGGTCCAGCCATGATTGCAGCCTTCATAGACTTCAACTGTCGCTGTCAGATGCGCAGCCGCGAAAGCCTCTTTGAGCTTGTCTTTCGCCGCGGGGTCGCGTTTGTCGTCGTTATCCGCGACTGCGCACAGGACCTCGGCCTTCATTTTAGGGATCATGAAATGCGGGCTGTCCGGCTTGTCGGTAACCAAACCTCCGCCGTGAAACGTCGCCGCCGCTCCAATGCGCTCCGGTACAGTACCGGCAGTGCGGAAGGTAAGCGGTCCGCCCATGCAGTAACCTTGGACGCCTATCTTTTTGCTCTTGTCGGTTTCCGGTTGCGCGTCAAGAAACGCAATGTGCGACTTTGCATCGCCTATATCTGCTTCTTCAGTCAACGCGGCTGCCAATGGCATGACCTTGGCTCGATCTTCAGGTTTACTGAAATCGAACGAACCGTCCACCACTGGCGCCTTGGCATTGCGATAAAACGGATTCGGCACTAACACCACATAGCCCTCGGCCGCAAGCCGCTGCCCTAGCTCGCGAAATACAGGCCTGAGCCCAAGAATGTCAGTCCACACCAGTACCGCCGGCCATGGCCCTTTGCCTTCTGGATAAAAGAGTGCGGAGTCGGCAACGCCGTTCGCCATTGGTACGTTTACATCCTTTTCCACCACCTTTGTCTGCGCGGATGTCAACGACGTTTGCAGTGCCACTGTGGTTGCCGCGGCTCCGAGAGTGAATGCTCTCCGCGAAACCGTAGGATCGTGAGTCATTCCCTGGTGGATGAAGTCATCGCACATGCGCAGTCTCTCCTGTCTTTGCCTGAGATGCGGCGGAAGGGGCCGCCGCGAGTGATCTCCAATTTACATGAGCGATTCAACGCGGGCAATATCCAACTTTGATGGTGCAGAGAGAAAGACTCTAGAACTCTTCCCAATGAAGAACTTCCGTCAAGGGCCGCTTATCCAGGGTTGGCTCTTCCGCCGGATAGCCGAACGAAACGATCGCAATCAATTGACGGTCGGCAGGAGCGCCGAAGGCTTCGACCACAACCGGACCATATGCCTGCTTAGTTCCGGCCACCCAGCAAGAGCCGAGTCCATGAGCAGCAGCAGCAATCAACAGATTCTCAGTAGCTGCACAGCAATCCTCTACTGCATAGTTTGTATCGCGCGCCAGAACCAGTACTGCAAACGCGGCCTTGGCAATGAATTCGGCGTGGCCCAGCATGGGCGGAATTTGCGCAAGACGCTCCGGAGACGTAACCACAATAAAATCCCACGGCTGATCGTTCATCGCCGTCGGCGCCAGCCGTGCACAGTCAATAATATCTTCGATGATGTCTCGCGGAACCGCTTCCTTTGTGTAAGTACGAATACTGCAACGGCACTTTAGAACTTCAATCGCGACTTTCAAATTCTTCCTCTAGCTGTAAAGTCTGCGACAACGCTCATCGAATTACAGACGTGACGTTGTCATGCTCAACATTCGATCTTACTCGAATAGAGGAACGAGCCCGTATGGCCGCCGTCACAGTCGTCAGGCCCGGCGCGTTCGAAACTCCTGCCCCATCTCTTCTATGGATTTTTTGTCGAGAGTCCGTTCCGCTTGCGGAAAGACCAACTCTTCTTCGACTTTGATGTGCGCCTTGTAGATGCGATCCAGTTCCGCAGTTGAATCAAGCAGCATCCGCTCATCGTCGGCGCTCAAACGGCCTGCTTCAATCCAGTCGAGATATAGTTTTTCGACCAACTCGTGCAGTTCGCTCGCGCGCCTGTGCTCGCCTTCGAGTCGTTGAATTTCCGCAAGGGCGTTGTCCACGCCCTGTTTCCGAAGCCGCGGAAACAGCGACTCTTCTTCGTCCGCAGTATGCCTCTGCCCGCCAGACTTGAAATAACTGAGGGCGCCACTCACCGCCACCGTTTCCTCCTCGCTCAGCACCCTGCCGCGCGCGCGATCTGCCACCATGCACAGCACCCGCAAAAAACTCTCGATTCTGCGATGGCAATCCGTGAGCATGCCGATAGGGTCATCGAATCCGCTGTCACGCTTCGCGCCTATTTGAATTCCAATCATTTAACCTCCGCCACCTCACTCCCGCCTTAGCGCTGCCAGGCCGCGCCTGGATCATCCCTTCGGCTGACCTATGCTTTCACACACCCATTAGAATCCCTCTCCAGCAAGGAATGCAGTGACCAAAGTCCTAGCCTCTATTTAAGCAAGGTTTCTGAAGGCACGAATCGAGACAGATGCAGCCCCGTATCAATCTGATGCTGGAATCCCCTTTGCCAGCTCAGTGCAAAGTTTTTCGCTCCCCTGTGACTTAAGTCCCTGCTTTGCTCTCCGCGCCAACCTACTCTCAGTTTTAGAAATAAGCCGCATGCGTCTCGCATGGCGAATCGAGGAAAATCGAATGTCATACAAACGCTATTGGTTGGCGTTATCCGTTGTTATCATTGCGTCGTTTGCCGTCCTGGGTGGTGTCGGACGGAAGATGATCACCCATGCTCCCCCTCTCCCCGACGTCTACACAACCGAGGGTCAGCTTCTATTTAAGGGATCGACCATCACCGACGGCCAGGGCGTCTGGCAGTCGATTGGTGGACAGGAGGTCGGCACGGTGTGGGGACATGGAGCCTATGTTGCCCCCGACTGGAGCGCCGACTGGATCCACCGCGAATCCCAGTTTCTACTTGACCGCTGGGCTCAGCGCGAAGGAGCAGCCGGCTTTGCAGCACTCAATGCCGATCAGCAAGCCGTACTGAAAGCGCGGCTGGTTCGCGAGATGCGGACCAACACATACGATGCAAGCCGGAATCGAGTGACGGTCGACAGCGACCGGGCAGCAGCCTTCAGCAATCTTTCAACGTACTATTCCAATATTTTTGCAAACGGGCGTAAGGATTATGCGATCCCCGCAGGCGCGCTCACTAATACCAGCAAGCAGGGACAGCTTGCCGCCTTCTTCTGGTGGACAGCATGGGCTGCCAGCACGGATCGTCCCGGATCAAATGTGACCTACACGAACAACTGGCCGCATGAGCCTCTCATCGCTAATGGGCCAACACCCGGCGCAATCATGTGGAGCATCGTGAGCATCGTGTGTCTGCTGGCGGGTATTGGCGCACTCGTCTGGTGGTATTCGTCGCAGGAGAAAGCACTTGTTCACGGCCCAATTCCGGAGCAGGACCCATTCCTCGGATTCCGACCCACGCCCTCGCAACGCGCCACTATCAAGTACTTCATCGTGGTCATTGCACTGTGGGCCGTGCAGATACTGATGGGTATCATCACGGCTCACTATGGCGTGGAAGGCCAGGGATTCTACGGCTTCCCCTTGGACAAGTATTTGCCCTACGCAATCACACGTACCTGGCATCTGCAACTGGCCATCTTCTGGATTGCTACTTCATGGTTGGCGACGGGGCTCTACGTGGGGCCTGCGGTCAGTGGGCATGAACCGAAGTTCCAGCGTCTCGGCGTAAATGTACTGTTCGTTGCGTTGGTGCTGGTCGTAGGCGGATCGATGGCTGGCGAGTGGTTAGGCATTCAGCAGAAACTCGGTAACTTGTGGTTCTGGTTCGGCAGCCAGGGCTACGAATATGTTGACCTCGGAAGGCTGTGGCAGATTCTACTCTTTGTTGGCCTGGTCTTATGGCTCGTGCTCATGGTTCGTTCACTCAAGCCCGCCTTCAAACGGAACAGCGAAGATCGATCGCTGCTTTCCCTGTTCCTTGTCTCAAGTATCGCTATCCCGACTTTCTATGCATCGGGATTGATGTACGGTCAACGCAGCAATCTGGTCACCGCGGAGTATTGGCGCTGGTGGGTGGTTCATCTCTGGGTCGAAGGTTTCTTCGAGGTATTTGCGACAGTCGTGATTGCGTTTCTCTTTACGAGGCTTCGGCTGCTCGAGATTCGCAGCGCGACGCGTGCCGTGCTCTTCTCAACCGTGATCTTCCTCTCGGGCGGCATCATCGGAACGTTCCACCATCTCTATTTCGCGGGCGCCGGACCTGCGGTCATCGCACTCGGAGCAGTCTTCAGCGCCTTCGAAGTTGTTCCACTGACACTAATCGGCTTTGAAGCATGGGATAATCTGCGTCTCTCGCGACCGACAGAGAAAGCCCCGTGGATTGCCAATTACAAGTGGCCGATCTACTTCTTCGTTGCCGTGGCCTTTTGGAATCTGGTTGGCGCCGGTATCTTCGGATTCCTGATCAATCCTCCGATTGCGCTTTACTACATGCAGGGCCTGAACCTGACTCCCGTGCACGGCCACACGGCGCTCTTTGGCGTGTACGGCATGCTCGGCCTTGGGCTCACCCTGTTCTGCTTGCGCGTGCTGCAGCCCGGACGTAAATGGAAGGAAGGCGTCCTGAAGGCTGCCTTCTGGTGCATCAACTTTGGGTTGGCGTTTATGGTCATCCTCAGCATGCTGCCCATCGGAATCATGCAGGCCATGGCATCGATTGAACAAGGTACCTGGTACGCGCGCTCCGCTGAATTCATGCAAATGCCTGCCATGCAGATCCTGCGATGGATGCGCGTGCCGGGCGACGTTTTGTTCGCCATCGGAGCGGCACTACTAGGATGGTTTGTCTTGGGCTTGCTGACTGGTCACTCGTTCAGCAAGGAATCGAAACTGCGAGTCAAGGTTGAATCAAAGGAATCCGAACTGGAACTCGTATAACTCTGACTTGGAAATGCCATCACAGCCTTCAATATTCCTGTGATGGCATTTTTATGAAGCTTCTACTTGCGGTTCTGCGACCGATGAATAGCCGCCCGGATCGTCGGAATCTGAATTGTCTTCGTCATACTCACATTTAATGGCAAATGCACCGCGCATCAAGATTGGTGTCAGCACTGTTGTAAGAAGAACCACCGCCACCATCACTGCGACTTCAGGCTCCTGGAATATGCCGGTGCTCGCTCCCATGGCTGCAACAATTAATCCGACCTCACCCCGTGAGATCATCCCACAGCCGATGCGCAGACTCCGCACCGTCCCCATGCCCATACCAAGGGCGGCCATTCCGCAACCGAGTAGCTTGCTCACAATCGCAACGATAAAGATCACGAACAACAGCATCCAGTGCCCGCTGAGGGAACGGAAGTTGCTCTCCAATCCTATGGCGACGAAGAAGATTGGGATCAAAAAGCCATGACCAATTGCGTGAAAGGAGCGCTCGATGAGTGTCTTGAGTTTTGCCCCTGCAAATACGTAGCCAAGAAGATATGCACCGGTAATACCAGCTACGCTACCTAGCCACTCCGCGCTGACCGCAAACAGCATGACCATTGCCAGCACGCAGCTACTTACAGCTTCGCTTACATCGAGCTTGCGGAAGAGGCGCATCAGGGGATCGACCCATCGCTGCGCCGCTCCGAATGCCACCACGAAGAACACTGCGACGCATACCGCGATGATCGACATCTGTATCGTGAGCGGATGAGCCGCGGCCCATGGCCAATTGTGCTGCAGCCATTCGGACAGAGCCGGTGCAACGCCAAATGCCTCTGCGGTTCCAGTGCTGCACGTTGCAGCGAGAAATGAGAGGACGAACAGACCCATCACATCATCGATGACCGCGGCGCCAAGGATAACTGAAGCCTCAGATGTGGTCATCTTGCCGGCATCCATAAGCGTACGTGCTGAGATTGAGACGGAGGTGGCTGTGAGCGCACCGCCCATAAAAGCGGCACTAGCCCAGGAGAGCCCCAGGAGGCGGGCCGCACCGGCGCCAAGAAAGAATGGCCAGATAACACCGAAAAGCGCCACAAGAAACGCTGTAGCGCTGGCCTCCTTCATGCGGTCAATGTCAGTTTCGAGCCCCGCGATGAACATGAGCACGAAGCCGCCGATCTGCGCCAACAGAATGAACGCATCGGTAGCAGACGTGCCGTGGAACAGCCGCGAGTGTAGCAGGTCAAAACAGCCTGGACCCGCAATGACACCCACCATCAGCTCGCCCAAAATGGGTGGAATGCCGTAGCGGGCACACAATGCAGCGATGAATTTCGTTGCTGGTAGCAGAATCGCGATCAGCAACGCCAATTGCAGGGGTGCAGGCATCCTCTCCTACTTGGTACCAACAAGAACGGGTGCTGTGTTTGAAGAAACCGGTTTGCGAACTTTGCGGAACAGACGAGGGAGCAAGCCGCCATAGCCACCACGCTCGATTCCCTCTTGCTTCATTGTACGAATCGTTGCCGCCTGTTTGCGAGCCAAATCAGACTGCGCGGCGTTGCATGCCAATTTTGCAGCACGATGTGTATGCTCGGCCGCCTTGTCGCAGGCGCGAAGCCGCATCATCAATTCGCCGTACTTGAGCTGAGCGATATAGCTGTTTGGATCCATCTCAACAGCCGTGCGCAGCTCTTCCATTGCATCCTGAATCTCAATATTTACGCAAAGCGCCATTCCGAGCACCACGCGCAGTTCCACAAACTGAGGAGCAAGGTCTACCGCAGAGCGAAGCTGTGCAACCAAATCGGCAGTCTCGTGCTTTTCAAGCACGCGGGGATCCCGGAACATGCGCTGCAGCACATCTGTGGTCCCAGGGCGGAGTAAGGCCGCAAGCGCCGAAGTTGATGGCGTGGATTCGGCCAGATAGTTTTCCTGATCCTGTGAGGCGCCGGTAAATGCCAGGTTCGTCATTATTTCTATTCCCTCGAATCTCGGTGAAAAGTGGGCAGCAAGGCATTGGAAGTCAGCCTTGCTGCCAGGAGAATGCCCCGAAAGGCAAAACTAAGCGACTGAGGCCACGGGAGGCGTCAGGAACTCAGGCTCCGGACGGAATACGAAGTCCGGGAATCCGAGCTGACCCATTTCAGGTAGGTCGAGACCTTCGATTTCGGTCTCCGCTGAAACACGCTGCCCCATGAGGGCGTCCAGAACCCAATTGATTACGTAGCTGAAGGTGAAGACAAAGCCAACCAGAGTGGCGATGCCCACGAGCTGCGCTACCAACTGGCTTCCGTCACCGTAGAACAGGCCGGTAACAGATCCCGTGACGCCGTTCCAGGAACCACCGTAGTTGCTGGTGCCATCGGCGAAGAGACCGACCGAGAGTACGCCCCACAGTCCGCAGGTGCCGTGGACTGAGATAGCGCCGACCGGATCGTCGACCTTCAGCTTGTTCTCGACGAACGCGCAGCTGAGGCAGACCAGAATGCCGGCGATGAAGCCGATGATCGCGCTGCCCGTCGGATTAACGAATCCGCTAGGAGCAGTGATTCCAACCAGGCCGGCCAGCAGTCCGTTGCCGGCCATCGAGGCATCGGGCTTACCCTTCAGGATCCACATATAGAGGACGGCTCCGAAGGTTCCGGTGCAGCCTGCCAACATGGTGTTGACGGCGACCGAACCGATGCGGAGGCAACCTGCGCCCGAAGCACCCAGGGTGCTGCCGGGGTTGAATCCGAACCAGCCGAAGGCCAGAATGAAGCAGCCGATCATGACGGCCGAGATATCGTGGCCGATGATTGCATTTGCCGATCCGTCGCGATTGAACTTGCCAATACGAGGGCCGACAATGAGAGCGCATGCCAGAGCGGTCAATCCACCCACGGCGTGCACAACACCGGAGCCGGCGAAATCGCAGTAGCCATGGCCAAGTCCGAGATTACCGCCAATCGCAGACAGCCAGCCGCCGCCCCAAGCCCAGTTCGCGAAGAGCGGGTAAGTAACGGCGCCCATGATCACTGATGAAACCGCAAAGGTGAGGAACTTCCAGCGTTCGGCGCAGGCCCCGGTAACGATGGTCAGGGCTGTATCCATGAACACCATCTGGAACAGGAAGATGACCATGACACCTACGTCGTAGGTGTGGCCTGCAAGGAACAGACCGGAGTGTCCGAAGATGCCCCAGCTGGTGCCGAAAATGCTCAGCTGCTGCTCACCGACGAGCGATTGCAACCCGCCAAGGTTTCCATTGCCGGCGGCGCCGCCCATCTGGATGGCGAAGCCCATGATCCAGTAGGCGAACAACCCGCACCCATACACGAAGAAGTTCATCATGTAAGTGT
Source organism: uncultured Acidobacteriaceae bacterium (assembly GCA_963832645.1). GTDB lineage: Bacteria > Acidobacteriota > Terriglobia > Terriglobales > Acidobacteriaceae > Telmatobacter. The sequence continues at coordinate 145,617 of CAWHUU010000002.1, forward strand.
GATTGGCGTTCTTGACGCGGCATAGACCAGCTTCGACGAAGGCGAACCCAGCCTGCATGAACATGACCAGGAAGCCTGTGATCAGGACCCACGTAAAGTTGAGGCCAATCAGGTTTTGACCGACCTGGTTGGCTACGTCACCAAGCGTCAGGCCCGCTTTGCTGTCGGCTACCGGCACGTTGTTGATGTTGCCGGTAAGAGAGCCACCCGGATCGCCATCGGCGAGGGCAGCGGTGGTAGGCGCCTTGTCGGCGGCGGCCTTCAGCTCAGTTGCCGACGCCGTGGTTTGGGCGTCTGCGCGAGCCACGATTCCCGCCCCCGATGCGAGTACTAATCCAAGGGCGCAAATACAGGAAAGTGTACGGGCAATTCTCATCAATTTGACTCCAAGGTAGGTTTTGATTCTTTTCCGTAGAAAATGAGGGAATGGATGGCTACGCCTTCCAGATCGCGTTCTTGTTGGATGCCGATGGAAGCAGACCAATCACGCCAACCAGTGAAACCGCGAATCCAATCAGGGAGGTGACCATGCGTCCAGAGACAGACGAAGTGATATGCAAGCCGAACAGTACGATGAGCCAACCGCCTGCTGCTAATGCCAGCCCGGCTAACCTCAGTGCAAACGGCTGAATTGCCATCGGCACTTTGCCTTCCTGAGGCTTGATCGAGACAAACAATCCAAACGAGATTGCAACGACAATAAGGCCAACGATCAAGGCCGCTATGCCGCTACCCGATGAAATGTATGCTATTCCGGCACAGGCTGTCGTAATGCCTACCATGAATAGCCCGAATGCTTTACCCTGCGATTTTGTTGCCGCCATTGCTGGCCCTCCTTGGTTATTGTTGGGTGAGAACTCCAACTACGAGTCCTTGGTACGCTGCAACTACGACGTGCAAAGACTGAAAGGATTTCGAATCTGCATCAGGTACAACCGAGCGATACCGAATGCAGGCTTTCCAATCCGGTTGATCCCAGCGTGAAATTGAAGCCGCACAACCTGGCGCGCATGACAACAGAAGCAACGCGCAGTAGAACTTCGTTCGAACGGCTCACGCTGCCGGTCATCACGAGTTCCAACCCTTGATCCGCATCCATCCGATACATTCTCAAATCGGCGCTTGCTACTCCAGGAAACGACTCGAAAATTGCATCGCGCAAACTAAGCGCGTCCTTGAGTGCCTGATGCGTCTGATTTTGACGGGCCACATCCTCCGGAAGATCGACATCCCACGGATCGGGCGCCCGCATCAGCCAATCGCACTCGACCACACCTTTCTTCCACTCGATGCGCAGTAACTGCAATGGCTCTCTTGAATACTCCCCTTGCCGTAACTTTCTCTGCGTTCTGCGCACTAATTTCGCAGCTTGCAGGAGTTCTTTCATCGGCGTCCCATGGCCTCCCGCACAGGCTTATGTGCAAAAGCAAACTTCGACGAGCTCTTTGAAGGCAGCGCTAGAAAGAGCACGAACTGTAAGAGCACAGTAAACTCGGCAAGGATCGGAGTGCCTTGCTGCATTCGCACCACGATCAGGAGCAGCACCATGGCACACCATTGCCACCGCGACTTGCGCAACCTGTCTATGCGATCCGTCAACATAAACAGCTTTTGAGGTGCAAGCCCGTTCATTTCGGGCGACTCGGCGCGGGCGCGGAAACACGCTACCGCGAAGAATCCTGAAAGCAAAAGTTCAATGAGAATCGCCTGAAAACCCATAGCTCCTCCGTGGAGATAGTCGTCTGCTGTTCCGGTAGATAGCGATCTACCAGCAATTCATATCCAGCTTTTTATTCGATCGTGAAAGCGATGTTCGGTGAATGCACTTATCCGAACGTAAGAATCACGGGAAACGCGTGAGCTAAACACTGCGCTGTTGTATCAGGTGCGACCTGATATGGATCAACGGCTAACTGATGCTTAAAGACTAGAGGGGTATATGAGGATGGACAATCTATCCCAAAGTATAGATTTTGCAAATACTCATGGGTTCTTTATGCAATCTTATGAGTTCCTTATGCGCACGAGGGAAAACCCTCATCTACTCGCTGATTTGGAATTACTTCCACGCGGCAAGCTTGATGCGTTCGCACATCTTCACCAGGTCGGCGAGCGACTCGGCCTGCATCTTTTCCATTACGTGCCGGCGATGCAGTTTGACCGTTACTTCACTCAGATTCAGCTTTGAGGCGATTTGCTTGTTCAGAAGCCCTGCCGTAACCATGGCCAGTACTTCACGCTCGCGCTCTGAAAGGAGGCCTAGGCGAGCCAGAATGGAATCGCGCACAGCTTTTTCGGTCCGGCGATCACGATCGAATGCAAAAGCCTGGCGGACGGACTGCAGAAGCTCTTCCTTTTGAAACGGCTTCGTAAGGAACTCAATGGCCCCGGCCTTGAGCACCTTTCGAACCATCGGCACGTCGCCATGCGCCGTCATAAAGATGATTGGAATGCCGATTCCAGATGCATTTAACTCTTCCTGGAGTTCCATGCCACTCATTCCCGGCAGACGCGCATCTAGCAAAAGACAGCCTGGCTGCTCACGATCCCAACCTTCTCGGAACGCTTCAGCAGATTCAAATTGCTCAGTACTGATGCCGACAGACTCGAGCAGGTTCCCCAGTGCTTCACGGATCGAGGCATCGTCGTCCACGATGAAGACCGTTTCTTTGTCCGGCATTGCGCCTTCCCCGCTCATGAACACCCTTTCAGAGTGAATTGAAACTTTGCGCCTCCCGATGCAACATTCGATACCCACAGGTGCCCATCGTGTTCTTCGATGATGGTTCGGCAAAGCGCGAGGCCCATCCCGGTTCCCTGTGGCTTTGTACTGAAAAATGGATCGAATACTTTATCCATGATATCGGCCGCCACTCCACCGCCAGTATCGGCCACCGTTACAAGAATCTCGCTCTCACCGTTTCTCCGGGATTCGATTGAAAGCTCCTTTTGCCCTTGACTCTCCATCATTGCATCCATGCCGTTGGTTGCGAGATTCAAGAGCACCTGCTGAACCTGGACCGGATCGATATTCGATTTAGGCAGATTGCCGCCAAGATCAAGCCGTATAGAGACTCCGCGACGAATCGCTTCCTCTCTCAATAGCCGTGCAAGATCCCTGATGAGCATATTGACGTCAGTTGCTTCACGGATCAAACCTTCCTTGTCTTTTCGGAAGAGCGCTCTCACCCGCTTAACAACTGCGCTGGCCCGTGTGCTTTCCTGCACGATCTTTTCTGCGGTTAATGAGGCCCTTTCGACATTCGCGGGGTTGCTGTTCAACCATTCGCGACAGGCATACGCATGAGTGACCACGGCAGTAAGCGGCTGGTTCAGTTCGTGAGCAATGGATGCCGCCATTTCAGCCATGCTCAGAATTCGCGAAAATCGCGCCAGATTATCCTGGGCGCTCATCAGGCTCTGTTGTGCCCGGCGCTGTTCCTCGACATCGATGTGGATTCCATACCAGCGCACAATCTTTCCCTCTGCGTTGTGCTGTGGTGTCGCCCGCGCCAGAAACCATCGATAGTCGCCTCCGGCGCCGCGCACCCGCGCTTCCATCTCGAATCCTGTTCCCGCCGCGAATGCCTCCTGTAAGCCTTGACGGTAGAACGGCTCGTCCTCAGGATGAAGAATTCCGAAGAACGACTCTCCGATCTCGTTGGGAATTTCGCCAACGTAGGCGCGCAGATGTTGATTGCAGTACTCAATGTGCCCAGATGCATCTGCGCTCCATATCTGCTGCGGAATTGCCTCTGTAAGCATCCGAAGCTGACGCTCACTCGCAAGGATCTCCCGATTCGAGCGCTCCAGCTCAGCGGTTCTTTCAAGCACCTTGGCCTCGAGCGCATCGCGCGCCAGACGAATCGCGCTTTCACTTCGTCTTCGTGCCGAACTCACGATCGTGATGGCGATCGCACAGACAAGAAATGCGGTCAGGAAGCTCTCCGAACCCGCTGCGATGTGCATGGAGTAGAGGGGTGGGATGAAGAAGTAAGCGATAATCAGGCCCGACATGGCAACGGCGAAGATGCCGGCCATGAATCCGCCAAACCACGCGCTGCCCATGATGGCCCCAAAGAAGAGAAACACGAATGGGTACGCGATGATGTGCTGTAGTGGAAAGGTCCAAAGGAGCGCCACAATCACGAAGCACGCAGCAATTGCGCTAGGCTTCATGAAGTATTCGAAGCTCCACCGCGTCATGCGGTCCCATTCCCCTGCTACCATGTTGGCATCATAAACCGTTCAAATACAATACGGTTAGAAACAAAACGTGCAGCCCCTTGGTGGAGGCCGCACGCTGGTGCCTTGCCAGTTGAACTTCAAGAACTAGAAGTTGAAGCTGACTTGTAAATCAACGCTACGGTTGGAGGACGCCGATGAGCCGAATCCTCCTGCAAGTGCATTCGACTTGCCGAACAGCGGCGACTGCAACACGCTTACCGGGTTTGCGAGGTTCACGTTGTTGAGCATGTTCCGCGCCATTACCGAGAAGTTGAGCGAGTACCGGCTCTTCGCATTCTGATCGGGCCGCTGCGGACCACCGCTGCCATTGAGTCCTCCAGGCCCAAGTCCCCCTCCAGGTGCCCCACCCGGTCCACCTCCCATGCGCGGTCCACCCATTCCACCGCGCCCTCCCATGCCGCCTGAGAACCCCGCGCCCGAAGTCACCTTAGGGCCGATGCCGAACGATTTGCTGATGCGCATGTTCATGCTGAACTGCCCGGGGCCAGTTCCGTAGTTATACGGAATGCGAGCCTCGTCCGACGAGGGATTTAAATCGAAGTTGCCGTAGCTGGTACTCATCACGGATGCGCTGCTTGCCGTAGCAAATGAAGGCCGGTCGTTGTATTGGTTATCGCCATTGAGGTCTTGACCGATCGTGATATTGAAGGGCTGCCCCGAGTTGCTCACCAGCATGGGGCTGAGCGACACTCCAAACGGAGCTTGAATGTTTCCACCCAGCAAGAAGCGATTGCGCACATCAAAGCTGGCGCGGCCATAATCTGCGCTCGGATCGTACGGATTTGATGGGAAGTAACCGGCTCCAGACGTGTCCGCGTTGGCAAAGTTGAGCGAGTAGAAACCGAAGAGCGAGACGCGGCTTGCCCGCACGGTGTAGTTCAACATCAACTGGTTCTGGTTGTACTTTCCTCCAGACTGATACTGATAGACGTTCTCGTTGATACCGTTCGGCCGTGTACCCGTTCCAGTGGTGGTGTCATACGTGCCTGGCAGGTACGCATTGATGTTATTGCTCATGAACTGATGCACTCCATGAGAGTTGACGTAGGTGGCAGTGAGCGTAAAGGTCTTACTGAACTGATGCTCGATGCCCAAGGCAGTCTGCATGTTCACAGCAGCCCGCAGATCCGGTGAAATCTGATAGATCGTGGGTGCTGATGTGCTACTTGCGGCAAGCAACGATGCATCCGGCGCATTCTCGTAGAATCCGGGGTTCTTGATCACGTACTGCTGCTGGTTGATCCCGTTGCGACGGAGCGCTTGCATGATGTTGTTTTCAGCAAACCGGTCGAAGAACCACCCATACCCACCTCGAATCACAGTCTTGGCTGGCTTTTTGCCATTGGCTCCCGGAGCCCAGGCGAATGAAATACGAGGCGCCCAGTCATTGTGGTCTCCGATGCCGTTCTGCGATTCGTATCGGATACCGTAGCTGAGCGTCAGGTTCGGACGCACCTTGAAGTCGTCCTGCAGATAAAGCCCCGCGTCGAAGTAGTTCAATTTGATCGCAGCATTGCCAGTCGTCACGTCATACTCAGACGGAGTCTGCGCCTTGTACGCTTCGAGCGAAGAGTAAATGTAGGAGCCGTTGAAACCTGCGGTCGAGTAATTCGAGTCACGAGTAAACCGGAGCCTGGCACCAGTATTGATAGTGTGCGCGCCCTTGCTGATCATGGTGTTGTTTACCAATTCCATCCGGCTCTGAGCATCACGGCCTGTACCGATGCTGCTGCCGCCGCCGCTGAATGCTCCCTGCACCATGATCGAAGGAGCACTATTTTGTGCGATCTGGCTGGTGGTGTCACGGGCGAACTGGAAACGCGTTTCATTAATCACGCTCGGTCCCAGAATCTGCGTATCACTCAGTTGAATGGTGTTCTCGAGGGACGATGTGTTGTAACCCTGACTCGCCAGTGAGAAGCCGGAGATTCCCGCATTAGTCTGCCTCTGGCGGCTAAGGCCGTAGCGGACCGTAAGGGTATTGCTCTTTCCGAGCTGAAAATCAAAGCGTGGACTCAAGTCGAGACGTGACTGTGGAGTCGACACCGCGGTCGAATAGTTATAGACGTTGCCGTTTGCATCGAGAAGTTCGGCGTTGATGATGGAGTTCGACTGGTTTTGACGATTGAAGAGGCTGACAAACCAGGATGAATTCTTAGCAATAGACCCACCAACGTTGGCTGAAGTAAACAGCGTGTAATAGGATGGCTGGCTGTCGATGAACGGATTCATTGTATTGAATGCTGAGTCATTGCCCATAGCCATGATGGAGCCATGAAGCTTGTCCGTTCCAGGTTTGGTGAGGATTTCGATCCGGCCGTATCCAAGCTTTTCATATTGAGCTGAAAACGGATTTTGATTGATGCGGATCTCGCGGATAGATGACTTTGGCGGAAGCTGGCCGCCGGTAAAGCCGTCAATGTAAATCTGGCCACCATTTGGTCCGGCTGAGGGGCCGGCAAGCGCATTCAGCTCGCTTTGCAACTCATCGGGATCGTCAGAGAGCGCATCAAGTTCCTTACCCTTGATGACGATCGCGCTGGCATTGTTATCCGCACTGGTGTCTACGCTCGGAGTATCTGCAGTTACCGTCACCTGTTGCGAATCGACGGGAAGGCTGAGCTCAATGTTCACCATTACGCTCTTATTTTCGCCGATGGTCAAAGTGCGAGGCTCACCGACCGAAAATCCTTCGGCCTCGGCCGAGACGGTATAGTTACCCGGAGTCACCCCGTTAATTGTGAATTCGCCTACCGCGCCGGCCGTCGCAGTCCTAACCGCACCATCGGCCCCGGTCAGAGTGATAGTCGATGACGGAATCACAGCGCCTGTCGGATCCGTAACCGTTCCGTGAACAGACGCCGTCGGGGCCTGACCACGGGCCGCAATCGCGGCGGCGAGAAAAAGTAAGTTCAAAGCCATCCCAATGATTTGGTGCCTTGTCATCGTGGATCCCTCCTGCGTGGAATCACCTTGCATACTCAGGAGACAATGAATCGGCAGACCGCGCGGTCACATACGGTAACGCAGAGTAAAGAACTGTCTTCAATTCAGTGACAATTTGTTACATTTCGGGTTCGTCACGCCACGGCGAAAGCGGTACTCTTGATTGAGGCGGATGGGGCTGGAAAGATGGCAGTGGACGACATACTTCTGATTGACGACGACACTGAACTCTGCTCAATGTTGACTGACTATCTGGAGAGATATGGGTTCAGGATTACCGCGGTTCATCGCGGAGATACCGGTCTGAAGACGGCCCTAGATAAGCCCTTTGCGCTCATCCTTTTGGACGTCATGCTTCCGGGGATCGACGGTTTTGAAGTCCTTCGGCGCATCCGTGCAACCTCTACCGTAAGCGTCCTTTTGTTGACTGCCAGGGGCGAGGACGTTGACCGGATCGTCGGTCTCGAAATCGGGGCAGATGACTACTTGCCCAAACCCTTTAATCCGCGCGAGCTGCTGGCGCGTGTCCGCGCTATCCTGCGCAGGTCTAGTGCTGCCAAGTCTCAGCCAGAGCAGGCGACTTTAAAGGTGGAAGGGCTCGAGTTGAATCCTTCAGCCCGCACCGTGCTTCAAGACGGGAAGAAGATTGAATTGACTGATGTCGAATTTGCCCTCCTAGAAGCGCTGATGAAGTCTCCTGGAAAGATGGTTAGCCGCGAGGATCTATCGGAGAAGGTGCTTGGCCGTAAGTTTCATCCCTTCGACCGTAGCCTTGATATGCATGTAAGCCGCCTGCGAAGAAAGCTAACGGAAAGTGGCGCCCCTGAAGATCAGGTTAAGACCATTCGGGGCACCGGTTATCAACTCGCCATCGAACTTGATCACTCGCTGAAAGCGGATTAATGAAATGCGCAGCCTATTCTTCAAAGTCTTCATCATTTTCTGGATTGCCCAAAGCCTGATCTACGTAATTTCGACTGCCCTAATCGTGCGGCGGCATTTCGTGGGGCCTGATGTGCTGTATGACACCATGACAAGCAACATGCAGGCGAACGCGAACCGCGCTGTGCATTTTTACGAGGTCAGAGGCTGCGATGGATTACGCGCGTTTACCGCGATGATTTCCCAAAACATCGCGCTCCAGGACGCAAACGGCAAGATTCTTTGCGACGTCCAAGGCTTCGATGGGCTTCCCAAAACCGAAATTACTTCTGAGCGTCCGACCGGCGTGCAAGTTGGAGACGAATACATCTGGCAACTTGCAGCTACGTCACCGAAAGGAACTAGATATACATATCTGCTGAGCCGCTTTCACAAGCCACGCGAGGTGAATTGGTATCATGACCTGCCCCGCTTTGCTTTCCCACAATTACCGGTAGCAATTGTAGTGGGCGGACTTACTACGTTTGCGCTCGTTCTACTGTTCACTCGTCCCGTAGTCAGCCTGCGGAAAGCTGCTCGCGAACTTGCAACTGGAAAACTTGACGCGCGCGTGAAGGCGCCTTCCTCGCAATCAAGCATTTTTGCCGGAGATGAAATATCTGCACTGATGCACGACTTCAACCACATGGCGGAGCGGCTGGAATCGCTAGTCGACGCACAGAAACTGCTATTGCGCGATGTATCGCATGAGCTTCGCTCGCCGCTTGCACGGTTAAGCGTTGCGCTTGAATTGGCGCGCGAGGACGCTGGACCCGAAATGCAGGTGCACCTGGATCGAATTGAACGTGAAACAGGAAAGCTCAATTTGTTGATTGGCCAGCTCCTTACCCTCTCATCAATGGAAGCCTTGGAACGGCAGCAAAATTTCCAGCCCTTCTCCTTGAATGAACTGGTCGAGCGCATGATTCCTGATGCACAGTTCGAAGCCAGACAACGGCAATGTTCGGTGGTCTTCCATGCGGATGTGGAATGCAGGGTTCGAGGTAACGAAGAGCTTCTCTACCGGGCAATTGAAAACGTCGTCCGCAACGCTATTCGGTATACAGAAAGCGGCACTGAAGTCCGGATCGACCTGGCGGCAATTGCGACCGGAGGCCAAATCGTAACGTTGTCTGTATCCGATCGTGGCCCGGGCATTCCAGACGATCAGCTGGAAGCGGTCTTCCATCCGTTCCGCCGTGTCGACTCGGCACGGAGCCCAGACACCGGCGGCTTTGGCGTAGGACTCGCAATCGCCGACCGCGCGGTCCGGCTGCATAACGGCGAGGTTGCCGCGAACGTTCGGGAGGGCGGCGGGGCGGTCATCAGGATGACGCTGCCTGCGATAGAAGTCCACCAACTCGTCACAGCGGAATCGCAGAAGTAGTAATCGGCGCCTTCAAGCGAGTTCCAAATCAGCCGGACTGTTCGCCTCCGGAGGCTCTGAAACCTGCGAGGCCTTTCTGTACCTCAGCCGTTCGCGAAGCTCCGCAGTCGCCTCACGGTGACACCTCAGGCAGAGCGTGCGGATGTTTTCGAGGTCGCATTCTCCACCGCCTTCTGCGACCGGCCGAATATGGTCTGCATCCCACAGGCTCTTTCGGCTGTGCCGTTTGAGTCCCCAGAATTCAAGGAGCGACCGGCGATTGCCTCCGCGCGACATCCGCAGCCTGCGGTAGGCTGCAATGGTGTCAACCTCACATGCTGCACAGATTCCCTTGTCGCGGAGTAAGACCTGTTCTCGAAGATAGCCCGGCTGGGAACGTAGCTTCCACTCGTGAACGCAGAATTCGGAACAAAAGGTGAACCGCCCACGGGGAACTTCGAGCGAGCACCAACGACAGATTCCGCGGCCATTCGGCCCTCGTGGAATCGCCTTGCGATCGACCCAGCCTCCGGCCATGATGCGTGAAGAACTCACGCTTTTCTTCTACATTGCCCGGAGAACTTTGCCTATTGCTTTGCTGGTTACCCTCAGATTCAGTTGAGTGGCGAAAACTATGGCCAGAACGAGCCGGTAATGCGGCTAACCTCGGTCTGCACGCGCATACGAGCCCAGCTCTGCGACCCGACGGACACGCGCATTATATTGAAGCGCTCAATGTTCGGGTGCTGATTGGCCATGTTGCCGTAATACGAGAAAGCCCCTCGGAAACCGACCTCTTCAGCAATCTGTTCGGTCTTCTTCGTAAATGCGGTCTGGGTACCGAACGGATAAGCAAATGAATCGACGTTAACGCCCAACTTTTCGCTGATAATCAAACGAGACTGACGCAGTTCGTTGCGCTGCTCATCTTCACTCAGTTTGCTCAGCATGGCATGTGTATGGGTATGCGCCCCTATCGCCATACCACCTGCGAGCATCTCACGGGCTTCATCCCAGGTTAGAAAGCGCCGCGTATTCTGCGGCAGATCCTTGCCGTCAACAGTCTCTTTAAGTTCGCGAATAAAACGAACAAGATCGAGATTCTCCTGTGTCTTGTAGATTCCTAATATCTTCCGCAGGCTCTCTCCCAATCCATCCCTGTCGATGTCGACTTCAAGTGGAACCGGAAAGTGCAGCGTGAATTTCTTTTTCGATCCGCTCTTCACCAGGTACGCAATGTGATCCCACCACGGAACATGGCCCGACCCAACAATGTTCGAGCAAAGGAAAAATACCCCTTGTGCGCCGTGCGACTTGAGAACGGGAAAAGCGATCTGATAGTTGTCCAGGTAGCCGTCGTCAAAACTGAACAGCACACGGCATCGTCCACTCTTGCTCTTATCGTTCCCTTCGACAAAGGCTAGCGCCTCATCGAGCGTCACGAGCGCATGCTTGCGTTTGATATAGGAGACCTGCTCGTCGAATTCCTCGCCGGTAGCCGAGAAGACCATAGGATCCCACGGATCGGTTTTGTCGTCTCCGATACGATGGTAGGTCAGCACCAGCAATGAATCCTTGGCCGGCAATAGCGAGAGAAGCGAGGCAAAGCCACTCCCCAACATGAGGCGCGCCAGCCGCTCGCGATCACCCTTGATTTGGCCGTTACGGATCATTCACGCCACAATATACCAGAGCCGACGGATTTGCTTCCCCCCCTAGCGTATACGGCCTGTCACTGAAGTGTTAGTGTGTTTCACAAACGGGTGACTGTCACCCGCCCTCGAGTCGCACATCCTTATTAAGGAATCAGTGTAAATTTATAGTTAAGTGCCTTAGTCGCAGGGCTTGGCACCGACTCGTTTTTGCACCTAAGCAGCTTTGGTTCAAGAATCAACCTTCGCATTGGCGATCTTTTGACAGGCAAAAGAATCGTACGCGATACTCGAAAAAACGCTCTGAGCAACGACCGGTCCCCGAGGGACCCGAAGGTCCTACAAGGCATAGCCCGACTTAATGAATCTCCCTCGCAATGCAAACATTTGGCTCTGGCCGTATCTCAAAGACCGGCTCCAGAAGAGCACTCGAACTTCAAAACCCAAACGGGCCTGGTTCGCCATCACAGACCACTACGAGCCGATGGGCCAGAAGGCATCGCTCGAAACCGCCCTCCGGCGCGTTGCACAGTGGCGCGACAAGTGGCCTCGCATCGCCGCCGACGCCCCTAAAGACGCCTCCGGACAACCTCCGCAATACAGTTTCTTCTACCCCCAGGAAGAATACCGGCGCGAAATCCTTGACGGCATTGCCGAGATGGTGCGGCTCGGCGTTGGCGACGTTGAAGTTCACCTGCATCACTTTGATGAGAAGCGCGACAGTTTCATCCAAAAAATCACTGAATTCTGCAAACGGCTGACCGAAGACCATGGCCTTCTTCGCCAGCAGGACGGCCGAACGGTCTTCGGATTCATCCACGGAAATTGGGCGCTCGACAACTCCCGGCCCGACGGCAAGTTCTGTGGACTGCCGGGCGAGATCGCCCTTCTACGCGATCTGGGCTGCTACGCCGACTTCACCATGCCATCGGTTCCCTCTGCAACTCAGGGGCGCATCGTCAACCAGATCTATTGGTGCACAAATAACGCCGACAACTCTCCGCGGTCATTCGATCACGGCATTGAAGCAACCGTAGGTGGCGGCAGGCAGGGTGACTTGCTTATGATTACCGGACCACTCGGAGTACGACTTGGTTCTAGACTACTTCTGCGCGTCGAGACGGGTGAAATCGCGAAATACGATCCACCGTCTCCATCGCGAGTTCGACAGTGGTTCGATCTTGCTCCCATGATCGGTGAGGACGTATTCATCAAGCTTTATACGCATGGCGGGCAGGAGAGAAATCTTGAACCGCTCCTCAATGGAGATCTTGCCATTCTTTATCGAAGCCTGGCCGACGAAGCCGCCAGAAGGAACATCGAAATTCACTGGGCAACTGCCTGGCAAATGTACCAGGCAATGAGTGCGCTCTTCGCGGGCCAGGCACCAAATCCTGGAACTAGCACGCATTTGGTCATGAGCGGCTCCTAAATTCTAGTAAGCACATAAACCCTCAGTGCCCTCGGTGCTCATTCAACGCAGACTCCAGCTTCTCAAGAACATTGGCAACGGTTGAATCCCATGTATTGGATTGCACGGCCTTCTGCCGGAGAGCCGCGTGCTCTGGCGTATTTGTTGCCAATGCTTTTTCAATAGCCAGTACGAATCCTGGTCCACCTTCGGCAGTCAATACAACATCCCCAAGGAGCTTTGCCTCTGGCAGCGAAACCGCGACAATAGGCTTGCCAGATGCCAGATACTCGCGCAACTTCAGCGGGCTTGACTGTGTGTTCAAAGAGGTTTGAGTATAAGGCAGAATACAAACATCAATGGCCTTTGCCCATCTCGGCAATTCTGTATATGGCCTGACTCCGGCGAAGTAGACATTTGGCAAACGCTTCAAAATTGACACGTCTACCGCTACATGCCCGATCAGGAGAATTGTCCAATCCGGACGAGACTTGGCAATATGCTCCAGAATGGACAGATCGATCCTCTGATCGATGAGACCCCATGAACCGACGATGGGCCGAGGCCTGTTCTCCACTTCTTCTGGAATCGGCGTATCAGGCGCAATTGCGCGCGCAAATACCTCTGCATCTACGCCATGCGGAGATAGAAAGATATTGTGATTAATGGGGCGACGGGCGTCCACCAGGCTCTGGTTACAGGCAAAGACGATATCCGCCGCGGCTGTCAGCTCTCGATCCATTTCTCCAACTGCAACTCCATCAACATCCGGGAGTTTGGAATAGTCATCGATGCAATAAAACACCGTCAGCTTTTCACCCATTGTTTTCGCAAGGAATCCGGGGTGCGGAACATGAAACCACGCCACCGTGTCCATAAAGCCGAGCCGGCGTATTGCCCTGCTGATGAGGATGCGCGAAAAGGCACGGTTTAATGCACGAACAGCGCCAAATTTTCTCAGTGGGATCTGCGGAAGCGTCATCCGCCAGACGTGCGGGGCAACCTGTTCCGGCGGTTGGAATGTCATTCGCAGCTTCTTAAGCAACTTGCTCACATCGCGCGCCGTTGCCTTCGGTGCTCTTAATCCCGGCGACTCGACATAGAGCAGTGGGAATCTGGCACCAAGCCGCTTTGCAATGTGGTGGCTGCTGGTACGATTCTCTGCGAACCAGTCATTACCAAAATAGATAAACTCCATCAGCCCCTCGTGCGCAATGGCACCTAAGTGTAAGATCTGAAACCTGCCAGGGACTACCAGGCAATCTCGAAAGAGAATAACTTGGATTATAATCGCACAGTGATTCTCACCAATAAATTGCTCTGATTGTGCGAATGGATAACCACCTTCTGCCATGAAGAAACTCAGAATTGGAATTGTTGGCGCTGGCTATGTAAGCGCACATCATCTGCGCGCCCTCCAGGCACTTGATTCCGTTGAAGTAGTCGGAATAGCCGACCTGGATCTGGGTAAGGCACTGGGAGTCGCCCGCTCCTTTGGACTGCCCAATGTCTACCAAAACGTCGATGAATTGTTGGCTGCGGGGGTGGATGTCGTCCATGTATTGACGCCGCCGGCATTTCATGCGGCAGTTGCAGTCCGCGCATTGCAGGCCGGATCGCACGTTCTGGTCGAGAAGCCCATGGCTGAGACCCCTCAACAGTGTGATGAGATGATTGCGGCGGCAGAGGCCTCTGGAAAAGTTCTCTGTGTAGTCCACTCCGGACGACTCGACCCGATCATCCTTCGTGGTGTTCAGATTGCTGAGAGCGGGCGAATCGGCGATGTTATCTCAATCGATTTCCATCGCAGCTCCGATTATCCAGCTTGGGCAGGTGGTGGCAAGTTGCCTGCGCAGTACCGGAAAGGCTCGTACCCGTTTCAGGACCTTGGCATACACGGCTTGGCTATTGCAGAGGCTTTTTTGGGTAAAGTGCAATCGGCCAATATTGAGTTTCGTGCATCGGGGCGCGATTCTAATCTTCTCTTTGACGAATGGTCGGCGGCGGCTTATTGCGAGCGCGGAATTGCCCGTTTGTATTTATCCTGGAACGTCCGACCTATTCGGAGCCAGGTGATCGTACACGGTACACGGGGCGTAATGCAGATCGACTGTTTTCTGCAGACGTGTTACGTTACCAACCTTCTTCCAGGTCCCAAGTTTGCGTCTCCGGTCATCTGCACGATGCGCAATGCTGCTAAGAGCCTCTATGAAGTGCCACGAAATGTTTTTCGGTTCATTACCAAGCGGTTGCCGGGTGCGCCGGGAATTCACAGAAACATTCACGAGTTCTACGCGGCACTTAAGGAGGATCGTGCAGTACCTGTGACTCCGGAAGAAGGACGGCGGCTCGTCTGCACGATGGCTGAGGCATGCGATGAAGCGGATAGGCAACGCGACGTCGTTCGACTAGAGCAACTTGCCGCTCGCCGCCCCGCTGACGCACTTGTGACTGGGGCCGGTGGGTTCCTGGGAGCAAAGCTTGTGAGGCGCCTGATTGATAACGGCGTCAAGGTGAGAGCCGGAGTACGTCGCATCCCCAAAGACCCGATTCCGGGAGTAGATTATGTCGACGGCGACCTCGGCGATCCGGAGTACGTGGATTCTCTCGTCAGTGGAGTTGACACCGTATTCCATGTTGGTGCGGCAATGAAAGGCAGCGCTGCCGATTTTAATCGCGGAACTGTAATCGGCACACGAAACATCATCAATGCCTGTCTCAAGCACAACACTGGACGAATGCTGCATGTGAGTTCGTTGAGCGTGCTTGAGCATGCCGTTCGAAGTACGCAAGCCGTCAACGAATCTTGGCCGTTGGAACCACATGCCGACCGTCGCGGCGCTTATACGCAGACCAAACTCGAAGCTGAACAAATGGTCCTCGCGGCAACTAAAGAACAGAGTCTCCGCGCATTCGTAATTCGTCCCGGTGTAATCTTTGGTCCTGGAGTTCGCCCCAGCAGCCCTGCAGGCAGTTTTGGAATGTTTGGCCGCTGGATCTTTGTGGGCTTTGGTACTTTGCCCCTGCCCCTTGTTTACGTCGATGATGTGGTTGATGCGCTCTTGACTGCCAGCTCACGAGCGGGTCTCGAAGGTAAGCTGGTGAATCTGGTTGATCCTGCCACCGTCACGCAAAGAGAATATGTTCGAATCGCCAAACGCTCTGACAGTAGCATCAAAGCATGGTATGTTCCAAAGGCGGTTCTCATGACGGCATCTGTCGGGATTGAAATGCTGGGACGAATTCTCAAACGTGGCGTGCCTCTATCGAGATACCGCATTAAATCAATCAAACCTCTGCACAACTTCGACCAGACGGCGGTACATGAACTTCTGGAGTGGAATCCAAGGGTAGGTGTAATTGAAGGTCTAAGGCGCACATTCCCTATCCCACAAGACAAACCGCAATCACTACCGCTAAAAGAATCTAATCTCCTCTGAAATTATGCTCAGGATCGCGGTCGTCACTCACTACTTCCCCAGTTCAGCCGAGCCATGGCAGGGCCGTTCGGCGTACCAGACTTTGCGCCTGATCGCGCAAAAGGCCGATGTGCAGGTTTTCTATCCCAACGCAAATTACCCGTCGTTTCTCAAATCGCGCAGCAGGCGCTTCTCTCTCGATCTCACGTGGAGCGTGCCCGAGGTTAAGACGAAATACCTGAACTACCCTGCGTTGCCGATCATCACCCGGCCCATCAATGGATATACCGCGGCCCGCGTACTTCTTCCCCACGTTCGAGCTTTTGCTCCAGACCTCATCTTCGGTTGCGTCTTTTATCCGCATGGGTTTGCCGCCCTGCAGCTTGCCAGAGCTCTTGCAGTTCCCACAGTCGCCATGGGCATCGGGTCCGATATCAACCGCATTGGCGACGCGATATCTGCTATGCATACCCGCACCGTTCTGCGCGACTCCAGTTTGGTCGTTACAGTCTGCGATGATCTGCGAAAAAAAGCTGTGGCTATGGGTGCGCCATCCAGCAGGGCACACGCGGTACTGAACGGATGTGATCTTTCAACCTTCTTTGCTGGCGACAGGCTGCGGGCCAGACAAAAACTAGGTATTGATCCCACTACCGAGGCCGTGGTTTATGTAGGCCGCATGGACTTGAAAAAGGGGTTGCTCGAACTCGTCGAAGCTGCAATTTCGCTTCATGTTCAACGTCCTAAGCTACAAACATACCTGATCGGAGACGGTCCCGATCGGCCGGCGATTTTGAGCGCCATCGAAACCGGTAATGCTTCTGGATATATTCACGTGTTTCCACCGTGCACTTTCGACGAAGTCTCTATCTGGATGGCTGCCGCCGATCTAGCAACATTGCCCAGTTACATGGAGGGTTGTCCAAATGCCGTCCTGGAAGCACTGGCATGCGGTAGGCCGGTTGTGGCCACAAACGTCGGAGGTATCCCTGAAATCATGGACGACTCCTGCGGTTGCCTTGTGCCGCCACGCGATGCGCAAGCATTGGCCCGAGGACTCGATTCGGCTCTCAGCCGCACATGGAGCCCAACAGAAATCTCGAATCTGCATAGCAGAAGCTGGAATACAGTTGCCGATGAGATGTTGGCACTCTTTGAGTCGGTCGTGCCTGCGTCTTAGCCACCATATTTCTTCTGATTTCCCGCCTGAAGAGACTGATTCATTAGATATATAAACGAATCAAATCTCCAGCCAGACAATTCATTGTTAGCACCTCAAATATCTCGATTGGGATCGAAGGAGTATCGAACTGCGAATATCTGTGTGCTTATTCGTGAGACTGTAAGTCCTATTTCTCATCTGGGGCTTTTGCCAACGTGTCCTGAAGCTTGTAAAGCAATGACCTGTAGCTGATGTTGAGCCATTTCGCTGTCTTACGGCGGCTCCATCCATTGGCCCGCAGCACCTTTAGAATGATCTCGCGTTCCAAGTTGCGGGTTGCGGCTTTGGTAATTTCCTTAAGCGAGACCGGATTCTCCAGGTCGATCTCAGGAAGGAGCCTGCTTTGAGGGGGTGGTACAAGGTCCGCGGCAAGAGCCTCTTCGTCTCCAATCAGAATGTAGCTGCGAATCACATTCTCAAGCTGCCGAATATTGCCCGGCCAGAAGTACCTTTGCATCATTCGCAGCGTCTCCCGCGAAAGCGGCTTAGGTTCAATCTGGAACACCTTTGAGTGCAATTTAAGAAAATAGTCAATCAGAATTGGGATGTCTTCAGTTCTCTGGCGCAGGGGCGGCAGGTCAATCGTCACCGCGTTTATGCGAAAGAAGAAATCGAGCCTGAACGTGCCATCCTCCACCTGCTGTCGCAGATTTCCGTTTGCCGCGCTCACAATCCGCGTATCGACCCTTCGAGAGTCCTGCGCGCCAACCCGTGAGAAGGACCCATCCTGAAGCAACTGCAGAAGTTTGGCCTGGATCGCCATGTCCAGACCGCCGACTTCATCCAGGAATAGCGTTCCCATATGGGCCATTTCAACGCGGCCACGCTTGGTGGCGTAGGCACCGGTAAATGCACCCTTTTCGTAACCGAACAGCTCCGATTCGATGAGGGCCTGAGGAATGGCGGGACAAGAAACCTTCACCCAGGCGCCGTTTGCGCGATTTGAGCTCAGGTGCAGCAACTTGGCAAAGATATCCTTGCCTGTACCGCTCTCTCCCTGCAGCAGAACGGGAACAGCCTTGTCCGCAACGCGCTCAAGTTTCTCACGAGCCGCCGCCATTGCATGCGATCTTCCGAAGATCACTTCGAGCGGAGGTAGACTTTCAGCGTCGACAGACCAGGAGCTTCGTGCGAGGGCCATTGTTAGTTCCAATATTGCAGAGTCACCCTAAGGTTTCCTTGCAACTTCTGTTCCAGACCTCGTGGCCAATTCGGTACCAATTGAACGCCGTTCGTCACACCAAGGTAACCGAATTCAAACCCTAAGGTGGCGAAGTTCGTGCAATTCGCAGGCAACGATTCCTCAACGCTTAAGAATGTGTAAAACACTGCGCAAAAAGCGAAAATATTTTCCACTCCGATGGTAAGATAGTGTTTTCGAAGTACCTGATATTCGCTTCTGGACACGCCGTTCTGTCTCCTCGATCAATTTGCACAAGAACGGCTCTTAGGCTGTCCGCTTGAAGTTTGCGAAGATACAAGATTCAAGAGCAAATCCTCTGCATTAAAGAAGGGGAAGATAGAATTTTTCAGGCACAGTAGATGCGAGAGACACTGAACGGCAAGCACGCAGGGGGAGCGGTGAAAGCTCAGGGCAAGCGCGCCAAACATGTGGTGGTTCTCGATGCCGACCCAGCTATTCTTGACTACATCCATGACATTCTCTCCGATCGATTCAAAGTGAGCCTCATCACCGGAGCGGCCGAGCTCGAGCGTAGCCTAAACGGCTCACCCGCGCCCGACCTCCTGCTCATGGATTGGAATATCACCGAAGGAGAGGATGACGAGAATGCGCTCGGTCTACTCGCCAGGACGCATGCCCGGAAACCCCTCCTCCCCATTGTGATGTTGGCCTGCTCTGCCGATCTGAAAGAAGTGGTAACTGCTACCCAGATGGGCGCAGCCGATGTAGTGCTGAAGCCTTTCCGGAAAAACGACATCGATACTGCAGTCGAGCAGTGCCTCACGAAAGTAGGAGAGCACGCGGCAGAACACGATGCCGATGAGATTCCTCTGAACGAAAATACCTCCTTCGTTCGATCCTGCAAGCGGATGCGCGAGATTGAATCGCAATGCACGCTCGTGGCGCGCGCGGATATTCCCGTGCTCATTCTGGGCGAGAGCGGAACTGGCAAAGAGGTTGCTGCCATGCTGATCCACAAGCTTTCGGCTCGGAGCCAGCGCCCCTTCCTGAAGGTTAACTGCGCAGCCATGCCTGCCGATCTGCTTGAGAGCGAACTGTTCGGCTACGAACAGGGTGCATTTACCGGCGCAGTCAAAGCCAAACCGGGCAAGTTCGAAATCTGCAATAACGGCACGATCCTTCTTGATGAAATCGGAGAAATGCCGGCAGTGCTTCAAGCGAAGCTTCTGCAGGTTCTGCAGGACGGCAGCTTTTCACGCCTTGGCAGCCGAACCACAGTCAAGGTCGACGTGCGCGTGATTGCGGCTACCAATATCGATATCAAGACCGCCATCGCACTAAAGACGTTTCGGGAAGACTTGTACTACAGGTTGAACGGGTTCACCCTCAAAATGCCACCGCTCCGGGAGCGCACTGAGGAGATTCCGGTTCTTGCACGGCACTTCATGCGCAAGGTTGCTACCAGGTACGAGTGCGACCCGCTGCCTATCTCTCCGGTCTTGATGCAGGCCCTTTCCAGCTACTCATGGCCCGGCAATCTCCGTGAGCTTGAGAACACCGTAAAGCGTTATCTTGTGCTCTCCAATGAACAGGCGATCATCGACGAGTTGAGTCCATGGCATGGTGCCGGCACACGAGCCGCTGTGACCGACGGGAGCGACAGCGAACGAAGCCTGAAGCATCTGGTTAAGAATGTGAAGGGCGGGGCTGAGGCCGCGGCAATCGCGCAGCAACTCGAGGTTGCCGGCTGGAATCGCAAGCAGGCCGCCAGTGAGCTAAAGATCAGCTACAAGGCACTGCTTTACAAAATCAAGCAATATAACCTGAGCCCTCCACCTCGCAAAAACCAGGTCTCAGTCGATAAATCATCTAACCTGGATCGCGTTCAGAACGCCTGATCCGGAATTCCGATCAAGAACCCCACAGGGCCATATGACGAGTGCGCCCAATCCGAACCAGTAGGCCGTACGGCCAGTTTTGTGCAAGGTTTTGCACAGCACGTAACCTAGATGCCGTTACTAATGTACCGGCAACGTAGCACAATTAAGGGATTGGCATGCGAGCAACCCATTTAGGATCATAATGATACATCGTGACCTCTTCACCGGTCGGTTTTCAACGTTCCTGTAAGGTTTGATTGCAGACAAATGATTGAAACAGCTCCAATCAAGTCGGAAAAAGTCGTGGTCCAGTTCGGGTCGCGAACCATCAAGGGTTATTTGGAATCCCCTAAGTGGAACACGATCGAGGAGCTGCTGAGCAGTTCCCCTCAAAGTGCGCCTGAGGTTTTCCGGATTCGCCCCGTCGATTCAAATGAGGTTGAAGAGATCTCGATCAAGGACATCAAGGCTGTCTTCTACGTAAATGACTTTGAAGGAAACCCGGTCCGCAACCACCTTAACTTCCATACGCGTGCCCCGATCGTTCACGGGATATGGATGCGCTTCCAGTTTCTGGATGGCGAAGTAATGGAAGGAATCGTCTTCAATTCAATCCGCTATCTGGTTGACCCAGGATTCTTCGTTTTGCCGACCGATCCAGGCAGCAACAACAAGCTCGTCTACGTGGTGAAGAGCTGGCTGGTGGACCACCGCATACTTGGCCTCCGAAAACTTTAGGCTGAGGCCGTTGCTTCCCTGAGAATCGAATAGTCCAGAATCTCCGCGGCAATGCCTGCGCCGGTCAGATTCTTTGACGTTACTTCCTTGCGCAGCAGCTTTCCCCTGCACCGTATTTTGCAGCTCGTCGTGAGAGTGATCTCCGAAGGCATCTCGATCATGAACTCAAAATCACGATCGATCAAAGTGCTGTCTTGTAGGGAAAGATAAAAAAAGACGCCTCTGTTACTGAGGTCGCGCGTATAGGCCGGAATCTCACGCTCACCTGCGATCACCGTTAGTGGCGCACTGATCTTAAACCGCTGGCTATCACGCCGCTCATTCGCGGCCGTTGTTGTGTCCTTCTTCATGGGCACCGTCTCTTCGAGAATTCGTTCATCAACCAACATCTGAGTTTTATCCTTCATTTTCTGAGTCTCCGGAGTCTGCTCGACGCTAATTAAGTCGCCTGGCAGAATTCGACAATCCAAGACTGGGGCGCCTTAACAAATCGGCGCTCGCAATACTTCGTACTGCGATCATCGATTCGTATTCGTAACAGGGTCCAGACCTTTTCAATACGCGAGCATTGCACCGGTTCTGGCCCCGGTTCATCACCTATCCAGCATTGCCGAGAATTCAACTGATCCCTTCAATGACCGTCTCTGGTATACCGGCCACAAATTCGCAACTTCCCTTTTTGGAGTCGCCGAGTCTGCAGGAACCTACTAGACTCAAGTTCCCGAAGTACCTCTTGCGGACTTCCAGAACAACACCAAAGCCAATCCAAGCAATCCAGTTCCAAGCAAAAATAGTGATCCCGGTTCAGGAGTCACAGTTAGATCGGTTGTATTCGATCTGACATTGCGATTGCCTCTCTTGAGTTCACTGCTGACGTGGTAGGCCCCCTTGTCAGCCACAACAAATTGCTCTTCCTTCTTACCGGGATCCTCACCACCATAGTTTCCCGAAATCAAGACAGTTTCCCGGCCATTCAGATCGACCAACGCTCCCGCGCCGTCGCGTCCTCCGAATTTTTTGCCCTCGTTATGAAAGAGATTCTCGAAGAAAAACGCTCCGTTAATGCGTGGTTCCAGCGCGTTCCGGCCGCCTGCGTCCGACCGATCCATCGCGTGAAAATCGGACTCAGGCAATTTGGAATCGGAAAAAACGCCGCTGCTGGCAATACCACCTTGAACTAGACCGCGGCTGACATCGGCCTTGTCAGCGGCGCCCGACGTCGAACTCGAAACCTTATACCCAAACGAATCGCAAACTGCGGAGGTGGGTAAGACTGCAATCGTCACGGCAAGCGCAAAAAGGGCAAGCGAGTACTTATGCATCTCTCCTCCGATCCAGCGATCATCGAACGGCTCCCAAAGCCTCGACCGCATGCATACAAAACCGCTGAGCCGCAGGGCGCGGATTCGCGTGTATACCTACCTGAACAGCAAGTGCAATGCCAAACTTAACTCATTTTGCAGTCATATATTTACGAGCAAGGAAGATACGACATATGCAATTCCTTGCACATTTATATGGCACTTTGGTGGGATGTTCAGGACTTGTTCACTTCGGGTTGGCCTACGTACATAGCCCGATGCGCACAAGCAAGCACATGCAGTTTTGGGGCTGCATGTGCCTCATTAACTGCTGCAGGTTCTGGATTACTGCGCTGGCCGGAAGCGGATAACTTCACCCTCCAAGAGGTACTCCGCCGAGCAGACATCTCCTCCGCAGATCATTGTTTCGCCGCAGAAGAGTTGATTTCGGGTAATTAGTCCAAGCGTGCCGCAACGCGGACACGACATAACCGCAACATAAGGATTCTGCGTCTGACCTAGCTTCGCTTGATTTTCAAGCATGAAGACGGTACCGGGGTCCATCTTTTCGGGGATCCATTCTTCCATGAACTGCAAGTCGGCTGACATCGTGCCCTCCATTGGGTTGATGTAACCGAGCCGTGTCCGATTTTTCCGGCCGGCCCCGTTGTTGAAACAACTGCAGGCTGCGAATGGTATTCCCAAAGCCTTTCGGCTTGGGTTATTTGCTGATCAGTGTTGCTGGTCGTAGCTCTCCGAGTCAACTGGAAACACCTTCAGATAGTGTCGAACAGGATTCCTTGTCCTGGAATAGTCCTTAAGGGTTACTGCCCCTTGGCGGAACTGTTTTGTCCCTGCTGCTCTTTTGCGTAGGCGTCGATGGCCTTATAGGTTTCTATGTTCCTCAAGACTGCCTGGACGTACTCGCGCGTTTGGGTGAATGGGATCGCCTCCACAAATTCGTCCATGCCCTGATAAGGTCCGGCAGACTGCCAATCGACCACGCGGCGCTCGCCGGCATTGTAGGCTGCCAGCGCATACTCCGGCACATCTCCCAGGTGATCCAGCATCTGCTTCAGATAGCGAGTTCCCAATTTGATGTTCGTTTCAGGGTCAAGCAACTGGAAGGTCTGGAAGTGCGTCATGCCCTCTTCGCGCGCCATTTGCCTGCCGACTGAAGGCAATAGCTGCATCAGGCCATAGGCGTTAGCGTAAGAGATGACGGAAGGATTGAACTCCGACTCCTGCCTGATGAGCGATGCCACCAGGTAAGGGTCCAGATCGTTTTTCGCCGACTCAGTTTTGATGGTGTCCCAATACGGCTCAGGAAAGAGAATACGCCAATATGCCAGAGGGATGGAATCGATCGGCGCTGAGGATGCATACGGCAAAGCCCGCTTGAGCGAACGCATGGCGCGAAACGTTTCGCCAAACGATGCATAGATCTGCGCCTCTGCCAAGGCGCTCCAGGAACCGGAGTCAGGGTCGGCCGCGATCTGATCGGCGATGTACTCATTCAATCCAGCATTGGCCAGCAGGCGCGCCTTTGCCAATTGCGGGTTATCAGGGGGAAAAGTATCCACCAGCTTGGGCACAGGCGCCTGACGATTGTGGTCCACTTGCAGCGCAGACATATTCTTCACATCGCCAAGCTTCTCAAGTCTGTCGCGCGACATCAGGGCATAGAAGTAGTGCTGATACCTGTTCGCAATTGCGCGATAATTTACCGCGGCCCTTCCAGGTTTGTGCTCCACTTCCTCGTATATTCGAGCTCGCCAATAAAGGGCGGCAACCGTATCTGTTGCGCTCGGGTAACGATTGATCTGCTCGTCGAAGAGATTTGCGGCATCGGTGTAGAGCCGCTGACGATAGCTCAGCCAGCCGGCACGCCAATGAGCGATAGGCGCGTTCTTGTACTCGGGAAAATGATCGGCATAGTATTTGTAGTACTCAACTGCGCGTGGGTAGTCGCGCCTAAGCAGATACATGTTGCCGCTTGAAAAGAGGGCTTCGGCCAGCCACTGACTGCGCGGAAACCGATTCTCCATCTCCTCCACAATGCTCTGTTGCCCGGCCGTATCGTCACGGTCCCGCGCCAATTCCATCAGCAGATAAAGACGTCTTGCGCCGTTTTCGTCGTCGGTGTCAGGCAAGGCCTTTGCCGCTGCCTCAGTCAGCTTATCGCGTTTCTGGTCACTGGCCGCAGCCGAGACGGCGAAGGTATTTCGGTCCTTCTGGCTCAGACTCGACATTTGCGCCAGTGCCCGGTATTGTTGCGCGGCATCTGCATAACGTCCGCCCCGGTAATACGCGTCGCCCAGTCCGCTCAATTCCCTGGCGGTAAGCGTATCCGCAAGTCCCATCTGTGTTAGCCGGTCGCGGGCCTGCTGCGCCTCCTGAGTTAGTGGGTGATTAAGCAGCAAGCGCTTGAAGAGGTGCTCGGCAGCCGTAGTGTCTCCCAGAGCGAATTGCGCCTGTCCCATTGCCAGTTGAAACCCCGGCCGATCCTCTGCGGGTTTTCCTGCGGCATCCAGCAGAACTTTCAGCGCGCCTTTCGAATTGTCCATGGCAAGCAGGACATTTGCCTCAAGTTCCGGCACCTTGTCGTCAAAGATGCTATCCGGGTACCGCTGCATAAACCCATGCAGCAAGGCCTCTGCAGCCGCTTCGTCACCGGCGGCGTGGCATGCCTGAGCATTCAAAAAGTCAGCAAAGTCGTCGAGATCCTCGCCAGTCTCCCGCGCCTTCCGCAAGGCTGCCTCTGCATCGGTATAGCGCTTGTCAAGAAGATATGCGTGGCCCAGAGCCAGATATGCCGCGGCAGCCGCTTCGCCGGTGTGTTTGTGTGCGTATGCAAGCACGCCGGCGTAGGCCGCTGGCGTCCGCATGCCGGCAAGCTGCTGCGCCATGGGCCGCAGTTCCTTTGAGGCTACAAAGGTTTTACGCAGGCGAGCCGTCCGAGCCAGCCGTTCCGCTCTGCTCTGTCGCCTGCTTCGGCTTGTCGTCTTACGGGGCTTTGAGCGGCTGCGCCTTGCTGATGATTTCGTGGTTCGCTTCTTCGAGGCCGTAGATTTGCGCGTTGCGGAGTTGGCCTTGGTGCTGCTGGTAACCTTCTTTTTACTCGACGTCGAGTGCGGCGTTGCCGCCTTCTGACTTTCCGTCGGGAGCACGCTTGACGGCGCCAGCATCAGCAGCAGAACGAGTGCTGCCGCCATGTTCTTTCCTGACAGCCGAATATGAAAATGCAGGCGCGACATAGCCCTCATAGAACCACTCTATCTTTAATTAGACCTCTTGGACGCAGCAGAACCTCGACCGTTACCGTGGCCCTTGCAGTTCATAAGCCTTGAGACCCAATGGAGTCACTGGGTGTACGAATTTGTACAGGCTACTGAAGTACGTTACCGCCTTCCGCCGTCAAGGTTTGTCGCCCGCCCCCAGGTCCGGTACACTCTAATTTTGGCAGCCTGCCATATTCCGCGGCAGGCATTCCTAACCAAAAGAATATTTTCGGTAAGTGTTTTTGCATCCAGCTCCCATGACAACCATCCAAGAGAACGAAGGCGAAATCGAGCAGCATCCTGACGTAGCACTTGTTGAGAGAGTGCGCGCGGGTGACATCTCGGCCTACGATACGCTGGTCCGCAAGTACGAGCGGCAGGTCTTCAGGATTGCGCAGCACATAACGCAAAACCGGGAAGACGCCGAAGACGTAATGCAAGACGCGTTTCTGAAGGCATACGAGAAGCTCGATCAATTTCAGGGGAACTCAAAGTTTTACACATGGCTGGTTCGGATCGCAGTAAACGAGAGCTTGATGCGGCTGCGCAAGCGCCGTACGGGCAAAATGGTTTCGATCGACGAAGACCTGCAGACCGAGGAGGGCACCGTTCCGCGCGACCTAGCAGACTGGGCTCCCGATCCGGAACAGAACTACACCCAGGCGGAGTTAGGCAAGATCCTCGAAAAGACGATCAAGGGGCTGCCGCCGGGATTCAGAGTTGTATTCGAGCTGCGCGACGTTCAGGGCCTCTCAACGGAGGATACGGCGGAAGCACTTGGCCTGAGTGTGCCGGCGGTAAAGTCGCGCCTGTTACGTGCGCGTTTGCAGCTTCGCGAGCGTTTGAGCCGCTACTTCAAAAAGAAAGCGGGGTCCAGAGAGTTGGCCTCCACGGAGTTAGGACCAACCAAATGAGACCCGGCCGAACCACCACTATGAATACTTTCTTCCCCAAGCTGATGCCCTCACCTGTGGAGGTTGCACAGTGACCTGCACCGAGTTTCTCGCCATTCTCGACGACCTGATCGACAATTCGGTCGCCGCTGAGACCCGTCTCGAAGTGGAGCAGCATATGACAAAGTGCAGCCATTGCGAAGTGATTTTCAACACAACCCGCAAGACCATACAGATTTACCGGGGGCACGAAATTTACGAGATGCCCGAAAATCTCCGCGACCGTCTGCACGCAGCCATCATGGCCCGTTGCAAAAAGGGTTGCTGAAGCGAACAAAGCAGGCATGCTAACCCGACGCTCCTGCCGACAATACCAACTCCGCGAGCCCTGATGCCTCCGCTCTTTCTTCTCCAGCCGCAACTTTCCCGGTAAAATCTCGTCTGTCCTGATAGCAGGACCGTGACTCGTGTCCTCCATTTGCTCACTTCCCCTGGAGCGTCTCGTATGAAAGTGCCGCAAGGCCCTTTGGCTGTTCTCCTAAGCTGCACTCTTTGCACACCGGCATCTCTGGGCTACGCTCAGCAAACCAAACCTGATTCCGCAGCCATTCACACCGCACCCCTCACCACATATAGATCCACACAGATGGGAGGAGATGAGCGGATCATTCATGCTCTCAATCGTTTCACCTTTGGTCCGCGGTCAGGCGATGTTGAGGCCGTGCGATCCATTGGTTTGGACAAATGGTTCGATCAACAGCTCCATCCTGAAACCCTTGACGAAACTGACTTGAATACACGACTGGCCGAGTATCCAGCGATGCATTGGACCACGGCTCAGCTTTTCTACTACCTGCCGGGCAACGGAATTATTCGCCGGGCCATCAACGACCGCGTGGACATCCCCACTGATCCGGTTCTGCATGCCATCTACGAAAACCAGATCGAGCGCATCCAGGCCAAAAGGGCGAATAAGACCGGCAATGGGCAAGCAACGCCGGCACAAGCTGGCTCGAGTATGAATATCGTGTCCTCGGCGATGAATTCCGGTTCGGATGCGGCGGATGATCCCAACCCAATGTCGGCGCCGTCCGGAGCAAATGATATGAATGCGGCCGAAGCGGTTCCGATGATGCCGCAGTTCAGTAGAACCTCGATTGCGGGCATCTTGGCCCTCGAGCCCCAGCAGCGGGTGGCGCACCTCGCTGGTATGGAGCCGCAGCAGTTCGACAGTTTCATGAAGACGCTTCGTCCGGCTGAGCATCGGGCTCTGGCAGATGGACTTACTCCAGCGCAGATGCAGACGGTCGGCGCACTGGAGAACCCCGAGCGCCTTGTGGCCGAGGAACTGATTGCCACCCGCCTCACACACGACATTTACTCAAACGCGCAGCTCCAGGAGGTGATGACCGACTTTTGGCTCAATCACTTCAACGTCTATCTGCGCAAAAATCCGCGGATGCCTTACTACCTGGTGAGCTACGAGCGCGACACCGTTCGCCCGCATGCGATGGGCAAGTTCGAAAACCTGCTGGAGGCGGTTGCGCACAGCCCGGCGATGCTTCTATATCTGGACAACGCCGTGAGCATCGGACCCGATTCGATTGCGGCACGCCGCGCGGAGATGAGACAGGCGCGGGGGGGCAATCCTCAGAAGAAGAACACTCGCGAAGGCCTGAATGAAAACTACGCGCGTGAGCTCATGGAACTTCACACGGTTGGCGTGAACGGCGGCTACACGCAGGGAGACGTAATCCAGGCAGCTCGAATTCTCACCGGTTGGACCATTGATCGCCCGCTCCGCGATGCAAGTTTCACCTTTAATGCCAATCGGCACGAGCCCGGCACGAAAACAGTCATGGGCCGAAAGTTTAGGGAAGGCGGGGAAGGAGAAGGCCATGAGCTGCTGCATATGCTAACCACTCGGCCTGCGACTGCACAATTCATCTGCCGCGAGCTGGCGATCCGCTTTGTCAGTGACGCTCCTCCACAAACACTAATTGATCGAATGGCTAAAACCTACCTCTCGAGCGACGGCGATATCTCTGCGATTCTGAGAACGCTCTTCCATTCTCCGGAGTTCTGGTCAACATCAACTTACCGCGCCAAGATTAAGACTCCGCTCGAGTTTGTTGTTTCGGCAGTACGCGCGTCGGGGGCGACCATCAATAATTTGCGCCCGATAGAAAACAATCTTCGCCAGATGGGCATGCCGACATACGGCGCGGTACCGCCGACAGGCTACAAGTGGGATGCTTCCACTTGGGTCAGCACGGGGGCGCTCGTTGATCGAATGAACTTTGCGTTGAATCTTGCCGCCGGACACCTGCCAGGAATCAAGATTGACTGGTCTCAGATTGCTTCACAAAATATCTCTGCCGTTTCAACCGCACCTTCCCCGGAAGCCGAGGAGGCAAGGCTCCAATCGATTTTCATCCCAGGCGGCGTTAGCGAGACGACGCGCACTGCGGCACTGAAGCAATTTGACGCGCAGTCATCGCAGACCATCGTTACTCCCACATTGGCCACCATGCGGCCCCAGCGCGCCGTGAACACACTGGAACGCGAAAACCAGGTGCTGGCGGGGATGCTGATCGGCTCTCCGGAGTTTCAGCGCCGTTAGCGGCGGACAAATTTGAGCACGCACTTGAGGTGACAGTTGCAGATGAATCGGCGATTTTTCCTTCACAAAGGCGCACTTGCCATTGCGAGCACAGCAGCGATACCTCGATTTTTGGTTCGCTCCGTGATGGCCGAGCCAGCGATATCGCGCCGCAAGCTTGTTGTCATCTTCCAGCGCGGCGCCGCCGACGGTCTCAACATCGTAGTGCCCCATCGAGAGAAGAACTACTATGCAATGCGGCCTTCCATCGCTATTCCCCAGAGTCAGGTCCTCGACCTCGATGGCTTCTTCGGTCTACATCCCTCACTGGCGCCGTTCAAGCCTCTCTACGATCGGGGCCATCTCGCCATTGTGCATGCGGCAGGCTCGCCTGATCCCAGCCGCTCCCACTTTGACGCACAGGACTACATGGAATCCGGCACGCCGGGCGTAAAGAGTACGCAGGATGGCTGGCTCAACCGTGCTCTTCAGGCAGAAGATCTGCGCCATCGCTGTGCCTCAACCTGCGAACAACACACGGCCTTCCGCGCTCTCGCGCTCGGCGCCAGCGTGCCGCGTACCCTCGATGGCAAGATCCCAGCGATCGCCCTCAGCAACATGAGTGGATTCACAATTGCCGGACGTGGTCCAATTCCCTCGCCTGCAGCGAACGCATTTGAGGCAATGTACGCCGGCAGCGGCGATCACCTGCTTCGCGCTGCCGGCGATGAAACCTTCGATGCGGTCAAGATGCTTCGTGCCGCCGATCCGGCTCAGTACGCTCCATCTCCGGGAGCGGAGTATCCCAACTCACAGTTCGGCAATGCCATGAAGCAGATTGCGCAATTGCTTAAGGCGGACCTGCGAATCGAGGTCGCATTCACCGACATCACAGGGTGGGACACGCACCAGAATCAGGGCAACGTAAATGGGCAGCTTGCGAACCGGCTGCGCGATTTCTCAGACAGCATCGCGTCGTTCTGGCACGACATGGGCGATGAGGCCGGAGACATCACGTTGGTGACCATGTCAGAATTTGGCCGTACCGCACGCGAAAACGGGACCGGCGGCACTGACCATGGACACGCCAATGCGATGTTTGTGCTGGGTGGAAATGTAAAGGGCGGCAAGGTCTACGGCCGCTGGCCAGGCCTCGACAACGATCAGCTCAACGAAGGCCGCGATCTCGTCCTCACCACCGACTATCGCCAGGTGCTTGGCGAAATAGTGACCAAAACACTTGGTGCCGACAAACTCGATGTCGTCTTTCCTGGCGCAGGACTCACACCGAACCGCTTCCTGCACCTCGTTTAAGGGAAAACCAAACCGAGTATCATCGCCATTGGAAGCCAACGGCTACGAGCTAGCAGCTAGAACCTGCCGTTCAGTGTTTGGCGTACATAGCCATCACATCTTTGCGAAGCTCGAGACGGCCCGAATCGCGTGTGTAGAACATGTGCCCACCCGGGTACTCGTGGACCGAAACGCGCGTGGGGTCACCCATGACGGGCATCTGATTCACGGTCAATATCGAACCCATGAACGGGCACGACAAATCGTTCCATCCGTGCACGATCATCACACGCAGTTTTGGGTCAGCGGCCACCGCCTGCCGCAGCTGAGTAACCGACCCCTTGCGCAGCGCATCATCCTCAGACCACACGCGGTTCACATCATATGAGAGTGCGTTGTATCGCGCGTCCACTTTCCAGCCGACAGTGCGGGTAACAAAATCGACCATCGCCGTGGTAAGCGGCGCGATCATGCTAGCGAGAAGCGGATCGTTGGCGCGCTGCTCTGCCGCGAACGGAAACGGATCGAAGGAAGTCACGTTGGAGTCGTATACCGATCCGAGCTTCTCTTTCTCGCGCCATACCTCACGTAGAAATGCCTGCGTGTCGATGCGGCCTCCCGATACTTTTACGAACTCGGGGTCAAGACCGGTCATCTCGGTTACCCGGGCAATCATTCGTTGCTGTGCCTCTTTGTCGGCGTTGCCCTTGATGAGCGTGGTTGCGTATTCGCCCTCGGTGTATGCGATGACGTCAGCCATGGCCTGAGGCGTCAACTTCTTTTCGCGCTCAAGATGGGCCGCGGTAATCGAAGGCAGGGTGAGCATCCACGGCAACGGCGAGAGATCTCCGTCACTCTCGGCCATCGGATTGAGATACGGCGATACGAGCACAACACCGTTCATCGCCACGCCCAGTTGCGATTGCAGGTAGTACGTGATGCGAGGCCCGCGGAATCCGCCATAGCTCTCGCCAACAAAATACTTCCGCGAACTGAGCCGGTCATTCTTCACGAGCCAGTCGTAAATCACTCGCGAGAGGTACTCGATGTCAGGCTCGGTTGAGTAGAACAGCTTCTTTGCCTTGTCCTCAGTAACCTCCGAGCGGCTAAAGCCGGTGCCTACGGGATCAATAAAGACGAGATCGGTGAAGTCGAGCCAGGTACCGGGGTTGTCTTTCAGGACTGTGGGATCTGAGGGGCTGTCGCCTTCATTGCCGACCTGCAGATGCTTTGGCCCGATTGCTGCGAAATTCAGAAAGACACTCGACGCACCGGGACCTCCGTTCAGCGCGAACGTAACCGGCCGATTGTCGCCCTCAACGGTGTAGGAGGTCACCACTACTTGACCAGCGACCTTGCCGTCCTTATCGCGAGTTGGCAGAGCGCCAACCGTTACGGTGTACTTGAGCGTTTTGCCATCGAGCACCATCGATTGCTGCACATGCGCTTCAGAGGGAAGCGGTGGGAGTGCGGGCTTTTCAGCGGCGTCCTTGGCTGGGGCTTTTTCGGCTGGTGAGGCGAGCTTGTCACTCTGCGCTGACACCCTTGCCGAGGGAACGAACACGAGTGCCAGTCCAAGCAGGACCGCCAATGACCATTTGCCTATGAATCGCGTCTCAAAAAGTCTCATAACAATACGATAAATGTTCGCTGTGCAGAGTTGGCGTTGTTACCGCCGCATGATTTACCCTCAAATTCGGCATGACCATTAAGAGAAAGCTTTTTGTCACAGCTTTTGCGGTAATGGCGCTCGCATTTGCGCTATTCGTGGCAAAAGCTCAGCAATCCACAGCACCCGCCAATTCGGCGGCGCGGGAAAGCACCCAGCAGCCTGCGCATGCGCAGCAGGAAGAGCTGCCGGATGCGCCGATGGCGAATGTTCCGATTAACATTGCGCCAAACGGTCCGACTGTTGTTATGGATACTTCGATGGGCCGCATCACCTGCCAGTTTTTTCAAAAGCAGGCGCCTAACACTGTTGCCAACTTTATCGGCTTGGCGACCGGCACCAAGGATTGGACCAATCCTGCCACGCAGAAGGTGCAGCACAATAAGCCGCTGTACGACGGCACCATCTTTCACCGTGTGATTCCCGAGTTCATGATTCAAGGCGGAGATCCAACTGGAACCGGAATGGGCGATCCGGGCTACGCCTTCAACGATGAAGTCAATCCGAACCTGGCGTTCGACCGTCCGGGTCGTCTGGCGATGGCTAACTCCGGGCCGAACACCAACGGAAGCCAGTTCTTCATCACCGAGGCGCCGTACGAAAGCCTCAACGGCCACTACTCGCTTTTTGGCCAGTGCGACGAGCCAAGCGTCGAGGTCGTGAAAGCAATTGCACGGGTACCGCGCGATGCAGACGACAAGCCGATCACTCCGGTTGTGCTGAAGAAGGTCACGATCGTGCCTGAAGGCCAGCCGCTGCCTCTGGCTCCACCCTTGCCTCCCGCGCCGCAAGCAGCGCCTCAACAGTGATCCTTACCCAACCGGTTGTCTGGGCATTTTGATTCGGGCAGCCATCACCGACCAAGGAGTTTATATGGCACTTGCACCAGGAACCTACGCCGTCTTCAATACCAATGAAGGCAAGATCACCGTGCGTCTCTTTGAGACCGAAGCGCCCGTCACCGTCAAGAACTTCATTGAGCTAGCGGAGGGCTTGCGGGAGTGGGTTCACCCCACCACGCGCGCCAAGTCCAAGGACAAGCTCTACGACGGCACCATCTTCCACCGCGTGATTCCCGACTTCATGATCCAAGGCGGCGATCCAGCAGGAACCGGCATGGGAGGCCCCGGCTACCGGTTCGAGGATGAGACCAAGGGATCGCCGCATCGCTTCGACAAGCCAGGTAAACTTGCCATGGCCAACTCGGGTCCCAACACCAATGGCTGCCAGTTCTTCATCACGGTTGCGCCCACACCCTGGCTTACCGGCAACCACACTATCTTCGGCGAAGTGGTCGAAGGACAGGACATTGCCAACAAGATTTCGCTTGTACCCCGCAACGGCCAGGACAAGCCTCACAAGCCTGTCGTGCTCGAGTCGGTTGTCATTGAGCGCGTCGCATAACCTGAGCATCCGGAAAAGCCGATGTTTCAGAAACCCCGTCTTGGTTCGCCCATGACGGGGTTTCTGTTTTGGAAGCCATGCCTCAAGCGCTTACGCAAACCTGCAGGATGGCCGCGCCGTACTTCTCCACTTTCACCGGCCCCATTCCATCCACCTCCAGCAATTGACGAGGATTCTCCGGCCGTGCTCTTGCCAAGGCATTCAGCGTGCGGTCATGCATGACGACAAACGCCGGAACCCTTAGCCGCTTGGCTTCTTCGGCACGCCATGTGCGCAACTTCGCAGCAAGAGCCTCGTCGGTTGCAGACATCTCTACGGACACGCTCGACGGGTTGGCAGGCTTCTTTGCAGACTTTGCCGCCGAGCCCTGCTTTCTTCGTGGTTGTGCGCCGTTAATGCCGCCAAAGGCTGCAACAATCCCGTCACTGATCAACAATTCCACCGGGGTTGTGCGGCGCACCTCGTAGCCGGCCTCGGTCAGGCGAACCTTGCGGAAGCGAATCATCTCTCCGTTCTTCTCAAACTCGGCGCCTTCAATCTCAATCAGCCCGCACCGCACCATCGCGTTCAGGAGTGCATCCAAGGCGCCGCGGTTCGTGGGCATCTGTGCCTCCAGCGTTCTCTGCAGAGCACCGGCGGCGCGGTAATCCACTGGCCGCAATTCGTCTACGATCTTCTGCACCATTTCGCGCTCTGCCTGCGATGCGTAGCGGAACTGCTTCAGCTCGGCCCCTGCCGGATCGCACACATCACACTTGCCGCACACCCGACGGGCATCTTCCTCATCGCCAAAGTGACGTACGAGCGCGGCCATGCGGCATTCGGTCGATTCGGTGAAGCTGAGGACGCGGGCAAACTGCTGGGCCCTGTACTGTGCCTGAACCGAGTAGGTTTTCTTCCATCCCACGGCGCCACGGGTGACCATGCCTCCAAAATCGACTCGCGCACCGCCATGAATCTCCAATTTTTCCAGCGCCTTAGCAAACTCTTCTTCAAGCAGCCTCGAAGAAGCTGCCAGCTCTTCGACAGGCCTTGGATCGTCACTCAGCATCCGGAAAACCCGCTCCAAATTCTCCACGGGAGGATAGTCGCGATTCAGAAAGAAGTCGTGCGTTCGCTGGTCTGCGTAAGAGTGCATCAGGTAGGTTCTGCTCAACGCGCCATCTCTGCCCGCACGCCCAATCTCCTGATAGTAACCCTCAAGGGTTGCCGGTAGTCCGGCGTGTATAACCGTCCTAATATCAGCCTTATCGATACCCATACCGAAAGCGATGGTTGCAACCACAACCTCCAGTTCGCTGGCCTGAAATGCTTTTTGAACCCTCTCACGAGTCTCAGGATCCAGACCGGCATGGTAAGCCGCCGCAGCTATCTTTCTGGCCTTGCCCGTTCCTTTTCGAAGCTCTTCAGCTAGCATTTCGGATTGCTTGCGAGACACTGCGTACACAATCGCCGGCCGGCGAGCACCATCCGCCAGCAGACTCACGATCGCCCCGGCACGCTGCGGGACCGAGAGTTCCACTACTTCGATCGCCAGATTTTCCCGCCTGAAACCGTGGATGAATCTGGCTGGATCGCGCATTCCGAGCTGGGCAACAATATCCGCCTGTACACCGGGAGTCGCGGTGGCAGTCAGTGCCAGCACGGGAACCGCGTCGCCCTCACCGCGCAACCGGGGAAGATGCTCGCCCAGCATGCGATAGTCGGGCCTGAAGTCATGTCCCCATTGCGATATACAGTGCGCCTCGTCGATGGCAATCAACGCCAAGCGGCGCTTGGCAAGCATCTCAACAAAACCCGGTACCCGCAGCCGTTCCGGCGCGATGAAAAGGAACTGCAATGCGTTGTTCAGGTACTCCGCACATGCCTGACGTGACACGCAACGATCCAGACCCGAGTGGATGCGCGCTACACGCAGCCCAAGCGCGTCCAATTTTGCGGCCTGGTCCTCCATAAGCGCGATAAGCGGAGAGATGACAACGGCCGTTCCACCCCGCGCAACGGCGGGCAACTGGTAGCACAGGCTTTTTCCCGCGCCGGTCGGCATAACCAGCAGCAGATCGCGCCCCGCGATAGCCTCGCGACACACTTCCTCCTGCCCGGGACGAAAGCTCGCAAATCCGAATACCTTCCGCAATAACTCGTGTAGCTGTTTGCCCGCTGTCAACGCTTCCCCGCTGTGCACTTTCGCACTTCCAATACCCACTCTAATGGAACAAACTGTCGCCTTCGTGAGTTGTCCCGTTACCCTAATGGCAACCTCGGGAAGCTAAAATGTTTGCTGGCCTGAACGGTCAACAAGGACTTGCGTCATATGTCTCAATCCAGTTCGTCTCGGTCCAGGGCTTCTCGTCGAACATTTCTAAAGAGCGCTCTCCTCGCGTCGGCTCCGTTGATTGCGGGAACCCCGGCAGGCGCCACCCCTACTCTTCCGCCGCCCCAGAGCGGAAGTGAAGACCGCAGACAATGGCTTGCGATCGTCGAGCGTGTCTCACAGCCACTACTCAAGGCCGTCAGCAGGCAGCAGCTTCGCGCCACCATGCCGATTGAATGCGCAAAAGGCCAAGAGGCTTCACGCGCTGAGTGCACGCACCTTGAAGCCGTGGGACGCCTGCTTTGCGGACTGGCACCGTGGCTTGAAGGCGCACCGGGCAACGATCCTGCCGAAGAAGCACTGCGTACACGGTACCGAGATTGGGCGAGGCTTGCCATCAAGTACGGTTGCGACTCGAAATCGCCTGACGCACTCAACTTCGGCACGAACCAGCAATCTCTGGTTGATGCGGCCTTTCTTGCTTTGGCTGTTGTGCGCGCACCCAACGAGCTGTGGGCAAAGCTTGACGATGAAACGAAGGAGAACCTGATCCGATCGCTGCTTGAAACCCGCAAGATCCAACCTGGCCAGAACAACTGGCTTCTCTTCTCCGCAACCATTGAGGCAATGTTCGCCAAAGTCGGTCGGCCGTGGGATACCATGCGCGTCGATTACGCGCTGAGGGAGCACCAGCAGTGGTACAAGGGCGACGGCATGTATGGCGATGGGCCAACCCTCCACTGGGACTACTACAACAGCTACGTGATTCAGCCCATGATGCTGAACGTGCTCGACTGCGTCCGCTCGGCGAACCGGTGGGAACCGCTGCGGCCTGCGATAGAAGCACGAGCGGTGCGCTACGCTGCAATTCAAGAGCGGCTCATCAGCCCAGAAGCCACCTACCCCACCATCGGCCGCTCGCTCGCCTATCGTTACGGCGCATTCCACCACCTTGCCGAGATGTCGCTACGCCGCAAGTTGCCTGAAGGCGTGAGCCCCGCACAGGTGCGATGCGCGCTTACTGCGGTGATGCAGCGCATGGATTCCGCTCCGGGCACGTTCGACAACAAGGGCTGGCTCACCATTGGGTTCGTGGGTCATCAGCCGGCGATTGGCGAAAATTACATCTCGACGGGCAGCCTGTATCTTTGCGCCGCAGTGTGGCTGCCTCTTGGTCTGCCAGCCGGGGATGAATTCTGGAGTGCGCCAGCCGAACCGTGGACCCAGCAAAAGGCATGGAGCGGCGTGGACATCAAGACCGATCACGCCATCAGCGACTAGGTCAAACTAATGCCTCAGCTTCACCGGTTAAAGTAGAGATAGTTCGACTGCGCGCTCCGCACCGAACCACCCTGGCACGACACCTCTTTTGATGGACCGCAAAAACGACAATTCGCTTGCGCCTGAAACGAGAGGTCTGACCAGCTCTATGTTCAGCAGATTTGGCCGCGCCTCGCATGCCTGGCGAGCTTTGCGGCATCGCAACTTCCGCCTTTATTTTGGCGGACAGACGATCTCGCTCATCGGCACATGGATGACGCGCATTGCGACAAGCTGGCTGGTTTACCGTCTCACCGGATCTGCACTGCTGCTGGGCACGGTAAGTTTTGCCGGCCAGATTCCCTCTTTCATCTTTGCTCCATTCGCAGGCGTGTGGGTCGACCGCCTCGATCGCCGCAAGGTGCTGGTGTGCACGCAAGTGCTCTCAATGATTCAGTCGCTAACTTTGGCGGTACTGACTCTCTCTGGCAACATCACGATTCCGTTGCTTATGATCCTCGCCATCACGCAGGGTGTGGTCAATGCGTTCGATATGCCCGGACGACAGGCCTTCACCGTGCAGATGGTCGATGACCGCGCTGATCTCGGAAACGCGATTGCCATCAATTCCTCCATGGTCAACGTGGCCCGCCTTATCGGTCCTTCCCTGGCCGGAATGTTGATTGCTGTGAGCAGCGAAGGATGGTGCTTTCTGGTCGACGGCGTGAGCTATATCGCCGTAGTTGCATCGTTGTTGGCCATGAGGCTCAATGCGCAGCAGGCGCGCCGCAGTTCAACATCCATGTTGAGTGAGCTGCACGATGGCTGGAAGTATGTTTCCGGCTTCGTGCCCATTCGCATCATCCTCACTCTCTTCGGTCTCACCAGCTTGATGGGAATGCCTCTGGTGGTATTGATGCCCATTGAAGCTGCGGATGTGCTGCACGGAGGACCGCATACGCTCGGATTCCTAATGGGCGCCATGGGACTGGGCTCGCTCGCCTCCGCCCTCTCGCTAGCTGCGCGCAAGAACGTGCGCGGCTTGATCCGCATGATTGCCATGGCGGCCCTGCTCTTTGGAGCCGCCCTCGTCGGATTTGGATTCTCGCACAACTTCTGGCTTTCAATGATCGCCGTGACCGCTGCCGGAGCAGGCCTGATGCAAGTGATGGCCGCCAGCAATACCATCATCCAGACGATCACGAGTGAAGAGATGCGCGGCCGCGTGATGAGCTACTACACGATGGCGTTCATGGGTATGGCCCCATTTGGCAGCCTGCTGGCCGGAACCATGGCGCACAACCTCGGCGCGCCTATGACCATGATCATCAATGGCATGTTTCTCCTGCTAGGCGCCGGATGGTTCCTCACGCGGTTGCCGGTTTTGCGCCGCACAGTACGACCAATCTACGAGGAGCTCGGAATTATCCCCATGCCGCCTGAGATGGCCACAAAGCAAGCGCAGCCCTGAAAGAGCAGCATATGTTGGTAATCGCCTCAAAGCGTGACGCCGCAAAGGTGTACTTTGACGCCTAATGCGTTGAACATCCCTGCCTTGGTAGCGAGCGCCCTGTCCGCAATATCTGCAGCGGGGGCATAAGCCACGTTCACGTGGTTGGCCTTATGCCGAGCCATCATCCCATTCTGCCCAATTCCGTGCAGCACCGCGTGGACGATGGGCCACTGCGGAGTGGTCTCTTTCCACCTGCGCTCAGTTTCGGCAGCAGGCAGACTCACTACCGTTCCGCGCCCCAGGTCTACGTGCAACGCGCCGCCTTCCACAAAGACGCGGCTCCATACAATCTCCCCGGGCTTGCCAACACCCTTCAGCGAGCCACCGCCAAGCGGGAAATACATGGCAGGCTGCCTTTCGCTGAACGCACCTGCATATCCATTCACAAAGTGATTCGCGGGCGCAGCGCCTGAAATCTGCAGGAGCCATACGAATGCATCGATTTCGCCTCCCTTATAATGCTCACCCCAACGCACGTCGTGCAGCGTCGTCGAAGGATCTAGGCCCAGCGCTTTCCAGCAGCGATTGGTGATCAGCGCGTCCGTGCCTGCGCATTCGTCTACCTCATTAAAGTGCGGCAATGGTCCGCCTGCGAAGAGTTCGTCTTTGCCGTTCTCGGCGAGCACCGGTGGACGCTCGGCATTGTTGAGCAATCCCTCGGCCAGATCGGACGCGGGCGCCATGTCTTTCAGACCCTGCTGATACTGGATACCGATCGTGTCGCAGCCAAACTCACTGGCGATGCGCACCGCGGCAATGTACATCTTGCATTGATCTAAAACTTGGTTCAGCGTCAGTTCCGTGGCCTCGTCGCTGCCCAGCCGGAATGTCAGCCCCTTAGCAACCAGCCAATCAAATACGGCGCGCGCTTCCGCGTCGGTAACGGTGCGCATCCGGGCCACCAGCGCCGACTGGCTCAGCCGTTCCTTGAAGATCCCCGCCGAATTCAGCAACTCGTCGTCGACGATGGCGTTGTACATGCCCATGCAGCCCTCATCGAAGATGCCCATAATGGCCTTGCGATAACGCAGATTCGCAGCCAGTTCCGCACCCAACTTTGCGGCATCGGCCGGCAATTTGCCGGGGTCGAGATCGTGCACATGTTTCAGATCGTGCGTAATCTTTCCTGTCTTCAACCACTCATCCAGCGCGTTCAGGAAAAACGAATCGGTAAAATCCTTGCTCCAGATAGACGAGAACGCACGGCCTGCCTTGGTTAGCGAGCCGTTGAGGTTCAGCAAACCCACAAGCCCCGGCCACTGCCCGGACCAATTCGCCACGGTAAGAATCGGTCCCTTGTGGCTTCGCATTCCTGGCAAAACATGGTGGCTGTACTGCCAGGCTGCGGTCGCGAACACCAGCTTCGCCTCGGGATGGATATTCATAAATACATCCATGCCCATGCGCTGCGATGAAATAAAGCCGTGCTTCAGGGCCGGATCGTATGCATGTGCGCGGGTCAGCTTGAAACCTTTCTGTGCAAATGCCGCGGTCAGCTTCGCTTCCATATCGCGCTGCGCAGGCCAGCAAACCTGGTTCGCTGAGAGCCGCAGGTCTCCACTGGTAATTAAGAGAACTTCATTGTCCGCCGGACGTGCAATTCCAATTTCCGCTGTCATTCGCCCCATTTCTCCATGTTTCGAAAACGTTTTCGACACCAGACCAAATATACACCTTGAGGGACAATTTCCGCCTGCCGGTCATGTCACACTCTGCAATGTCCTGTGATTCATTGAGCCGCTCGGTGACGTTAGCATAGTAAAGGCGCTCTTGTTCTGAGCTCCCTTATTCATGGCTGCCAGAAAGTCTCAAATCAAATCGACATCTCGAGCCCAGAAGCCCGGCTCACCGCAGAACTTCGCCAAGCCGCACCCGGAGCATCCCACTGTCTCCGGCCGATGGTTGCTGATCGCATTGGCTATTTCCCTGCCGGCAGCAGCATTGTGCACCTGGGGGGTGTTTTGTCTGCTTTTCTGGCAGGGCAGTTGGCAGTTGCTTTACCACCCAACCTCCAGCGTGTCCCGTAACCCTTCGAATATTGGGCTTGCTTACGATCAGATTTCGTTTGCCACGACAAATGCCGGAGTAGCCCAAATTCAAGGCTGGTGGATTCCGGCGGCTTCGGCGCACTTTACAGCGCTCTACCTTCACGGCGAGGCCGGCAACCTCGGCGATACGCTGCCCGTGGTCGGCGAACTCCAGAGGGCCGGCTTGAATATTCTTGCTTTCGATTACCGCGGTTATGGCAAGAGCCAGTTCCAGCACCCGAGCGAGGCCAGTTGGCTGCAGGATGCAAACTGGGCGCTCGAATACCTGACGGGCACGCGGCACATCGATCCACATTCCATTGTGATTATTGGTGACGGCCTTGGAGCCAACCTCGCCCTCGAAGTCGCCGCCGCGCATCAGGAATTGGCAGGAGTCGTGCTGGTGTCGCCGCTCAAAGACCCTGTAAGAGTAATCTTTGACGACGGGCGGGCTCGGATTGTTCCTGCGCACTGGCTGATACACGACCGTTACGATCTCGAAGCGCCTGCTGCAACGCTTCGTATTCCGTCGTTGTGGATCGTGAAAGAACAATCGCCGGCGCAAGATGCTTCATCGGAAATCCAGACGGCATACGTCAAGGTGACGGTCCAGAAGACACGCGCGGCACTCACCACGAATCAAGGTATTGGAGAGCCGCTTGAACGCTGGCTGACTTTATTACCGAGATAAGCTAGAAGACTTTTTCTTTCTGGTGAAAAGCTCATCCAGCCGAAGGTAGATCGGGGCCGTTTGGCATCTTACTCATCGAGCAAAGAACGCTCGATGAATGCGGCACGCGGCGCCTGTTCGAACAGAAAATGTACCCGATTCGGGTGTGGTTAAATGGATACCCGAAACGGAATTTTTGGGTACATCATGTCTGTGAAGCACGAGCATGATTGGATTTGTGGCGGTTCGAACTAGCTCCGCTTCCTAACAATGTCCCGATGTAAAGCCTTGACCTGATAGCCGGCCTTTGACAACCGTTGCGCCATCTCTTCGGCCATCATCACGCTCCGGTGCTGGCCGCCCGTACATCCAAAGGCGACGGTCAGGTAGCTCTTCCCTTCCTTCACATAATGTGGAAGCAAGTAGAGCATCAGCTTGCTCACCTTTTCAAGGAATTCGAGAGTCTGCGGAAACCCACGCACATAGTCGGCAACCTTCTTGTCGAGCCCGGTTTTGTTGCGGAACTCCGGTACAAAGTGCGGATTGGGCAGGAACCGCACGTCGAACACCATGTCGGCGTCGAGCGGTACGCCATTCTTAAATCCGAAACTCAGGCAGGAGACGAGAAGGCGGTTGGCCCTTTGATTGTGCCCATAGCGGTCCTGAATGTAGGCGCGCAGTTCGTGCACGTTGAAGATCGATGTATCGATCAACGTTTCGGCGACGTCGCGGATGGGGTCGAGGACCTGACGTTCTTCCACGATCGACCGCCACACCGTTTCTGACTTTCCAAGCGGATGGGGCCGCCGCGTTTCAGAGAAGCGCTGCACCAGAGCCGCATCCTGCGCATCCAGAAACACTACGCGCGTACGCAGCAGCTTCCTCACACTCTTCAGGATTTCGGGCAGGCGGTCTACGGTGGGGCCTTCGCGGACATCGACTACGATCGCAGCCCGCACCATTTCCTTCGATTTGCTGACCAGTTCCGCAAAGTTCGGCAGCAATTCCAACGGCAGGTTGTCGACGCAGTGATATCCAAGATCCTCAAACGCCTTCAAAGCCGAAGCCTTGCCCGCACCGGAGATTCCAGTGACGATGACAAGTTCTTTTGCTGGCGTTTCCTTTGATTTAGGTTTCCTGGCGCCAGCCTGCGATTTGGCCCTCGGGATAGCGGGCTTATCTGCTTTCATTCGCCCATGCTACACCGAAAACGCAGTTCAATGTTGTACTTCGTTGTGCGCTCTGTGTAATGGAGGTTGGCCGGGGCCGGCCAGGCGTAGCGCCTGCTCCGCGTCGAGATTTGGAGAGAGCAGCTTGCCCTGCCCCAGATCGCAGCCGAGCCGCATAAGCGCGCGCAACTGCTCGCTGGTTTCGATGCCCTGTGCAACCATTTGCACTCCCAGGCTGCGGCCAAGCTTCAACAATGACTCGATCACTGTCTGATATCTTCCGGTCGAAGTTACGCTTGCAGTGAGCTTTGCATCCAGCTTTACCATGTCGAACGGCAGCCGGAGGAAATGATTCAGGGGAGCGAGGCTCGATCCGAATTCGTCCAGAGCTACATGGACGCCGCAGTCCAAAAGGCGCTGCAAGACAGGCACAGCTGCGTCCGGACTTTCATTGATGACACTCTCCGGCACTTCAAACAGCAGCCGCGCGGGATCTGCTCCACTGGCCGCAATTGTGCGCTGCAACTGCACGGGCATGTCTGGGCTGTAGAACTGACGTTGCGTCAGGTTCACGCTGAGCAGCACATCCGTTTCCGGAGAAGTTTTCTTCCAATTCCTGAGCTGCCAACTGACGGCCTCAATGGTTTCGCGTCCCAGTGTGATTGAGAGGCCCGTTTCTTCAGCCACTGCCAACAGGTCGTCGAAATGATCCACCGAACCATCAGGCCCGCGCCACTTCAGCAGGCACTCAAAACCAAGCACCATGCCGCTTTGCAGCCGGAACATGGGAAGATAGCGAAGCTCGAGCATCCGCTTCTCGAGCCGATAACGCAGTTCTCGCTCGCGTTCCTGCTGACTGGCAATGGTAACTTCAAGATGCTTGTCGAAGACCTCGTAACGCCCGCCGCCCGATTGCTTGGCCCTATACATTGCGAAATCGGCGTCCCTGATCAGGAGATCGGGAGAGGTGTGCTCCTGCCCAGCCAATGCGGCGCCAATGCTTGCGCCGGCATTTACCTGGTGGCCAAATACTTCAAACGGCTTTGACATCGCTGCCAGAACACGGCGTGCCACGGTCTCCAGGTCGCCGGCATTTGTAATGCCTTCAACCAGCACAGCAAACTCGTCGCCGCCCAGCCGGGCCGGTGAGTCCTGGGGTCGCAATGCGCTTAACAAACGTTCGGCTGTGGAGACCAGCACTACGTCGCCTGCCGCATGACCAAGCACATCGTTGATTTCTTTAAAGCGATCCAGATCCAAAAAGAGCACGCCGCAGCTCTGTTCAGGGCGGCGCACCCTGCGCGAAAACGCCTGATTGAGACGATCCGTGAATAGCGCGCGATTTGGAAGTCCTGTCAGCACATCGTGCATCGCATCGTGCTGCAACTTATCGTCGGCCTCGCGGCGATCGCTGATGTCGCGAAACGTATAAACGTACCCGGCTCGCGCTTGATCCACCATCAACGGCGCGCAGTTCATGCTCACGTCTACCAGTTCTCCCAACTTGTTCATGCGAACGGTCTCAACTAGCACGCGGCCCTGTTCATTCACTGCCTTTTCGAGAGTGGCCTGCTCGTTCAGCCGGGTCTCCGGCACAATCAACTGGTTCAGG
This sequence comes from uncultured Acidobacteriaceae bacterium, assembly GCA_963832645.1. Classification (GTDB taxonomy): domain Bacteria; phylum Acidobacteriota; class Terriglobia; order Terriglobales; family Acidobacteriaceae; genus Telmatobacter. The sequence goes on from CAWHUU010000002.1 coordinate 189,572, forward strand.
CTTTCGCCACTGGCTTCCTCAGCCGCATAGCCGAACATGCGCGTGAACTCTGGATTCGTGTAGAGGATATGGCCGCCGTGCTCAATTGCAACCGCTTCAGGAATGCTGGCCAGCACGTCTTCCATCAGGCGCGACTTGGGAGCGCGCTCACGGCTGCTGGGATGAGCCACGATGACCGCTTCGCGCAGTTCCGGGCTCAGAATGCAATAGGTGCCTTCAACCGAAAGCAGCTTGCCGCTCTTTGCAGGCATGGTTGCGTGAAACGGGCTGCCCGATCCTGTCCCTTTGAGCATGGTCTGGGGTTCGGCGGTTCCGGGATAGAGGCCCCAGAGAACGTCTTCCACGCCGCGCGGCACCCATTCGCCTTCAGTCAATCCCAGCAACGAGCGCGCTTCGGTGTTGGCATAAACAATTTTTCCGGCACGCTCAAGAAAGATCAGTACCGGCAGTGCGTCCAGAATTTCGCGCTGTCTTGCAGCGTCCGCGTTGTCCTGAAGATTCAAACCCAATGCCTCCGACAGTACTTCTGCCGATCCCATGATTGTCCGTTCCACCTCTGGTCCCGCCTGCCCGGTACGGGAGTGCCCCACCGATTGCCTAAATCGTAGGCGTTAAGCGAGTTGGCAGCCATCCCCAAAACCGGGTATCAGGCATAACCAAAGTCAACACACAATGCCGCCGGCGTGCACACACGCAATGTGTTCATCGATCAATGGGATCGCAGAAGTTCGTGTTGTGCGTCACGCGGAATCGTCCTACTGCGCGCAATAAATTGCACACCGGCGAAGGCTCGAACGCTTCGGTTCTAGAGAATCAACCCAGTCAGCCGCTTTTGATGTCAGGGAATCTCCACGAGTTCCATGTGGCCATCACGCCTGCGATGCAGCACGTACACTTCTCCTGAAACGGTGCGGAATATGAGCAGGTCGCGGTCGCGGAACTCCGCTTCCTTCACAGCCTCTTCAATAGTTAAGGGCTTGAGAGAGATTGCGTCGCCGTTCCTGAGGATGTGGGGTTCAACAACGGCAGGCTTGGCCGGGAATGAATGGACGGGGATCGATGTGCGCGTCTTGGCAGCCGGGCGTTCCGCTGCTGGGCCAGTCCCGTTCGAGACGGGCGTGGCTCTGGACTTGGGCCGCGCTACGGGCGGCGCCGTCAATACCTTCTCTTCCTTTGGGAGGCGTTTGCTCACGATACGGCGGTCGCGGAACCTGAGCGCCTGATGCTCCGCGTGGGCCATGGCCTGCCTCAGGGCCGACTCCAGCGTGTCTGCCTTGCCGGTAGCCGCAATCTTTTTTGAACGGCCTTTGACCGTTAGTTCAACAATCTGTACGCGCCGCTGTGCACTGAATGTGATGCTGGCGTGCGCGCCCTTGCCGAGGATCCGGCCGAGCCGCTCCATGCCCTCTTCGGCATAGGCCCGCAACGCCTTTGAGATTCTAACTTGCCTGGCGGTGAACTCCACTTCCATGGTCAGCCTCCGCTTCTTACTCTCCTGATGAGAGTTCTAGATTCTACGTCTACAGTTCGTTTCCAATGACGTGGTGATATGCACCTCGCCGCCTCTTCCTCCATCCCCACGAACCGGATCAATCTACCGGCGACGACTCCGCGGGGTTTGAGGAGCACAGTATATGCCAAACACTTCGCTCTGCAAATTGAGTCAGACGCGCGGGCCCCCTGAAAGGTCACTATCGGCGCGATCGGAATAGGACGTGAATTACTTTGGGGATACTAAACGGGCACGATTCTGTCGGGCAGGCACAAGACCGCACTACGAATGGCCAAAAGTGCCCACTGACACCGCTCATTACTTGCTCCGCTGGTTCTCAGATCTCCCAGCGCAGCAGCGTGGCTCCCACTGTAAAGCCGGCGCCTACGGCGGCCAGCAGCACCAGGTCGTCCTTCTTCATCTTGCCCTCTTCGATTGCCGTTTCCATGGCCAGAGGAATGGTGCCTGCCGAGGTGTTTCCGTATTTCTCGATATTGATGACCACCTGGTCGGGAGTCAGGCCAAGCCGGTCAGATGTGGCCGTAATGATGCGCTTGTTTGCCTGGTGCGGAATAAAACAGCCCAGCTCCGAACCGGTCACACCGTTACGTTCAAGCAGCTTTGTTGTGGCTTCAGCCATCTTGCGCACGGCGAACTTGTACACGGCCGGGCCGTCCTGGTAGATGTAATGCCACTTCTTGTCGACGGTCTCGTGACTTGAGGGATTCAGGCTTCCGCCGCCCTTGAGATTCAGGCTCACGCCGCCAGATCCGTCCACTTCGTTTTCAAAGTCGATGAACCCGATCTCGCCTTCTTCGGCAGGTTCAATCAATACGGCTCCACCGCCGTCGCCAAACAAAACGCAGGTGGTGCGATCCGTGTAGTCGGTCATGCGGGTGTTGGCATCCGCGCCGCACACAATCACCTTCTTGTGTGCTCCGCTCTCCACCATCTTGACGCCGGCCTGCAGCGCATAAACGAACCCTGAGCAGCCGCCGGAGACGTCGAAGCCCCAGGCCTTTGGCGCGCCAATCTTGTCCTGTACTAGGCAGGCGGTCGCAGGAAACATCATGTCCGGCGTCACGGTGCCCACGATTATGAGCTCGACTTCGCTTGCATCGATTCCGCGCGCGGCCAGGCATCTCTTCGCGGCCTCCGCGCACATGTCGCTCACGCCCAGCCCGGCAGCCAGCTTGTGGCGAGTCTTGATGCCGGTGCGATCCATGATCCACTGGTCGCTGGTTTCAACTAACTTTTCGAGGTCTCGATTGGTAATGACATCGGGAGGAACATAGGTACCAAGCGCGGTGATTTTAGCGCGATGGCCAACTACAGGACGAACGGTCAAGCTCAATGTATAGCTCCTTGTGGCGTGCTCACAGGAGGAGGAATCCGGGCTCGCCACGTAATCAAACGAGAGTAAAAAGACGCCAAAAAAGTACCGGGTGACCTACTGCGCCCGTACTAGCCCGTTACCGTTGCTTCCTTCCGGACCTGGCGGGGTTGGCGGGATTACGTCGCGTAGGACCCGGCACTGATTGATTTTAGCACCCTAGGGTAGCTCCGCAGATCGCATTTGCCGCATTGGAATTCGGTTTGAAACCGGCATGGCAAACACTTCGTGAGTGGGGTCGAAAGTGAGAGCAAACCCACTTCTCGCGCCGCCCATTCCGTGGGCTTTACTTCCCTTGGCTGCCTCAAAATCTTCTTAGATTTCGAGGTCATGATAGGCATACTCAACTGCGCCGATGCACGTTGGAATATCCAGGCAAATTGTTGCTTCCGGCCATGCCGCAGAAGCATGCCGAAGCGGCTGAACCTGAACTGGAACTGAGGCTAGCCCATCATTGTTGAGGATGAACGAGTTTCGGAAAGAACTAGACGGACGTCAATCCAGTATGTCAGCGGTGGTTAGGGCCGTAAGGATCGGGATTTGGAACGATAGGGGGCATCGGTCGAATGCCGGCGCCGCCGCCCTGAATCCCCTTCATTTCCGACTTCACCTTGCGGGCCAGCATTCCAATTTCGGCGTATTTCTTCAGTTCCGCCTTCGTCAGCATTGCCGGCTTTGCACGGCCAATCTCATCTTTCAATTCCTGGGCAAGCTGAAGTAGTGTGGCTGAATTTGCCACCATCGCTCGGCGCAACTCCACCTTCTCCATCTGCTGTAACCTTGCCTCTTCGATCGGATCACGCCGTCCTGTGATATCAGTCATGCTCTCTCGCGACATGTTTCCGGCATTGGGAGAGGTATATGTCGGATCGGGCCCGTGCGTAGGTGCCTGGCAATAGGACTGGGAAAGCGCACCCGTCAGCATCAGGAGAACCGTCAAAACCGTAAAAAGAGAACCAAATCTGCCGACCGCCCCTCCTGTCGACGTCTCAAAGAAAAGTGAGCCACATGTGCCGCGCTGCTGTTGTTCTTTGTGCCCTAGCATTGGCATTAGACTTGTGAGCATCGTTGGACTCCTTAGCGGCTAGTTCCCCTATGTTTCGCGCCGTCCTTAACCTCGCGTGCAAGCTGCTCAATGGCATCCGCTTTGCGAATGACCCCGACTGAGAGCGTGTCGCTGGTTGTCTTGTCCACTTCTGCCTTTAGCTCGATTGCCATTTTGAGGAGTTGTACGCTCTGATCAACGATTTCGCGTTTACGTTTTGCGACTGCCGCCGCCGGGCCGGTCAGACTGTCATCTGCGGCAGTGACGCCCGCCAGTGTCTCTGCTTGTAAACTTGCCTGTCGACTCTGCGCGGCTTGCTGGGGCGAGTTGGATGGAGCGGCTGCCTGTTCGTGGGACCAGGCAGCGACTGCGAGATACCCCATTGCGAAAAGGGCTATCAGGAGCCTGAAAGGAACAGAACTCTGGACTGGGCGATCTGGCCCCCAACTGAAAGGCATGAAAACCTCCTCGTCGACAGATCACTTTTGTGCTTCGTCATCTGGACCGCAGAACGTAAGAAACGCGGGGAAACCTGCGTCTGCCGCCAGTTTAGTCCCGGAAACAGGGATTGAAAACTGAACTTTGGCAGGCTTGCCTGTAAATCTAGCGGCCTCCGCTCGATTTACTTCACCGGTACAATAGAAGTGTGAGCAAATCTACCTCTCCCGCGGCCCCTTCCGTGGGCTTTATCTCCCTTGGCTGCCCCAAAAACCTCGTCGATTCCGAGGTCATGATGGGCCTTCTCGACCATGCCGGCGCGCGCCTGACTGCGCGTCCTGAAGAGGCGGAGATTCTCGTCGTGAACACATGCAGCTTTATCGACACGGCCAAGCAGGAGTCCGTGGACACGATCCTCGAGATGGCTCGCTACAAGACCGAAGGCTCCGCGAAGAAGCTCATCGTTGCGGGCTGCCTGGTGGAGCGCTACCGTGACGAGATCTGCAAAAGTATTCCGGAAGTAGACGCCGTGGTGGGCACGGGCGAGCTCGAATCCATTCTTGAAGCCGCAGGCATTGCTCCACGACTTGCTACACCTTCGCCATTCAACATTCTGACAGCCGCTCAGACTCGTCCCGGCCAGGAGTCCCTCTCCGGCACCCACATAACTTCGCGGGCAGAAGGCGAACACCGCGAGCAGCAGGGCCGATTTAGCCGCGATGAATGGCAAGGCGCTGCCCATCTGCTCCCCACTTACCTTTACGACGAATCGACACCACGCTTTCTGACTACGCCCAAATCTTCGGCCTACATCAAGATTGCCGAAGGATGCGACCATCCATGCACGTTCTGCGTGATTCCGAATCTGCGCGGCAAGTTCCGTTCGCGCCGATTTGAGTCAGTGGTAGCAGAAGCACGGCAGCTTGTTGCGCGCGGCGTGCAGGAGATCACGCTCATCGGCCAGGACACAACCTGCTACGGCGAAGACCTGGGCCTGAAAGACGGGCTCGCCACCTTGCTCGATGAGCTTGCCCGCATCGAGGGCCTTCGCTGGCTGCGCTTTCTCTACGCGTATCCGAACCGAATCACGGGAAAGCTGCTGGAAACGATTGCGATGCATGACAACATCTGCAAGTACCTGGACGTTCCTCTGCAGCACGCGTCGGCAGATGTTTTGAAAACCATGAAGCGTGGAGCCGGGGCAGATATCTTCCTCAAGACCATCGAGAAAGTTCGTGCCGCTGTTCCGGGGATTGCGCTGCGCACCAGCTTCATCGTCGGCTTCCCCGGCGAGTCGCTTCGCGATGTTGAGATTTTGGAAGAGTTCATCACGGAAGCCAGGTTCGACTGGCTCGGCGTCTTCACGTATTCCGATGAGGAGGGCTCCGCCGCGCACGCACTTAACGGCAAGCTCACCAAGCGCACCATCGAATCGCGCAAACGGCGGATCATGAAGCTGCAGCAGTCCATCTCAAAGCGCGCCAAGCAGGAGTGGGTGGGCCTGGAGGTCATGGTGCTTGCCGAAGGTGAGTCTGAGGAGACGCCGCTGCTGTGGGAAGGCCGCACGCAGTTTCACGCACCTGAGATCGACGGCAAGGTATACCTCAACGACTTTGGCGATCTCGATACGCTTGAGGCCGGCCGCTTTTACCGCGCTGAAATTACTGAGGCGCACGACTACGATGTTGTAGCCCGCATTCTCGGAACTGCAAACTAGGAAGAGCTTTCTGCTATCTGCCGCCAATTGTCATTTGAAAACTGGACCCTGCCGATCGCGCTAACATATCACCTGACGGATTTTGCGTTATGGCTCAAAAGAAAAAATCAGCCAAGCTGTTGCACTGCCCTACTTGCGGAATGCTGGTGCAATCCACAGACGAAGACTTTCCTTTCTGCAGCGACCGATGCCGCAAGATCGATCTCGGCAAGTGGGCCATGGGCGTCTACAAGATCAGCTCGCCCGTCCTCGACCCGGAGGTGCTTGAAGACCTGGGTGAAGCGGGCCGCAGCCCAAGAGGCGGCTTTGGCAATGGAGATCGCGGGGACTCAGATGAAAACTGATCCTTCGCCGGCCGGCCCGATTCAAAACAAAACCACATGGGCATTTACGGCAGCCACGTTTTTCGGCGCCGGCTACGGTAAGCCCGGTCCCGGCACTTGGGGATCGGTCGCGGCGGTTTTGCTGTGGGCTGCTTACGCGTGGGGTCTTCATCCGGCGCCGCAAGTGCTGTTCATCGTCCTCCTTGTTGGAATTGCGCTCTCGATTGCCATTGGAGTGCCCGCAGCCACGATTTGTGCCCGTGAAAGCGGCCGCAAAGATCCGCAATTTGTGGTTGTCGATGAGGTTGCCGGACAGTGGATTGCCCTGCTTGGCTGCCCCATCGATTGGCGTCATGCGCTCATCTCGCTGGTTCTCTTTCGATTGTTCGATATGACCAAGCCGCCTCCAGTTAGGCAGCTCGAAGATCTTCCTGAAGGATGGGGCATCGTATTCGATGATGTCGCCGCGGGGCTGTATGCTTGGGGTATAGCAGCTTTGCTGCGTATTTGGTTTTAATAGTCCCCAAAATGCCCCGAAACCCTACACAATCCGCGCCAAAGCCTGTCCTTGACCCGCACATCGACGACGTGTTTCCCGCTGCTGCCATGCCGCATGGCGAAGTGGAGTTGCGCGGGACCTTGCTGGGCCCTAATTCCGATGGCCCGCCGGTTGTGCTCGTGGAGGGACTTTCCGCGCGTGTGCTGATGAGCCGCCCGACGCGGCTCGCATTCTCTGTGCCCGATGACGCCGTTACCGGCATGATTGAAGTGCACACGCCTACGGGCGCAAGCAATGCCGTGCCGTTGCGCGTGGCGAGACAGCTTTCCGACGGACTTCATCCCGTGACGAGCCCCGCGGTCAGCCGCTCCGGCATGGTCTACGCCACTATCTCAGGACAGCGCGGCAAAGAGATGCCTGTCTCTGTGGTGCGAATCAGCCCCGGGGGCCACGGTACTCCGTTCGTCTCGGGAATCCTGAACGCCACCGGCTTGGCTATCTCACCGGATGACGATCTCTTCGTCACGTCGCGCGCCGAGGGAACGGTGTATCGCGTCGATCCGGCGGGTGAGTTTGCCGTTTATGCAGAAGGCATGGGCGTCGCCACCGGAGCGGCATTCGATTCTGAAGGCAACCTGTACGTTGGCGACCGCAGCGGAACCATCTTCAAGATTGATCCGCAACGCCAGATCTTTGTGTACGCCACGCTTGAGGCTAGTGTGTCTGCGTACCACCTTGCCATGAGCAAGACCGGGACACTGTACGTTACGGCGCCTTCCCTCTCGTCGAACGAGGCCATTTGGGCCATCGACACGCACGGTGAGGTTCGCCCATGGTTCCGGGGACTGGGCCGCCCGCAGGGTCTGGCACTCTCAAAAGAGGGTGACGTTTACGTGACCGCTTGCCTGAAAGGGCGCCGTGGGCTGGTACGCATTACACCGCAGGGTGAGGCGTCGCTTGTGCTTTCCGGCATTAATCTGGTCGGCGTATCTTTCTCGCCACTTGGTACGGCGGTGCTTACAACTAACGAAGCCGTTTATGATGTGGACTTGGGCGTTGAGGGCATGAGCCTGTTCTGAAATTCTCACCGCTTTCAGATCTTTTCATGCTCGAAAATTTACTTCTGTGCAATGCCTAGCAAGAGCTAGTAGCCAGGAACTGATTTTCATGAAAGCTGAGATCATCGCCGTCGGTTCAGAGATGCTGACTCCGTGGCGGCAAGACACCAATTCGCTCTACCTTACTGAAAAATTCAACGAGATCGGCGTCACCGTCACGTTCAAGACGATTGTTGGCGACCGGCTGAAGGATCTGGTCGGTTCCATTCGCACGGCGCTGACGCGTGTGGACATTCTTGTGTTGATGGGCGGCCTTGGCCCCACGCAGGATGACCTGACTCGTGAAGCCGTAGCCGAAGCTCTCTCGCTCAGTCTGCGCCGCGACGCTGCGCAGGTAGCCGCTTTGCATGCCCGCGCCGCGTCGTGGCGCATCACAATGCCGCAAAACAATCTCAAGCAGGCAGATGTGCTTGAAGGCGCCACCATCCTGCCCAACGCCAACGGAAGCGCTCCGGGGCAATGGCTTGACACACTTTTTGAAGGTTATCGCAAGCTCATTCTGCTTGTCCCCGGCCCGCCTAACGAGTGCAAGCCTCTCTTTGATACAGAGTGCATGACTCGCCTGCGTGCGGCTGTTCCCACGCGCCACATCGCAAAGCGCACCTTGCGGGCCGCGATGATTCCGGAATCGCAGGCAGACAAGATGCTTGCGCCGATCTACACCACCTATCCCGATGTGGAGACTACGATTCTGGCGCACGCCGGCGACATTCAGCTCACGCTGCTCTGCTCCAAGAAAGATCCGGAGCTGGCCCAGAAGCGCGTTGACGAACTTGCCGGACGTCTTGAGGAGACGCTCGAAGAGTGGCTCTACTCGTCTACCGGCGAGTCGCTTGAGCAGATTGTGCTGTACTATCTCGGGCTCCGCCAGTCTACGCTTGCAGTGGCTGAAAGTTGCACAGGTGGCCTTATCTCCCAGCGCATCACGTCTGTTCCGGGCAGCTCGCGCACTTTCCTTGGCGGAGCGGTTGTCTATTCCGATCTGTTGAAAGCCGCATTCGCAGGAGTTTCGGCAGACCTGATCGCGCGTCATGGAGCTGTCTCGCCGGAAGTGGCTGAGGCTCTGGCGAACGGTATTCGCATTCGCACAGGAGCTACACTCGGACTCGGCATCACCGGGATCGCAGGACCCTCCGGCGCGACGGAGAACAAGCCGGTCGGCCTTGTTTATATTGCGCTTTCCGATTCGCATCGAACCGACGTCATGGACCGTACGTTCCGCGGAGACCGGCAGCGCATCCGCGAATTCGCGTCGCAGCAGGCGCTTGATCTGATTCGCAGGCGATTAATGTAGCAACCATTTCTCACGCGTATCATCCAAGCAATGAGCTGCTGTGCGGGCCGCCATTGGAACCTTCACCGTTTCTAATCCCCTTCCAAATTCAGGAGGTCACTATGCCCCTACCCCAGGACGAACGTGTCGTCGCCCTCGCCAACGATCTACTGCAACAGTTCCATCAAATCTTTGGAGCACACCCAGGTTATCGCCCCGCCCACGCCAAGGGCATCATGCTCACCGGCGTCTTTACGCCAACTGCCAAAGCTACTGAGCTCTCGCAAGCACCGCACCTGCAGAAGCCCTCGACGCCGGTCACGGTGCGCTTCTCAAATTCAACTGGACTGCCTGAGATTCCTGACAACGCGCCCGATGCAAATCCGCGCGGATTCGCGATCCGTTTCGATCTTGCAGAACATGTGCACACCGACATCGTGGCTCACTCAACAGACGGTTTCCCCACGCGCAATGGATATCAGTTCCTTGAATTTCTGCGCGCTGCCGCGGCAAGTGGACCGGATGTAGCTTCTCCCAAGCCGATCGAGAAATTTCTCGCAGCTCATCCCGCGGCGCTGGCCTTTGTGCAGGCACCCAAGCCGTTCCCGTCAAGTTTTGCCTGCGATACCTATTACGGAGTCACTGCATTCAAGTTCACGAACAGCGCCGGCGAATCCCGCTACGGGCGCTATCGCATCGTTCCTGAGCTGGGCAACGACTTCCTGACAGATGCGCAGGTTGCCGCTCTACCGGCAAACTACCACTACGATGAGATTGCAGCGCGCGTTGGCAAGGGGCCGGCACGCTTCAAGATTTTTGTGCAGGTAGCCGCACCAGGCGACGTAACAGACGATGCGACGATACACTGGCCCGAGGAACGCGAACTGTTTGAATTGGGCGCGCTGGAACTGAATGCCGTAGTCGCCGATACGCTTGCACAGCAGAAACACATCATCTTCGATCCCATTCCACGCGTGGATGGAATTGAGCCTTCGGCTGATCCCCTTCTTGAATTGCGTGCCGCCATCTACTTGTTGAGCGGCCGCGAGCGCCGCGCCGCCAAGGCGTAAGGGCAACGGATCAAGAGCTGTGCCGGCAGCGATCGTGAGTGAGCAGTGCAAAACGTAAAGGCCCAGTGTTCGGGGCCTTCGCGTTCTGCAATCGCAGCTTTTGGAGTGAACATCTATCGCGCAGAGATCACCGTTTGCTTACAGGCTTGTAGCCTGACTTGCTCGCCTTTTTAAACGCAGCCATCGCATCGTTGATCGAGAGCAGCGGTGTCGTCTTGGTTGTCTTCACCGATCCGCCTGCTGCCGCCGCGATTGCCAGAGCTGCCGCGCTCACATTGTTCGGGAACTCAAAAATGAGAACCAGATCATAGTCGCCGAACGACATCCACGCGTTCACCAGCTTGCCGCCCAGATTCTCAGCTGACCTCTTGACCACATTCATTCGATTCTGTGGCTTTGCGACCAGCATGTTCAATGCTTCCGCAGTGTACGAGACCTGAAGAAGGTAACTCGCCATGACATCACCTCGCCTTTGTGGGTTATCCCATCCGGAGAAGATCGGAACACACAGAGTATAGGCCCGTATGTCGGCTCACGGATACAGGAAAAACTTGCTGGCACGCCTGCCACAATGAGATTCCTGTTTGCTTATCCTTACCGATGTGAGAAGATCGCTGCAGATCGTCGCCGATCCCCAAAAGACATCTTTATTGCCAGGAAATCGTGAATGACCGATGCGGCATCTCCTTGCACGCTGAACATTACGGTTGAAGAAAAGGGCGATGTTGTCATCGTTCATCTTCATGGACGCCTCGTCTCCAATGTCACCAGCAACTTCCACGCGCGCGTATGCCAGCTCATTCCAAATCACCGGCGCATCATCCTCGATCTCGCCGAGCTTACCCACATGGACAGCATGGGTCTTGGCACTCTGGTCAGGCTCATGGTCTCCGCCAAGTCCAAAGGTTGCAGCCTTGAGCTTCTGCATCTGGGCAAGCGAATCCGCGCACTGCTCGGCCTGACGCACCTGCTCGACTGCTTTACCGTTATCGGTGAAAAAGGGATAACGCTCGGCTTCTGAGACCGAACGGCGTTCGCAAAACTGCTTCCTGCCTGTGCACCCCCCTTGAAACTTCTTCTTCGCTGTTGCCGTCGATCTAAGCAGCCCTCCATCACTTTCGAATTTGGATTGCGAAAATCTGCAATCGGCGAGATAGTTGGTGTGCCCCTAAGATCACTCTGGAGAATGGCAACAATTATGAAACGAGCATTGTTGTGTTTAATGTTTACGGCCATAGCCGCTCAAATCGGTCCAGCGCAGGCGAAGCGGCAGGAATTGGTGCCGGCGCCGTTGCGTTCAGCATCCGCGCCCGCTTTTGCGGCACATCCGTCGCCCTACAACTTTCCACGTGTCGAATATCCGAGAATCGAAGCGGACTCGCGCGTAACGTTTCACTTCAAGGCACCCGACGCGCAGAAGGTTCAGGTCTCCATCGCCAACGTTCCTTACGACATGGTCAAGGGCGAAGATGGTGTGTGGATATACACCAGCGAACCGCAGGCTCCCGGCTATCACAACTACTGGATGGTCGTTGACGGCGCCATTGTTCTCGATCCAGGCACCAACGCATTCATCGGCTACGGCCACATGTGCAACGGCTTTGAGATTCCGGAGCCGGGTGTTGATTTCTACGACCTGAAAGATGTACCGCATGGGAATGTGCTGATCAAGAACTACTATTCCAAGACCGCGGAATCATGGCGTCACATTTACATCTACACTCCTCCGGGATATGACAAGAACACCTCAACCCGCTATCCGGTGCTCTATCTGCAGCACGGTGGAGGCGAAGACGAGCGGGTATGGATCGAGATGGGCCGCACTAACCTGATCCTCGACAATCTGCTCGCCCAGGGAAGGGTGAAGCCAATGATTGTAGTGATGGAGACCAGCGCAGTTGGAAACGCCGGTGGGCCGCCTCCGAACCGCCCGGCCGCGCCTCCTGCTGGAGCAGCACCTGCACGCAGACCTGGCATCATCGGCTTTGCAGCCGGCGGCGGAGCCTATGGAAAGCTGATGATCAACGATTTGATTCCGTGGGTAGATAGCAACTTCCGCACGTTGACCGACAAGGATCATCGTGCGATGGCTGGTCTTTCGATGGGCGGCTTTATGACGGCGGCCGTCACCATGTCGAACCTGGACAAGTTCTCATACATTGGCCTTTTCAGCGGCGGTACGGCTGCCGGATTCGGCCCCGGCGGTCCGGGCAGTCCAATCCCGATGGGCCAGCCAGCGCCTGCGCCGGCAAAACTCGACCTGAAAACCATTTACAGCGGGGCGATGGCCGACCCAGCAGAATTCAACAAGAAGGTGAAGGTCTTCTTCTTCTCGTGCGGAACCTTACCGCCGCTGGAGAATCCAGACGCCTTGAAGAAGCACCAGGAGCAACTTGTAGAAGCCGGAATCGCCAATAGCTACGTCTACATTTCTCCCGGCACATCGCATGAGTGGCAGACGTGGAGACGAAGTCTCTACGTTTTCGCTCCAATGCTCTTCCAATAACTGACAACCAGCCTTAAGCGAAAAAATAGCCGGCATCCCTCATTCTCAGGATGCCGGCTGTTCTTTGCTCAGTTCATTTTTCGATCACCAGTTAATGAATTCAAGCGCTCTAGTGACGAGTGGGACCACCACCCCGCATCCCGCCACCAGCGGGTGCTCCGCCCGCATGGAAACCTCCTCCGCCACCACCAGATGGAGGAGCAGAGGGTCGGACAAATGATCCGCTGTTGGGTCTGGCGCCGCCCGGATTACGCTGGCTCGGAGGCGGCGAGTACGGCCGGCTTGGCTCCTGCCTTGGTTGCGGTGGTGGAGTGTACTGCCTGCTTGGCTCAGGCCGCGGTTGAGGCGGTGGAGGCGTGTACTGACGGCTTGGTTCCTGCCTCGGTTGCGGTGGCGGCGTATACGTGCGGTTCGGTTCCGACCGGGCAGGGCTCGGCGGTGCAATCACTCGGCCGGGCTGTGTGGTCACGTTGTCCGGGGGCTGATTGTTGCGTTCAGGCCCACGTATTTGTCCTGGCTGCGAATCCGTACGGGCAGGCTCCGGATTCGCCTCACGGACATAGGTGCCGCCTACACGGTTGGGCGCATAGCTTGGCCGGTTGATTTGAATATTCTGGTTACCCCGGCTGCCTTCCACACGTCCACCGTCCCGGCGTCCCTGATAGCCATTGGATGGGTGGTATACGAACCCTGATGCGGAACGCACGTAGCTGTTGTGAACCTGCGTCCTCTGGATCGGCTCAACCTGATGACCCGCGATCTGAACTGGGTTGTTGCGCCCGCGTTCCGGCAACCTGTTCGGGCCGTTCTCCGGGTGACGGATCACAGGAATCACTGGAATCGGGTTCCTTCCCTTTCCTTCCGGATGACGAAGTACCGGGCGTGGGACGGTGCGATACCACGAAGGGCTGCGGCCTATGTTCCAGCCACCATACCCCCCACGACGCCACCAGGGCGTGCAGGACCCGTAACCGGGTGCCCAGCCCCAACCAAAGCCATCATAGTAGTTCCACGACCCGCAAGAATAAGGGAGATATCCCCAGTTCTCGCACGACACCCAGATATATCCAAACTGAGGCGTCCACATCCAGCGGCCGCAGCCGTAGGGGTCCCAACCAAAGGACGCAGCCACAAATGGCGACCAGACGTAGCCCTGCCCAGGCACGTTGTACCAGTTGCCGTTCGCATCCAGGTCGCTCCACTCGGGATTCGGGTTGTCGCTGTTGACATAGTTTCCGGGCGCTTCGGTTTGTTCAGAGGCTGAAGCGGTAAGCGCCTGATCGCGATCCGAGTTCCAGTCATCCCAAGAGTCAGGTTCGATGGTTTGTGACAGGTTGTACTGGCTGGGATCGCCGGCATCAAGCGTAATGCTTTCGCCGCCACTCAAATCGACAGCCATGGCGTTGCCGCGTTCAAGGTGCGCGTTGCCTGAAAAAACTGCCAACTCGCCGGGAGGAGCATCCATACGGAGGCGAAGAACGGTAAAACCGCTCGCCGTGGCGACGGCATCACCAAACATGACACGTGTCGGCGGGTCCTGATTACCACCCTGGAGTTCAAAATAGGCCAGCCCATTTTCAAGTACAAGGTCGGTGCTTGGGCTGCCGCCGCTAGCAATCGATTGAATTGTGAGTGCGCTATTAGGCGAGAGACGGGCAATGCTGCCATCGTCGAACTGGATCTCCGCTTTGCCGTCGTCTCCGGTTTCAATTCTGGTTCCGGCAAAGAGCGGTGCATTCGCCGGGGCCGACTCGGCGATTACCTGGCCATCCGCGGTCAGCCGTACCTGCCCTTCGGCACTGCTCAGGCGAGCCGCGCCCATCGGACCCATATCGGGATTGTCATCGGCCTGCGCTACACCCGAAACGGGCAGGGCCATCAACCCTAAAACCACCAAACCGAGGAACCAGGCTGCAGGACGGGCACTTAAAAGTGGGAATCTGGATTGTTCTTGTTTTCCGATCTGCTTCATGGTGTTCCGCCTTCCTGAACGACCAGTCTCCCGAAGCGATCCTTTGGCTCACAGGGGACCCAAAATCTTTACCTATTTATTACGACACGCCAGAGGTTGTAAAAGTCGCGCTAAATCTTACGTCTAATTATGAATGTCCCATAAGTCTACGGAGGTCAACTACCTGCTTTTGCCAGGAGATTCCGGGCGCGCTTGCGAACGCGGTCAAGCAATTCTTCGTCATTGGCAAGCCGCTGAAGAATTTCGCGGATAGTGCAAATCTGCTGCAGGCGGCCATCCTTGGCGCTGGCGGAGATGTATTCCATTTCGCGGTCGAGGCCCAGGCGGTCGTGCTGCAGCAACAGCTCAAGACGCGCGCCTTCGTGAAGGGTTTCAGCTACGCCCATCAGCAACTCGCCAAGAGACTGGATATCCTTGTCCCTGGAATAGTTGAAGGTGCAACTACCCTGCCCTTCAGGTCCGGCATAACTCAATTTCTTCCAGCCCTGAAAGGCCACCTTTGCCTTGCTCTGGCACTCCTCATTGAACCAGTTGTGCCGCTCGGCGACCTCAAAGACGTGCGCGGTAAAGTCTTTGGTCAATTGAATATCGCGATCTTCATCGCCCACTTCCATAGTGGTCTTTTTTGCAGGTGTAGTATTGCCGCGCTCTGCGTGATAGTGGCCAGAACCGTCCCGATGCAGGGTCACGATCCAGTGAGAAGGATTAAGGCCAGGATTGCTGTAATCGATTGTGAAAACGGCCACCTGAGGAGCTGACGCCTGCGCCATAGCTACGCAGGGCGAGGCCGCAGTAAGGACAGCGGCGGAAAGTACGAGCAGAGCGGATCTCATCGCGCTCCCCCATTTACCGCGCCCTGTATGGTAAGGGTCTGAGTGCTGTGGATGTGACAGATGGCAATTGCCAGCGCATCTGCTGCATCAGCCGGTTCAGGCAGTTGAGAGAGTCCCAGAAGCCGCGCCACCATGTACTGAACCTGCTCCTTTTTGGCCAATCCGTATCCCACTACGCTGGATTTGATCTTGAGCGGCGCATATTCAGCCACCGGCAGCCCCTTGCAGGCAGCCGCCAGCAGCGCGACCCCTCTCACCTGGCCCAGCTTCAGCGCCGTTTTGGCGTTCACTGAGTAAAAGACTTCCTCAATGGCGACTGCATCCGGCTGCCAGCGCTCCAGTTCTACCGTAAGTTCCTGAAACACTTGTTCTAGACGTTCGGGCGTGGCTTTCGTCTTCTTGAGCTTGATTGAACCAAATGCCTTGCACACCAGGCGCGGTTCGCGACTGCTTTCGTCCGGCTCTACCACACCGAACCCCGTAATCTCGGTCCCGCAGTCAATTCCAAACACCCGCATCGGGTCCAAGTTTATCGCAAACACCTTTGCTTGCAGGGTACCTCGCAAGGAACGCGATGCAGATGGCTCAGTTGTGCTGACACCGAGGGCATCCCATTATGGAAAACTCAGAACCCAAACTTACAGTTTTGGTACATTCACACAATATTCAACAGGAATGATACGAAAGTGCCAGCGAACTGCTTCGATTTCCGTGTTAAATCGAAATAGAGGGGCACTCTGGATGCGCATCTCGGAAAGACTGGCAAAGTTCGATGTGGCTAACTGGCTGCGGCAGGGGATGACGCCGCGACGCCTTGCGCTGACGCTTGCCTTGGGATTTGCCATCGGTTGCATACCCGTCATCGGTGTCCCGACAGTCCTCTGCGCCACCCTTGCCCTGCTGCTCCGGTTGAACCAGCCCGCGATTCAAGCAGCCAACTATGCCGCAATGCCTCTCCAGATCATCCTGATTGTTCCGTTCATGAAACTGGGCAAGTGGATGTTTGCATTCAGTCCTGAGCACTCGCATGCCTCGGGCTGGGTGATGCAAGTCGCTATCCTCAGACCGCTGGCGGAGGCTGGGTGGCTAGCCGGTCAGGCGCTTTTCGGCTGGATGCTGGTGGCAATTCCGGCTGTCTTCCTTTTGTGGTTGCCCTTGACGCTAATGTTAAGGCGCATTCCGGCCATCGCTTCAGCCGAGAGCGGCGACTAGCTCCCCGTTTTCTTCCTACTCCACAAAAACCCCGCACCGATCTCTCGCGGCGCAAGCATTATCGTGCACTGCAGTTAAGAGCTTGCGCTCTTAACCGCAGTGGAGCGTGGTGGGAAGCCGAATCTCTGGAAATCTCTGAAAAGATGCCCACCGTTACCCGGTGGCAGCGGGTACACGGTGGGCGGTTGTGAAGGGCCGGCGTCTTGCAACGCCGGTGGAGCACACTGCGTCGGAGATTAACAATGAATTGACAGACACCTCCGCCAAGAACGCATTCAAAACCTGTGGGATTCACAAATTAGGAACGCAACAAGACAGATCATCTACCAAATGCATTAATCCAAGAGTGCCAAAGGGCATCCCAATCTGGCGTAAGGAATTTATAAGGAATTCGTAAAGCCATTACAGCCCGGCCAAACAAGCCGCTAGAGGCAGAAATAGCGCAAGTTCAAGTAACATCACATCTTGAAGCCGGGTAAAGCGCTTATGCTTAGTGACCAGATATGGGTTTGGCCTGGGCCTTCCACCCAAAACGTCGGTCGGAGAATGACATGAAAGTTCGGTACGGAATAGCCGCGGTCGCAGCCGCGCTGGTTTTGACCATGGCGGTTGAGGTGGCGCTTTCAACACGTCAACAGTCGCCAAGCTGGGATGAAGGCGACCACATTTATGCGGGCTACATGAACTGGAAAAACGGCGAGTATACGCTCAACCCTGAGCATCCGCCGTTGGTTAAGCTCATTGCCACGCTGCCCTTGGTGCCTCTTGATCTAAAAACTGCACCCCGGCAAGGACGCTACTTCAAAGACGAAGCCTACATCGGCGGGCGTGAGTTGCTCTTCCGCAACTCTCCCAAATACGGCGGCAAGTACAGCGCTGACACGCTGCTCTTCAGAATCCATCTGGCGGCCATGACCTTTGGCGTGGCACTGGCGGTGGTTTTGTTCTTCGCGGGTAAGGAGATGTTTGGCGCCTCGGCTGGCCTGATCACGCTGACACTCTTCGTCTTCGACCCGTCGATACTGGCCAACGCACCTTTCGTCACAACAGACACTGGCGCGGCCTGCGCATTTTTCGTAACGATTTATCTCTTTTACCGATACGTGAAGCAGATGACCTGGAAGCGGGCCGCCGCCTGCGGTGTCGCCCTGGGATTAGCACTGGCCACAAAACACTCCACCATAGTGCTGTTTCCATTGCTCATGGTGCTCGGTGCTGGAGAGCTTGCCGGCCGATGGAAGACGCAGGGCAAGATGCCGAGCCGCGACATGAAGAAGGTCGCTATTGGGCTGGGCATCATCGGCGCGCTCGGCCTGTTTGTTCTTTGGGGCATCTACAGCTTCCGATTCCACATGCATCCGAATGGCGTGAGCATGGCTCCACTGGACGTGGAGGTGCGTCCCCTATCCGCGCCGATGCGGTGGTTCATTCTTACCTGCGCACACTATCATCTGCTGCCGGAAAGCTACCTGTTCGGACTGGTGGATGTGCAGGGCGTTGGAGAAGCATGGCCGACCTTCTACATGGGCAAGATCTACGCACACGGCATCTGGTACTACTTCCCCACTGTTCTGATCGTGAAGTGGACCGTGGGCACACTGGTGCTGTTCGCGCTTGGCATCTGGGTATTCGCCACGGGAAAGATTCGTAAGCCGCGCGAGATTTTCTTTCTGGCGTTTCCCGCTGCATTCTATTTTGCGATTGCAATAGCCGGCCCGCTCAATATGGGCGTGCGTCATATTCTGCCGATCTTTCCCTTTGTATTTATGTTGCTGGGCGCAGCCGGAGCATGGATGCTACAACGCGGCAAACCATGGGTCTATGTGGTTGCAGTCCTGCTGGCGGCGCACGCAGTGGAATCTGTACGCGTCTTCCCAAACTATATTCCCTTTGCCAATGTGCTGTGGGGCGGCCCATCGAACACTCATAATCTGTTTTCCGATGCGGCAGTAGATTGGGCGCAGCAACTGAAGTGGACGAAAGCATGGCTCGACGAACACAACGTGAAGGAGTGTTCGTTTGCCTATTTCGCCGCGCCCATGCTGCTTCCTAGCGACTACGACATCCCCTGTAAACTTCTGCCTACCTTTGACACCAGCTATATGCAGGAGATCGAAGTGCCGCCGGTGGTGAAGGGACCTGTCCTGATCAGCTACGGTGACCTGGGAGGCTACGAATTCGGCACCTGGGTACGCAATCCATATGAGAGCTTCAATCGGCGCAAGCCGGATGCGGTGAT
Source organism: uncultured Acidobacteriaceae bacterium (assembly GCA_963832645.1). Taxonomy (GTDB): domain Bacteria; phylum Acidobacteriota; class Terriglobia; order Terriglobales; family Acidobacteriaceae; genus Telmatobacter. The sequence continues at coordinate 208,702 of CAWHUU010000002.1, forward strand.
TGCTGACGCAATCGCGGTCTATTACGGCGATTTCCCAATCCCGGCGGCTCAGGCAATGATGTATATTCGCCGAGCCAACCAGAGCCTGAGACGCGACCCAGCCGCGGCAGTGAGCGCGGCTCGGCAGGCTGTGGCGCTGGTTCCCAACGGCTTTGACGCAAACCGCACCCTCGGAGATGCGCTGGCCGCAGCCGGCGATTGGGAAGGCGCAAAGGCGGCATACCGAGTTGTGATGGGACGCGTGCCGGAGATGGAACCGTCAGCACAACTTCGCTGGCGTCCGATTCTGGAGCGCAGAATGACTCAATTGGAAAAAGGTGGTACAGCGAAGTAGTAGTCAAAGCTGCCTGCAGTATACAACGCAATCTTGAATCGCACGGCCAGTTGCATTTTCGCGGCCGAAAACAAAGTAGAGCTCAGGAGAAAGAGTATGAGCGAAGAAAACAAGTTGAGTCAGCTTACGCGCAGACGCAAGGAAGCGCATGCACAACTGCTCGCAACCGGCTCGAAGGTATACGAAGGCTTTCTTGCAATGGAACGCGCAGCATTTTCGTCAGGCGCTCTGCGAAAGAAAGATAAGGAACTGATTGCGGTAGGAATCTCGATTGTAAAGAACTGCGAGTCGTGCATGCAGTGGCACATCGAGCGGGCATTGGCAACAGGAGCAACCCTTGATGAGATCTTCGAGGCAATTGAAGTTGGCATTGAGATGGGCGGCGGCCCGGCAACTGTGTCAGCCCGCTTTGCCCTGGAAGTAATGGAAAGCCTGGGGTGGAATGCCGCCGAACATCGGCGGAGCCTGCTGAATCGTGCCTGAACGTAAGGGCAGGTGAGCTGAGTGTTGTGCGGCAGAAGCCTTCATAGCCCATGCCCTTCACTTTCGTGCGGCGACCAGTTTTGCCAACAGATCAGAGGGGCTCTGTGGATTTTCCATGCGGATCAGCCTGTCGGTCCTGTGTTGAACTGCCTCGATCCATTCCGGATGAGGAAGAATGTAGAATTGCTCGTTTCTGATTGCTTCAAAGACAATCTCGGCCACTTCGCTGGGGGGCATGCTCGCGTCGAAAAGCGCTTTGAAGCCGGCGAAGGCAGCTTCCATCTCCGGGCTCCGCGGCACGGTCTCGTCTCGCAGTTGCTCTGGGCGGTGACGCTCGGAGTTTAGGATGTCGGTTCTGACAAGCCCCGGGCAAAGAACCGATGCTTTGACCTGTGCATTGCTCTGCTGCAACGAGAGATACAGGCTCTCTGAGAGCGCTACAACCGCATGCTTTGTGACAGAGTAGGGACAAGTCTGCCCGCCAACCGTGAGGCCGGCAGCTGACGCAGTGTTTACGATATGGCACTCGGTCTTTTGCTCAAGCATGATCGGCGTAAACACTTTTACGCCGTGAATGACTCCCCATAGATTGACGCCGATGACCCATTCCCAATCGTTCCAGGTTGCTGCCCACGCAGCGCCGCCCGCGCCGACCCCGGCATTGTTGAACAGCAGATGCACCTGGCCGAATTTCTCGAGCGTCTTGCGCGCGAGTTCTTCAACATCGCTTCGCTTCGATACGTCGGTCCTGACGGCGAGCACTTCCCCGCCCGTTGCCCTCAATTCCTTTTCCGTCTTCGCGAGAGCTTCTTCGTCCACGTCGGCAAGCACCACTTTTATGCCCTCGCTGACGCACTTCTCGGCGATGCCACGCCCAATACCGCTGGCAGCGCCGGTAACTGCGGCGACTTTTCCGTTGAACTCTTTCATATGTGCCTCTAATGAGCTTGTTGATCATCAGCGAGGGAGTCAGCAACGCTGCTGACGGCTCACTTGCCCGCGTATGGATCAGGAACCGGTTGCGCGCTGTCGATCCATGCCGAGTAGATCATGTCACGTAACATGCTTGCTCCTGCAGCGAGACGTTCGGTCACGAACGCGCGTGACTCGCTAGATCCCGCTCCAACAAAGCCGCCGGCCTTCTCCAGCTGGTACACCTTCTCTACATAGGTGTACGAGTGACGCAAATATGCAACATAGGCATCGAACATGTCGCCGTCGATCGCCTTCGCTGGAGTCATCTTTTCGGCTATATCAGCCTGATGAATGTTGGCCGAGACAAAAGGACTCTCCATCTCATAGTGGATCTTATGATCGGTGGTGTAGCCGTTGGGATTGGGCCCCGTCCAACCGTTATATTGAACGGTCGTGTGCAGCGGGTTCGCGCCGTCGCTTACGTAATGTCCAAGCCAGCCGGCATAGAAGACGATTGCACGCTCCACCGGCTCAGTGTCTTTGTGATCGGCTTGCAGCTTGCGATATTGTCGCATCGCAGCTTTTAGCCGCTCCCACACCTCGATGGTTTCCCAGGGTTGAAGGCCGATATGGTCAGGGCGATCACCGGCGGCATACGCTTTGGCCTCAAAATCGAACCGCTTGTGCGGCAGAGAGCCAAGGGCATCCGCAAGCTCAAGGTCGATGAAATGCTCAGGCGCTTGAGCCGAGTTAAGCTCGGGCTCGGCAGAGGACCGCCAGCGATCCGGTTCCGGGCCCAGGTATTCGATCTCATTCAACGAACTTTGTGTGCGGAGAAATGCCGGCGTATCGGGCGTGAGCGAAGATGCCGCAAGGCGATTGATCATGCGATGCCCATCATCTCCCCAGGCGTGAGCGAGCGGCGCCTGAACAAAAATGCCCATCAGGAACATGAAGGAAATGAAATAGCCGAAACGGACTTTGTGCGTTGAATGAGGGATCATGCAGAAAGTATAAGGCGTGGATGAAGGTTTCGCGCTGTGATGAATGGGCTTGCGGGAACCGAGGAATGTACTTCTAAATACGTTGCGAAGGAAGGAACCCCGTCCCGATTTCTCTAGAGAGGCCAAAGTCAAACGAATATACTACGTTAGAACAGTGCCCAGACTGAATTCTTCCGTTCTCCGGAATCGCGAGCACGCTCACTGCAATGGGGGAGCCTATGGGTGACCCATCTGAAGAGATGGTTACAACCCGTAATCCGGATCCTGCACCGACAGCCACAAGTGGCGTCTTTGTAATCTGGCTGGCGTTTGCCATTCTGGCCATGGTCATGGCTGGCGCTGCCGTGCTTCTGCGCGTCATCGCGGGACCCAGCTTTGATGGCCTGCTCATCCTTGCCGCCTGCGGCTCAGCGCTCTTGCTCGCCTTCCGCATTCCAAAAGGCAAACCGGCAACACCTAAAGTGCAGGCTGCCGCCCCCGCGCCGGAACCCACCTCCATCCCGCAGTCGGCCCCCAAAGCAGCGGACGAGATCATTCAATCCGTCGGGCCGGCGGTGGTCTCCATTGGACTTGATGGACGCTTGACCTACGCCAACCCTGCTGCGGAACGATTGCTGGGCTCCGACAAGACCGAACTTGAGAAAATTTCCGCCGGTATCACTGGAATTCTTGCTCCTGGTGAAGGCGCGCGCCTGATAGGGGAAATGCAGAAGCTTTCCGGCGTGAAGCGTGAAGTTGGAGATACGCCGCAGGACCGGATGGCAGCATTTCTTGAGACGGTGCGAGCGCTTCCTCCAAGCCAGTTGCCGGGTTTCGACACGCATGTACGCCGCAAAGATGGTGGTTTGATACCAGTCATGTTGCACATGTCTGCGCTTCGCGACGCTGCCGGCTCCATTACTGGACTGGTGGCAGTGGCAGTGGACCAGAGTGCAATATCGCGCCAGCAGCAGGATCTGCGTGAATCGCAGGAGCGTTTTCGCGACCTGTTTGAAAACTCCAGCGAGATGATGGCGACGCTCAGCCCAACCGGCCGTTTTGTGTACGCCAACCCCGCATGGAAGAGGTGCTTTGGCCTTGACCAGCAGGCACTGTTGAACCTGGAATCGTTTGTGGATCTGTTCAATGCTGCAGCTCGCCCGGAGATCATCGCACTATTAAGGCGCGCGCTCGAAGGCGAAGTGGTCGAACGCGTTCCACTGCACCACCACACCCAGGACGGTCGAACATTCGAGTTTGATTTGAGCCTCAGTCAACGCAAAAGGGCCGGAAAGCCGCTCGCTCTGCGTTGCATGTTGCGAGACATGACACAACAGAAAGTGCGCGAAAACCGGCTTGCGCTGCAACTGAAGCTGAATCAAATCGTAGCCGAGAATGCCGCTCCCGAAATTGCTTCAACGCGCGTTCTGGAAGCACTTTGCGTTTCGCAGGGCTGGGACATGGCCATTCTTTGGAAAGCAAATCACAAGGAAGACCGGTTGGAGTTTTCGACGGCGTGGAGTGTCGCCGATGCCTATGCTGAGAGCTTTATCCAGGAGAGCACGGGCCGCACACTTAGCCGCGGAGTGGAGTTGCCTGGCCGCGTGTGGCAGGGAGGACAGCCAGTCTGGCTAGCGGATCTGCAAGCGACTTCTGCGAGTCCGCGCACCAACCTGGCGATGCAGCAAAAGATGGCTTCAGGATGGGCAGTGCCGGTGCGCGCCGGAACCAACATTCTCGCAGTGCTCGAATTCTACTCGCGCTACAGGCTGCTTGAGAATCTCGATGCGGTGGCCGCCGTTGAAACCGTCGCCATATCGCTCGGACAGATGCTCGCGCACTCGCAGGAGAGCGGTCGCGCGGAAGAACTGTATCGCCAACAGCAGATACTGCTGGACTCTGTGGCCGACGGCATCTGCGGCGTCGACAGCCAGGGCACGGTGACATTCGCGAATCCCGCGGCAGCGCGATTGCTGGGCGCTTCGCCCTCCTCGCTTACCGGAAAAGCTGTTCATGAGCTGCTGCACGGCAGCGCGCCGGAGGAAAGACTCTGCGGAGAAGATTGTCCGCTGCGCCGGATGACACAGCAACATATGTCGTCAGCCGGTGAGGACAACTTCTTCCGTGTGGACCGCAGCTCCTTCCCCGCGGAATATGTGCTCACTCCAATTCAGGACCATGGCCATTTCTCCGGTTCCGTTCTAAGCTTCCGCGACGTGAGCCAGCGCAACGCACTTGACCGATTGAAGGACGAGTTCATCTCCACCGTAAGCCACGAATTGCGCACGCCGCTCACTTCTATCCGCGGCGCGCTTGGCTTGCTCTCCTCGGGCATGCTGGGCGAGATCAGCGAGAAGTCAAATAACCTGTTGCGGATTGCCTTGGCCAACTCCGATCGGCTGGTGCGGCTGATCAACGACATCCTCGATCTTGAACGCATCCAAAGTGGACGCGAACCTCTCAGTTTCAGACCGGTGCAGCTGTCGGACGTGATCAGGCAGGCAATCGGCGACATGCAGCCCGTGGCCGATTCCGCTGGCGTGAGACTGCTCCACGACAGCACGCATGTCGAGATCGATGCTGACCCATATCGCCTGCTTCAGGTGCTAACAAACCTGCTGTCGAATGCGGTCAAGTTCTCCCCGCCCAACTCGACGGTTTCAATCATGCTTCGACCCGGCGTGGCAGGCGTTACGCTTTCCGTGATCGATAACGGTCGCGGCATTCCTGCCGACAAGCTGGAGGCCGTCTTCGGCCGATTCCAACAGGTGGACGCTTCGGATTCGCGGCAAAAGGGTGGAAGCGGACTCGGGCTCGCAATTTGCCGCACGATTGTTTTGCAGCATTCGGGACGCATCTGGGCTGAAAGAAATCCCGTACGCGGTTCAACGTTCCGCGTGTTCCTCCCTTATCACCCTGTTCCTCATGTAGAGCCAGTAGGGCCGCCGGCAGAAGAGCCGGGACGTGGCACTGTGCTGGTGGCTTGCAACCATGCTGAGGCGCGCCTCAGCATCTCATCCATCCTGGCAAAGCACGGATATCGCATTCTTGAATCAGCCACCGCCGATCAAACCGTAGCGGCCGCGCGCAGCGGTGTCGACGTCATATTGCTCGACACTTCACTCACAGGAATGAATGGGTGGGAGATTCTTCCTCAACTGCGAAAGTTCGAACCTGAAGCGGGCACGCCTGTCGTATTAATGAGCCTCGATTCTGACCGGTCGCGCGATCACTCGTCGAACGACGTGAGTGATGAATCAGACGGTGGCATCCCCATAGCAGACCGTGAAGATCCGGTGCTGGGCTCCATCATCGGCGCCATCTGCATTCCTGGTGAAAAGGCCCGGGTGCTGCTGGTTGAAGACGATCATCAACTTGCTGGAGTCATCAGCGATATCTTTTCGAGCGAAAGCATTGCGATTCGCACGGCACATACACTCGATGAGGCTGTCGACTCTTGCTTCACATTTCGGCCGCATCTGCTGTTGCTCAACCTCGGCTTGCCGGAGGGCGACGGTTTCAATATTGTGGATTGGCTACGTCAGCATGAATCGCTCGCGCGCCTTCCACTGCTGGTTTACACCGGCAACAGCATCACTCTGGCGGAAAGCAGACATCTCGAGCGCGGACCGACACATTTTCTGTCAAGAGCATCTATCAGGCCGCAGCAGCTTGAAGCTTTGGTGCTTACCATGTTGCGTAATCCAGGCCAAGTGGAGCGAGCCGCGCAACAAGCCTAGCTCACCGTTGCTCAATAAGCTACCTCATCCGTCTCACGTTTCCTTTGCCCATCGACATCTTTGCTTTAACGCCGCAAAATGAGTGTTGGAGGAGCGTACCGGTGTCGCATAAGGTGCTCATCATCGACGACGAAGACGACATCCGTGAAGTCGCCGCTCTCAGCCTGGAAAGTATTGCCGGTTGGGAAGTGGTGACAGCTAACTCAGGTTCGCAGGGCCTAGCGCGCGCCGCGGAGCATCAACCGGATGCAATCCTGCTCGACGTGATGATGCCGGACATGGACGGCCCAACCACCTTCCGCGAACTGCGCAAGAATCCCGCAACCGCAAAGATACCGGTACTTCTGCTTACCGCAAAGGTTCAAAGCTCTGACCAGCGTCGCTTCGCCGACCTTGGAGTTGAAGCCGTGCTCTTTAAGCCATTCGATCCGTTGACGCTCTCCACTCAAATTGCAGACGTACTGGGCTGGAGCTGAGTGAACAAATAAGATGTCACTCGACGAGCATACAAACCAGACAGCAGCGCAGGATCTTACCCAGCTTCTCAATCAACTGTGGACTCGATTTCTGCCGGAGATACGTGAGCGGGCTGAGATACTTCACAGCGCAGCGAGCGCTTGTGCTGAAAGCGCCATGTCTGACGAACTGCGCGAGAGTGCGCACGCGGCAGCGCACAAGCTGGCAGGGTCGCTTGGGACCTTCAACCTTGGGCGAGGAACGGAACTCGCTCGCGAGTTCGAGCAGGCATCCGCATCGGAAGAATCCTGCAAGGCAATCGGCGCTGAGCGGCTCATGGAGATCGCTGCAGAGATTCGCACCATCATTGAAGGACGCAAATAGCGATTCTCTCTGCGTATTCATAAACAGCTTTGCGCTTAACAGCAATAAAGAGGCCGTCGGTCAAGTATGATGACCGGCGGCCTCTTTTCAGGATAATCGCACCTTATAAACAGCCATAACAAACGAACTTTACACCGCAGCTCGCATGAGGTAGATCCCGGTTATTGGACTACTACCGTGACCTGCTTTGTTGAACGCCCGTATTGATTCGTCGCATTCAGCGTGTAGGTTGTGGTTGCCGTCGGCGTAACGGTTACGCTGGGGCCACGGACTCCGCCGAGCTTGTCGATAAAATCGTAGGAGTCATTCGACGTGCTCCACGTCAGTGTGACCGCTGTTCCAGCCGAGACCGTTGAAGCAGAAGCCGTGAAGCTGTTAATGGTTGGAGCCGGTCCGGTTGGTGCGGTGTTTGCGTCCAACCCTGGATAAGATGGCGTCATCTGAACAACTTCGAAATTGCTCGCACTAACAGATTTCAGAGCATTCAGGTCATTGTCATTCCAGCGAGCATCGGGCGTTCCCTGGAAATAAAAATTGCTGCCATTATCGGCCAGAATCATGCCGTACTTCTTCATGGCTTTGAGGATCACTTGGTCATCTGGTGGGAATCCGGAGATATCAAAGCTGGCCTTCAAACGCACGCGCATTCCCATGACGTTCATCGAGCCCGAGGATGACCCCGCCGCGTGGGTGGCCGGTTGGACAAAGTAACCGCCACTGTTATCGCTCCTGGAGTTTTGCAGCGTGAAGCGAAGCGCATGGTTAATTGCGCCAGAAGCCACTTCATCGTAACGGACGAGTCCGGGGAAGATCGGCAAACCTGCTGCATCTCCTGAAGTCCATCCGTACGGTCGTTGCTCGTAATTCTTCAAGTCCCAAATGGTTTCGGAAGCTGACGAGTACTTCCCGTTGCAGCGAGTGGTGGCGAAAGTCTCGTAGAGCATGCACGTGTTGCGATCAAGCACCAGGGCGTGCTGGTCGCCGTTGCTCGTGCAATCCGCAGGAGTGCCTTCAATCTGCAGGTTACTCGGGTAGGGCGCATTCGCAACGTCGCTTTCGCTCGCATAGTCAATCACATTAATTGGCACAAATCCCTGCGTGCTTGAATCAACCACAGTGTAAGGAATGCCGTAGTTGCCTCCTGCAACTGAAGAGAAGTCTGGATGCAGAGCGGCCGATGATACCGCGCCGATAATTGCGGAGCTATTCGGATCCACAGGAGCGTTCGAAATATCGGTATTCCACGCATTCGATGATGGGAACGGAACAAACCCGCCGAGGCTTCCCATGCTTCCCAGACTCATCGACCCGCAAGAAGGCGCACCCGAAGTCGAAGTGACGGCAACCGTCGCAGAAGCTTTCTTGGTGGAGTCCTGCGTAGATGTTGCGGTAATGGTTCCCGTTTCAACCGAGTTGGGCGGCGTAAACGTCACGGCCGTTCCAGATGCAACGCCATTCGATGCGCTCAGCGTGCCTCCACCGGATGGACTGAGGGCGAGATTCACGGTATTGGCGAACGACCCGGTGCCGGTAACCGTCGGCGTGCAGGACGCCGTCTGAGTGGTAGTGATGCTAGTCGGCGTGCAAACGAGCGTGACTGCAGTGATCGCGGGCCCGGATGATGTGATATTGACATTTGCAGTCCCGGAGATGTTGGTGTATCCAGTCACCGAGGAATTTGCCTTGCAGGTGCCTGCCCCGGCTCCAGAGGGAGTGAAGACGCCTGAACTCGTGATAGTGCCGCCGGTTGCTGTCCACGTGACTGCCGAACTGTAAGCGCCCGTGCCACTCACCGTGGCAGAGCAGGTGGTAGTTTGCGAGGTGTTAATGGTAGATGGGTTTGCAATCACCGAGATACCAGTCACCGTTGGGAGCACCGCGGTTAATGTAACTGTGATGGATGCCCTGCCGGTCTTCGAAGAGTCCTGCGTTGAGGTGGCCGTGCAGCTTCCCGTACCGGTGCCGGACGGCGTAAACACTCCGGCCTGCGTAATCGTGCCTCCCGTCGCTGTCCATGTAACGGCAGTGCTGTAGTTGCCATTACCAGACACTGTTGCGGCGCAGGTTGCCGTTTGACCTAACACGATGTAAGAAGGCGAGGCGACGACCGAGACAGAAGTCACGGTGTTCCCCTGGCCATTGACCTTTACGGAGCTTGAGCCCGATTTCTTCTTGTCCTGCTTCGAGGTTGCCGTTACTGTTGCCAGACCGCTGGATGGAGCGTTGGCTGGCGCAGTGTAGAGACCGGAACTGGTAATGGTGCCAGCACCCGCAGACCACGTGACGTCGGAACTATATTTGCCTGTTCCGGAAACGGATGCGGAGCATTGGCTATTTTGCCCGGCTGAAATGCTGGAGGGACTACATGAGACGCTAACCGAAGTAACAGTTGATGATTGCGATGTGTTGCTGTCTGTAGCAAAAGTTGCGCCAGTACATCCGGTAAGCCACAGTACGCCTGAAAAGAGAAGGCAAAACGCTACTCTACGCTGCATGGTACTCCGCCTTTTTATTCCGAAAGGCGCTGCTGTATTTTGACGTATTTACTTAGCAAAAACTTGCTATTGCAGCGATTCCGGTGATGCCAAGGCGCGACCATTACCTATGAGTAATGAATCTATTCAAGTCTTCTATGCGCTCCGTAATAACGAAGAGTAGGCATAGTATATAGCGCAACATGCACGCGCTACGTTTGCAGCGCGATTTATTTTTTGCACTTTCTGGTTACCTAGGTAACCAGAAAGTGCAAGTCCAACTGCTAAGGTGCTCTCATCTCGTTGGACGTTGTCATAACGGCAACGTCATTGCGATTGTGCACTTCCGGACCTGCTTACAAATTACCTTTTACATGAGAGTAGCAGACGGAGTTTGACTGACGCCGCGTTGTGCCAGAGGGGGAACCGGATCGATAAACCTGGCATTCATCTCCACGCCATTTTGCGAGAGATCAATCGATCAGGATGCGCCGATTAGGATCCTCGGCACGGTAGGTGCGGGGCTGAATTGAGTCATGGTCGCACTACCTTGGTGCAAGCTCGCCAACCTCGCGCAAAAGGAAATCCCGCAATGCAACAGCATTGTTATGTTCTATATCGCGAGCACCGTAGACAAGCGTGATGGCTCCCTTCTTTGCTGCATTGACAATTGGCAGCCAAGAATTTGGATTCTCTTCGAGCTCTGCAGAGTAGCATCTGCAAAATTCATTCCAATGCTCAGGTTTACCGTGAAATCGCTTTCGAAGCTCGTTGCTCGGTGCTGCATCCTTGAGCCACGCTTCAATTTTGAGCGCGTCCCTGGTGACACCACGCGGCCAAAGACGATCAACTAGGAATCGGATTCCATCTTGCGATGAAGGAGATTCGTAGGCGCGCTTGACATGAATCATGCGAGGCTCTCCGCACATGCTCTTTGAGATTCGAATTGATTCAATTTCCTGATTCCAGCAGTGCACTCAACCCTTTCAAGTCCTTCACAACAATCTGGCGTGCATCCACTTCAAGCAATCCTTCCGCCTGAAGGCGCATGAGGTTGCGCGAAATGAGTTCGCGCACGGTACCAAGCTGATTGGCCAGTTCCTGGTGTGTTGCCGGCAGCTGAAATTCAATGCCGCTCCCTGTTTGCCTACCCTCAGTCTGCGCAAGCTTTACCAACACCGAGATCAGCCGATGACGAATGGTTGTAAATGAAAGCTCTTCAATGATGCCCACCAGGCGGCGAAGCCTGCCTCCGACAACAGTGAGAACCTTGAGCGCGACCTCCGGATGCTCGATGCAATATGCGTGAAAATCGCGGCGCGAGATAAATGCAATCTCGCTATCCTCGGTCGCCATTGCCGACGCCGGATAGGGACCACCATCGAATACCGGCAATTCCGCAACTGTCTCTCCCGGCCCATTCAGCGCCAGCACCTGCTCGCGGCCGTTGACAGAGGTTTTAAAGATGCGCACCTTTCCCCGCGCAATAATATGCAATCCATTGCACGGCTCACCTTCAGAAAACAGCAGTTGGCCCGCGCTCAGAAATTTGCGGGCGGTCCGGGCGGCAAGTTGTTGAAGCTCGGGCTGCGAAAGGCTGGCCAGAAGCGGGGTTCGTTCTAGGACTGATGTCAGTTCGATATGGGGAGCGCTCATCGGGAGAATTCTACCGTAGGGAAGTTTAGATAGACTACGCACTTCAAAATCCAGGATCGTGTGATGCCTGTTATCGGCCGGTCGTACCGCTTCGCCCATTGTCCTTAAAGTTCAGGGAAACATAGTACGTGGAGTAAACCTGCACCCCCGTAAGATGCCGCAGAAAGTTGCCTGCCGCGAGACGGCCATAGCCCGCGCCTACATTGAAATGGCGATTGAACTCGTACCACGAGTAGATGTCAGCTTCTTGTCCAATATGTTTGCCAAACACTGGATCGCCGTGTCCAAAGGACTTCCCAGCCGCGCCGTAAAGCGCATCGTTCGCCTGTGCAAGGTAAAAATCGAGATACTGCGCGGTAACGGTCCAGCGACGATGCGGATTGACGGTACTTCCGCCGCGAATTGCTGTAATGTTCTGTCCGCCAAGAATGTCGCTGATTCCAAAACGGTCGCGCGAAGTTGAGTAGATTGCATCAAATGTACGATGAACACCGCGCGAAGGATCACTATTGCCAGAGGCATAATCGAACTGCGCAAAGAACCGGGGCCGCGCCAACCATGACACCTGCTCATAAGCAACACCATCAGACGTGGACCAGGCCTGAATGGGTTCAGTGCCCTGTGTGCCACTTTCTACAACTCCTTGTGCAGAATATTCGAACGCCTGATGCAGTTCCCCCTTCCATCGCATTCCGTAAGCCCAAAGATTCTGTTTGCCCGTAGCATTCGATACAGCCGGCTCGATGGTCACGGAAGGTTGAACGTGCCATAGGACAAAAGGCTCGATGTCTGAATTCGGAATGATAGCGCTGAATCGACCGTAGATGCCGTAGATGTTATTGCCCTGCCGATGATGGCTTATGCCGGAAGCAAGTGGGATCACGATCGAAGCAGCGAAGATCCCCAGGTGAAAGCGTTCCTTCTGAAGGTTGACGACAACTGCATCGAACGACCGCCCCTGATTGCGCCAATCGGGATTCGCCAGCAGCGTGTTGTTGTAGTTGATAGCCTGCCGACCAATACGCAAGCTTGCCCAGTGCCTGGCAGGATTGCCAAACTCAGCGTAAGCAAGTTTCAGGTCCCAGCGATTTTCATTCGGTGGACCATACGGTGGGCTCTGGTAAACCGGTCTTGCGTCCTGCACTTGCGCAGAGATAAGAAACCATGACGCAGGACGTAGATCGGCTTTGACGCGCATGCGATTCAACATGTACTCATCGTTGTTTCCAGCCTGAAACGCACCACTACTATATCCTTCAAAACGGAATCTCTCTTCAGCGTCAAATGCTAGCCAACTCGGGAGCCGCGCATTGAGGCTCGAGGCCGGATGAAAGTCTGGAAAATCATATGGAAGAGAATTGCCATAGAGACGACCCGCAGGACCGTTCGAAAAGCTGGATGGCTTGCCGGCGGGACCTGTGATCCACCCCCCATTCAGCGCACTCGACCCATTCTGCGTCGTCAGGTCATCCTGCCCCTGCAACGGAACTGCGGCTGCAAACAAAGCAAGGGTTCCTGCATGGATCAGGAATAAGCGCTTTAGCTTGACGAGCCCTGGACTCGGTTCCTTCAATGACCGCATTATCCTCCGCACGTTCCGGCCAACTGCGCAGTATTGCGCTGCGCGAGGGGATGAGGGCTCGCGATCAAGCCAGGATAAGTCTTGAGTATAACCTTACTTCCGTGGCAATTACGCTTGCCGCCTTTGAATCCTCAGTCTGCAAATCGAAGGCGAACAAACCACCTCAAAACTCTGACGTTTCTGGCTATGATGAGTGCACTTGTGCCCTGATTCGCTCCGATGATACCCTGCGTGTTTCGTTGTGAATAATAAAGGCTTGGGCCCTTCAGGACGGCTGCTACCGCAATGCCCGTAATGTGGACCCGGGACAGTGCCGCAAAGGGGGGCACGTCCGTGCAGGAATCCAACACTCTACCAGAAAATGCCTATATTCCGTTAAAGGCCGGCGAGGCCTATTGCCCTATTGTTTCCGCACAAACTGAACAGCCAGAATTAACCGGGCGCTCCATCTTCTGGGGCGTCTTGTTCTGCATTATCTTCAGCATCGCATCGGCGTACTCCGGGTTGAAGGTCGGCCAGGGCATGGAATCTGCCATCCCAATCTCAATTCTCGCCATCGGCCTGGCACGCCTCTATAAAAGGCGTTCTAGCGTGCTTGAGAACGTCATTATTATCGGAATCGGTAGTGCATCGGGCAGCGTTGCGGCAGGAGCAATTTTTACCCTTCCGGCCCTGTACACGCTGCACCTCGATCCTCACCCGGTCCAAACCATCTTTATCTGCTTGGCGGGTGGTTGCCTGGGTGTGCTGTTCCTCATTCCCCTGCGGCGATATTTTGTGCGAGAGATGCACGGGCAACTTCCCTTCCCTGAGGCCACAGCCATCACTGAAGTCCTTGTTACGGGTGAGAAAGGCGGATCGCAAGCGAAGCTTTTACTGCAGGCTACATTCATTGCCGGAATCTATGACTTTCTTGTGACCACTTTCCACGTTTGGAAGGAATACATAGACCTGCAATTCATTCCCGCGTTCAAAACGTTGGAAGATCGCGGGCGGATGGTATTCAACTTTGATGCAGTTGGATTCATCCTCGGCCTGGGATACGTGATGGGACTTCGCAGCGCAATCGTATTCTGCGCCGGCGGCATTTGTGCGAGCTTTGTCCTGGTGCCGCTAATCTGGTTTGTTGGCGGACACATAGATGCAGTGATCTATCCAGGGCTCGTGCAGATCTCGCATATGTCCGCAACTGACATCTACCGCAACTACGTGCGTTTCATCGGAGTGGGCGCCATTGCCACAGCGGGCATCCTCGGCGTCATCAAGTCTCTGCGAGTAATAGCGGGAGCCTTCGGCATCGCACTGCGCGCGTTTCGACACGGCGAAGCGCAGCACACAGAGCGCACGGATCGCGACATCCCTATCCTCGCAATCCTTACCGGTGTGGTCGCCGGTGCGTTGCTGGTCGCCGTATTCTTTGGACGCCTGCATGTGTCGTGGGCCGTACTCGCTATGGGTCTGCTGCTGACGCTGGTATTTTCGTTCTTCTTCACTTCAGTCGCGGCAAACGCCATTGCTACAACCGCGAACAATCCAGCCTCCGGCATGACGATGCTTACCGTAATTGTGTCGTCAATCGTCTTGCTCAAGTTTGGCTTGTCTGGAACAACGGGAATGTTTTTTGTGATGGCCATCGCCGGTATGGTGTGCACCGCACTTTGCGTTTCAGGGCAAGCCATTACCGACCTGAAAGCGGGCTACTGGATCGGCTCGACGCCCTCGGCGCAGGAAAAGATCAAGTTTCTCGGCGTCATCGCGGCGGCCGTCACCGCGGGACTGATCATCGTAATGTTGGCGCAAACGTTCCAGTTTGGAGAAGCAGTTCCCGGTGACATGCGGCCCATTCTGGCTGCGCCACAAGCATCAATTATGAAGGCCTTGGTAGTCGGATTTATGAGCCGGCAGCCGGTCGCCTATCTCCTGTTCGGTGTGGGCGCCATGATCACGCTCGTGATCGAAATGCTGGGCAAGTCGTCGCTGGTCTTCGCACTGGGAATCTATCTGCCGCTAGGCTTGACCTCGCCGATTTTGGCAGGTGGATTTCTCTCCCACTTCGTCAATCGTAAAGCCGAAAGAGCGGGCGGAGAGGGCGGCAAGCGAATCCGCGAAAAGGGCGTCATTCTCGCATCGGGGCTGATGGCGGGCGGCGCGCTCGGTGGTGTGCTTGGAGCCTCGCTACGGCTCATTCCAGGTTTCCGGGAGTCGCTGATCAGCACGCCGTTCTACGATAATGATGTAATCTCGCAGCCCGTTTCCGCCATTTTGTTTATTGGACTTTGCATGTATGTGTGGCTCGGCTCGCAGAAGAAGGATAAGGAGATCGAATGAATCAGGCAGAGACAAATGTAGCTGACGCGGTGCTTGGCATCGATACCCTTTGGGGCGGCGACGTGATGTGCCCTTCTGGCACGGGCCGCTTCATCGCCGACTCATGGTTCTCTGACGAGCCGCTTCCGGCTGCCTACAACCATTCGGCAGCGGCTCAGTTGCGTCAGGCAGGTGGCGTCGGAGGCCAGAACATTGGCAGTGCGCTCGACCAATACCTCGCCGAAGTCGATCTGCCACAGGCCATCGCCGAAGTACGCACTGAAGGAGCGCAGATCGGTGGCTTGCGTGGCGCCTATCTCACTGGCCTTGCGGATTGCCTTGCCACCATGTTCGATCTGGCGATGGAAGTTGCGGACAAAGGCGATCCGGTGCCCTACGCGCGCGCAGTAGTCGCATCGACCGGGAGCGAGCCCGAACCATCAGAGCCCCAGGAAAAGAGAGCGCGCGTCGCGCAGTTGCTTGGCAAAGCTGGATTCCAGTCGTCGAGTGCCGACGAATTGTTGAACGCCGTAGACGAATGGCGCAAGAGCCGCGTGATTTCAATGGCGTCTGTGCGCGGACTTGGTGCTTCGGTCATTGCGAACTTTGAAAATTTGAGCAAGAAGAACTTATTGCCTTATCTGCCGGCAGAGCTTGCTCCGGTACCGATGGCGAACATCGACTTTCTACCGATCAAGGATGCATGGTTTTCGGGCTCGATGAATTACATTGGGCGCGGGCGCAATGCAGATGGATCCCCGAAGTACGAGGCGACGTACGAAATCAACGCGTCACTCCAGATGTCTTTTCCCGAGTTCGAGCAATTGGTGAGCCATGAAGTTGTCCCCGGACACGTGACAACATTTGCCTACCTGCAAAATCTGTACTTGCGAGGTAATGCGGGATTCGAGGCCACCGTGTTGACCATGAATACGCGCGCCGCCACGTTGTTCGAAGGCATTGCCAACAACGCCATTCTGATGGCGCACGGCGTAACTGAGGTTGAGCAGTTGCCCGACGAAGATCTACAGATTGGCGTGCTGCTGGCTTTGCTGCAGGACGACGCGAAGAATCAATCGTCGTACATGACCTGGGGCGAGGGCAAACAACAACCGGAAGTTGCTACGGCACTTCGTCGCGATTTTCTAGTAACGCCCGAGCGAGCGGATAAGCTATCAGGCTCGTGGGGACGGCATCCGCTGCTGGGCCGCATGTACTTGCCCGCGTACAGGCGCGGCACCGACAAAGTGGCTGAGTTGCGGCGAAAGTTCGCGCCAGAGCAAGTGCTGCCTGCACTCTACGGATGCAACGGCCTTGTGGACATTGAAACCATCGACCTGGTGCTGAAGAACTAGCACTGTGGCCGATGGCCCAGAACGCGCCTTAGCTTACGGTGATTGCCGCTACCTCATAGTCTTCGACACGCGGAATGCTGATCTCGATAGCTCCGCCTTCAATGTGGAACGGAACGTCTCTCTCGGAGCGAAGCAACTGGACACGGCTAACCTTGGTTCCTGCCGGCAACTGCATCTTCACTTTCTGCTCACCGATGGGATAGAACTTGCGCATTGAACCACGATGCGCATTCGGGTTGTTGTAGTTCAGAACATGAACTGCATATCCTGCTTCGGTCTCCCATCCAAATGTTTCAACAAGGCCATCGCCGGTTACGGTATAAGGAGCTTCGCCGCCGGTGATCCAGCGAATGGTGTTTTGAAGCAGCTGGCTCAGGTCGGTATTACCCGCGCGCCACATGGTGCTTTCAATGTTGCCGGGATAGTATGCAAGGCGGCTCTTTCCCTGCTCTCGCAGGACAACCGCCGGTTCCGTTGTACGCGATACAGGCGGGTAGGCGAGCTCAGGCGGATAAGCCACAAAGTGCGGCACTACTGTGAGCACGGGATCTGGAACAGAGGCAATCGGAATGCGATTGGCCGCACCCGGCAGCCAGTTGGTATCTGCGAATCCGTCGAGGATCGGATGCTGCTTTTCAATCCGGCCATAGTACAGATTTCCATTCGTGCCAATAACTGCGCCGGTTTGATGAATGCCCAACACCTCGGCGAGTCCGAAATCGCTACGGCGCAAGTTGTTTTCGTCGTACATGCTGGTTTCAAAGCTCGCTAGCAGCGACCCGCCTGCTTTCACGTATTCGCCGATTTGGCGGCATTGCTCATTGCTCAGCAGAGCGGTGTTCGGCAGAATAAGCGCGCGATACTTGCGCAGTTGCTCTGGGTCAAGCCGGTCCTCGTGCACCATGTCAAACGGAAAGCGGCCCTCGAGCAACGCGTAGTACATTCCATCCAGATCTTCGCGCGCCTGGGTGCCGGTCGGCGGGCGATAGAAGAGTTGTGTGCGCTGACCTATCACCAGGCCGATGTTTGCGAGCGAACGTTTGTTCGTATAGTGCTTGTCATATGGAACCGTCCAAGGAAAATACTTATGCGCAACTTGAGGGATGCGCCGATCTTCTCCCAGTCCCTTCTCAGCGCCGACAAAGTGATTGTCGAGCACCATTCCGCTGGCAATTGTCTCGTTGAACCACATCGTCAGTTCAGCCGGCGACTTGGCTGCATTGCGCCAGCGCAGTTGTCCGGTGGCGTAAGCTCCCGTGCAGTTCACAGTAATCTTGCCATCCTGCAC
Source organism: uncultured Acidobacteriaceae bacterium (assembly GCA_963832645.1). Taxonomy (GTDB): domain Bacteria; phylum Acidobacteriota; class Terriglobia; order Terriglobales; family Acidobacteriaceae; genus Telmatobacter. Next base: position 226,659 of record CAWHUU010000002.1, read on the forward strand.
TGCGTTGCAAACGCGGCCCTGCATGCTGCATTCCCAAATCGGCGCGGCGCCGGTGCGGCCTTGGTTATCCGCATGGAACCACTTGCAGATTTTGCCGATTTGCGAAAGGTTTGGCGCGGCATGTGGCCCTGCGCCCAAGTTGGCAAAGTAAAAATTCTCCGGCCGCTTCTCCTTCGCGATTCCGTCCCACAGGTTCCAGATGTAAAGGACGCGCTCGTTGAATTTCTCCCAGTAGATTGGAGTGCCCGTGGGCGGCAACTTGCGGCACTGCTCGCAATGGCAATCGGGCAAACTGCCAAGCGGCGGCCAGCCATTCGTATAGAGGGCGTCAATATCGTAACGCGAGTTCACTTCGCGCATGACAGCTGGAATAAAGTCGGTCATGTAAGTAGAAAACATGCATGTACGAAAGAGCCGCGGATCTTCTGCGCTACGCTGCACATTGCCATCTGCGTCGCGCATGGCCCACTCAGGATGCGCGTGAAGTGCTTCATCCCAGTTCAGATCGGGACTCATGCGCCCAACAACCCGCATGCCGCGTTTTTTGGCCGCGTTGCAACACTCGCCAAAGAAGTCGCGATCACCCAGGAATTTGGCCCGTTTGAAATAGGGAACCTTAGTTGGATAAAAAGCGAGGATGCCGGTAACACTGATGAAGACGACATCGACCTTGAGGCTCTGCCAATAGTTGGCCCATTCTTCAATGTTCAACTCAACGGGATCATGCTCGGTCATGTTGAGCTGACCCACGCGGTGAACATTCTGCTGCCATGGCTTGCCGCCGGAGGCTGCGACGGCCGGCATGGCAGAAGTGCCAAGCAGCGCAGATACAGGTTCAGCGGACGCTACATTGGAAAGCTCCGCGATGGAAGCAACGGGCAAGGCAGCAAGGCTAGTCTTCAAAAATGATCGCCGATTAAACATATTCACCATCCAAAGGAAATATCAGGTTATGCTTCTCTGGGTAGATCGCCCGGTTGTAGTCCATCTTGATTTTTTCGCGACTTCAACGCTTGCGCATTCTCAAGCTTTGCCAGCTTCCATCAGTGGTCCATCCTCCATCAACAGCGAGCGCATGGCCATTCACGAAACCACTCTTTTCCGGGTCAGCCAGAAACAGGATGGCGCTCGCAATGTCGGTAGGCGAGGCAAAGCGTCCCATCGGATTCACGCCTTCGATATCCGCATCGTTGTAACCGCCGCCGGCTTGGTCCGCAACATCCATTTCGGTCTTCACCCATCCCGGGCAAACAGCATTTACCCGAACGCCGCGGCCGCCCCACTCCGCAGCCAGGGTACGCGTCAGGCCAATCAGGCCATGCTTCGATGCGTTATAGGCGCTGCGATCGCCGATCCCTACGAGGCCGGCAATCGATGCAACGTTGACGATACTGCCGCTGCCCTGCTCGAGCATCATTGAGCCAAACCCTTTCGCAAGCAGGAACGGCGCAAGCAGGTTGACTTGCAGAACGCGCAGAAAGGCTCCACCATCCACAGTTTCAGCAGGGGCAATAAAGCTGATGCCGGCGTTGTTCACAAGGGCGTCTGCTCTGCCCCATCGTTTGCGGACAGCATCCACGGCCTTGGCAACAGAGGCTTCGTCTGAAACGTCACCGAGGAGTTCGAGGGTATCCGTCCCGGCTGCGCGGAGCTGCGCAAGCGTTGCTTCACAGGGTTTCAGGTCCAGCAATGCCAGCGCATATCCGGCAGATGCAAGCGTCTCCGCGGTGCGCCGGCCGATCCCCTGCGCAGCACCTGTAACAATGGCAACCTTCATGACCATAAAGGTAAACCATTAGGGCAATGACTGGTTACACACATAATTCCGCGGCAGAATTGCTCCGCCCCGGCCGCAAAATCTCCGGCACACGGTTCGGAGAAATGAGCCGTCGCGAAGCGGATCAGAGCTCCTTTGGTTCTCAATGCTGGCTGGAACTCTTTCGCGTCGAGTGATTCAGACAAACCGCGGCCCGGGCGCTTTGAACGGCACCCGAGTCGGCCGAACGTACCTTATTGAAGTTCGAACAGTGAGCTAAGCTTTTGGAGCGACTGGTCCCACAGCTGAGAGTGCCAGCGGCGGTCTGCTTCAGATCCAAGGCCACTGTGAGACAAATTGAGCGTAGTTCGCCCGAAATCACCGTTCAATCGAATCTTGACAAAACTGGGGTTCGATACCGCTGCGCCATTTCTGCGCCAGAAGAATTGAGCCTTGGCGGTACGGCATGTTTGGTAAGCCGCGACCAGGGATGCCGGAGCTCCATGCTCGTCGAAATACTGAATCTGAAAGCCCGTGGAGTCCGACGTGACGTTCATCGAACTCTGTTTATGACGCCCCGGCACCAAAAGCCATGTTTCCATGTACTCGGGGATCGTGAGGAGGTGGAAAACGCGGCGCCTGTCAGCGTTGACGCTGACAGTGAAGTATAGAGCTGGCGCTGAATCAACTAGCTCTAACCTCCCACGATCCGCATTGAATTGGGTCTCGCTGGTGTTTGCGAATAGAGATTTCATGTGAGCCCGACCTTTGCCACTTGGTCATGCAAATTCGCCTTTCGTTGACACACGAACTTGCATTCGGTAATGGACTGCGGTCACAACTTGCTGGCCATCAGTCTCGTTATGCACTGCTTGCAGAGCCTTGCGTGATGACCCATTCTGGGGAAGTGAGATCATCAACAACCCTGCGTATATTTGACACCGAATCTATTCAGGATTTTGCAGGTTGTGACGAGATGTCCCGACCATGTGATAAATATCCATCAAATCATGATGAAGCTTATCTGCCTGGTCGATGTTGGATGCAATCATCGCCATATTCCCATTAAAAACCCGACATTCACTACCGATGAAGCAACTTCTGAATTCTTGTTCGATAGCCGCGGCTCATGGGGATCCGTCCGCCGCCTGAAAGCACTACAACCGATTCTCCGTCAGCGTCACTCTTAACCTCTTTAACATAGTGCATATTGACTATAAACGACCGATGAACACGTAGGAAAACTTCCGGATCAAGTGTCGTCTCCAGATGTGCCATGGTCTCTCTTAGCAGGTGCGATTCGCTATCCGTGCTGATTCGTACATAGTTTTCCTCAGCCCCGATCCAGCGGATGTCCTCAACTGGAAGAAACAGGATGCGCCCGCGCGATTTGAATACAATCCGCGTCTTGAATCCGCCCTCAATACCATCGCCAGGGCGCCCATTCGACTCTGCTTTCGGGTCTGCAACCCGTTGCCGCACACGATCGATGGACGCATTCAGCCGATCCTGCGAAAAAGGTTTCAGAAGGTAATCCACGGCATTGTATTCAAAAGCCTTAACTGCATATTGGTCGTATGCCGTAGTAAAGATGATCTGCGGCAGTGAGGACGCCTGCTCGTTCGTCAGCGCGCCAAGTACGTCGAAACCATCCATGTCCGGCATTCGAATGTCGAGAAACAGCAGGTCGGGATTGGCGGCGCGCACCAATTCAAGGGTCTCGGCCGCGGTCGCACACTCGCCCACGATTTCCATATCGGACTGATCCCGCAAGAGCTGGCGCAATTTCTGCCTGGCCAGTACTTCATCGTCCGCTATCACGACCCGAATCATTCGACACTCTCCACTAGTTCAGCAGCCAAATCGTGCTCAGAGAACTGCAAAGGCAGACGAATCGCAACCTGAACCACGCCACTTTGTGGTTCTGCAATTGAAAACGAAAAATCTTCACCATAATGCAGACGCAGCCGGCTCTGAACGTTAGCGAGACCGACGCCGTGGTTGTTCAACTCTCTTTCGGATTGCGGCTTGAGACCGGCGCCGTTGTTACGCACGATTACCCGCATATGATCAGCGTCCTGACCAATTTCGATTTCGAGCCTTCCGTCGGCAATCACTTTTGTCAGCCCGTGTTTGAATGCGTTTTCTACAATGGGCTGCAAAATCATGGTTGGAACCAGCGCCTCATGTAGTTCCGGAGCAACCCGCACCGACTGCACCACCCTGCCCTTGTAGCGCGAATCCTGCATGGCGAGGTATGTTTCGATGAACTCTATCTCGTCCCGCAGCGGAATCAACTGCGCATCTCCGCGCTCAATCGTGATACGCATCAGAAAGCTGAGTTGTTCCAACATCCGGTCGGCGGCTTCAATATCGACGCGCATCAAGCTCGAAATGCCGTTCATCGTATTGAATAGAAAATGAGGATTCAGTTGCATGCGCAATGCAGACAGCCGCGCATTCGCAAGCTGGACTTCCAATTGTGCCGCAACTTGCTCATTCTCCCGGAATCGCTGGTAATAGCTCACGCCCCGGAACAGGAAGAACCCGCACCAGAAAAAGACCATGTTGTTCAGCAAATCGCTGTAGAGGTAAAGAGTAAGCCTCTTCCAGTAACCCAGATGCGGATGGTTGACAGGCAAATTTACAAAGACCAGAAGAAAAGCCATCTCCTCAAGAACGCTGATTGCAACGCTGAGGGGCAGAAAACAGACTAGAATCGTTCGAAGGTTCCCGTTCCGAATCCTTTCCTCGCAGAGCGCCCAGATGCTCCACATAATGGCGCCCCAAAGAAAGTAGTGGAATCCCCATGCGGAAAGTACGAGTACCAGGGACAGATGCGAGCCCATTCGCTGAGCGTTGATCCATTCCTGCATAGAGAACACGATGCCAAGCAGCACCGATGCACTGATAAACACGTTCGGGTGCATCAGGAGATCGACATTCCAACGATGCTTGCGCTGCATAACAGTGGTCAACTTTCGCGGAATTTCATAGCGGCGGATAGCTCAAAAACCAGAAACCTCTTCGACCTGCCAGTATCTTTGCGCGCGAACTGGAGTGTCAACGAGTACATTCTTACCCAATCGCCGGCGTTGCAGCAATTGAAGCCACATCATCCAAACCAGGTTCGTGAGAAAGAACGGCCAGATCATGCAACCGAACGGAGACCTGCCTGCTGGCTCGGACCAGGATGGGAGCGATATGACAATACGTTATCAACAGGATCTGGCCTGCTGAAGTGTGTTCGTCCCTGCGATTGGGCTTACAAAGGAAGAAAGGTGCACTTTGTCATCAAACCTCTACCATTCGTCACTAAGGACAAAAGAATTACACTTTTCGAATCGAACTCTCGCGCGGATCCCAAAAGGCCGCGCGCAACATGCAATTCCCAGGAGTGTATTGTCGAAGTATTGATTGATTCCTTGCGCACGCATTCGCTCGCGTTGTCCGGTTAGTTGTAAGTCTGCTTGACTTAGAAAGTTGAGGAATCCGCTACACATGAACATCGTTCGCAGAGGCATGCCAAATATTCGGTGGATGAGTTGGTTTCGAGGCGAATCTGCCGGAATCGCATGGCGAGACAATCAACTTTTCCTGCTGCTCACGCTCACCATTGGTGCGCTCACCGGCCTCTCCGTAGTGGCATTTATTGTGCTCACTGAACGGCTCGGAATGCGACTGTATCCGGTGGGCAGTGCCGCCTGGCGGCGCGTCATGATCCCCGTGGCCGGCTCTCTGATGATCGGGTATCTACTGGCAAAATATTTCCCTGATGCACGAGGCAGCGGAGTTCCTCAAACCAAAGCCGCACTATTTGCGCGAGGCGGCGTCATTACGCTAACCACAACGCTGGGCAAGTTTTTCTGTACAGCGGTAACACTCGCAAGCGGTATACCGCTCGGCCGCGAAGGTCCGTCCGTACAGGTAGGTGGCGGTATTGCGTCCGTGCTGGGCCGGCGTCTTGGACTGCCCCGTGAAAAAGTCCAGGCGCTTATACCGGCGGCAGCGGCAGCAGCAATCGCCGCCGCATTCAACACGCCTATGGCAGCGGTCCTGTTTGCGCTCGAAGAAATCATGGGAGACATGCGCGCTCCGGTGCTTGGTTCGGTTGTGCTCTCCTCCGCCACTTCCTGGATCGTTTTACAGCTTCTGCTTGGCAATCAGCCACTCTTCCAGGTTCCTCAATATCAGCTCGTCAATCCGATTGAGTTCGTCATCTATGCAATTCTGGGAATCGTCGGAGGGTTGGTATCTGCCGCATTCACGTCGCTCCTTCTCAGCATACGCAAACGGTTTCTTCAATTTCCGGCTAGAAGCACCTGGATTCAACCCGTGTCCGGTGGTCTGCTTGTCGGCCTTATGGGATTGTTTGTACCTCAGGTGTTGGGCGTCGGCTACGGATATGTCGGTGATGCACTCAACGGCAGAATGACTCTCACGCTGATGGCCATGCTGGTGGTTTTGAAACTAGTCGGCGCGGCCACATGCTATGGAACCGGAAATGCCGGCGGCATCTTCGGCCCTGCTCTTTTTATCGGCGCAATGCTCGGTGGAACGGTTGGAAGCGTCGCCCACCACTTTCTCCCTGCCTATACGGCGACTTCCGGAGCCTATGCTCTGGTGGGAATGGGTACGGCATTCGCGGGCATCGTTCGAGCCCCAATGACCTCGGTGCTGATGATCTTTGAAACAACAAGAGACTACACCGTCATCGTTCCGCTGATGATCTCAAACCTTGTGAGCTATTTCATCTCATCCCGCCTGCAGAAAGATCCCATCTACACCGCTTTGGCCTGGCAGGATGGTGTTCATCTGCCCGATGCCGAAAACAATACGCGAGACCAGGAACGCCGGGTATTTAAGATCGCGCGACCGGTAAGTGAAGTGCTCCCAGGAAACCTGTCTGTCGATGACACGCTAAAGCGCATTAATCGAAGTTCGCAAGATACTTGGCCTGTGGTCGATGACCGCGGAGTCATCGGAGTCCTTTCCCGCTCCATGATTACCAATGCAAAGACTTCTGAGCAGAAGCCGGAACAGATTGGTGACCTGGTGAAAGGGCACGAATTCCCCCACGTTCACATGGACCAACCGTTACACCTGGCACTCGATCGCATGGGAGCAACAGGCCTTGATCTATTGCCTATCGTAAGTCGTGCAAACATCAACGACATACTCGGAGTCATCACGCTCGACGACCTGCTCACTTCATTCCACATCGAACGGGTAAAGAACAGAACCGATCCATAGCAACTCGCGCACACGCGCGCAAGATTGCGCCACACGCCGCTCACACCGACCGCCGAATGGACAATTTGCTGCCACTCCGCACCAGTCCCGTGTCGGAGACGAACTCCTGCTTCGCCGTTCCGACTTCGCCCACCAACGTCAGAGAGCCGCGACAGAACCGTCTTCGTGCCAGACAAATTCCATCGGTTTAGTGCCCCCGAACGGATATTTCTTCAGGGCATACTCACTAAGTTCGAAACCCAAACCAGGCTTTGTCGGCAGCGGAATACGTCCATTCACCATGCGCATGGCCGGAAATCCAAACCACTCCGCCCAGACTTTTTCTTTTTCTCCGGGTTCCACAAAGCTGCATATCTCCTGCACAAGAAAGTTCGGCATCGCAGAATCCACGTGCAGCGTGGCGAGGCCACCAATAGGCCCTTCGCACGCGTGAGGCGCCATGGAGATATTCGAAATCTCCGCCATGGCCGCGACTTTCCAAAGCGCCGAGATGCCGCCCACATGGTTGATGTCAGTTTGAAGAATATCCACCGCTCCCATTTCGATCAGTTCTCTGCACCCATAAGAGGTCACCAGACGCTCTCCGGTTGCGATGGGCGTTGTTGAATGACGCGCGATGCGCGCCATTGCTTGTGCATTCTCCGGCGGGCACGGCTCTTCAACAAAAAGCAAATGGAGCGGCTCCACTTCCTTGATCATGATGGATGCAACAGCCGGACTCATCTTCGCATGGAAATCAACTGCAATATCGATGGCGTCGCCCAGCCCCTCGCGCACGCGTTGCATGTATTTCACGGCGCGATCGAGTTTTGCATTGGTTTCAATCCACTCGTAGTCATGAGCGGGAAGTCCGATCTTGAGACACGAAACACCCTCTTGGAGTGCGCTCTCGCGCAGATGAGCTAAATCCTCAGCCGTGCGAACGCTCTCCACGTGATAGTATCCCCGGATTCCGCGTTCATCGTATGGACCGCCCAGGAGCTGATAAACCGGCACATTCAAAACTTTGCCCCGAATATCCCACAGAGCCTGATCGATGCCTGACATGGCCGATCCAATCAGCGGACCGGCGCGATAAAAGGTGTGAACATACATCGACTGCCACAGATGCTCCACTTGCATCGGGTCGTTTCCGACCAGAAAGTCGCGGAAGTCCTCAATGCACGACATCGTCGATTGGGCTTTACCTTCAAGCGTGCCCTCACCCCAGCCCACAAGGCCCGGCTGATTCGTCTCCAGCTTGACGAAAACATACGGCCGATCGGAATTCGGCGTCAGCGAAACGCCGAACACTTTGAGATCGGTGATCTTGACTCCGGAACTCAATTCGCGAAATGCATAGCTCGCCGATCGCTGATTTGGATCGAATGCATAGGATGCATCTCTCGCTTGGCCGAGCACTGCATCGCATCCGCACGATTCAATGAGATCGGGATTTCGCACGGCGGCTGCTACGCGTGAAACAGGCGCTACGGCTGCCATCATTGCTGCTGTACCAAGAAATTTGCGCCGATTCATGCGATTCGATTCCCTTCAAATGATTTGACGTCCACGTCGATGCCCAATCCCGGCCCCTTCGGTAATTCGAAAAAACCATCTCGTGGATTAGTTGAGGCAGAGGCGTTGCTGGCTTGAGCGATAAAAAAGTTTGGAATGCTGGCCGCCAGATGAAGCGCTGCTGCGTTGGCGATTGGGCCACCATGGTGCCAGGGTGCCACATCGACGTAGTACGTCTCAGCCATTGCAGCCAGGCGGCGAACCCCCGTAATCCCGTGAACAAGAAGATCGGGCCTCAGCAAATCGATCAGGCCTTCCCGCAGAAGATCCTGAAAGGTTCCGGGATCGGAGATTGTGCGTCCAAAACTCAACGGAACCACAGTCTCGTCCGCGATCTTATGAATCGTCTGAATGTTGGTCACAGGACATGGCTCATCGAACCAGAGCGGATGCAGACTCTCAACCACCGCTGCAAGGCTTGCCGCATCGCCCGGCGTCAACTCGCCATTGGCCTCATACGCAAAATCCGCATCGGGGGCGTCAGCGCGCATTGCTTTCAAGCGTGACGCAGCAAGATGATTGAACTCGCTGCCTTGGTTGCGAGCCGCTGGCGCGGGAACAGGAATCAGGAAGGCGCGGAAACCCGCGGCGAGTTGCTTCTTGAGGTCGCTCTGCAGCTCTTTGTCAGTCGATCCCGCGAGGCGCGCAATAGCTCTTGCCTTGTTCCGCGTCGGACCACCCAGCACACGATAGATTGGCGCTTTGGTAGCCTTGCCCAGGATGTCGAGCAACGCGATGTTCAGGCCTCCGCGAACTGCCGGTGGCACCAACCCGTGCAGAGCCTGATAGGAAGATGCCGCTCGTCCGGCGACTGCATGATTCGTCGCCTTCAGTTCGGAGCTCGTAAGAGAGTTGCACTCTCCGTATCCAATTAAGCCGGATTTGGTTTGGACCCTCAGGACGACATATGAACTCTCAGACTCGGCGGCGCCAATCTGATAGGCGCGTACCTCCGAGATCGGGTGTGGGCTGGTTGCGACCGTGTCCACCGATGCGGCTTGGACAGCAGGCCTTAGAGACTTGCTTCTTGCCATAATGCTGTTCATGATGGCCCATTTTAGTCACGGATATCACAACTGGCCAGCAGGAAGTGTTTTACCCAACTCTGGCAGGCCGGGAACGAACTGGAGTTCGAGAACGTGCCCCGCATCCCGGCCCGCAATTTCGGCTTGAAGCCGATATCCGTCAGAAATTGGGCATTCACGGTTTCGCATTCGGTGTGTATACTTTCGCCGTTCCGGCTATCCCCATCCAGACCGAACTGGAAATTCCGGCTCAAATGTCCAAAGCGAGGCGCTCCAACAATGAAGAGTTCGTCCGCGTTCAAGGCATTCGCCTGCTCCGTTGTGGCGATTGCACTGCTTAGCACTCCGGCTATTGCACAAAACCCACTTTCACCTCTCGGCAAAACTCCCCTCTACAACACTGCCAAGCAGAAACTTCTTGAAGGCAAGCAGGTGTTCAGCTTCACGCAGTCAAAGTTCGACATTGCCGACTACTGCGAGAAGGCCAAGCACTACGACTTCACCTGGTTTGAAATGCAGCACAGCACGCTGGAGTTTGCTGACGTTGAAAAGATGATCGCCGCGTGTCCGCACGTCAGAGCCACCCCTATGATCCGGTTGCCTGACGCCCAGGAGTGGCACATCCAGCACGCAACCGACATCGGTGCTCTCGGCGTGATTATTCCAACCGTCGACGATGTCGACCGTGCGCGCGAAGCAGCCAAATGGGCTCGATATCCTCCGGTCGCGCGGCGCAGCGCCGGAGGCGGGCAGTACAGAAAACTCTGGGGCAACGACTACCGCCAAACCGCCAACGACAACATGCTGGTCGTCGTCATGATCGAAACACCCACTGGTGTGGCAAACGCTTACGATATCGCTTCGGTTCCCGGCGTCGATGTAGTCATCATTGGAAATTTCGATCTGAGTTCCTTCTCCGGATTCCCGCAAAACGACGAGCGCTACCACAAGTTGGTTCAGAAGGTTCACGACGACGTATTGAGAGCCGGAAAGATCTTTGGGCAGGCAAACTCCGCCTATTCCACTGGGCCGTACAGCAAGGATTGCTACTTCTTCCAAAATGGCAAGTCGGTAGACGGTTGGGTGCCGAAGGGCGGCAAACCCAATGCAGCTCCTCCGGGAGAAGAGACTGCGCCGCCACCCGGAGAACGCAACTAGCTGTCGCACAAAACACGATCAGGACCGATTAGGAAAATGAATCGAATCATCGCGCATCAAGTGCGCTTCCGGTACTCTGGGGTTCTCGTTTTAGCGGCGGGAATCATGCTCGCCGGAACCGCTCTTCTGGCACAATCGCCATCGAAGGCCGTTGACTGGTCTACATACGGAGGTGATCTGGGCAACACCAGATATCGTCCGTTTGACCAGATCAATGCGTCGAACTTTAATGACCTGGACGTAGCCTGGCGATTCAAGACCGATAACCTTGGAAACCGCCCCGAATACAAACTCGAAGGCACCCCGCTCATGGTGGATGGTGTTATCTACGCCACCGGCGGCACCCGGCGCGACGTCTTCGCGCTCGATGCCGCCACTGGTGAGCTCCTTTGGGTACATGGTGAACACGAGGGAGAACGAGGAGCCAATGCTCCACGGGGTCTCTCGGGCCGGGGATTGGCCTATTGGAGTAACGGCAAGGACGCGCGAATCCTGTACACAACTCCCGGTTACCGGCTCATTGCGCTTGATGCAAGAACCGGTCAGTACATCAAGGGATTCGGCGACAACGGAGCCGTCGATCTGAAGCTTAACGACGACCAGAAGATCGACCTGATTCACGGATCTATCGGTACACAGTCCGCTCCTGTCGTGGCCGGAAACGTAATCCTCATTGGCTCCGCCTTCGTTGACGGCGGATCAATTGCCAGCAAGACAAACTACAAAGGCTATGTTCGCGGCTACGATGTGCGCACAGGTAAGCGCCTATGGATCTTCCACACGGTTCCCACGAAAGGTGAGTTCGGCTATGACACCTGGCTGAACGGTTCTGCTGAATACACCGGTAACACCGGCGTATGGACGCAGGTGAGCGTTGATCCCGAGCTGGGCCTTGCCTATCTTCCAGTCGAATTGCCGACGGGCGACGATTACGGCGGCAATCGCCCCGGCAACACTCTCTACAGCGAGAGCCTTGTGTGCGTTGACCTGAAGACAGGCAAACGCAAATGGCACTATCAACTGGTCCATCACGGCTTGTGGGATATGGATATCGCACCGCCTCCGATCCTTGGCGACATCGTTGTCAACGGCAAGACAATCAAGGCGCTCATACAGCCCACGAAACAATCTATGCTTTTCGTCTTTGATCGCGTAACCGGCAAGCCCGTGTTCCCAATTGAGGAGAGGCCAGTCCCAAAAGGCGATGTGCCCGGCGAGTGGTATGCGCCTACCCAACCCTTCCCCACTAAGCCACCCGCTTATGACCGCAATGGAATCTCAGTCGACGACCTGATCGACTTTACGCCGAAGTTACGTGCCGACGCACTGCAACTCATTAAGTCCTACGCCATTGGACCGGTGTTCACGCCTCCAGTACTCAGCAAGGAAGATGGGCCTCGAGCGCTGCTCACGGTGGGAACCAACAATGGCGGCACCAACTGGGCCGGCGGTTCCTTCGATCCTGATTCGCACCTGCTCTTCGTAACTTCGTGCTCCTCGTGCATCATCCCCATGGGCATGGTTAAAGCGCCGAAAGAAGTTTCAGACATAGGTTACGTAAAAGGGACCGCAGGACAACCTGTAGAAGTGCGTATGGGAGGTATAGGAGCGGGAGCTGGTGCCGATGCCTTGGCGGAGAAAGCAAAGAATGAAAAGCCTGGAGCCGCACTGGCGAAACCGGGGCGCCCGCGGCGATTGAGCTTGAACGTCGACGGTCTCCCTCTCCTCAAACCTCCCTACGGGAAGCTAACGGCAATCGACGTGGACAAGGGCGAGATCAAGTGGCAAATTCCATTCGGTCCCACGCCGGACGCGGTGCACTTTAGTCCGTTGCTGAAGGATCTCAAGATTCCGCCCACCGGCGAAACCGGGGTCAGCGTCGGATCGCTGGCAACCAAATCATTGCTGATCATCGGCGACGGCGCTGCCGGCACATCCGCGTCAGGAGAACGCGGCGCTGCCTTGCGAGCGTACGACAAGCAAACCGGCAAAGAGGTCGGGGCAATTTATCTACCCGCCCCGCAGACGGGATCGCCGATGACATATATGCTTAACGGTAAACAATACATCGTCGTAGCTGTGGGCGGAGCCACCTACTCGGGAGAATACATTGCGTACACCTTACCCTCTGAATAAGATTATGACCGTTCCACTCGTCACTCTCGGCGCTCTGGTCGCCATCGAGGTGCTTGCAGCGCAGGCTCCTCGTTCTCTTTGGGATGGAGTCTACACACAGGACCAGGCAAAACGAGGCGAAGCCATCTATTCTGCCAAGTGTGCACGATGCCACGGAGGAGACCTGGTTGGTGGAGACTCGGTACCGCCGCTATCAGGCACCGAATTCTTGTCTACATGGAACACCAAAACCGTGGGCGATCTGTTCGAACGCACGCGCATCTCCATGCCGGCCGACAAACCGAAATCGCTTACCCGGCAGGAAGACGCCGATGTCCTCTCTTACATTCTGAGCGTCAACAAGTTTCCGACCGGAGATAAGGAGCTTGAGACACAGGCCGAATTGCTGAAGCAGATTCAGTTTGACGCATTCAAATAGCGGCCTGAAAATCTGGTTATCGCATCCTACGCATTTGAACAAAAAGTCGAGCGCCGCCGACGGAAGTTCGCGTATATTCCAATCGGATTAATGTAAGCAGATCGATTCCCAACTAACTCTTCCCTCTCCCCAGCGAGGTCAATTCGTGACTGAAAACTCTCCATACGCCGATGCGATTACTGCGTCCAGCCTGATGTCTCACTTGTACCTCACTCCTGTGCTCGTCGAACTCATTCGCGGCGGAGTCCCGGATCATCTCGACAAAGGGCCGCAACCGACCGCGGAACTGGCAAAGTGCTCCGGGCTGAACGAGCTCTCGATGACACGGGCCCTGCGCGCGATGCGGATCGGCTGCTTATTATTGAAATGCCTACCATACCCTGCAAACCAGATCCCCGCATCGGCATTATCGACATGATGATGTTGTTGTACTTTGGCGAGGCACGCCAGCGCACGGTGGATGAATACAATAACTTGTTCCGTGCAACGGGTCTCGAGCTAACCCGCGTTCTGCCCACGGAGAGTGCCTTCGGCATCGTGGAAGCGCGTCCTGTTTAGGAAGCGCCTGCAGGAGAAGCCCTTGCCTTCAGTAGCTGCCATGAGCCGTGTTGTTCTTTTAGCCGCTCTTGAGTGATCTGTATTTTGGCTTTCTGCCAGTCAATTTCACTCCCTCCGACACCAGCGCGATCCAACTCCACTATGAGCTGATTGAGGTCTTTCTAACCAGGATGCGTCGCGGACACTCGGCGGGGCGGTGGAGGGTCATGAACGATGCCACCGGCGGGCTCTTTTTTGGCCGCGGGAGCGGGTGCGGGCGGAGCTTGCTCGCGCCCGAACGAAATTGACCTGCGTTCAAAATCTTGAACACAGGTACTATTTCCCGAACGGCCATTTGCCGTTGATGGCGCATTACAAAGCAGAAAGCGCCCGGCCACGGGGTTAGATATTTGGCATGTGGAATGCAGAGCTATGAAACAATGACTGAAAACACAATGGGCGAGAGCATGCAGCCGGATCGGCCAGGAAATCAATCTGTGGAGACCATTGACCGTGGTCTCGTCACCGCAGCTTACCTGGTTGTCTGGATGGCGTTCTTCATCACTCAGCGGATTTTTGCAGGCCTACATCGAATGCCATCCGGTGTAGTGGTAGCGCTGGTTAGCTTGGCCGCAGTGATGAGGTTGGCCGAGGCATTCTATTTCCGCCGTGGTTCAAAGCCTGTACCTGCAAGAGTTGAGCGTGGCGTAGCGGTGTTCTCCATTTCATCAACGCTGGTGCTGGCGCTTTTGCTGGCAATCGCCTCGCGGGAGCCCGACTCGCCGTACTTTGGCATGTTGATGGTTCCGATCCTCGAGACCGCAGTGTACTTCTCCTTGCGATCCACCATCCTCGTAGCCGCAACTTCGTCAATGTTCTCCGTCTTCTGGGTGTTCTACTCCGGACACTTCCAGCCTCCCTTCGCCATGGGAGAAATGATGGAGTCAGCAACGCTCGTGTTGGTGTTCTTCATCGTGGGCTCGCTGGTATGGCTGCTTATGAATCGCATCCGCATGAGAACGAATGAGTTGGCCCGCAAAATGGAAGATCTTGAACGGACCAGGCACTCTCTGGTGGAAGAGGAAAAGCTGGCTGCGGTAGGCAAACTGGCCAGTTCCGTCGCGCACGAGATTCGCAATCCGGTCGCAATCATTTCCGGCGCGCTTGAAGCCGCTGAGTCTGCGAACTTCGGCACGGCAGAGCGCGAGGAGATGAGCCGCGTGGCCATGGTGGAAGCACGCAGGCTTGAGAAGCTTGCTTCAGACTTCCTGTCTTACGCCCACATCTCAAGCCAGCCTTTTGAGCCACTCAACCTCGGCACGCTCGCCGGATACGTTGAAGCGGTGGTAAGGGTGCAGGCCATGGGTAAGCGGCTGCAAGTGAATCTGAGAATGGACACGGCGGAACTTTGCATGGTGCGGGGCAACGAAAGCCAGCTACAGCAGGTGCTCTTGAATCTGATGCGGAATGCCGTTGACGCCGCGCCAGAGGGCAGTACGATCGGCATACAGGTTCACCCTTGCGAGGCGGGCGAGGCCGTTATCACAATCGAGAATGAAGGGCTTGCGATTCCGGATTCAGTTGTGGCCCGCATCTTTGAGCCATTCTTTACCAATAAGGCCAACGGAACCGGGCTTGGACTGGCGATTGCGCGGCGGATTGTGGAACACCACAAGGGACAGCTGCTGCTGGAGAGAAACGAAGTGGGTCACATCGTCTTCCGGCTCACGTTGCCCGCCGTGCAGCAACCGCAGCACGAGAGAAGTGTGGTCGCGTAAGAGGGTGCTGCAGGAGAGATTATGGCGAGAGTATTGATAGTGGAAGACGAGCCGAACATGCGCAAGATGATTGCCATGCATCTGCGCCAGGACGGGCACTCGCTGGTGGAAGCCGGCTCGGTGCGCGAGGGGTTGGCCGCGCTCGATTCAGACGACTTTGACGTCATTCTCACCGACCAGCGACTGAGCGACGGCGAGGGCACACAGATTCTGGAGTCTGTGCGGCAAAGCGATCCCACTCTCTCCCTCGTGATGCTGACCGCCTACGGCAATGTGGAGCTTGCCGTGGAGACCATGCGCAAGGGCGCTTTCGACTTTCTGACCAAGCCTTTTGCCTCTGCCAATCTGAAAGCCGTCATTCAGCGAGCCGCGCGGCATACGCAGTTGAATCGCGAGAACGACATACTGCGCAACACGCTTGGCCGGCTGGAAGGCGGATGGGAGATTCGCGGCGCGGGCCCGGCAATTGAGCGCTTGCGCCAGATGATTGCCCGCGTCGGACAAACTGACTCAACCGTGCTCATTACAGGCGAAACCGGAACCGGCAAAGAGCTCGCCGCGCGCGCCATCCACCGCGCCAGCCAAAGAGCGGGCAGGCCGCTGATCAGCGTGAACTGCGCCGCGTTCTCTGAGACGCTGCTTGAAAGCGAACTATTTGGCCACGAACGGGGGGCCTTCACCGGCGCCGACCGCATTCGTCAGGGTCTTTTTGAAGCCGCACATGAGGGAACGTTGCTACTGGATGAAGCAGGCGAGCTTTCGCCCTCAGCCCAGGCCAAGCTGCTGCGCGTGGTGGCCGAAGGCCGTATCACGCGTTTGGGCTCCACGTCTGAGCGGCGTGTGAATGTGCGTGTCATTGCCGCAACACACCGCGATCTTGCTCGCGAGGTGGAAGAGGGGCGCTTCCGCCAGGACCTCTACTATCGGCTAGCAGTAGTGCCCATCAATATGCCTCCGTTGCGCGACCGGCCTGAAGATATTCCCGAGATTGCAGACTTTCTGTTGATGCAGATTGCGCTTGACCTGAAGATGCCGCGCAAACAGCTGCACCCGGATGCATTGCAGCAGTTGATGTCCTATCGATTCCCCGGCAATGTGCGCGAGTTGCGGAACCTGCTGGAACGCGCCTACATTCTTAACCCCGAGCCGGAGATTCTGTGGGTGGATCTGCCGGAGACAGAACAGCACACAGCTGGCGACGACGTGAGGATGCCTTGGACGCTCTCCGGTTCCCTGCCCGACGAGCTGCCGCTACGCGCAACGCTGGCCACTTGGGAACGCACGATTCTGGAGTCGATGCTGGCCAGGACCAACGGCTCAAAGGCCGAGGCTGCGCGCAGGCTTGGGCTATCCAAGAGCGATCTAAGCTACAAACTTTCAAAGTACGGTATGCTGCACTCCGTTAACGGTTCAAAAGTTTGAACGGGCATTCAAAATGCAGTCCGTCCAACCGCGCCGCAGACCAGCACTGCGGCGTTTTCTTTGGGTTTATTCAGACGTGACCTTTGGCATCCAACGTGCTCCTGCAAGTGCGTATGGTTCCCTTCAGTTTCGGACTCATCCCTCTTCGTGGACTCATGCGGCGTTTTGGGTCTCTGGCTGCTTTGGCCGCATTATTCGGAATCGTTCCGACTATGCCTGCGCAGGCAGAAGACCTCACGCTCGAACAGGCCATCCAGACCGCGCTCAGCCATCGTCCGGAGCTGCGGGCCTCGGACTCTACCACGCAGTCCGCCAGGGCGATGCGTCGTCAGGCCGGCGCAGTGCCCAATCCGCGTCTCTTTTACCAGTCTGAAAACCTCGGCTCGAACATGGATTTCTCAAACACCGTGGACACCTACGCGTATCTGAACCAACCTGTAGAGACCTCCGGCAAGAGACATGCGCGCATCGGTTCGGCAACGGCAGCCGTCTCGCGTGCCGAGTTGAATGGTGAGGCTCAGAAGCGCGACATCGTGTTTGCCGTTGCCCGGGCCTATTGGGAAACCTTGCGGCTCATCTATTTGCGAGGCATGGCGGAAGAAAGCCAGGGTTTCTATCACGAGATTCTTGTGTACAACCAGAATCGCTTTGAAGAAGGCAAACTCTCAGCCGTAGATCTGATGCGTGTTCGGCTGGAAGATGCGCGGGCGCAAACGCGGATGGGGGCCAGCAAACTCGCCGAGGTGCAGGCGCTTGAACGTCTGGCTGCCGAGATGGGACTTTCCACTCCGGGAAATTGGTCACTGGCGGTGGATTTTGCGGGCATGAATGAGCCGCGCCCCGAAGCGTTAGCCGGCAACGCCTATCGGCAACGGCTGGAAGTAAAGCTGGGACAGCAGAGCGTTGAGTCGGCGCGCGCCAACCTGCTGCTGCAGAAAACGCAGGGCCGGCCGGATCTGGATTTTCTGTTTGGCTACAAGCGAACCAGCGGCGACGACACCATGATTGCCGGCATGCAGGTTCCGCTTCAACTCTTTGATCGGAATCGCGGCGGCGTGCAGGCCGCACAGCATGAAATTGTAGCCGCACGCGAAACGCTGACCGGTGTGGAACTGCGCAGCGAGACAGATTGGGATCTGGCACGCACGGCCTACACAACATGGAAGCAGCAGGTTGAGTCGTTATATGGACCCATGGTGACGCAATCTAAGGAAATCGCCGACATATCACGCGCCGCGTACCGTGAGGGCGGACTTGACCTTCTACGCCTGCTGGACGCCGAGCGGCTGCGCGTGGAAACGCAAACGGCATGGGCCGAGGCCCTGGGCAACTATCACCAGAGCGTGCTTTCGCTCAACTACGCAGCGGGAATGGAGCCGTGATGAACGCAAAGCAAACAAACGCGTACAAGAAGAAAATTCGAACAAGGAATCTGCTGGTATGTGCCACGCTCGTTCCACTGCTTGCGGTCTCGGCCTGCAAACGAGAAGCCGCTCCCGTCCCCGCTGGCGCGGCTCAGAATCCGCAGAGTGCCGCGCAGGTTGTGTTGCCAATTGAAGAGCAGAAGGGGGCGCTGGAATTCGAGATAGCCCGAAAGGCCGAGGTGCCGGAATTGCTGCACTTCCCGGGGAAGATCGCGTTGCCGGACAACGAGTCGTGGCACGTCGGCGTTCTTTCCAGCGGCCGCATTGAGCGTGTGTATGCCAATCTGGGCGACTACGTAAAAGAAGGCACGGTGATGGCGCGCATGCACAGTCATGATGTGCACGAGGCCCAGGCCGCTTATGCAATGGCGAAGGCTGACCAGACGCGAGCCACGGCAGCAGCTTCGCTGGCGCAAGTAAATCTCGATCGCGTTCAACGCCTCTATACACTGAAGGCTGCCTCGGTGGAACAGGTAGAGCAGGCGCGACAGGAATTGGTGAATGCGAATGCGTCGCTGGCCAACGCGAAGACTGATGTAGTCCGAAATCGCGTGCATCTTGAGGACAATCTCGGCATCGATGCCGACGCTCCGCTCGAAAGCGGCGCTGGAGAAAAAGAGCTCATTCCTATCGTTGCGCCCGCAAGCGGATACGTCCTGCAGAAGAATGTAACTCCAGGTACCACCCTCGGACCCGGTCTCGATGCATTCGTCATTGGGGACCTAAAACACCTATGGATGCTGGCCTCGGTCGGCCAGGAGTCGCTGGCAAAGGTCCACATAGGTCAGTCTGCCCAAATTACTTTGCCGGGCGTGAGTGGCATAACATTTGACGGAACGGTCACCAATCTCGGGCAGGCCTTCGACCCAACAACGCGTCGCCTGCAGATCAGAATCAGGTTGAATGACTCGTCTGAGCTGCTTCATCCGGAGATGCTGGCCAGCGCTGAAGTTTCCGCCGGAACAAATCAACCAATGATCCTCATCGACCCTGCCTCGCTGCAGCAGGTAAATGGCCAGGACGCCGTATTTGTTCGCGTTTCACCTGACCGCTTTGAACTGCGTTCCGTCAAGGTAGGCGAGGCTATCAGAAACAGGCTGCCGATCTCCGTGGGCCTGAAGGGTGGAGAAGAGGTTGTTACACGTGGGTCGTTTCTGCTCAAGTCTCAACTTTTGCGTTCCGCGATGCAGGGAGAGTAACGCATGCTGACAAAGATCCTGAATTTCTCTCTCAAGAATCGCTGGATCGTGATGCTTGGCGTTCTGCTGCTGATTGCCGGCGGCGGATGGGTAGTCTACACAATTCCGGTCGACGCGTTCCCTGACCTCACCAACAACCAGGTTGTCATCGTCACTGAGGTTCCATCGGTTCCTCCCACTGAAGTTGAACAGCTCGTGACGTTCCCCATTGAACGCGCCATGATGGGCATGCCGCGCCAGCAACAAGTGCGCTCACTGTCGAAGCTGGGCCTCTCCATGGTCACAGTGGTCTTTGACGACAGCGTGAATTCCTACTTTGCACGCCAGTTGGTCAATGAGCGGCTACAGCAGATCACGTCCACTATGCCGGATGGAGTGCAGCCTGTGCTCTCGCCTCCTTCCACAGCATTCGGCGAACTCTACCAGTACACGCTTACCGGCGACAACACGACTGCCATGGCGCTGAAGGACGTGCAGGAGTGGCTCATAAAGCCGCAGTTGCGCACAGTTTCCGGCGTCAGCGAAGTAAACACGTGGGGCGGAGAAACCCGGCAGTACCAAATCAAAGTCGATCCAAGTCTGCTGCAAGCCTACGGACTCACCTTGCACGATGTGGCCATGCGGCTCGCCGACAACAACCGGAACTTTGGCGGTGGATACATTGAGCACGAGGCCGAGCAGTACATCCTGCGCGGCAACGGACGAGCAACTTCTTCAGCGGATCTCGGCGACACCGTTTTGATGGCCAACCAGGGAACGCCTGTGCTGCTGCGCGAGATTGCCGAGGTGGTGGTAGCGCCCGCGCCGCGACAGGGCGCCGTGCTCAATCGCGGCGAAACCGTATCCGGCATGGTGATCATGCTGAGGGGAGAAAATGGCAAGCGAGTCATCGAGCAGGTAAAGAAGAAGCTTGTGGCCCTGCATTTGCCCGCCGGAGTAACGCTGCATCCCTTCTACGATCAGTCCACGGTCATCGACGCAACCATCACGACAGTGCAACACAACCTCTTTGAGGGCTTCATCCTTGTTACGGTTGTGCTTCTAGTTTTTCTCGGCAGCTTCCGAGCCGCGCTGGTTACTGCGTCCATCATCCCCTTATCTCTGTTGTTCAGCTTCCTGGGCATGAAGTTATTCGGTGTCAGTGCAAACCTCATGAGCCTGGGCGCCATCGACTTCGGCATGATTGTGGACGGCGCTGTGGTGATGATCGAGAACTCCGTTCACCGGCTTTCCACGGAACATGAAAGAGAAACGCCGATGGAATCGATTGCACGCGCGGGCCGCGAGGTGGCGCGTCCAATGGTGTTCGGCGTTAGCATTATCATTGCTGTCTATCTGCCCATCCTTGCGCTGGGCGGGCTTGAAGGACGCATGTTTCGGCCCATGGCGATTACCGTCTGCTCGGCGCTCTTGGGCTCGCTTTTGCTGGCGCTTACGGTCATCCCTGTGCTCTCCACCTACGTCTTCCGTCACGGGATTCCGCCGAGCAAGAAAGAGAAGCGGATGGACAAGTGGATGGGCAAGTTCACGGCCTTTTACATCAAGAGCCTGGGAATCGCGATTCACTATCGCCGCGTCGTTACCATGGCTTCCGCCGCTGTATTGTTGATCGCAATAGGTTCGCTCTTTTTCATTGGCAGCGAGTTCATGCCGCGCCTCGATGAAGGATCGATCCTGCTGGAGACGCGCAAGCTGCCCGGCATCTCGCTCACGGAGTCGGTTGCCATCTCAAAACGAGTGGAGAACACGCTCCGCACCTTTCCGGAAATCTCGAATGTGACCACCAAAATTGGGCGCCCTGACTTTGCCACCGAGGCAATGGGCATCCATGAGGGTGATGTTTATATCGCGCTCAAACCGGAGCATGAGTGGAAGAGATTCAAGTCCAAGGAGAAGCTGATTGAAGCACTCGATCAATCCCTTTCAACCATTCCCGGCATCGCTTACGACTTTACCCAGCCCATGGCTATGCGCCTGGATGAGACGGTTTCCGGCGTCAAGGCCGACCTCGCCATCAAGATATTCGGCGACGATTTCTCGCAACTCAACGAACTAGCGCAGAGAGTCCTTCGACAGGTAAGAACCGTACCAGGTGCAGCCGACGCGCAAATGGAGATGAGTTCCGGCGTGCCTGAACTCAGCGTGCACATTCGCCGCGACGCACTGGCACGCTATGGCCTCAATGTCACGGACGTGCAACAGGCAGTGGAGGCGAGCGCTTCAGGGCTACCCGTATCAGAGATGATTGACGGACAGCGGCGCTATTCAATCGTGCTGCGATTGCCGGATAGCTACCGAACTAATCCCGCGGCCATTCGCGCCATCACGTTGCGCGCGCCAGGCGGTGAAGATGTGGCCCTGGGACAGGTGGCCGACGTAACAGTCACCTTCGGCTCTGAGATCATTAACCGCGAGCAGAGTCAGCGGCGCATGGTCGTCATGTCCAACGTGCGCGGCCGCGACCTCGGCAGCTTTGTGGCCGAGGTACAGCACAAAGTGGACGCCAATGTTGAGTTACCGCCTGGATACTCCATCAGCTACGGCGGACAGTTTGAGAATCAGCAGCGCGCAATGAGGCGATTTATGATCGTCATTCCAGTGGCGATTGCCATTATCACGGGACTGCTTTATCTCACTTTCCATTCACTGAAGCAGGCCATCCTCATTCTCGTAAACGTGCCCTTCGCGTTGGTTGGCGGCATTGCTGCGCTCTGGATCACGCACATCAATATGAACCTCTCCGCATCGGTAGGCTTTATTGCGCTGTTTGGTGTGGCAGTGTTGAACGGTGTCGTTCTGGTCAGCTCAATCAACAGCCTTAGAGAGTCAGGCGCACCTCTGCACATAGCCATACAGCACGGCTCGGCGCGACGGCTGCGGCCCGTAATGATGACGGCGTTGGTGGCCAGTCTCGGTTTCATTCCCATGGCCATCTCCACCTCCATGGGCGCCGAAGTTCAGCGGCCGCTGGCGACAGTGGTGATTGGCGGACTGGTCAGCTCTACCGCACTCACCCTCATGCTGCTGCCTACGCTCTACGAGTGGTTCTCGGTGGACACTCGATTGAAGGACAAAAAGCAAGTGAGCGCCGAAATCGCATCCACGGTCTGAAGGCCCTAGCCGGAGAAACCCTCAGAGTGTCGGTTGCGATGTTAGACCGTCCTCAAGATGTCGCTGATAGGCGCAGCGTATTCGGAGATTATCTTCGTAGTCATACCGAGATTGCCTCATTTCTCTGTCTGCTATACTTGGAATCCTCGCGTTGCGCATGATGCATCAGGCCGGCTCGTTCTGATCCTCGACGGCAGCTTAAGACGCGCACTCTGCACCGCCAGCGTTTGCGTCCCGCTTGCCGGAGAAACGTCATTGCGGACCTGCGTACACATAGTGAAAAGCGGCAACCCTAAATGTACCGGGATTTGCCGGATAGTCCAGGGATTGGTGTGCCATAGTGGCGCCTTCGGATACGAAACCTCCGTGCTCTTTCTTGGCGATGGGCCTCTGGTCGAATCCATGAATGACGCGGGCATTCGAACGAGCGTCATTAACTGGACGGGCAAGCTTAGTGATCCGGCAGGTGCATGGCGGTTCTTGTCCTGGCTACGTAAACATCCCGCTCAGATTGTCCACCTCCACCACGGAGGATCGGCTGCGCGGATCAACTCCCGCATTGCCGGCGCCCAGGCTGTCGTGCGGCAAGTGCACGACCGGGTGAGCGATGCTAGCAGCATCCTGCAAATGCGGCCAATCGATATGCGGGCAGCCGACGCCGTAATCGCCTTCTCCGAGTCCGTGGCCGCGTGTGTGCGCGGTTGTCGCAATGAAGTCATCTACGCGGGCATGGAAACAGGCACCCAGCTACCTGCACCGGCAGCTACCGAAGGGCCGCTCAAGTTCGGCATTCTGGCTCGACTGATTCCGCTGAAGAATATCGAAACCGTTATTGAGGCCGCCGCGCAACTGACAGACGGCGGAATCGAAGTGTTCGTGGAGATTGCGGGCTCCGGCCCCTCGGAGTCTTCACTGCGCGAGGTTGCCGCCCGTCTCGGCGTCACCGCGCAGGTCAGTTTTCCAGGCTGGCGCGCGGACATTAATCAACTCCTGGCTTCGTGGAGTGTTCTGGTGATTCCGTCGCTGGAAGAGGGCTTTGGGCTTTCGGCGCTTGAGGCCATGGCTGCCGCTCGGGCCGTGGTGGCCAGCCGCGTCGGCGGACTTTGCGAACTGGTCATCGACGGGGTGACGGGAAGACTCTTGCCTCCCGGAGATACTGACGCGTTGGTCGGTTGCCTCGCGGAGCTGGCAGGCGACTGTCCTCGCCTGGCGCAGATGGGTGCCGAAGGCTGGAATGACTCTGCCTAAGGAAGTCCTGTTAACGATATCCCGCCAGAATCCGGCCTGGCTCTTCAAACATTCGGCGGATGGGCGCGGTCCTTTGCACTTGGGGATCAGGGATACCATCGACCTCAACAAGGTAGGAATCGGAGCCCGGTGTTCCCGACTAATCCCGAAAGATGGGCTTATTTGCAGTAATTAATAAGGGTAAGTCCGGAGGAGGATCTTGACTCCTGTCCGCGGTCAAAGATATCCGAAGCCAATTTCCAATCTGGTGCCCGGAGGGGGACTTGAACCCCCACACCCTTGCGGGTCGCGGATTTTAAGTCCGCTGCGTCTGC
Organism: uncultured Acidobacteriaceae bacterium; assembly: GCA_963832645.1. Classification (GTDB taxonomy): domain Bacteria; phylum Acidobacteriota; class Terriglobia; order Terriglobales; family Acidobacteriaceae; genus Telmatobacter. The sequence goes on from CAWHUU010000002.1 coordinate 250,995, forward strand.
CGATTTCGCCATCCGGGCCTGCAGCTATTTTATTCTTTCCGGACTCGCGGTTCTGATCGCAGCAACAGTTCGCCACCCATCACTGCAATTGACGCGGCCTTCAAGATTAGCGCAACAATCTTCAGCGCTTCTTTGCTGGCTTACCCACCGGCTTCTTCACCGCGGATTTCGTTGGTTTTGCCGCTGGCTTCGCTTTGGCCACCGGCTTGGCCTTGGCTTTCGGATGCGCCTTAGCCACTGCCTTGGGCTTTTGTTTTACCGCTGGCTTTGGCGCCGGCTTTGCCGATTTCGCGGGCTTGGTTGCGGCTGCATGTTTCTTGGGCGGCGGGGCGGGTTTGGCGGCCGGCTTTGCCTTCACTGGATGTGGCGTGGGTTTCGCTGCGGCCTTTGCTGGAGAAGCAGCCTTTGCCGGAGCGGCAACTTTTGGCGCAGCAGCAGCCTTCGTGGGAGCTTTCGCGGCGATTTTCTCGGGTACGACCGCGGCAGGTGCAGCCTTGGACCCCTTCTTTACCGGCTCAGTAGCTGCTGCTTTCTTGCCACCTCTCTTGGGGCGTGCCGGCTTCTCATCATCCTCAAACTCATCTTCGTCCGATTTTTCGTCTTCCGATTCTTCGTCGGCCAAGGCGGTCTTCGGGAGACCAAGATCGAGATCGTCATCATCGTCGCCGCCGAGGTCGTCCAAGTCATCATCGTCGAGTGACTCTTCGTCCTCGTCCTCGTCTTCAAGCTCCTGTTCCTTCAGTTTCTCGGCGCGCTTCATCCGGGTGCGCTTGATGGTAACCTGCGGCGGCGGGGCTGGCGGCGAGAATGGCTCTAGGAATGCGCGCATCTCCTCGGGTGTCGTCAGCTTGCCGTCGATCAATTCTAGGAAGATCTTATGTACGATCTCAGCATAGCTCGCTAGTTCAGGCGTGATGCGCATTTCCTGCATCAGCAGGTGCGGAATGTTCTGCTTTGCCTCCGGCCATACTTTCAGAAAGTTGTTGTACCTCTCCTGGACGGCCCCGCTTTTGCTTGTGAAGCCCAGCCAGAGAACTGCTTCGGGATCGTAGGTGGTGAACAGCTTGTATGCCGATGACGGGACCGAATGCTCCTTCGAGAGAAGAACCTTCTGGAAGGCCGAGGCCTGAGCGTCCAGCGTGTTCCACTCCTCGACAAAACCTTGACGCAGGAACGCCTTCTTTAGCGCCGCGACATCCTTCGACGGCATCTTCGCAGTCAGCAACTGCATCTGTGCCGCAGACATATCCGGGTGCACGCCCTGCAACAGAAGGCTCACCGCCAGATCGTGCAATGCGTTCAGCTTCTCTTCGTCGGCCCGGGCCGAAGTCCACGCCGGAAAGAGGTATTTCATCCATCCTTCGCCTTCAAGTGCGCGCAGTACCGCCAGCCCGTCTACTTCGTGGCCAATCTGCTCCAGTTCCTTGGCCTGCTCGTGAGCAGACAGGAACTCAATGGTGCCTTCTTCCTTGGCATTGTCGTAACGGGAGCGGGTCTTAAGATCCAGTTCCCACCCCAGGCGGGCGTGGTAGCGCACGGCCCGGATCATCAGCGACGGGTTCTCAATAAAGCCGTAATTCGATACTAGTCGCAGCGTTCTGGTTTCGATATCGGCCGCGCCGTTAAGCGGGTCCATCAACAATCCAAAGGACCCTTCGTTCAGCGAAATGGCCATGGCGTTGACGGTAAAGTCGCGCCGCCGCAGGTCTTCCTGAATAGAAGCGGGGTGATAGACAGGTTTGCCCGGCTTGGGATAGGTGACACTGTGGGTGGTTACCAGATCGACCCGAACCGTACCCGGAAAACAGATATAGAGACTTTGCGAAGCTTCATGTTCGCCCCAGACCTTGCCGCCGAGCTTCTCGATCTGCTTTTTGAGCTTAAGGGCGTTTCCGTGGATGGCGATTTCCAGATCGCGGACAGCGTGGCCGCTGGTCAGGTCGCGGACGGCATCGCCCGTCAGAAACAGGATGGTTCCAGCCTCGCGGGCTACTTCTCTTAGTTGCGCCAGAGCGTGTCGTTGGTCGGCAGACAGCCGGTTTTCCAAAAGGTAGATGTAGTCGGGCATCAGATTTCCTGCTTCCGCCCTCTAAACCCTGCGCCAAGTGTTTGATGGGGTTGCTGTTATCCACGGAACGGGTAAAGACGGCAAACCGTACATTAACACAAACGACCCCGCATTACCAGAGCCAGCTGCACCGCATCCGATGCGCTTTGCCGCTCCAGACACGCCAGAGGCCAGCCGCCACCCTTTGGCGCCCATGCCGAGCGGCCGGAACCAGTCCCATTACGCCCCCCAATACGCCGTAGATGGTTGAAAACATGCGACAATCCAAAATAGTGGCCTCCGTTCGCAAACCTGTGATCGTACGCAAGTTCTCCCGGGACTGGTACGCCGGGTACGCCTCCGCGAGCTTTGGCCAGAACGCCTCGGAGCTGGAGATCCTGGACCTGACCGGCAAGGTGCTGCGCATCGGCTGGGAGCAGGTAAAGTGGGTCTGCTACGTGCGCGAGTTCCCCTCCCCGAGCGCCGACCAGGCCAACCCGGAACGGTTGATGCATAAGCGGTTCTCCGTTCGCCCCCGGACCGCCGGCCTCTGGCTGCGGATGACGCTGAAAGACGGCGACGAGTTGGAAGGGCTGGCGGCCAACGATCTGTCCCTTGTTCAGGGTGTGGGCCTGCTGCTCACCCCGCCCGACACCCGCTCAAGTACTCAACGTATATATGTCCCCCGGCAGGCCATCCAGTCGCTCGAGGTGGTAAGCCTGATCGGCGCACCCGGCCGCCGCCGCGCCGAAGCCGCCGCCCGCGAAAAGGAACTCGACCTCTTCCCCAGCGAACCGGAAAGTTAGAGCGCAGGGCAGCTTGAAGGGGACTCTGCCGGCAAATGTACCCGTTTCGGGTAGGTGGGCCAGGGATCAAAAAGTGAGCGTACTTCAACTGAGCTCGGGTGCCCCATCCTTCGCGTTCTTTGTGAAGCGTGGGATACCACAGCCCCGAACTCGACTGCCATTTTAGAGTTCCTTTCCCACGCCTCTGAACATCGTTCGACACCAGAATTGCAGTGTCAACCTTTTCATTGCGCTCTGTAGCTACAGGCGGTGAAACTACTCCAGCATGGGGCAGCCTGCGGACGAGACACAAAAGCCGATTCCCATTCGACCGCGATCGCTGACGCAATCTTCGCTCATGGCAGGCTTTCACTCCGCATACTCGCTCGGCGACGGGACCCCAGGCCGCTTGAGGCTCCGTAGCCGATGCAGCATCCCGCAAGAAAAACGTAGTCGTTCACACGCGACCGATGCTACGCTTGCAGCGTGCCAGCGGTTTCCCAGCTTGAAAAAACCAAAAGGATCCGTCACTCCGGAGTGGTGCGGGTGACGCACTGGCTCACCTTCATCGCCTTTGTTGCGCTGCTGGTGACCGGGGGCGAGATTGTGATCTCACATCCGCGGTTCTACTGGGGTGAGACCGGCAATGTAAACACGCGGCCGCTCTTCGTGATCCCGATTCCGTCTTCTCGGGAAACGGTGCCCACCGGCTACAGCTACGTGATGCCCGACCAGAATGGCTGGAGCCGCGCTCTGCATTTTGAAGCAGCCTGGCTGGTAGTGATTGCCGGGCTGGTGTACGGAATTTACGGATTGCTGAGCGGACACTTCAGGAAGAACCTGCTTCCTGCGCGGCGAGACTGGACGTGGCTGGCCTACCGAGACCGAATCATGCGCTATGTCCGGCGCAAGCCCGCCGATAGCGCGGAAGAAAGCTCGTACAACGTCTTGCAGCGGACTGCGTACCTCGCGGTGGTTTTCATCCTGTTTCCGCTTATGATTTGGACGGGGTTGGCGATGTCGCCGTCATTTACTGCCACGTTCCCGGCCACCGCGTGGCTGCTGGGAGGGCGCCAGTCGGCACGTACCATTCACTTCTTCTTCACCGGCGCTTTGCTGCTGTTTCTTTTTGTGCACGTGGCGATGGTCATCGTTTCGGGCTTCAGGAGCCGCATGCGAGCGATGATTACGGGGTACGGCCAAAGTTCTGTGGAGGGCCGATGAACAAGTATTCCAGACGCAAGCTCATCTATGGCGGCGTGGCAGCCACCGCCGGCGTCGCAGGACTCGACGCGGCCGCGCGCCTGGCGAAGCGGTATGGGCTGGTGCCTCCGGATCATAGCGGAATCTACGGCCCCGGCGAAACGCTCACCTACGCATGCCAGCGGCTGCTGACTGCGCATGTGCAGGCACGCGAGTTCCCGCGCAGCATGATATCGAAGAATCCATTCGCGAATGCGGTCTCCCCTCTCGGTGACGACTTTAAGCGGATGGAGGCGGGAGGGTTTAAAGAGTGGCGGCTGGAGGTGAATGGAACGGTGGCGCATCCGCTTTCACTTTCGCTCAGCGATCTGAGGAGTTTGGGATTGCGCAATCAGATCACTGAGGTCGCCTGTGAGGAGGGCTGGTCGTACATTGCAGAGTGGATCGGGACGCCGCTTTCTGCAGTTTTGCGGGAGGCCGGCGTGCTGCCGCAGACGCGCTATATCGTCTACTTCTCGATCCAGCGAAAAGACTGGTGGGAAAGCATAGACATGAGCGATGCCATGAATCCCTCCACTCTGCTGACCATGGGCATGAACGATGGCGATTTACCGGTAGCCTTCGGTGGGCCTCTGCGGATGCGCATGCCACGGCAACTCGGCTACAAGAGCGTGAAGTACATTACGGGCATCACTGCGACGGATGATATCAAGAAATTTGGCAATGGGCTTGGGTCCCCGGGACCTGATTTCGGATACGCGTGGTACGCAGGGATCTGAGAGCGGGTTTTTCGAGTGCCTCATTCTTCAGGCTCTTTGCACGCGGCAGGGATGAAGCACCAGTCCTTTATGGGAAGTCTGACAAGACCGGGGAGCTGCGAGGCCGGTATCCAGGGCACATCTGCTTACGACTTATCAGGACTTTCCGGGATGGATAAGCTGGCCGCCTGCACCCTGCGGATGCAGCACTAACTTGTCGTACAAGCCGCCGACAATTGCCCCCACGGCTACGATAGCCAGAGCAGTAAAACTGGCTTCAATTACGAATAACTCATGAGGCAGTCTTGCGATGCCGCTCCAACTTGCCGCGATGACTGCTCCGCCGAGCAGCGCGGACATCAGCACTCCGTGAAGTACGCCTTTGCGATGAGTTACGGCAAGGAGCCATGCGACTCCGTAGGCGAACAAAAGACAGACCGCGAGACTAAGCATCAGATACCAGCCCACGATCAGCCGGGTCGCTGCGTGATCGAGTCCGATGGCGCCGAGCCACTGCGCGCGGAACATGAATGGAGAATGCCAGAGGCCTCCCAGGTACCAGACAATAAACGAGGCCAGAAGAACGGGGAGATGATAGATCTGTTTCCTGCCCGCCACCACTTCGCCCGGCTTATAGGGCTCCGACTCGATAGCCTGAGGCATGCACGCCTGGCTGCACCTTGCGCGTTCAGGCCATCGCGTGCAGTCGCTCAAGCGCATGTCGGGACTGCCATCCATGACTGTCTCTGCCGCGTGCCGGACGTCGATGCCAACGACGGCAGATTTGTGGTTTTCAGGGCATTCAACCAGCCGGCTGCCAGAGAACCGCGCGTAAAGCGCATGACGCCATGTGGCGGGGATAAGCAGAAGAAAAGCAACGATTACCAGAAAGAGAACGAGCCAGATGAAGAAGACCATGGTCCACCCCCTGCTGGCGGGAGTCTGCCCCCTTCATCGAGGCACTTTCAGTGATCCTCATCACGTGACCGGTGAATATGCGCGTGCCTTCATAAGCAATTTCTAGCTTGCGCGCCGTTGGCGGGCAGTCTGTTCTTCGATCATCTCAAGGCGGGCTTTCACAAGTTTTTTGATGAGCGCGACTGGAAGAGGCTTGTCGTGGGGAAACTGCACGGTTCCTTTCGAAATTTTGTAGGCGGCGAGTTCGGACTGGAATTGGCCGATGACCGCACCAGTGGGAAAAAGGCTACAGTGGTTTTTGAATGCGGCGTACCACACCAGCACCTTATTGAGTTTGAACGCGGGCATTCGATAGCTGATAACTTCGATGGCTTGCTTGGGCAAGGCCACGCGGATAGCGGCGCGCATTTGAGCGAGCATGGCGCGACCCAGCTCGGGGGCACTAGCAATATATTCGTCCACGGTTGCAGGTGGGGTCGATTTCACCATGGGAACGAAACCTCTCGAAGAGGATTATTTCACAACTGCTTTGGAGCCGGATTCCCCATTAATGCGCGGTGGGATCGGCGTGAGCCGAAAGGAGGTATTATGTCGGTCGTGATCAGTGCTTGTCACGTCTTCGTGTGAGTTCGATCACTGAAGCATTGGGGATCTCAAATGGAAAACACAAAGAAAGCGTAGTCGCTCCGCGCCCCTGCCCTCAAGGTGAATCGAATGTCGAAATACAACAGAGTCCTCTTGAGACGCTGCTCACGCGAACTGGACATACTTTCATGGCTGATCGCTGGGTTCAGCGTTATTCAATCTGCCGGAGGCTTCTTCGTCTCGCAATCATATCGGGACGGAACGCGGGTCCTTACCACATGGCGGGGGAATGATCTCGTGACCCTATCGATTGCATGCCCACTTCTCATCGCTGCCTTGGTAGGTGCGGAGCGTGACCGTAAACGCGCATATTTGTTGCGGGTCAGCATGCTCTTCTATATGTTTTATAACTATTCCTTCTTTGTGTTTGGCGCGGCAGTCAACCGCTTTTTTCTCATCTACGTGTCGATATTCGCAATGGCTGCCTATGGGCTGGTTCTTGCGGTTGTTTTTACAGTTCACCCTTCTGAGATGCATGGCAATCAGCTTGTGAACAAATTTGCATCCAGTTTCATGATGTTAATGGCACTAATTGTCGCTGCAACCTGGATTATTCAGTGGCTTGCCTTCGTTTTATCGGGCAAACCGCCGCAACTTGCAGGGGACGTGAATGCCTAGCGGCTTGTAGCGTCACTCGATCTCTCGATTCAGGTGCCAGCACTCGTGCTGGGCAGTGTCCTGCTTTGGCGACGGAACGTTTGGGGATATCTGATCGCGGTAGTCATGACCACGAGCGATGCGGTTTATATGATGGTCCTTCTTGCCTTTTCACCTTTCGCAGCGAAAGCGGGCATCGAACATCCATGGCAGAAGGCACCACTCTGGGCAATTCTGGGTGCCGGTTGTCATGCGTCCTCGCTGATGCTCTTGCGCGAGTCAAATATCGATAGTTGGACCTGTGAATCCAGTCGCCCAGGAAATTAGCATCCAATTCCGCATGACGGGTGGCTGTAGATGGTCAAGAGGTTGTTCCATCGGCGAGGGCATTTCGGAGCGGCTGATTGTCAGGATGCCCCACCCTTCGCGTTCTCTGCGAAGGGTGGGATACCACGGACCTCAACCCACAAAGCTAGAGTCCTACCAATCACTTGCCCGCTGATTTCCCTAAAACCTCGGCCATTCCCTGCGGCGTAAACAGCTTCTCATCCGGCTTGGCGTTGAACTTCACCGAATCAATCGTCAGCACGGTTCTGGTACCTTCGGCCACTGTGCGCATCTCCGTATGCCGCGCGCCCCACACCCCGTGCTCCTGTTTCAGATCCGTCGCGTGCAGCGTCCGCACCTTTTTGCCCTGCGCATCGTAAAACTCGGCAAACACGATCACCGGCTTGTCCTGCGCCACCCAGTAGTAGATGTACTTGTACTGCGACCGCCCTGGGTCCACCGGCGTCACTTGAATCTTGTACGTTTTGTACCCATTTATCGTCTCTGAGCTATCGATCAATGCATAGCTGAAATCGCCCAGAACATGCTGGCCGATATCCTCGAATGTGAAATCTGTCCCGATAAAACGCGCCGAGCGTTCCTGCGGCGCAACACTGCGCACTCGCTGCGTCGCCGGTGTGAAAATGTACTGGCTCGCCGCCTCGCCGTTCTGAATTGAAAGCAGCACCACGCCGCGGATATCCTTGGGAGCCGTAAACGCCACCAGAGTCCTGCTCTCACCCGGCGCGCCCATTCGCATGTAGGTGAATTCCTTCTTCGTGCTCTGTCCCTGCTTGTCGAAGATCTGAAAGTTCGCCTTCATTGTCAGATCGTGATTCGCGTCCTGCTCGTACACGCGCTTCATGATCGCGCGAGCATCCACATCAGCCTGTGCATTAGCGTTGATTTGCCCAGCCGCCGGAACCGCCACGTACAGAACCGCAGTACACAGCAATGCCGCCAGCTTTCCGCGCATCGGCCAACCGCCATGCCTACTCATATCCAATCGCCTCAATCACTGATGTCCGCATGGCGCGTCGTGCCGGTATCCAACCCGCCAGCAGTGAAACCAGCACGACCACGGGAAACGTTTCAAGAATCAGCGCCAGCGGAAAGTAGAACGGCACATCGTATCCGGTCAGCATCGTCGATACCATCCGCGACAAAAACTCGATGTCGAATAGCGCCGCAATCGAGCCCAGAATCACTCCCACCAGCGCAATGGAAAAAGCCTCCAGCAGCACCATCTTGCGAATCTGGCTGCGATAGCCGCCAATTGAGCGGATGATGCCGAATTCCCGATTCCTCTCCGTCACCGAGATCACCAGCGTGTTCGCAACTCCGACCACCGCTACCAGAAGTGCCACCACAAGCTGCATATAACTCAGCATAAAAAACTTGTCGACCAGCGTGTCGATCCATCCCTTGAACTCAGCCTTGGTATATACCAGAGCATGCTCGTTGCCCCTCGTCAGGTGCTCGATCTCGCTCTTCACTAGGCTGGGGTCCTGCCCAGGATTCAGCTCCACGTCCACAAAGTCCACCGCGGTGTCGTTCCAGTAGTAGATGTACAAATCGCGGTCCATAAAGATCGTTCCCTTGTCGGATCGGTAATCGTCCACGATACCCAGAATCGGCCTGTCCAGCGCGCCGGTCGGCGTATTGAGATGCACGCTGTCTCCAACCTTGAGATGCCAGCGCACCGCAAAGTTCCTTGAAGCGATAACGCCTTCGCCCTTCTCCATCCGATCCGTGATCGTCTTACGGTCCGCGCCGTCAATCGCATCCAGTGAGCGCGGCATAAACCCGGTCATCTCAATTGCGACAATCGCCGCCGAATCTCCCTTGTACGGAACCATCGCAAACCGGACGTTCTCCACTTCGCGCACCCCCGGAAGCACCGCAAACTGTTTCCCAAGATCCTCGCTGAAATGATACGAACTCGACCGCAGCAACGTAGAAGATGCCACCACAATATCCGAGTTCAAAAGCTCTGAGGACCACCGGTCCACCATCTTCTTATAACTATGGATGTATGCTGAGGTGGCATAAACAAACATAAGCCCCACCATCACCCCCCCTACTGTTGCGGCGCTTCGGCGCGGTGATTGAATCATTGCATCCACAGCCAGCGCGCCTTCTGAGCCACCTGCTCTGTCCATCACGGGGCGCACGGCGCGCGCTGCCCAATGCACCAACATCGGCAAAAGTATCGTCAAGCCGATCAGCATCATCGCCGCATAAGAAAACTGGACCGTCATTCCCACACCCGACGGCGAAAATTCCATCAGCAGCATGCTTGCCACCAAAATGGCGACTCCAAGCAAAGTGCGATTCCACCCGAGCGCAGATTCTTTCTGCCGCGACTCAATATTGTGCAGCGCAAGAATCGGATCAAGATACGAAGCTGCACGCGCGGGCATCCACGCTCCGCCCAATGAAGCTGCTACACCCAACCCAAAGGCTGTGAGTGCGTAGCTAACATGCATTCGCGGCGTCACCTGAGTGGAAACTATTCCGTACACAGACGCAGCGATTGAGCCCATGGCCGCACTTGCACCGATCGCCAGGTAGTATCCAGCTACGACTCCCAACGCCGAGCCGACCACGCCCATCACCAGCGCCTCACATAAGAACATCAAATTAATATTCCTGCGTTCCACGCCAACCGCCCGCAGGATGCCGATCTCTTTCCAGCGCTGGTTCACGGCAATCGTGAAGGAATTGAAGATGATGTAAATGCCCACCAGGAGCGCAATAAAACTGGTGATCAGCATTCCCACGCGCATCGCAGACACGGCGTTCTCAAGCGACTCGCCTTTTGACTCCGGCCGTTGAACTTCAATGCCAGCCGGGAGCCGCGCGCGCAGCCGCTGCTGTAATTCGCTCACGGAAACATTAGGCGCATTCAGCAAGTCTATCCTGTCGAAGTTGTGACCACGTTCAAACATCACCTGCGCTGAGTAGATGTCCATTACGGCGATGTTTCCGCCGAAGACCTCACCCAAACCCGTAGGTTTGAAGATTCCTTCGACCACAAAATCTGTTTTGCCGTGCGCGGCGAACACCGGAAAGCTATCGCCTATCTTGAGACCATGACGTTCCGCAAATGCGCGCGACACCAGAATGGAATTAGGCTGTGCAAGGTAGGTCAGCGGATCGGATATTTGCGTTTTTGACTGGTCGAATTCGTACTCGCGCAGTTGCTGATCGCCCGTGGAATCCACGCCAAGAATAAGAAGATTGCCTTCGTCTTGGAATGCCGTATTAACCACAACTTCGATCACCGGCTCGGCCAGCTTCACGCCGGGAGTAGCACGCACAGTATCTAGAACCGTTTCGGGGAATCCCGTTTCACCGGCGCTCACTTGTAGCGTCGATTTTCCTGCAAGCCTTTCAACTGTGAGGGTCAGCGAATCCTGGAGCGCCGCATTCGCCGTGCGAATCGCGAAAAACACCGCCACGCCAAGCGCAATTCCCAGTGTGGTCATCGCAACGCGCAGCCGATGTGTGCCCCACTGTCGGTATGCCACCTGGCAAAGCGCGAGAATCATCCCGAAACTCGTTTCGATTGATTCGGACACGGCATATCGCTCACGATTTCGCCATCATGCAACGTGATGATCCTCATGCAGAAGTTCGCCGCCTGAACGTTGTGCGTCACCATCAGCAGCGTGCTCTGGTATTCCTGCTGCAGGCCATCGAGCAGCCGCAGAATATCGTCGCCGGTGTGCGAGTCGAGATTGCCTGTCGGTTCATCGCCCAGCAGGATCGGCGGCCGGAAAATTAGCGCCCGCGCTATCGCTACGCGCTGGCGTTCGCCGCCTGACATTTCATCGGGCTTGTGCGCGGCTCGATTCTTCAAGCCAACATGACCGAGCATTGCGGCCGCGCGGTCTTCTGCCTCTTTTTTTGAAAGCCCCTGCAGCCTCAACGGCAGAGCTACATTCTCAATGGCCGTCAGCGTGCTCAGCAGATTGAAGGTCTGAAAGATCATTCCGATCTTTTCGCGCCGAAGCCGGGTGCGTGCGTCATCGGAGAGGCCTGCCAGTTCCACCCCTTCCACTTTCACTGAGCCGGAAGTCGCCTCATCCAGCCCACAGACGAGGTTGAGCAATGTAGATTTCCCTGAACCCGACGGACCCATCACCGCCACCCGTTCGGCCGGGCCAATGGTCAGCGAGATATTCTTCAACGCCACAACGCCCTTGTTAGCGCCGTAACTTTTGGTCACGTCTTGGAGTTGGATCATGCAGGAAACCCGTCATTGAAGGCTATCATATTGAACGCTTCACGCGATTTGCAGGGTCTTTCCGCTGAACCTCTGCACTGGACTGTCGTCAAAATTCAGCCGAACTTTTTTCGCATTTTGAGAATCGAAATTCTTAACTTGGTAGGACCAATATGAGTATGTACACTGTTATGCGTTATTCAATTCCCTGTCAGGCTCACGGCTAATTGGCGCATGCCAAACGCTGTTGCTGAGGAACTATGGAACCGAACCTCTCGTCCAAGCCCGCTGAATCGAAAGCTGCTTCGTCCTCGTCCATTCTATTCGGGGCCGTTGTCGCTCTGATTGGCATTGCGGTCATCTATCTCCTGAAGACGAACCCCGCCTCCGGTACCTGGCAGCAGGGATACGACCCCGTCGGCCGATGGTATTTCTCCACCATGCTCGCGGCCCTCCCCATTGTGGTGCTGTTGGGGGCCATTGCCGTGCTGCGCATCAAGGCGCACCTGGCCGCCTGTGCAGGGTTGATAACGGCGCTGCTGGTTGCCACGGTCATCTTCCACATGCCTCTGCGCCTGGCCTTTACCGCGGCATCCTACGGCGCAGGTTATGGCATTTTTCCCGTTTGCTGGATCATCCTGCCCGTCATCTTCCTTTATGAATTGACGGTTAAGACCGGCACCTTCGTTACCTTGCAGGAAAGCCTTACCAACATCACCGACGACAGCCGCCTGCAGCTTTTACTGATTGCTTTCGCGCTGGGAGCATTTTTCGAGGGCACAGCCGGATTTGGCACTCCCGTTGCGGTCTGCGGCGCTATTCTGATCAGCCTTGGCTTCAGGCCTTTGCAGGCTGCCGGACTTTCGCTCCTTGCGAACACGGCGCCGGTGGCCTTCGGCGCTCTCGGCACTCCCATCGTGGCGCTCGGGGGCGTTACGGGACTCGACCTCTTCCTCCTCTCCAAAACCATCGCCATCATTCTCTTTCTGTTCTGCCTAATCGTTCCCTTCTGGGTCGTTTGGGCATTTGCGGGCTTTCGCGCCATGCTCGAGGTCTGGCCCGCGATTCTCGTCGCTTCCGCCACTTTCGCAATAGCGCAGCTTGTCATCGCCGTGTTCAGCGGCCCAACTCTGGTCGCCATCGGTGCATCGACCTCGACCATTTTTGTTCTGGTTCTGTTCCTGCGCTTCTGGAAACCCAAGCGCGTCCTCAACGCCAAAGGCGAAGACATTACAGCCCACGCACGGCAGCGCTTTGATCACAGCTCCGGCAAAGTATTCAAAGCCTGGATGCCCTGGCTCGTGCTGAGTTCCGTGGTCTTTGTCTGGGGCATCCCGCAAGTTTCCAAGTGGATGGATTCCCTCACCACGGTCAAGTTCGCCGTTGCCGGCTTGCACAACTTCATCCAGCGCGTTCCTCCTGTCGTGTCCAAGCCCACGTTCGAGGCCGCTGTCTTCAATTTCAATTGGCTGGCCGCCACAGGCACCGGCATCCTGGTTGCCTCCGTCATTGCCGGACTCTTCATGGGACTTGGGCCCGCGACTCTATTCAAGTCGTTCTTCAAAACCATCTTCAACATCCGATTCGCATTTGTGACCATTGCCGCCATGATGGCCATCGGCTTCGTCACGCGTTACTGCGGTCTTGACGCCACGCTCGGACTTGCATTCGCGCGCACCGGCTCACTCTATCCATTCTTTGGATCGCTCATCGGATGGTTGGGCGTGGCCAGCACCGGTTCCGATACATCAGCCAACGTTCTGTTCGGAAGCCTGCAGGTGATGACCGCCAACCAGATCGGCGTGTCGCCGGTACTGATGGCTTCGGCCAACTCCGCTGGCGGTGTTATGGGCAAGATGATCGCGGCCCCAAGCGTAGTCGTGGCCAGCACGTCAACCGGGATTTACGGGCAAGAGGGATCGATCCTACGCTTTGTCTTCTTCCACAGCATCGCGCTTGCCTGCCTTGTTGGTGTTCTGGTCTATCTCATGGCCTACGTGCCTCCATTCACCTCTCTTGTGCATTAAACCTGCGCGCGGGAGTGGTTCCTAGAAGATGAAGCGTATCTGCTTTTTGTTGAAGGTTCGCCAGGAAAAGATCGAGGAGTACAAAGTGCGCCACGCCGATGTTTGGCCGGAGATGCTTGCAGCTCTCCGCGAGACTGGCTGGCGCAACTACTCGCTCTTCCTCAGGCCCGACGGCCTGCTTGTCGGCTATCTTGAAGCCGACGACTTCGATCAGTGCGTAGCCAACATGAAGCAGCACCCGGTCAATGCGCGCTGGCAGGCCGAGATGGCGCCGTTCTTCGAGTCGCTCTCTACTGCCGGTGCCGACGACAATATGGTCCCGCTCGAAGAGGTCTTCCATCTCGACTAAAGCAACACTTTAACGATCGGATCCTGCCCAAAAGAAAACGGACGAACTGCGCGTCCTAACCAATTGCGCAATTCGTCCGTCTTCGATCGCTTTCTTTTCTATCCGCGCAACCAGTCCTTGACCTTCTGCACCGTCACGTCGCGGCTGATGTCGCTGATGGCCTCGGTCAGTGGAAGCTGCTTGGGACATGCTTCCACGCAGTTCTGCGCGTAGCCGCATTCCTGCACGCCACCATCGCCGGCCAAGGCACGCAGACGTTCTTCTTTGAAGACCTTCCCGGTTGGATGATTATTGAACAGCTTTACCTGGGCAATGGTCGCAGCGCCAACAAAGTTTGTCGATTCGTTGAACTGCGGACAGACCTCCATGCAGCATGTGCACGAAATGCAGTTCGACAACGGATAATTCGCTTCCTGTTGCTGAGGAAATACGCGGGGACCGGAGCCGAGATCGTAGGTTCCATCCACAGGCACCCACGCCTTTACCGCCATCAGGTTTTCGAATAGCACTGAGCGGTCTACCTGAAGGTCACGCACCAGCGGAAACTTCGAAAGCGGCTCAATCTTGATGGGCTGCTCCAGATTGTCAATCAGCGCCGAACAAGCCATGCGGGCCTTGCCGTTGATGCGCATGGCGCACGAGCCGCAGATCTCCTCAAGGCAATTCGAGTCGTACGTGATCGGCGTGGTCGGTTTGCCGTCCGCGGTCACAGGATTGGCGGCAATTTCCATCATTGCCGAAATGACGTTCATGCCCGGACGCCACTCCAGCTCAAACTTCTCCCAGACTGCCGGTGCTTCCGGGCTGGACTGGCGCTTGATCTCAATTTGAACCGTCTTGTTAGCCATGTGTCTATTCCTGATCCTGCCTCTGCTCTTATCTAAGAAAGCAGATGAACTCAGTGGTTATTTCGCTGCGTCGTAGCGGCGGGGCCGCGGCTTGATATATTGCGTATCCACGTCCTCAAATTCAAAGCGCGGGCCGTCGACACTGCCCGTGAAGCTCGCCTTGGTGGTCTTGAGGAACTTCTCGTCGTTGCGCTCCGGAAAGTCCGGCTTGTAGTGCGCGCCGCGCGACTCGTCGCGAAGCATCGCCCCCAGCACAACCGTTCGCGAAAGCTCCAGCATGTTCTTTAGTTGCCGTGCAAACGCAAAGCTGGTGTTTGCCCACTGGCTGCGGTCGCTTAGATTCACGTTCTTGTAGCGATCGATCAGTTCGACAATCTTCTCGTCCGCGCGCTTCAGGTTCTTGTTGTAGCGGATTACCGTGGCGTACTCGGTCATCGTCTGGCCCAGTTCGCGCCACAACCTGAAGGGATTTTCCCCGCCCTGGTTCGACATCAACTTATGGTTGATCTCCGCCTGGCGCACAAGCTCTTTCTCCTGGCACGCGTTGTCGTTGCAGAGGGTGGTGTTTTTGGAATATTGCAAGGCGTTCGGTCCGGCCTTGAATCCGCCAAAGATGCAGCTCACCAGCGAATTCGCGCCAAGGCGGTTGGCGCCGTGGTACTGGTACTCGCACTCGCCCGCAGCAAAGATGCCGGGGATGTTGGTCATCTGGTTGAAGTCCACCCAAAGGCCGCCCATCGTGTAATGCATGCCCGGGAAGATCTTCATCGGCTCAACGCACGGATCGACGCCGACGAACTTCTCATAGATCTCGAGAATGCCGCCTAGCTTGTGGTGCAGCGTTGCGCGGTCGATGTGGGTCAGGTCGAGATACACCATCGGCTGGCCTTCAAGACCCAGACCAAGTTCGTACACCACCTTGTGAATGGCGCGGGTGGCAACGTCACGGGGCACAAGGTTGCCGTACTTGGGATACCACTCTTCAAGGAAGTAGAAGCGCTCGTCTGCAGGAATCTGCCTGGCAGGCCTGCTGTCACCCGCCTTGCGCGGAACCCAAACGCGCCCGCCTTCGCCGCGAGCCGACTCCGACATCAGCCGCAGCTTGTCTTCGCCCGGAATCGACGTCGGATGCACTTGGATGAATTCGCCGTTCGCGTAATACGCGCCCTGCTGAAAGATGGCCGACTGCGCTGAGCCCGTGCAGACTACCGAATTCGTGCTCTTGCCAAAGATTGCGCCGATGCCGCCGGTCGCAAGAATGATGGCGGTAGACGGAAAGGATTTGAGCTCCATGGTGCGCAGATTGAGAGCGGTAATGCCGCATGCCTGCCCTTTTGAATCGAGCACGGCTGAAAGGAACTCCCACCCCTCGTACTTCTTTACCTTGCCTTCGGCTTCGTAGCGGCGCACCTGCTCGTCGAGCGCATACAATAGCTGCTGCCCGGTGGTTGCGCCGGCAAATGCAGTGCGGTTATACAGCGTTCCGCCAAAACGCCGAAAATCCAGCAGTCCTTCTGGAGTGCGATTGAACGGCACGCCCATGCGGTCGAGCAGATCGATGATGCTCGGCGCTGCCTCGCACATTTCCTTCACCAGTGTCTGGTTGGCAAGGAAATCGCCGCCGTATATCGTGTCGTCAAAGTGCTGAGCAGGGGTATCGCCCTCGCCCTTCAGATTTTTCGCGGCATTGATTCCGCCTTGCGCACACACCGAGTGAGAACGCTTAACCGGGACAATCGAAAATAGATCGACGATTCCACCGGCTTCGGCGATCTTGATTACCGCCGCCAGGCCCGCCAATCCTCCGCCCACCACTATGATTCTGGGTGCTGCCATAAAGCCCAATTCCTTTCAGTGAAGCAGCTGTCAGCCATCAGCTTTCAGCAAGTGCCAGGTGCCCCATCCTTTTGCGCAGTTAGCAAAAAGGGTGGGATTCCACGAAACTACATTCCCGCAACGCTGGGATACATGCCACCGACGAACGCATAAATACTGGCGATACCCATCACCGCCAGCAGAACGCCAAGCGCGAGGCACACATAGCCAAACCGGCGCCTTGCTGTGTTGCCCGGCGTAATGCCCCACTTGGCCGCGAACAGCCACACGCCGTATGCAAAGTGCCAGCAAACCGCGATCATGGCAATCACGTACACGGCCAGCATGATCGGGTTCGACAGCTCATGCTGCACCTTCGCGAATGCATAGTACGGATGCTCCGGCAGGCTGACGCCCATAAACCGCTGCCGCAACACGTGCTGAACAATGTATGCGAATGCAATCAAGCCCGTGTAGCGCTGGGCAATGTACATCCAATTGCCGGCCCATGGGTAATACACAATGTTTGATTTTCCGCGCAGCCAGATGTAGACGCCGTACCCCGCGTGATAAAGGATCGGCAGAAAGATGAACGCCCACTCCAGCACTCGCACCAACGGCAGGCTGTTAAGAAACTTCACCTGATCGCCGTATGCGATTGGCCCTTTCAGCGCTTCAAAGTTCGAGAGCAGGTGCTCCAGCAAAAACGCGCCAATGGGAATAATGCCGAGCAGAGAATGCAGCTTGCGCCAGATGAACGAATTGCCCTGGCCGGCGCGCAGCGGCTGAACACCGCGGCGAACTGAGTGCGCGGTGGAAGATTGAGCGGTTGCCATGGAAGTTTAAGCTCCTAAACGCTGCGAAGCGAGGCGGTTTCAGATTGAGAGACAGAATTCTCTATGGATCGTCACTAACATTATTCGTGTCGCATGTCACTAACGTCAAGGAGACCCAATCGCAGGTATCCACAGAAACCAGTGTGGCTCATCACATCTGTAGCATCGGCAGCAGCGCTTCGAGCGCCCGGCCGCGATGGCTGTGCGATAGCTTCGTCTCCAGATCGATCTCCGCCATGCTTTTGTCGAGCTGAGGTATGTAGAACAACGGATCATACCCAAATCCGCCTGTTCCCCGTGGCGCTTCCAGAATCAGACCCTCAACCGAGCCTTCCGCAGTATGCATCGCAACTCCGTCCAGTGCAGTCACCAGCACACAACGGTAGCGGGCAGTGCGCTCCGCTGCCAGCACAGTTGACATCCTTTGCAGCAGCACCATGTTGTTCCAAACGTCGGTGTTGTCGTTGGCATCAGGCGAATCCACTAATCCCGAATCGGCTGCAAACCGCGCCGAGCGCACACCCGGGGCACCGCCCAGGGCATCTACTTCCAGGCCGGAGTCGTCCGCAAGAATCAGTTGGCTGGGAGCAAAGCGCGAATAGTACACGGCCTTCATGATTGCGTTGGCCACAAACGTATCGCCATCTTCTTCGGGCACCGGAACAAGTTCCACCGCGGGCAAAGGGTCAATGAAGATGGAATAAGCGCGGGCCGCCGCACGAAAATCGCGAAGTTTACCCTGGCTGGTGGTTGCGGCAAGAAGGCGAAGTGGCATGCTGAGAGTTTAACGGCACTGCGCCACTCTTTTTTCATCAACCTTAAACCGACAGTAATCATTTCCAATACCCGGCGTGCAATTGACAATTGACTCCCGGCTTCAATAAGGTGGACCCGCCTCTAAGTTATTTTGTTATCGGAGAATGGATGCCGACAGCGATCCTGGCCGGAATTGGTTGGCACATCCTCGGCGCCGCCATGGCGGCGTCGTTTTATGCACCCATTGAAAAGGTAAAAAAGTGGTCCTGGGAGACCACATGGGCCATTGCCGGCTTCTTTTCTTGGATTCTGCTTCCCATCGGGATGAGCCTCATCCTGCTGCCCAGCTTTCATGGCTTCTACGCGGCGCTCGACAGCTCGCTCATGCTCAAAGTTGCCCTGTTCGGCGCAATGTGGGGCGTGGGCAACGTCAGCTACGGCCTGACGATGCGGCATCTCGGCATGTCGCTTGGCATTGGCGTCGCCATTGGGGTTACGCTCGTGGTGGGAACGCTGGTGCCCCCCATCATGCACGGCCAGACTGACTCGCTCCTCCACACGCGCAGCGGCCTGCTCACCATGGCCGGAATCCTGGTTGCGCTCATCGGCGTGGCCATCGTCTCCTTTGCGGGTCATCAAAAAGAAGTTCAGCTTGGAGCCGAGGTACAGGAGTTCAACGTCACGCTTGGCCTGTCGCTGGCCGTGATGTGCGGCATCTTTTCTTCTGGTTTTTCGTTTGGTCTCGACGCAGCCACGCCTATTCGAGACGCGGCGCTTGCCGCCGGAGTGAATCCTCTCTACGCGCGCCTGCCGAGCTATGTGCTCATCATGGGCGGCGGAGCCATCGTCAACCTGACCTACTGCTTTGTCCGTCTTGGGGCGCTCAAGCGGCTCTCATTGCGCGCTGACTTGAGCCAGACCGGCTCCGTGCTGCTCAGGAACGGTGTGCTTGCCGCATGCGGAGGCATCATGTGGTATCTGCAGTTCTTCTTCTATGCCTGGGGAGAAGCAAACATCCCCGCGCGCGTCGGCTACGTGAACTGGATGCTGCACATGAGCATCTACGTGCTGTGCGGCGGCCTCGTCGGCCTTGCTCTGGGCGAGTGGAAAGGTGTTGCATCGCGCCCAATACGTTTGCTCTGGGCCGGAATTCTGGTCATCATCGCAGCAGCCAACCTCGTGGGACTGGGAATGGCGTCGTAGAACAGTTGCCAGATGTCAGGGGTCAGTTGTCGGCCTCGTGACCAACCTTCTTCAGATTCATTGCGGAAGAGCCGAGCAGCAAACGTTCAAAACCAGCCCACCCAAGCTGGCCACTGTCAACTGATCACTGACCACTGCCTTCAAGGCATCGGCAGTTCCGCGACTAGCCCCTGCGCAGCCAGATCGGCGCGCAACTGGTCTACGTTTGTGAAAAGCATGCCCTTCATGCCCACCGCATTGGCTGCGTCGACATTCACCTGCCGGTCGTCGATGAAGAGCGTTTCCTCGGGCCTGGTTCCGAGTTGCTTCAGCACGTGATGATAGATAGCGGCATCGGGCTTGGCCATGCGCAGTTGATAGCTCCACACCAGCACGTCGAACCGGTTGAGCCATGTAAGCTCGTTCATCATGTTGGCCAGCACGGTGTCGCCCATGTTTGACAGGATGGCCGTGAGAATCCCGCGGCGCTTGAGCATCTGCTGCCACGCCAACATCGTGTCGTTCTGCGTGGTCCACATGCGTGCATCCCACAGGCTCAGCTCTTCGATTGTCTTGTCGTCGAGCGTCAGGCCCGCATCACTTGTCACCTTCCGCCAGAATCCCAAGCCGTTCAGCTTTCCCTCGTCGAAGGCGTGGCGATCGGCCCAGTAGTAATGCTCGAACCGATCCACGGACAATCCGGTAATTCTTACCATTTCGGAATGAGCTTTTGGGTCCGGCGGGCCGGTCAACACCATTCCATAGTCGAGAACAACAGCGCGCAAACCCAATACCCCTCCCTGAAGGTGCTTGTGTATGGTTGAGAAAGACGTCTCTCACTATTGTGCACGATGGCCGCGAGGCGATTTTGTGCATGCCTGAATGCACACTCTTTTGAGGATTTTGTACAAAAGGCGATGCGTTTTTCTCACAGAACGGGCTGGAACACGGAAGAAAGTGGACTCGCGCATGCACATCGGTTGCGTGTAGAGTCTGGACTGTCGGTCGCCGACCTTACGGCCTCAAACCCCACCCGTTGCGGCTTCAAGTACGATGCGGCATGGCTCGCGGCACTTGCCGACCCCAAGGCGCTCGACTACGACCCGCAGCCCCGTGGCAGCATCGTGGCCCGGCACGCGGTGTGCGGCTACTACTGCGACCAGGGCGTCTCAGTCGATCCCGGCCAGGTGATCCTGACTACCAGCACCAGCGAGGCCTACAGCTTCCTCTTCCGGCTGCTTTGCGACCCCGGCGCGGAGATTCTGGTTCCGCTGCCGAGCTATCCGCTGTTCGACTTCCTCGCCGTCCTGGACGACGTCAGCATCAAGCCCGCGTCGCTTGTCTACGACCACGGTTGGCAGATCGAGCCCGAGGGCCTTCGCCGCGCCGTCACACCAGCCACACGCGCCATCGTGCTGGTCCATCCAAACAACCCCACCGGGCACTTCACCAAGCCATGGGAGGAGGAGCAGCTTGGCCAGCTCTGCCGCGAATTCGACCTGTCGCTCATCGTCGACGAGGTCTTTCTCGACTATGGAATCTCTGGTTCCGGCCGCAGCTTTGCCGCCGGGCTAGATGGCGTTCCGGTTTTCGTGGTAAGCGGCCTCAGCAAGATCGCCGGCTTGCCCCAGATGAAAGCTGCATGGATCGTCGCCAACGGCCCGGAGCGCGAACAGGCTCTCGACCGGCTGGAGATCATCGCCGATACCTTCCTCTCAATGAACGCGCCAGTGCAGTGCGCCCTGCCCACATGGCTCGAAAAGCGGGGCGGAATTCAGCGGCAGATCCTTGAACGGGTCACGGCAAACCTGGTGGAGCTTGATCAGCAACTGGCTGCGCTGCCCCACGTCAGCCGGCTCCCGGTCGAGGGCGGCTGGTACGCCGTGCTGCGAATCCCGGCGCTCGAACCTGATGAAAGGACCGTCCTCGCTCTGCTGGAGCAAGGCGTTTGGGTTCACCCAGGCTACTTCTTCGGCATGGTGGAATCAGGCTGGCTGGTGGTGAGCCTGCTTGCCCCTAGCACCGAATTCAGTGCAGGCGTAACCGCTCTGGTTAACTATTTTCGAACGCACCAAGGCAGTAACATAACGCCCTGACTACGTAAAGTTTTACTTCAAGCTATGCCTGCATCTTGCTGTAAGAACTGCATCAGGCTCCTGCCTGACCTGATTCACAATCCGGTAAGAAATGGATTGCTTCTCCGTTCCTCTCCAATCGCTGTAGCCGGCCCGTGACCCGGAACCACTCTCGTTTCGTCCGGTAGAGCCATCAGCCGGGAGTGGAGCGAGTCCATAATCTGGTCGGTGTTGCCGCCCGGAAGGTCGGTGCGGCCGATGCTTCCGGCAAACAAAGTGTCGCCCGCAATCAACAGCTTGAGCGGAGCAAAGTGCAGGCAGATGGACCCCTGGGTGTGCCCAGGAGTATGCAGCACAGTGGCTGGGTAGTTCTCCAAACCGACGGTCTGCCCGTCTGCCAGGCTGTCGTCAGGCGGGGCTGTCTCAGGCGTGTCCACGCCGAGCCACGCCGCCTGCATACCCATCATTTCAAGCAGCGGCAGGTCGTTTTCATTTAAATAGATTGGCGCACCGGTCAGCCGTTTCAGCTTGAGTGCCCCGCCCACGTGGTCGATATGGCCGTGGGTCACGATGATTTGCTTCAGCGTAAAGCCATGCTCGGCAAGCCGTTGATGAATGCGCCTGATGTCATCGCCGGGATCGATAACGATCGCCTCGCGGGTCTGCTCATCGCCCAGGATGGTGCAATTGCACTGCAACAGACCGACAGGAAAAGTTTCGAGGATCATACTCGTTCATTGTAGAAGCAGCGTGAATGCCCAGGCGGCGCACGCATCCCGCACGCCCGCCTCCACCCCGCCGCGCCGTCATCCATCGATAATCCGGAAGGCGTTGTCAAGGCGCAGAAGTGGGTGCGACAGCGTTTAGCAGTTCGAGCAAGCCATGGGTTTGGAGACCACACAGACGGAAGGCCGTGCGCCTTTGATGTCCTTGATCAAGACGAGGGAGGTGCAGCAGCCTCAGATGTATGCTTTCGAGGCCGTGTAACCAGCAGAAGTGATAGGGATGCAGCGAGGCCGATGAGAACGTACCCTAATGCAATCTGTGGGGTCACCAGATCCCACCCCTCTAACCAAAACCAATGCCGTTTGGTCACCCACTCGGGTGTGAACAACCAGAAAACCCATGTCGTCACAAGAAGAAAGCCAATCTCAACTCGAAACACGATGCAAGTTGGTTGAAGGGCTTCTCGATCAGCACGGATCAATCGAACGGAGAGATAACTGAACCATATTATGAGTGCGATTCACGAGGTTAGAAAAGCGCAGTAGAGAATCCAATCCAGCCGCGCTGCGGGATATGGCGGCAATTTTCCTTCTTTAAGTCTGTAGGAAAACATCACCACGGCGTACCAAGCACCTAATCCCACAAAAAGGAGATTCACTACGCCGAGGAACCGCATGAAGAACTTGATCATGGGCCTACCTTAACGAGCAAGGATAACTCATTTCAGGTCGTTCGAATATCCATCGCGATCGGATCACCGCCAATGGGGAAACTGGCAAAAAATACCCATCAGCGGCTAGGGTCCCAGCCCTTCGGTGGCCGCTTTTCGGCAGGACTGAAGTCGCGCCCTGACACAAATCATTATCACCAGTGGATCACAAGCAATAATGATTGAACGCGCTCTGCGATATTTCCATCAGTGCGACGGAGTAGCCTTTTGCCCCGGCTCCGGCAGTGCGAATGCCACATATTCGCCGCCGACCGGGCGCTTCGGATCCCTGCCGCCGCTGGCTGCAATCACCACGTACTGTCGCCCATCGACCATGTAGGTTGCGGGCGTGGCTTCACCGGCGAAGGGCAGCGTTGTCTGCCACAGTAGCTTGCCTGTGCCGGCATCGAAGGCGTGGAACTTGCGGTCGTAGATGGTGGCGCCGATGAACAGCACTCCGCTGGCCGTCACGATGGGGCCTCCATAAAGTGGTGATCCGGTGTTCTTCATTCCCTTCGCCGCCAGTTCGGGAAATTCGCCCAGCGTAATTTTCCAGAGTTGCTTGCCGGTCTTCAGGTCGATGGCGTTCAGCGTACCCCACGGAGGCGCGCTGGCCGGATAGCCATCAGGGTCGAGGAACTTGCGGTAGCCGGTGAAGACGTAATCGGGCGGTCCGCTTGTGTCAGTTGCGGCGGTCGCGGCGGGATCGGTGTGTAGAAACGCGAGCAGCGACGCAACGGCTTCATCATCGAGATTTGGGAAGGACGGCATTCTTCCCTTTCCGCCTTTGAGCAGATCGATAATCTCCGACTGCGTCTTGTGGTCGAGGATGTGCAAGAGCGACGGGAAGGCGGGCGGAGATCCGGCGCGATCGACGCCGTGGCACACCGCGCACTGGCTCTGGTAGATTTTGGCTCCCCTGCTGCCGCCCTTGGTCGCGGGGACAAGCCCTCCCAGCCATGCCACCTCGCTGGAACCCACGTAGAGCACGTCGGTCGCCGGATCGACGGCTGCGCCGCTCCACTCGCCGCCGCCGTCGAAGCCCGGAAACACGACGGTCAGCTTGCCCACCGCGAACGGAATGAACTGCCCGTCGCTTTGCATCTTGCGGAACTGGTCGACGGCCCACTGATGTGCGGCGGGAGTACGGTTGGTAAGCATGTCCTCAGTGAGCCGCTGGCGAGCGAAGGGCGCGGGCGCGTCGGGCATGGGCTGCGTAGGAGAGGTTACCTCTCCCGGAACATTGCTGGCCGGATAAGGATGCTCGTGGATGGGAAACAGCGGCTCGCCGGTCTCGCGGTTGAAGACGTAGATGTAACTCTGCTTGCTGATCTGCGCCACCGCATCGATATCCTTGCCGTCACGGTGCATCGTAAAGAGCGCGGGCTGCGCGGGAAAGTCGCGGTCCCAGATGTCGTGGTGCACTCCCTGAAAATGCCACAGCAGTTTGCCGGTGCCGGCATCGAGAGCCAAGAGGCAATCGGTGTAGAGGTCATTGCCCAAGCGATCGCCGCCGTAGAAGTCCATGACGGCGGAACCGGTGGGCACATAGACGATGCCGCGCGCCGCATCGAGCGACATGCCGGTCCAGTTGTTGCCTGCGCCCGCCGTCTTGTAGGCGTCGGGGGGCCATGTTTCGTATCCGGGCTCGCCGGGGCGCGGGATGGTGTGGAAGGTCCAGCGCAGTTCGCCGGTGTGCACGTCGTAAGCGCGGATATCGCCCGGAGGCGACGGATGCGTTTCAGGATCGCGTCCGCCGACGATGATCAGGTCTTTGTAGATGACGCCGGGACTGGTGAGCGCGATGGACTGCACACGGTAGTCTTCGCCGCGAAACTCGGCCAGGCCTTTGCGCAGGTCGATGCGGCCATCTTCTCCAAACGACGGTACCGGTTTTCCAGTGCTTGCATCGAGGCAGTAGAGGTAGTTCATGACGCCTGCGAAGATGCGCTCTTCTTTTCCGTCGGTCCAGTAAGACACGCCGCGCGCTGGCTGCCGTCCCTTGATGCCGGAATCGAACTCCCACTTCAGTTTGCCGATGGCGGCATCGAGCGCGATGACTTTCTGCGAGGGTGTGTACGTGTAAAGTGTGCCGCCGATGATGAGCGGGTTGGCCTGTATGTCGCCCTTTTCGCCAGTATCGAAGGTCCACGCCACTTTGAGCTGGTGTACGTTGGCGCGGTTGATCTGCTCCAGACTGGAGTAGTGCTCGGCCTGGAGCTGGCCGCCATACGCAGGCCAATCGGACGCGTTTTGGGCCGCAACTTCAGCGCAGAACACAGACAGGAGCAAAGCAACGGCAAGTCCTCCGCCGCGCAGAAACTTACCGCGATCAAACGTACTCATTGAACCCTCAATTGTGCTTTGGATCGGCCTCTGTAATGAAACGAGACGATTGTTACACGGGCCAATAACAGACGTAAAGCAAACTCGCGCGTTCCGCTTGGACTCTTGCTTACTTCGGTTCCGCGGCTCTCGCCGCCAGAAATCTCTCCATGAAGCCAGTGTCGAACTCGCCTTCGCGGAAACCCTCATCCTTGAAGATCTCTTGGTGGAGACTGGTTGAGGTCTCAATGCCACGGACGATGAACTGGCTGAGCGCGCGCTCCATTTTGGCAATGGCCACTTCGCGCGTTTCGCCGTGCGCAATCAACTTGGCAATCAGCGAGTCGTAGTAGGGCGGAACCACGCCTTCAGCGTATTGCGCCGTATCCACACGGATGCCGAAGCCACCGGGAAGATTGAAGGCTGTGATCTGACCGGCCGAAGGAGTGAACTTCTGCGGATGCTCGGCGTTGATGCGGCACTCAATGGCATGGCCGCGAATCTCCAGCTTAGGCGGCAGAATGTCTTCCAGGCGCTCTCCGGATGCGATTCGCAACTGTGCCTTCACCATGTCGACGCCGGTGATAGACTCGGTCACTGGATGCTCCACCTGAATACGGGTATTCATTTCGATGAAGTGAAGCTTGTGATCGGAATCCATAAGGAATTCAACCGTCCCGGCATTCTGATATCCGATGCTCGAGAGGCAATGGCACAGCGTCTTGCCGATTTCATCGCGCAGCTTCGGCGAAACCTGCAGCGATGGAGCCTCTTCAATCAGCTTTTGATGACGGCGCTGGATAGAGCACTCGCGTTCAAAGAGCGATGCCACGTTGCCGTGTTCATCGGCCAGCATCTGGAACTCGATGTGGCGCGGATTCTCGATGAACTTCTCCATGTACAGCTCGCCGTTGCCAAAGGCATTCGCAGCCTCAGAATTGGCGGCGTGATACAGGTTAGGCAAATCGTCGGCGGAGCGCACGATCCTCATGCCGCGTCCACCGCCGCCGGCCTTCGCTTTCAAGATGACCGGGAATCCAACCTTCTTTGCCCACTCCTGTGCTTCATCCACATCGGCAAGTACGCCGTCGGAACCCGGCAGAATGGGCACCTTGGCCTTCTTCATCGCCTGGCGAGCCTTTTCCTTTTCGCCCATCAGGCGGGTGACTTCGGGCGGCGGGCCAATGAACTTGATGTTCGAGGCACGGCAGACCTCGGCGAAGTTCGCGTTCTCGCTCAATAGACCGTAGCCGGGATGAATTGCCTCGACGTCTGCAATTTCTGCCGCCGAAATGACCGCCGGCACATTCAAATAGCTTTCGCTCAGCCGAGGAGGACCGATACAGATGGCTTCATCCGCAAAGCGGACGTGGAGCGCGTTTCGGTCAGCTTCGCTGTATACCGCGACCGTGCGGATATCCAGCTCTCTGCACGCATTCAATACGCGCAATGCAATTTCGCCACGATTGGCTACAAGAACCTTACGAAACATTCCAACCCTTTGAGCGCGACAAACCTGGTGAACGCCGTCGGCAGCTTAACCCTGCCGTACTGAGAAGAGGGGCTGCCCAAATTCGATAGGCTGGCCGTTGGAGACGAGGCATTTGACGATCTCGCCCGAAACATCGGACTCGATTTCGTTCATCAGCTTCATGGCTTCCACGATGCAAATCACCTGGCCCTTTTCAACGCGATCGCCGGGAACAACAAAGGGCGCAGCACCGGGAGACGGAGAACCGTAGTAGGTGCCCACGATTGGTGACTTAACCACATGCAGGCCCGCTTCAGAATCGGGTTGCGCATCCTGGGGCGCTGCCGAAGCAGTTTGCGGCGCTACAGCAACGGGTGCCGGAGCAGCGCTCTGGGGAACCGTATTCAGCAATCGGGCCAGCTCTCCAAGACTGGACTGGGCCGCTGCCTGCTGATTGAATTTGAGCCGGATCTTCAGATCGTCGCGTTCGAGATCGAACTCGGAGATCTGATACTCCTTCAGGAAGTCAATCAATTGCTTCAGATCATCTACGTCTTGTTGTTTCATTCTTATCTTCAAGTCTCCCACGTCTGGTTGGGGGCACGCCAGGAATTATCAAGTTGCTGGCGCTTCAAAGTTCTATCAGAGCCTTGGGTGCCGGGGTCAACACCTGGCCTCCGGTTGCGGTTACGGCAACCATGTCCTCAATACGAATGCCGAACTTACCCGGCAGATAAACACCGGGCTCGATGGTAATCACCATCCCCGGCGAAAGCCTCGTTGTTTGCCCGGAACCAATCCGTGGCTGCTCATGAATCTCCAGGCCAACCCCATGGCCCGTCGAGTGGGAAAACGCCTCCGCCAATCCGTCTCTGCTGAGAACCGAACGAGCCGCCTCGTCCACCTCGGCGCAAGTGACGCCAGAACTGACGGCCGCCACTCCCGCTTCCTGGGCTTCAAGCACAGAATTGTATGTGTCGCGTTCGTGTCTGCCTGGTTTGCCCAGGTGGACGGTACGCGTCATATCCGAGCAATAACCCTTGAGGATAACACCGAAATCCAGTGTCAGGAACCCTTTGCGCGGCAGAAGTGCCATGCTTGCCCGCCCATGCGGAAGTGCCGAACGGATACCCGAAGCCACGATAGTTTCAAACGACATGGCTTCGGCCCCGAGCAATCGCGCCCGGTGTTCCAGTTCAGCTGCCACCTCAATCTCGCGAAGGCCGGGCCGGATGAAGCCTAGAATATGCTCGAACAGCTGGCAGCCCATCAATGCAGCCTCAATCATGATCGAAAGCTCGTCCTCATCCTTTACGCAGCGCAGTTGCTCAACCAGCGAAGCGGGCAGCGGCGTAAGAAATGAGCGGCGCAGCCGCGACGGAAGTGCTGCCTTCCAGCGGGCAAGTTCGGCAACGGTGGTCCATGCGGGGTCGAAGCCCGCCATGGTAACGCCCGGCTGCGCAGCAAGCCACTGAACCGCGTTGACGGCCGCCGAACCCGATCCGATCTCAACCTTGGCAGCCTGAACCTCCTCCGCGGCCTGGGTCGTGTAGCGGCCATCGGTGAACAGGCGCGCGGCACGGCCGGTGATGGCCAGCGCGGCGGTGGAACCTGTGAATCCTGAGAGGTAACAGAGATCGGGAAGATGCGAGACAACGAGGCCAGACAGGCCGGCACGCGTTAACTTACGGCGCAAAGCGCCAATGCGTTTGAAGTGATCCACTCGGTCTGTTTTATCACAAAACAGGGGCCGAAGATCAGCGAATAAGGATCGGGCCTAGTCGAGCCATCCTGCTTGTCTTCAATGAAATGCGTCAAGAAATCGGCAGTGAAAGCTCCGGCCAGGAAAGAGGGGATCCAAACAAAAACTGAACAGCGCGCCAGTAGAAAATCGAGACAAGGGTCAGTCTGTTCATTAATCCCTTATCCCCTGCTCTTACATTGCGGGCTTGACGGGCTTCTTCTGCTGCGGATCGACATCCACGTCGGCCGCATTCATATCCGACTGCCGGTCCATCCACTCATCCAGCCGGGAGCGCTTGAAGCGCCAGCGATTCCCCAGCTTGAAGGCGGGAACAAATCCCTCTGAGGCGTATTTGTAGAGCGTGTCGGGAGAGATTCCGAGATAGTCAGAAGCCTGGCGGATATCCATGACCTCACGAACCTCGGGGACCAATAGATTGGAGCGGGTGGCGATGCGCATAACTTCCTCCAGAGGTCAGAAAGGCCTTGAGTGCAGTCTCCGGCAAACGTGCCGGTAATGTTGTATATAACGCGGATTCGCCTGTCGTTTCAAGGATTTTTGGGTATTTACTGGAAGTTCTCACGCCTTTAGTACCTTGCCTTAAGGGTGTGTCCTGGGCCGCCCGTCGAGTAAAACCCCGCCTGTTGGGGAAACCCAAACGCAGCCCCCAAGGTCTTGGGTTGTTAAGGCAGATGGTGCGCTTCGGCCAACCGGTGCCATCAATGCCCCGTTTTGAAACAGAACGAGCCTGTTGTCCAACTTGGTGCCTGATCTACCCTGGGCCAATAAAAAAACTAGCGCAATCTTCGCCCATTCTTCGCTATAATGCGCCCATGGCTGTAACCCGAAGGCAAAAAGAGGTTTTGGACTTTCTGGAGTCGTTCGTTACCCGTAACGGATACTCCCCGTCGTTTGAGGAAATTGCGCGCGGTATGGGGCTCAAGAGCCTGGCCACCGTTCACAAGCACATCACCAACCTCGAAAAGAAGGGACTGCTCGACCGCGTTCACAACCGCAGCCGCTCCATCGACGTTGTGCCTCCGGGAACGCGCACGCGCTCCAGCGTCAAGCTCCCGCTGGCCGGGCGCATTGCAGCTGGCCTGCCAGTTGAGGCGATCGAAACCACTGAGACCATCTCGCTGCATGACGTAGTCGGCAACCGCGATGTGTTTGCTCTCGAGGTGCGCGGCGAGTCAATGCGCGACGAGCACATCATCAACGGCGACTACGTGCTCGTGGAACGGACCAAGACCGCGCGCCAGGGCGAAATTGTAGTGGCGCTGGTGCACGGAGCTGAAACCACCCTCAAACGTTTCTATGCCGAGGGCAATCTTGTGCGCCTGCAACCTGCCAACGCCGAGATGGAACCAATCTACGTCCCGGCAACGCAGGTAGCCATCCAGGGTCGGGTGTTAGGCGTGCTGCGAAAGTACAGATAGCAACTTGGAAAGATGCTGAGCCCAGGTGCATAGTCTGCCCCAGGCAACAAGCACTCTTCGACCTGTTTAGCAGTGGTGAAATTTCGTCTACGGATAGCGGCTTCTGTTATCTCAGCTCGGCGACGTCGGATTTACTCGCTGCCCTTTCGAGGACTGCCATAAACCAGGACCCCACCCACCAGAATGCCGATGGCACCGAGGATGGGCGGTATGGGGACGGAGTGGTGCACCTTCTTTTCGACTTGGATAGGTCCCATATCCAATTCTTTTTTGTGGGTTGTATACGTGAATCCACCGTACACCAACCCAATGATTCCAGCGACAATTAAAACAAATCCTGCAATCTTCATCCTTCTAGTTCTCCTTCTCCCCAGGCGGATGGTGCAAGTTTGTGACAGCGAATGATATGGGAACAATGGCAACGCGAATCATGTCAGATTTCGTCGCGCTGAGTGTCGACCGACTCTAGTGGTTAGGTACTAGACTTGGCAACTTGTTTCGCTTCTCCGTCTCCTATCCTCCTAACAAGGGCTTGGACGCATCGCCTTACGCCGGAGGTTGTTTGTGCATTGAGGAATAGCAGGCATATGGTGAAAATGGAATTCGCGGCAACCAACCAGCGAAAAGAAGCATCGGCGCAACATGACGAATTGCTGCACTTCTGACCAGCTCACTGACATAATGGTGCATGCCCATGTTCGTGACGGCGGCAAAACTCTGGAACGGCCGGCAGTTCATCGAAAGACCTTCGGTCGAAATTGAAGAAGACCGTATCCTCTCTGTAACGAGCACGGATTCTGCTCAGCTGCCGTCATCAACTCAAACCGAAATCCTTCACTTCCCTTCCGCCACTCTTGCTCCCGTGTTTTTCGATGTGCACATCCACGGAGCCGCTGGGCACGACGTGATGGAAGCAACGCCCAGGGCCCTTGGCGCCATTGGCAGCTTTTTGGCTACGCGCGGAACCGGCATGTACCTAGCCACCACTGTCACCGCGCCGCTCGATACAACACTGCGCGCCGTCTCGAATCTGACAAAGCTGATCGAGAACCATCAGCTTATCGGCGATAACGGCAAGCCCGCGGCACGCGCCATCGGCATCCATCTTGAAGGACCGTTCCTCTCTCACGAGAAGTGCGGTGTGCAGCCCGTGGAGCATATGCTCGCACCGGACATTTCTGTCTTCGACCAGATCTGTGAAGCCGCCGAGGGCAGGGTGCGCCTGATGACCGTTGCACCGGAACTGCCCGGAGCCGTCGAACTCATTCGCCATGCCACGTCGCGCGGCGTGCGCATCTCACTCGGCCACTCCAATGCCAAGGCTGTAGAAACGCGAACTGCCATCGCTGCCGGAGCCACAAGCGCTACTCACACCTTCAACGCGATGCGCGTGCTCGATCACCGCGAGCCGGGAATTCTGGGCACCGTGCTAACGTCGGATTCGCTGTACACAGAGCTCATTTGCGACGGCATCCATGTTGCGCCCGAGATGGTGAAGCTCTGGTACAGGGCCAAGGGACCAAAGCGCAGCATCCTGGTAACCGACGCCATGAGCGCCACCGGCATGCCCGACGGCGAATATCAACTCGGCGGATTCGCCGTGCAGGTAGCCAACGGAAAGGCCACGGCACGTGGTGTGTTGGCCGGCAGCGTGCTCACGCTTAACAGGGCTCTGGCGAATTTCATGGAGTTCACCGACGCGCCCCTGGCCGACGCACTACCGATGCTCAGCGCAAACCCTGCGGCAATGGCAGGGTTCGAAGGCATTGGCTCGCTTGTCGCGGGTCAGCCGGCGAATCTGGTGGTGTTGGACGAATCGGGCCGCTTACTCGCATCCATCGTGAACGGCAAGATAGCTTCACGCGCTTAGCTCGCCGACTCAGCCAGCCGTTGCGCGCGCCAGACTGCTCCCTCCAGCGAGAAGGCAGCCTTTTCCTGGATCGGCAGATTCGGAGCGGCGTCGCGCAGGCCATTGAAGAAGGCTTCGCGCACGGTCGTCATCTTTTCAACCACGCCGCCTGTCCACGCCACCGGAACCTCGCACGCGATATTGTGCTTCTTCTTGAGCTTCTCGCGCACCAGCAGGACAAGCTCAACCAAATCCGTCGCCGCCTGTGCCAGCACGCCCGCCGCAACGGGGTCGCCAGCCTGAGCCAACTCATAAATCGCTGGGGCTAGCGCAGCAAAGTCCGGCCCGGGAGTGCCGTCACCCAGGTTCACAAGTTCGTCGAGACCTCGCGTGCCCCATATCTCACCGACCTTCTCGAGCACTTGTGTCGGCTCCCCGCGATCGTAGGCGCGAAGCGCGCGGCGAATGCTGTGCAGTCCAATCCAGTAGCCGGAACCCTCGTCGCCCAGCTTGGAACTCCATCCGCCCGCCCTCTCGATACCGCCATCGGGTGCACGACCAATCGTGTTCGAACCCGTGCCGGCAATCTGCAAAATACCGGGCCCACCCTTGAATGCCGCATCAAGTGCGATTACCTGATCGCCGACGACTTCGGATCTCTCCACGCCGAAATCGTCGAACACCGCGGTGATCCACTCCTCGATACCCGGCATGGAGACACTGGCCACCCCGCAGCATGCCGCACACACGCTCTTCACTCCGGCCTGTGCATACACATCTTTCATCACCGCGCGCAGATTTGCCTCAGCCATCTCCGCGCCCACGCGCAGGCGCTTGATGGAACCGCTCACCCCGTGACCCAGAACCTTGTCGCCATCCACGATTGAAGCCCGTGTGTGCGTTCCGCCGCCGTCGATTCCAAGCACGAGACCCATTCTCTTCGCCATCCAGTTCTCTGCTACTTTGCCGAGTTATCGCCCGAGTCGTCGCTCGATTCGCCGCCGTCGTCGCGCAGCGTGCCTGCAAGAATATTCAAATTGCCGTCATTCTTTGCCGGCGTAATCCCGAGCATGTGAGCAATCCATGGATACAGATTGACGTTTTCAAAAGGCGCGACGGTCTTCCCTTTCACAATATCCGGACCGGCCGCGAAAAAGCTCGCTTTCATCTCCGGCACTTTGCGCGGATCGAAACCGTGCATGCCGAGCCCATGCGCGTGATCCGGCTTTCCACTCTCCGGCGCCTTTGCGCGAATGGCATACGGTCCCGTAGCCACGATAACCGGATCGCCTTCGCGCGGATTCTGGTTGTAGTTCAACTCCGGCGGTACGTTCTTGCGGCGAAAGACCATGAATTCCGACGATGCTTTTTTGAGCTGGTTGTAGACTCGCTCACGACCCGCCTCGGTCTTTCCATAAAGCAGCGTTCCCACCGTGTCAAAACCCGTTAGGTTGGCGAATTGTTCGAGCGTAGTCCAAGTGTTAGGCACGCGCACCATTCCGTGATCGCTGACTACCACCAGATCGATGGGGAGGCCGGTCTCGCCGAGTGCCCTCTCCAGCTTGCCCACGAAGGCATCCATCTTGAGCACCGCTGCACGCGTCTCCGCGGCGTCCGGTCCAAATTCGTGACCTTCATGATCCGGCTCGGACAGGTACATCAAGATGAGGTGCGGGCGCTCTTCGGCCGGTAGGTGAAGCAACGCAACGGCATCGTCAATCCTCGCCTGTTGCACTGTAGGCGTGGCTTCGGTCTTTGCATCAAACTTCGCGTACCAGGTAGGCCTGGAGCCGGCGATCTCGGCCTCAGAGCCCACCCAGAAGATGCAGGCAGTTCTCATGCCTTGTTTCTCTGCCAGGCTCCACAACGGCGTCCCGCTGTACCACGATCCGTCGGTCACGGTCTGCGGGTTGGACCTGCTGTAACGTTGCTGCCTCTCGGGATCAAAAAAGTTGTTGTCAACCAGCCCGTGATGCTCGGGATAGAGTCCAGTAGCGATGGTGAAGTGATTGGGAAATGTGAGCGAGGGATAGCTGGGCAGCATGCCCTCCGGAGCCCAGACTCCCTCCTTCCCGAGCGCCAGCAAATGCACGGCGTTGTCGCGCTCGGCATAATCCCAACGAAATCCGTCGAGCGAGACCATAACTACGTAATGCTGGTTCAGGGCCTGTGCAGAGTTGGGGCCGTGGTCAACGTGAACCAGCGGGAGCGCCGGATTGAAGCCGTTCCGTTGCGCCGCTGCTGACTGAATTGCCGTCAGCCCGAGCACAAAGAGAACAGAAGCCAGAGTTGCCCGGCTGAGAACCTTCAAGCGTGTCAAACTTACCTCCCGCTGAGTGGACACCGACCAATCCTGTCTATCAGACTTTCTGGCGGAACCATAGTGAGCCCCACGGTTTGCCCGGCATCTTGACTTCAGCCTTGCCTGAGTACTCGCCGGGCAGCGGCGTGCGCGTCAGCTCGACGGTATCGACGTACTCGGCCGTGTAGGTCTTGCCCTCCGGCAGGTTGAAAGTTCCTTCGGCCTGCTGGTGCTCGTCGAAGTAGTAAAAGATCACCGAACCGTTTGGCCGCCGGGCACCCACTGGATCGCTGCTGAATGCCGTAAATCCAATTGGGCCGGATCCAATCGCAATCGTTTCTTCTAACAGGCCGCGCAGGAATGCGATCTTTTTCGGGCTGGTTCCGTGCAGCACGCCTCCGTGCGACCACCACAGAATGTCCTGCGGATCCAAATATGTCTCGCCGTGTCCGCAATACGTTCCTTGCGCGGAGGCTAGCCAGAAACGTCGAGTCACGGCGTCGCCGGAAAGATTGCCCCACCGCGAAGCGATGTTGCCCTCGTATTTGCATTCGTCGAAAACTATGGGCTTTTGCCAGTCCGCCCGCCAATCCGCGGCGCGCTCCATGCGTGAGTCCTGAATGCCTGCGTGGCTGCACCATCCGCGCCAATATTCGTACTGGTGAAAGCCGTAGTGGATGGACCGCAGATGATCGAATGGATCGCTCTCGGTAACGATGCGCGCATAGCTATCCCAATCCTTGGCTGTCTTGTCGCGCATGAAATCGAATTCATTGGCCAGCGACCACCACACATTGCGGAAGGCGCTGAAGCGCGCAATCACGTGGCGCAGATAACGGTCGTCCACTTCGGCGGGCATCGACTGATAGCCCCACTTGTCGTATGGATGAAAGAGAATAAGGTCGGCCTGAACGCCGATTTGCCGCAACTCCAGGATCAGCGCGTCGAAATGCTGAAAGTACGCGGGGTTGAACGTGGAGTAATCATTCGTTTCGCCGTTGCGCGGAAACGGATACAGCGGCGGCTCTTTGCGATTGTGCTGATACCACTTGGGGAACAGGCACATGCGGATCTTGTTGAATGGCGACGTGGAGAGCGTCTTTATCGTCTGCTTCTGCGTCTCCTCTGCCTGAAACGCCCATGCGTAGCAGGTGGTGCCGCACTCTACGAACGGCGTGCCGTCCGCATAACCGAAGTGAAAGCCATCACGCACAGAGACCGGGCCGCGATTGCCTTCCCCGGGGGCAACACACTCAAGAGTGCCTGACTTTCCGTCGAGCGCCGCCTTGTTGCTTTTCGTTGTCCACGACCAGGCGCCCACTTCATCCGGCATAAAGCGAATCTTGTATGAACCGCCGCCTTCGTAGAACCCTGGAACCGTAATCGAACGATTCTGATACCGGAACACCGCGGCGAGCGTCACATCCGTATAGGGATTGCCGTCGGCGGGACCCTGCAGATTAATCTCCGTATGATCCCAGCGCGCAACCGAGCCGCCCTTTGCCGTAGTGGTTTCGGCGGCGCCCATCGCGGGAGTCGTGGCCGCGGCGGCGGCCAACGAGGAGAGCTTGAGCATATCGCGTCGATTCATGGGATCCCTTTCAGCACCGCAAGTTTCCAATGCGAATGGTAAATCAACTTCGCGGAGTTGACCTACACACCACCTCCGGATCTATAAAGAACTGGCCATCCCATTGTTCATTGATCACGGGGTTCAACAGGACAGGAGAATTATGGATCGCCGCAGATTTATAAAAACGACAGGCACACTCATTGCAAGCACGGCTGTTGCGCCCGCAGTTTCCTCTGCCTTTGCCGCTGAGTCCGCACCGGCGGCACCTGGACGCGTTGTGCTGCCGATTAACCGCAATTGGAGGTATAGTCCTAAAACAACCGCCGCCGCGCATGACCGCGCTTTTGACGACAGCGGATTCGCGCGCGTTACCGTTCCGCATACAAACGTGCGCCTGCCCTGGCACGGCTTCGACGACAAAGAGTACGAGTTCGTCTCGATTTACCGGCGGCACTTCCGCCTGCATGCTGGAGCGCGCGGCCGCAGGGTATTTGTTGATTTTGAAGGCGTGATGACCGCCTCTACCGTTTGGCTGAACGGCGTGCGCCTGGGCGAATACAAGGGCGGCTTCACTCCGTTCTCGTTTGAACTGACCCCGCATATCGACTGGCAAGGCGACAATGTGCTCGCAGTGGAAGTGGACTCGACCGAGCGCGCCGACATTCCTCCCTTTGGCTACGAGATTGACTACCTCACCTTTGGCGGCATCTATCGCGAGGTGCAGCTCCGCTTTGTCTCGGGCTCCTACATTGACAACTTTTTCGCGCAAACCAAAGAAGTGCTCTCGGGAAAACCGGCTCTCGACGTCGTATGCAACCTCGTCAGCGAGAAGAAGTCGATGGAAAGTGGATGGACGCTGGAGGCTACGCTGTTCGACGGCGACCGCCAGGTTGCCCAGGCAACACAGCCCGTCCCCGCGGGAGAAGATGCGTGGAATGCGCCCGTGACGGTGCATCTGGACAACCTTGGCGCAATCGAACTGTGGGATCTTAATTCGCCAAAGCTCTACCGCGTTGAAGTGAGGCTGAAGAACGGCGACCGTGTAGCCGATAACGACACCCATCGCATCGGATTCCGCGAGGCCAAATTTACACCGCATGGATTCTCGCTCAACGGCAAGATCGTGAAGCTGCGCGGGCTTGACCGCCACCAGACATTCCCCTGGGTTGGCCAGGCCATGCCCGGCCGCGTGCAACGCAAGGATGCGCTCATTCTGCGCAATGACCTTAAATGCAACATCGTGCGAACGTCACACTATCCGCAGTCGCATCACTTCCTCGACGCCTGCGACGAAATTGGGTTGCTCGTACTCGAGGAGATTCCCGGCTGGCAGCACATTGGCGATCAGGCTTGGCAGGACATTTCGGTCGACAACGTTGACCGCATGATCACACGCGACTGGAACCATCCGTCGATCATTCTGTGGGGCGTTCGCATCAACGAATCGCAGGACAATCACACCTTCTACACCCGCACCAACGCCTTGGCGCATAAGCTCGATCCTACCCGGCAAACTGGCGGCATCAGGTACATCTACGAATCGGAACTGCTTGAAGACGTGTTCACCATGAACGACTTCGGCTTCCCGCTGCGTCCGCCGAATCATCCGCTGTATCTGAATACGGAGTTCGTCGGCCACACCTATCCAACCAAGACCATCGATAACATCGAGCGCCTGCGCGAGCACACCATTCGCCATGCGCGCGTGCACGATCAGTTGGCAAGCGATCCGCAATATGCAGGAGGTATCGGATGGTGCGCATTCGACTACAACACGCATTCGAACTTCGGCTCGGGCGACCGCGTCTGCTACCACGGCGTTACCGACATCTGGCGCGAACCCAAGCCTGCGGCGGGTTTCTATCGCTCGCAATGCGATCCCGAGGAAGAGATCGTGCTTGTTCCTTCTTTCCACTGGGCGCGCGGAGACGAGAGTATCGGCTTTACGAATGCTCTAGTGTCATCAAACTGCGAGCACCTCAAGTTCTACATCAATGGAAAACTAGCGGCGGAAGCCAATCCTGACCGCAAGCAATTTCCGCATTTGAAATACGCGCCGTTTTCCGCCGACCTGAGCAATTCAGTCAAGGACTGGGGCGATCTGCGCATCGACGGATTCATCGGCGGTAAGCAGGTAATCTCGCGAAGCTTTTCAGGCAGCGGCACGGACCGCGAATTCATGGCCACGCCAGACGACACGACGTTGCTTGGCGACGGCGCAGATACAACACGCGTTGTTCTGCGAGTCACAGACGAGTTCGGCGCCATCAGGCCGTTTGCGGCGGACGCCATTCGGTTGGAGATCACGGGCCCAGCCGAGATTATCGGCGACAACCCGTTCTCGCTGGTCGGCGGCCAAGGCGCAATCTGGGTTCGCGCGTTTGAGTTGTCGGGCAAAGCCAGGCTTACGGCGATTCATCCAACGCTCGGAGTGCAACAGGTGGAATTCGACATCAAACCGGCTGATCCAGAGATCGTGTAGCCAGGTAATCGGTCGCACAGGCGCATATGCATTGAATAGTTGCAGTGCGCCAACACGCGGTAGTCAAATCTCAATCATCGGCGATGGCGGCGATCAGGGCTTTAGGCCATCCGGCTCCGCCGGCAGTGTGAGCGACCCAATATGGCCGGAGTTTTCGTCGACGACGATGATTCGCACCGCCTCGGCATTCTGTTCTCTGCTGAGATACTGCTCGAATGGAATGCCGTCGCGCATGAACTTCTCGTGACTGTCGGCCGGCAGATCTAGCGCCAGCGTCTGCTGCATAACTCGCGCACCCACGCCTGTGTCATCCCGCTGTACGAGGAAGACGTCGAGCTTGCCAGACCATCGGTCGCCGTTCTGAATGAAGCCTACATCCGTGGCGGCGATATTCAGCGCCACAGCGACTCCGCCAGTGGCAGGTTTGCGGCGCGCGCTGAGAGCGATTTCGCTTGCATCGAACGGCTGCCACAGCACCTGCGTAAAACGTTCCTTAACTGAGGCAGGCTCCTTTGCGTACAGATATCCTGTTCGATAACGCAGCGTAATATCCCGGCGCGTGGGAATCGCAACTTTCAGCTGGTGATATTTGTCGTCGGGCTGCGTGTCAGGCGCGAAGCTCAACAGATAGATCGCCTTGCTGTCTTCGATCACACGATTCAGGTTGGCGACCACATTGCTTGATCGCCCAAAGGTGCGGCCGCCAGTGGACGTAGCAAGTTGCTGCATTGCGGCCTGAATTGGGTGAGTCTGCTGCCGCATCTGCGACATTGAACGCCCACCGGGAGGAGCTTTGAAGCCCGGATATTGATCCTTAACCGCAGCATCGAGTTGAACACCCGCGTTCTGCAGACTCGCGTCGGTCGCATCAGTTTCCAATTGCGATGCATCGAACGGGTACAGGCTCACGTGCGCATTGTTCAGCGCTTCCTGAGTGCGGATACTGAATGCGCCAATGCTGTTCGGGCCCATGCGTCCTGCATCCCCATCGGCCGACTGATCGGACCAGTTCGCGAGCACGTTGTCGCTGGCGATCCAAACAAGATTTTTGTGCCCTCGGATGGCGCCAAGATGCGCCGCGACGGCAACCAAAACCGAGAGTGCTTCACGAGGAGGATCCTCCCCCTGACTGAACAGTCGGGGATCAGAGTCGATCATCGACCCGCCGCCAAAGCCACCCACGCTTGCGTAGGTCGTGCCGACAGCAGTGGGATTGCGCAGCGTATCGAACTGCTGACGGTTGCGCGTCTCCGCATCCTGAGCACGAGCCAGATCTTTCGCATCCGGCATCCAGCCCCGAAGTGCTGCGCTCAGTGCCGCGCGGTCCATCGTTGGTTCAAGCAAGACGCGGAAGCCAAAGCCCACCCGCGAGTAGAGACCAACCGGCTCAGCTGGCGGCAACTTACCAAGGATTTTGATGACCTGCTGACGTGCGTTGTTCAAATCGTCAAAGTGCAAACTGGTTGCATCAAAAAAGATGACCGTGGCATTTTCTGCCGGCGCACTGCCGGCACGCATTTCATCATTGCCTGATGCACCCAGTCGATTGCTGTACTCGGCCGGCTTGGCTGCTTCATCTGCACTCGTCGGAGCACCGGAAGGCGCAACCGCGCGGCCGAATGAACGGAGAGCCTGCCTACTACCTCCGTCGTAGATCTCGAAATCTTCAGGCTTGAGATCGGTCACGGGGCGGCCCTTCTTGTCGAATGCGGAAACATTCACTTCCACTATTCGAGTGGTGACTCGCAGCGAGAACTTGGCTTCTCCAGGCGCGAAATCCGGAATGGAAGGAGTGTGCTGTGGCGTTACGCGAATTTCCGGAGCCTCGGGCGCGGCGGGGGCGGCAGCGACAACTGCAGGCATTGCATTTTCAGGAGGCGCGGCTGCCGCTTCAGCATTTGGCGCTCTAGAGACCATAGGCTCGGTTGGTGCAGAAATCTCGCTGCTCCTGGACGGCGTTGCCTCCGACTTCACCTCAATTGACTCTTCTGGTACTGTCGGAGCATTTGCAGTTGCGACCGGCGTGGCTGCGGGTTGGGAGTTGTTTCCTGCCAGAACGCGCGCTTCCGAGTAAAACAGGTGGTATTGATCGAAGACGACCTCGTTCATAAAGGTCTGCGGCGGCTGGTCTGAACCGCCATAGTTCTGAACCTCGAAGTTGACATTGCCTCTGGGGGTTTGAATGACTCCCCTGCTGGGTAGTGCGTCACTGTGGTTTACTTGAACCGGGGCAACGATGATCGAGATACTCCTGCTTGGGCAGTAGAAGGTGCGTCCGGCGAAATCGACCGGCCCGTACTCCACCAACAGATTCGCCTTTTTAACCGGATCGCCTTTATTCAAGTCGGTGATGAGGACAAGCCGCTCAATGGTTCCGTCGGCCGGCGCAATTCTAATTTCGCCGTGATAAGCGGCGAACTGGTGGAATTCAGCTCCGTTGATGCAGCAAAATCTGACCTCATAATGCGATGCTTCCCTGGGTACGGTGAAACTGAACACAGCCGCCGGACCCGTTGGACCTCGTTCCCAACGGCTCCACTGCAACTTGCCCTGTGGAAGATCTCCAAAGATTACCGAGAGAATTGGGCCGAATTCACCCACGGAGTTCAGGCCCGTTGTTGCTGAGCTTTCAGCGCTTTTGGCTTCTCCGGCTGCCTGATCGATCTCCTCTCCGTCACGATAGGAAACTTCCTTTGTGTATCGACCGACAGGATGCAAAGGCTGGGCGGGAATGAAGGTGCCGCTCGGCGAACTCAGAGTCGCCGTCTTTAGCACCGCAGGCATGTCTTCAAAGCGAATCGTATCGCGGCGCGCAATGACATTCGGAAGACGGCGGAGTGTCTTCATCACGTAGTCAATGGCCTTGGCCGTGATCTCGCGTTGTTGCTCGAAACTCGGCGCGGGCTGATTCGGAATATCCGCAGGGGGCGGAGGCAGAAATTCAGCTTGATCTGCAAGCGCAACCAGTGCCCGGCGGGATTCAGGTCCGGGGAGCGCGGCTTCCATCTCGGCGAGTTTCGCGGCGCTCAGGCGCTCCGTCAGCTCCAGCTTGAAAAGACGGTCGGCGATCTTCTTATCTTGCTTCCCATGGCTTGCTGCGACCTCGTTATTCAGTTGTTCGACGGTAATACCCTTCGCGCCGAACGCTGAGGCTGCCAGGTGACCGAAGAGGAGGATGAGTATCGCTTTCCTAAACATAATGCGATCTCCATTGTATGCACGCAGCCATGTTCAACCTTGAAATCAACCTGAATTCAGACAAATACACGAAAAATCCCTATTTACATAGAGACGTTCGAATGCCGGCTAAAGACTACCTTAGGTGTAATTTACTCCTAGCGAATCGCTTCGAGCGTGAGCCCGATCACCGGCACTTGCCCGGCAAAGAAACGAGCATGGTGCCACCTTCCTGTGCTATATGTTTACCCATGTCCCACAGCAAGAAGTTTTGTTCCGGTTTTCTCGCGGCCATCGCTCTCCTTTTCACCGCGACTCCTTCTATCTCTCAAACTCTGGCGCCGACTCCGCCGATGGGTTGGAATAGCTGGGACGCATACGGGCTGACCATCGACGAAGCAGACTTCAAGGCCAATGCTGCGGTTCTTGCCGGCGTGGAGAAGTACGGCTGGAAGTACGCGGTCATCGATGAAGGCTGGTACATGGCCAACACGGAAGGCAAGACACTGGAAGAAAAGAAATACCTGTGGGACGAAAACGGTTTGCTCATTCCGGTTCCCGACCGGTTCCCTTCTTCTGTGAATGGTGAAGGCTTTAAGCCGCTTGCCGACTGGGTGCATTGGCAGGGTCTCAAGTTCGGCATTCACATTGTGCGAGGCATTCCCAAGCAGGTTGTTGATGCTAATCTGCCCATCGCGGGATCGAGCTTCCACGCACAAGATGCCGCCGACAAAACAAGTCCGTGTCCCTGGGACCAGGGCAACTGGGGCGTCAAGGATAACGCTGCGGGCCAAGCTTACTACGATTCCATGATGGCGCTATACGCCAGATGGGGTCTGGACTTCATCAAGGTGGACTGCATCAGCGATCACCCGTACCGGCCCACTGAGATCCGCCAACTTGCAGAGGCGATCGCGAAGACGGGCCGTCCCATCGTTCTGAGTCTGTCGCCGGGGCCCACTTCCCTAAAGGTGGCCGATGAAGTGGCTAAGTATGCGCAGATGTGGCGCATCACAGACGATCACTGGGACATCTGGAGCAACACGCACGAACCCGGGAAGAGCGAATTCCCTTTCAGCATCAAGGCAGAGTTTGACCGCATTGCCGAGTGGAACTCACACGTAAAGCCGGGCAACTGGCCCGACGCGGACATGCTGCCATGGGGCTGGCTTGGTCCGCACCCCGGTCTCGGCAAGCCGCGGGAATCGCGCGAGACGCACGACGAAGAGCGGACCGAACTCAATCTGTGGGCAATCTCGCGCTCACCATTGATTCTTGGCACCAACCTTACCAGGCTCGATAACTTCACGCGCTCACTCATCACCAATGAGGCCGTACTCAAGATGAATCAAACTCTGACCGGCAGCCATCCGGTCGATGTATCCAAACTGCCCGGCTTTCAAAACGCCCGCGTTTGGTACGGAACCGCCGACGGAAACGACCAGGCGGAGTACGTGGGTGTCTTCAATCTTGGCGACCAGCCCGTAACCCTCAAGACGGCGTGGAAACAGTTGGGGTTGACCGGCGACAAACACAAGGCACAGGACCTTTGGACAAACAAGGCTCTCAAGAATTCAAAACAACTTGAAGTGACGCTGCCTGCCCATGGCAGCACAATTTTCAAGGTGCAG
Source organism: uncultured Acidobacteriaceae bacterium (assembly GCA_963832645.1). Lineage (GTDB taxonomy): Bacteria > Acidobacteriota > Terriglobia > Terriglobales > Acidobacteriaceae > Telmatobacter. The sequence continues at coordinate 293,822 of CAWHUU010000002.1, forward strand.
TAACCAAGGTCACGGAATCACCGGACTTGTGAATCCTCTGCCCGGCGGACTATGCGAAACTGATGTTTCAGCTGGCCCATAACTCAACGGCAAAGGCGCAATATGCCGCTATTACGCTCCGCTTTTATAGCACTATCTCATAATCGATCTCTACGCCGCTTTTGCGAGAACTCCAGCCTCGGCACTGCTCTAAGCGCGCGCTTCATCGCGGGCATGGACATCCAGGACGCCCTGCGCGTTGCCGAATCCGTAAACAAGCAAGGCATAACCGTCACGCTCGACTCGCTTGGGGAAAGCGTGACTTCAGATACAGAGGCGCACCGTGCAGCCGAGGTGTACCACACGCTTCTGGATCTGATTGCCGAGCGCAAGCTCAAAGCCAATATCAGCGTTAAGCTCACCCAGATGGGTCTGCAGATCGCCCCCGAGCTGGCGGAGTCTATTGCGCTGAACCTTACGCAGCATGCGCATTCGACGGGAAATTTTGTGCGCATCGACATGGAGGACTCCTCGCTCACTCAGGTGACGCTCGAAATTGTCCGCCGCGTGCATGCGCGCCCTGAATTCAGGAATTCAATCGGCGTTGTGATTCAGGCATATCTTTTCCGCTCTCAGGCCGACATTGAACAACTGAACGCCGAGGGGATTCGCGTGAGGCTATGCAAGGGCGCATACAAAGAGCCACCGGAGGTGGCTTTCCCGCGTAAGCCGGACGTGGATGCAAACTATGTCGCGCTGAGCAAGATGTTGCTGGACAGTGCGTGTTACCACGCATTCGCTACGCACGATGAAGCGATGGTCGCGGCTGTGAAAGACTTTGCGCGGGAAAAGAAGATTGAACTATCGCGATTCGAATTCCAGATGCTCTATGGCATCAAGCGCGATTTGCAGCGCAAGCTGGTTCGCGAGGGATATAACGTGCGCGTCTATGTGCCGTTCGGCACCGAATGGTACCCGTACTTTATGAGGCGGCTGGCTGAACGGCCGGCAAACCTAATTTTCCTGGCCAGGAACTTCTTCCGCAGATAACAGGCAAGCAATGAAACCTCTGCCTTCGCTATGCCTGCTTTTCCGTGCTGTGCGAACGCTTGTGATTCCTATGGCGCTGTGTACGCTTCCTCAGTACCGATGTGGAGCCACACCGCAAGCATCTCCATGGATAGTACCCGAAGATGGGTAAGATGTAGCACCGAAGCAGGCCATTTCTTGCGACACGATTCAATTTTCGGCTTCCGCAATGGGGACAATGAACTGAGTGAAGGGACTCCCTTTCACTTACAACTTCGGCTTCTACGGGTCGACTTACTATAACTTCAGGCAAGACACTTACTCCTTTACCGGAAGCATTTCTGAGGTTGTCCGGGCCGATCATAGATCACGCACTGCTTTGGCAGGCAGTAACTTGTCTGAAAACACTGCTATCCAAGGGTGCGACTATGTTACTCGATGATCTGAACAGGTTGGAAGAAAAAAATGGCCCCTCGAAGGGGCCACCTGGCAATTCATTTGGTCCACGATTAGCCGCGGAGCCGCGCCAATCCCTTCCGGGAGAGATCAGCGACAGCAAGAGCCAGCGTCGGTGAGGCATTAAGTGACTCTGGCCTCTCCAGCCTGATGCCAATGTTGGCCGCATACTCACGGAACAATCGGTCAACGTCAAAGAGGATTTCGACGTGATCGCAAAGAAAGCCAATGGGTTGCAGGACGAGAGTTTTTACGCCTTCGGCTGCGATGGAATCGAGTGTGCTTTCGACCGTTGGGCCAATCCACGGGCCGCCGCTCGCGCCCTGACTTTGAAAGGCAAACCACCAGCGCTGAATCTCCGGTACCCGCTCGGCCACCAGTTCTGCCGTATGCTTTGCGTCCTGGGCGTATGGATCCGCGCCCTCCCCCGGCCAATGGCGCGGTTGCCCCTCGCTAGCAGCAGGAGTTTGCACCGTTCTGCATGGCACGCTGTGCGCCGTAAACAAGACCGGAACCGGCGCGCCTACCTCTGCTGAGAGTTTGCTCAAGGCCGGACGCAACCGCTCCGCGAAAGCCTCCGCCAGCAGCGGATGATCGGCCCAGCCCGTCGTGAAATCGATCCGCATGCCTGCCGATTCTGCTTCCACTGCCCTGCGATACAAGCCGACACTAGTACGTGAATTCTGCGGCGCGAGACAGATGACGGCTGCCTCCTCAATGCCGTCAGCGCGCATCTGCTTTACGACCTCAGGAATGTAGGGCCGCCAATTGCGCATACCAACGTAAACAGGAACGGCATCGCCACCCGAGGCAAGTTCCTTCTCCACTAGGCGCGCCTGCTCCATGGTGATCTCGGTGAGCGGGCTCTTGCCAATGAGCGAGTAACGATGCTGAATCTCCTCGACGACGACCTGCGGCATCGGCCGTCCGCTCACAACGTTGCGCAGATACTCGGGGATTTGCTCCACGGTCTCCGGCGTTCCGTGGGCAAGTAGCAGAACCGCCCGCTTAGCCATTCGCCTGCTCCTTACCTGACTGTTCCAGGCGAAACTCGCGCACCATACGCACCACGGCCTGCACATTCTCGACCGGCGTGTTGGGCACAATGCCATGACCAAGATTGAAGATGTGTCCGGGACGTCCGGCTGCCGAGCGCAAAACATCCTTCACACGCTGCTCAAGCACCTCCAAAGGAGCGAACAGCGTAATGGGGTCGAGATTGCCCTGCACCGCATGGCTGTATCCAACGGACTGCCAGCCCTCGTCCAACGGTTGCCGCCAGTCGAGGCCGATAACATCTGCGCCCGTCTCGGCCATTGCGCCCAGCAGGCCTGCGGTCTCCACGCCGAAGTAGATTACTGGCACACCCATCTGCTGCACGGCGCGCACCAGCCGCTTTGACGCTTCGAAGGCGTAGTCGCGGTAATCGGACAGTGCGAGCGAGCCCACCCAACTGTCGAAGATTTGGATTACATCCGCACCGGCCTGCACCTGCAGCCAGCAATATTCCGTGAGCACCAAAACGAGCTTATCCAGAAGGCTGTTCCATGCAAGGGGATCGCCGTACATCATCTTCTTGGTGTGAATATAGTTTCGCGAGCCGCCGCCTTCAATCATGTAGCTGGCTAGCGTATATGGTGCGCCGCAGAAACCGATGATGCCGAGGCGGTCGCGAAAATGCGAGGCCACATTTTGAATGGCGCGGGCCACGTATCCCAGTTCGTCGGCGCGATCCGTGCGCAGTGCCTTCACGTCTTCCGCCGTGCGAACTGGATGATGCACAACCGGCCCCTCGCCGGCCTGAAACTCAAACGGAAGGCCCATCGGCTCAAGCGGAAGCAGCAGATCGGCAAAGATGATGGCGGCGTCGACACCAAGTTTCTCCGCGGCCGTGATGGTGACTTCGGCGGCAATTTCGGGCTGCTTGCAGATCTCCACCAGCGTGTGGTGCTTGCGGACGTCGCGGTACTCCTGCATGTAGCGCCCAGCCTGGCGCAGAAACCAGACCGGCGTGCGGTCTACGGGCTTGCGCAAACAGGCGCGGACAAAACGGCTGCCATCGAGAATTGTGTCAGGGGAATCTCCGGCCGCGGCCGGGTTCAGCTTGTTCAGATCCATATGGATTGATTTTACCGGGCCGGGAACGGGCTGTGCTTATACGGGATTTACGCTAAATTTGCCCAGCGCGCAAAGGCCCGCCAATCGGAATTTGTGGCTCTGTCATTAAAGCACCATTGGCATACTGCCGAATCCTGATAGCATCAGACCGCATCGAAAATTCCAAAACTGCGCAGGTCCATATGCTCCGAGCAATTCTCATTACCGTTACTATTCTCGCAGCAAGTTGCACCTATGCCGACTCAACTCATTCAAAGTCGGAGGTGCCGGAGCAGAACAAGATCCCGGTCAGGCCGTTGCCAATAAATCCAGAAGAGCTCCTGACAGCCGTAAACGGCAGTTTCTACCATCCGGATGACCTCACCGGGATTCAATGTGCTGTTTCGCTCGATTGGAACTCTTTCTTCAGTTCGTTGAAGGTCAAGGTTCCAGAGGCGCGTATGCGGGCGCTTAACGGCCTTCAGATCCACTACAGCGCTCAGCGCAATAAGCGTCCTGAATTGAACTTTAACTGGGTAGACGGGCGTGCCGATACCGCAGACCAGCTTGAAGATGGCATAAGACAAATGATCGGCGGCTTCTATCAGACTTATTGGCCGTTGATGGCTTCATCCCCGATTCGAAAGGCGTCAGAATTGGGACGGGTCGAAACCCAACCGGATGGTACAGTGAAGATTTTCGAATCTGACGCAAACAACAAAGTGGATATCGGCCTCGACAAGAACTTTGCGCCGACTCACTGGAACTACGACTCTCCTGCCTACAAAGGTACGTTCGATCTAGACTTCACTGATTCTCCCAAACCACTCCCCGGTGACCTACGCCGTCTTACGAAGATGCACGTAATCTCCAACACGGGGGCGTCCACGATGAATGTGCAGATTGATCTGGATTATCAATCAGTCAATGGCGTCTATATTCCGCATCATGTCACCTACGACATCGTAGGCGCCTATTCCATTGAGCTTGAATTCATTGGTTGCACAATAAGTAGTTCTACGGATTCCACAGCAACGCCATCTCAATGAACGAATTTGGCGAAGACCACCGCGGCGATCATGAGCTTGACCAGCCAGGATGCGGCATAGAGCGCGGCATACACACGACGCAACTTGAAGAAGAGCGTATTCGACACGACCAGTGGCAACGGGCCGATGACCCAGATTGCCAGTCCCAGCTTGACGGAGTTGCGCAAGCCTTCGATCTCGATTTTGTGAGCAAGGAAGATGAATGCGGCACAGGTAACGAAAGGCAATACGGTCGAAATCAGAACGGATAAAATCCCACCGTTCTTTCGCCAGGCTTCGGGTGAGCCAAATCGCTTCTGAAGCCACTCGCCTGCCAGCAGCCAGTCAGTATACGTGCTTAGAATTCCCGCCACTGCCACTGCCTCGACCAGACGCACCAGGTTCATTCAGAGTCTCCGCGTTCAGTGTACGAAGCCGGCGCGGACATGGCCAAAGAATTCGAGTTCTAATGTTCGGCGCCTATCGCCAGCGGAAGATGCGCAGTGAAACGGCAAACGGCACAATGAGCCAGAACAGCAGTATGCCCACCTGCGCCGTAAGATGGTGGAGGCCCACGCCCTGCAGCATGTTGGCGCGGAACGCATCATTGGCAGCTGTAAGAGGCAGCACACGAACGAACGGTTGAATCACCGCCGGGAATCGCGAAGCCGAAAAGAAGACGCCGGACAGAATCCACATCGGCAGCATCACCAGATTCATCAGCCCTGAAGCGGCCTCCATGGTTCGCGCACGCGAGGAAACAAGAAGGCCCAGCGCAGAAAATGACATGGAGGTAAGCACGCACAGGAATCCAAGTTGCAGCAGCGAGCCGCGGAACGGCACTCCGAATACAAGCCCGGAAAAGCCTAGAAATGCCATCACTTCAATCACCAGCAGAGCCAGCCGTGAAAGCAGAAAAGAGGCCAGGTACTGCCAGCGCGGCATGGGCGAAGCCACCATGCGCTTCAGCAGCTTCTTCTGCCGAGCTTCCACAATGGCAAAGCCAAGTCCCCAGATAGCCGAGCCCATCAGGTTCATCCCAAGCAGGCCGGGAACGACAAAGTCGATGTAGCGCGACCCTGTTTCGTGAATCAGCTCGTTGCTTGAATGCACTGCCTCGCGTTGCCCGGCTGCAGTCTGGATCGCGCGGTCGGCAAGCAGCCGGGCAGTCCGGGCATCGGGATTGGTGTCGTCATACTGATACGTCACTCCATTCGGCTGCTCGACGGCCAGCAGTAGAATCGCACCGGTCGCCAGCGCATGCTTCCCTGCGGCCTCATCCATCTGCGCGGCGCGTAGTCCGTTGCCGGCGTTAAGCGCGCGTGTAAGCTGCGCGGATGTCGCGCCCACCGGCAGCACATCGGGTGGACGGTCGCGAAAGGCGATTCCGAGTCCCACAGCCAGCAGAATTGGAAAGATAAATATCCAGAAGATCGCTTCCGGCTCGCGCCACACCAGCATGAAGCGAACCCGCGTTAGCTGATACAGGCTGCTGTACTCGAGTCTACTCATCGCGCAGGTTCCTTCCGGTAAGGCGTACGAATACGTCCTCAAGCGTGGCGGAGTGGGTGCGAAACTCGCTCAGGTGCAGGCCCTGCTCTTCAAGCGTGGCAAAAATGCGCGGCACCGCGGTGTGCAACTCGCTGACAGATAGCTGATGCAGTGCGTCATCAACGCGAAGCGACTGCACGCCGGGAATCGCCGTGAAGTGCTCCGCTCTGAGTACAACCTGGGGCGCGCGCGGAACGTCCTTCGCGCTCACCGCAAATTCAACAATGTCTTCTCCTCCCACGGTTGCAATGAGCTGCTGTGGAGTACCGAGAGCAATCACGCTTCCGTGATCCATAATGGCAACACGGTCGCAGAGGCGCTCCGCCTCGTCCATGTAATGCGTCGTAAGGATGATAGTGCGCCCCGCCTGCTTGAGCCCTTCGACCAGATCCCACAAATGCCGGCGCGCCTGCGGATCGAGTCCGGTGGTTGGCTCATCGAGGAATAGCAGTTCGGGATCGCCGACCAGAGCCGTCGCCATGGCCAGCCGCTGCTTCTGCCCACCCGAAAGACCGCCGACACGCGAGCTTCGCTTCTCTTCAAGCTGCGCAATCCGCACCGCCTCGTCAACAGACTGCCCAGACTGAAAGAAGCTCCGAAACAGCCGCAGTGTCTCCTCGACAGTCAACTTGTCAGGAAATTGCGTCTCCTGCAGTTGAATTCCAATGCGCTGGCGAAGTTCACGCGCACCGGTCTTCCAGTTCAAGCCCAGCAGCTCGACGGTGCCCTCGTCCGGCTCAGTCAACCCTTCGCAAATTTCGATCGTGGTGGTTTTGCCGGCGCCATTCGGACCCAACAAACCAAAGCACTCGCCGCGCTGCACTTCCAGATCAATGCCATCAACCGCCTGCACATCGGCAAAGGCCTTGCGCAACCCGCGAATCAACAAGGGAGGCGCATTCGTTTTCTGATTGACCGCAGTTGCCGACCCACTGCTCACAAGCGCTCCTCCAGCAACTAGCCTAGCGCATCGACCGTAAACCTACGTTTAACGCCAAGCCTGTCGAAACTCGCCTTTCGCGGGTTCGCTATCGGCGCGCTGACATTCATGATTCGCATCTGAGGGCAGACGGATTGCGAATCCCGCGTGCGCATCCAAAGCGGAAATCAATATGCCACGAGTGCATCTTCGAACAGGCGGGCAAGTTCCTCGCGTCCGGCGGGGCGTGGCGAGAGCTTGGTCACTCGATGCTGAGGCAGCGTGCCTTCGACCAGCGCGGGAATGTCGGATGACGAATAACCCAGCGCGCGCAGTCCGTTGGGCAGCTTCAATCGCTCAATAAACCAGGTAATGCGGTCTGCGAGCACCTTTCCCGCGTCGGCAGCAAGCACGCCCGAGACATCCGCGCCGAGCGCTTCCGCGGCCTCCAGATGTCGCTGCGGATTGGCACTGGCCGTAAAACGAAACACCGACGGCGCATTCAGCACGACCGAAAATCCATGCGGCACCATCGCGTGGTCGCCGGGATATCCCGGCGCGCAATAGCTCTTCACCATCCCCGAAACCGGGTACGACATTCCGTGCGGCAGATGCACGCCGGAGTTGCCGAATCCTATTCCGGCGTAAGCCGAAGCCAGCACCATGTTCGCGCATGCCTCGCTGTCAGAAGGATCTTCCACCGCCGGCACCAGAAACCGCGCAACCATACGCAAAGCTTGCAGCGACCACACATCGCTGATCGGATTCGAGCCCTGATACGCGGGCCGCGCCAGAGGGCGCTCCGGCATTGCGCGATCCGAGTAAGGCATTGCCGTGTAGGACTCGATTGCGTGGCTCAACACGTCAAGACCCGTCGCAGCGGCCACCTGTGCCGGCATGGTGTGCGTGTTCTCGGGATCGAGCAATCCGATGGTGGGCTTGATGCGGCGGCTGGCAATGCCCGTCTTGGCATGCATTCTGGTCAGGTCGAAGATCGCTACGCCTGTGGTCTCGCTGCCTGTGCCCGCCGTGGTGGGAATCGCAATCAACGGCTTCAGAGGACCCGGCACCGGCAGACCTTTGCCGATCGGCGGGTTCACGTAGTCAAGAAAATCCTCCGGCGGATAGGTAGTGTAAAGATTCACCGCCTTGGCCGTGTCAACCGTCGATCCGCCACCGACAGCAACAATCGCACCAAACTCGCACTGCCGCGCAAACGCAATTGCATCCTGAAATGATTCGTCGCTGGGCTCCACCCGCACTCGGTCGTAGAGTGTGAAAGCGACACCATTCGCCTCCAGCGATTCGAGCACCGTGTGGACGGGAAGCATATTCCGCAGGCGCGGATCGGTGATCACCAGCGCATGATGCACGCCAATATCCGCGAGGTCCATTCCGACTTCGCGCGTAACACCAGAGCCGAACCGCACGCTTGCCCCGGACATTTCAAAAGCAATTTCGTGAGTCATCAAGTACCGCGCGCCTCCGCAGTCACTTCTCGAGCGCAGGCAGTATAGCCCGGCAGTGCCAGCACAGCCAAGTCATACCAGTGCATCGAATCGCGCCACGCAAAACTTAACTACATGGGAAGATTCTTCAACAGTAGGAGTCCATGATCATGCACCAGCGATCTCGTATCCACCACACCGCATCTCCCAAGCAATGTCATACAGAGGACCCAGAACGGAGTGAAGGGGGCGAGGTATCCGCGGTTGTTTCTAGATCTCAAATGCGGCTATGAACCCAAAGTACAAAGACTCTCCCACTGCAAACTAACCGCCAAGATCCGAGAGGTTATACTTGCTGCGTTTCAAACGGGAGATCAGCGATGCCCGCTATTCACGTTATGCCGCATGTATTCTTCACAATCATTGCAGTAACCTTCGTTCCGTTCTCAGTTCACCTCCACGCACAGCAATGCCAAATGGCGCATGACAAAAGCGAATTAAAGACCTTGCGGAACAAAGCTAACTCCGGTGATGCGGACGCACAGTGTGGTCTGGGTAGACAATACGAATCCGCACTCGGGGTTCCACAGGACCTCAAACAGTCGGTATTCTGGCTAAAGAAATCGGCCGATCAGGGCAGCATCGTCGCAGAGGTCGAACTTGGCGTAGTTTTTGACAAGATGCAAGAATATGCGCAGGCATTGATTTGGTATCGCAAAGCTGCAGAAAAAGGCAACGCAAGGGCCGCGTATAACTTGGGTGTCGCCTATCGCTACGGCGAATCAGTACCGAAAGATTTGACGAAAGCCAATGAATGGTACCGCAAAGCAGCCGATCAGGGCGATGTCCTCGCTCAGTCGAATTTGGCCGTAAATTACGAACAAGGTATAGGAGTTCCGCAGGACTATCGCCAAGCTGCTGATTGGTATCTTAAGGCCGCGGAACAGGGACTTGCTGAAGCACAATATGGCTTGGGGTTCCTTTATCTCAATGGCAAGGGAGTGCCGAAAGATGACACTCAGGCCGCCAAATGGTTGCTCAAAGCAGCCGAACAGGGTGAAACGAGAGCGCAGTTCAATCTCGGTGCGTGTTATGCGAATGGAGTCGGTTTAGACCGAGACCTACGGGAGGGATATTTCTGGATGTTTTTGGCCAAATCCCGGACGACAGATAGTGGTTTGAAAGCTCATGCAGAGAGCACACTCGAAGCACTTAACAAAGTTATGAGCAAAAGTGACATCAAGGGTGCGCAGAAGCGCGCAGATGCTTGGCTGAATGCGCATCCCCGCCCTTTGCAAGCTGAGCCCAGCGGTGATCCCGAATGACTGCCAATTCGGAGGTTATTCGTTTTAAGGCAGGCACCAACAAAAGCCGATACCGGTCACTTAGCACTGCTGCTTCCTCAGCTGTCTATGAAGAGCGGCGGCCTGAACCAACCACATCAGGCCGAACAGGCAAATGAATACGTGAACAGGCAGCGCCAGCGATTCGATGTGCGGTCGCCAGAAATCTGGATTAAACGACTCCACCACGAAAAACGCCCCCAGCCCATAGGAAACGATGAGCCGAATCTGACTTTGCAGTCTTTTCATGTGGAAATTCTCCCACAAAAGTAGCGTCATCGACTGTAAGAATCACCAATGCGCTCGCAGAGCCGGAGATTGAGTTCTGCGTAGATTATCGGCAACCATAAGTAAGTATGCAGAAACACCCGTTGTCCCTCGGCTGGTTCGTAGTCTGTCAAAGCCACCTATCTCGAATGTCATCCATACCTTAGCCGTAAGTCCAGAAGATGTCCTCTTTGAAATGCGTTGCGCTTAGAAAATCGCATTACTCAAGGGAAATATGCGGACTATGGTATTGAATGTCTGCTATCCTTTTGGGCGAGCGGAAACCGCTCTTGGAAGGGACAAGTAACTGTCATTATGCGTATCTCTAGAACGTTGACTCAATCGTTTGCCGTGCTGTTAGTTTGCATTTCCGTGTCGCTGCCGGCCTTATGCGCCGATTTACAAATGAAGGTCAACGACAAAGGTTACCTTGATGCGCGCGGCTTCAGCGTGGTTCTGTACGAAAGCAAATATCACCCGGTGTTTGTTGACCAGAAGAACGCAGCAATGGAGATGATCCTCCACGGCCAGCGCATTGCCACCAATGGCGACGTGCGCCTGATGCCCACGCCCGAGCAGTGGGACCTGGTGGCCACCCTCAAAGGGACTCACGCCGATAAGGCGAACAACCGGCTCACCGCCGACCTTGCTTTCCCGTCCTTCGATCTCAGTTACACGCTGAATGTTGAAGCCGAACCGGGCGGTGTAAAAGTCACCATCAATCTCAATAAGCCTCTGCCCGAGAAGCTGGCCGGGCGCGCGGGCTTCAATCTCGAGTTCCTGCCCTCCATCTACATGGGCAAGGCTTATCTCGTCGACGGCACCAAGGCCGGCATCTTTCCGCGCACCCCCAACGATCCCATGACCAAGGTGTTGCCGCTGGCCGACGAGCCGAAAAAGGCCTACTACCTCGAAGACTGGGATAAGGCCAAGGGATATACGCAGCCGCTGCCGTTCGCCGAGGGCAAGAACATTACCCTGGGTGTCGATGACAATCTGGCTCGCGTCAATGTTACGTCGGATACTGCCGACCTCATGCTCTTCGATGGACGCGACCGCGCGCAGAACGGCTGGTTCGTTTTGCGTTCGTTGATCCCGACGGGCAAAACTACCGGCGCCATCGTGTGGCACATCAGGCCGGACGTAATTCCGAACTGGACGCGGCCTCCGGTGATTGCACACAGCCAGGTGGGTTACGCGCCGGACTTCTCCAAAGTCGCCGTGATTGAGATGGACCCGAACTACACGGCTCCGAAGACCGCCAAGGTTCTGCGCCTTGAAGCGGACGGCTCCTACAAGCAGGTATTCGAGGGTCCCATCACGCCTTCAACGCCGTGGCTGCGATACGTCTATTCGAAATTCGACTTCACTTCGGTCAACGACCCCGGCCTTTATGTCATCGAGTTCGCAGGCAAGCGTACAGCGCCATTCCCCATCTCCAAAGACGCTTACGCGCATATCTGGCAGGACAGTCTGGACCATCACATCGCGGAACAGATGGATCATGTTTCCGTCCGCGAGGGCTACCGCATGTGGCACGGCGCGTCGCACCTGGACGATGGCCGCATGGCTCCCGTGGTCGGCGAGCAGTTCGACGGCTGGAATCAGGGAACGGCGACGGACGGTAAATACAAAGGCGGCGATCACATCCCTGGAATGAACGTGGGCGGCTGGTACGATGCCGGCGACTTCGACCTTGAGGAGCCCGCGCAGCTCAACGTGATTCAGAGTCTTGCTCTGGCTTATCGCGAATTCAACCTCAAGTACGACGAACTCAGTGTGAATGAAACCACGCGTGAGGTTGAGATGCATCGCCCCGACGGCGTGCCGGACGCAGTGGAGCAAGTCAAACACGGCGCACTTCTCATCCTGGCGCAGTTCCACAACATCGGCCACTCCATCCGCGGCACTCACGAGCCGGACCTGCGCCAATACACGCAGCTTGGCGACGGAGCGTCAAAGACTGACGGCCGCATCTACGATCCAAAGCTGGGTCCGAACGAAGTAAGGGGCGACTACTCGGGCCGGCCGGACGATCGCTGGATCTTTACCACCACAAATCCGATGCTCCAGTGGAATGCGATTGCGGCACTGGCCGCGGCGGCCGACACGTTGAAGGGCTACGACGACGCATTGGCGAAAGACTGCCTCGAGACCGCGATCAAAGCCTGGAACGACGAGAAGGCCCACCCAACGCCGAATCCTCCCGGCCGCGGCTTTGGCGGCGGAGCTCCTGCCGGCGCACCAGGAGGCGTTCTGGCCGCATCTCAGGGTGTAGTGGGCCGTGCGCCAAACCGTCCGAATGCACCTGCCGGCAGTCCGGCTAATACCAGTGCAGCGGGCGCGCCACCAGCTCCGCCGGCCGGCTTCAACTTTCGCCGTTTTAGTGTGGGACAGGACTGGGCCGCTGCTCTGGAACTGACCATTGCCACGCACGGAGCCGAGCCTTACAAGTCCCGCCTGAAGGAGCTGTTCCCGGAGATGATCACGCCGGAGATGATGGGTTTCCGCGGTTGGACAGCGGTCCGTGCATTGCCCTATCTTGACGCCAGCGCGAAAGATCAACTGCGGGAAGCGGTAAAGACCTACATGGCGAGCGAGAACAAGCAGTTGGACGCCACCCCGTTCGGCGTGCCCCCAAGCATGGGCACATGGGGCGGATCGGGTTCCGTTGTCGAAATGGCCATCCGAATGTACTTCCTGCACAAGACCTTTCCTGATCTTGTGGGCCCCGAATACACGCTACGCGCCGTCAATTACATTCTCGGCACCCACCCGGTATCCAGCACGTCGTATGTAGCCGGCGTCGGCACGGTCTCAAAGATGAAGACATACAGCAACAACCGCGCCGATAACGCATACATTCCAGGCGCAGTCATTCCGGGATACGTCATCATCAGGCCTGATTTTCCGGAGTGCATCGACGACTTCGGATACCTCTGGTTCGAGGATGAAGCCGTCGTCGCCGGATCGGCAAGCTGGGTAGTCGCCGGCAACGCCGCAGCGGCGCTGGTACAGCAGAGCGCCGCTCAGTAAGTACATTGAAGCAAGACGCTCATCGAGCCCGAGGCTGATTGCCTCGGGCTCGATGAGTGCGTCAGCGATTTGCCAGAAAGCGAGAACCTTCCGGGGCGAGAGCTTATCTCTGAATTACCGTCGGAAGACCTTCTTGCGCTCCTCTTTCAGGTCGAGTTTGCATCCATGGCCTGCTGCCTTCCTTGCGATTCTCCTGCGACCGGTATCATTGAAGCTGAATGTTTTGATTCACCGGATTGAGAGGACCGCTGATGTCAGTTTCTGCAAATCGTATTTGGCGACAAATGCCGGAAGAGATCCGGATTGCTGCCAGTAGACTTTTTTGGGCTGATTCGAAAGGTGCCGGGAAGCAGATCCTCATGGCATCTCTCGCAAAAGCAAAGAACCTTCGGGAGGTGACAGTCCGTAAAACTCCGATTGAAAGACTGGCAAACTGGACGGCTGGCACACTGACGCTTCCTGACCAGATCGTGGATGAACTTCTGAAGAATTACCTTCTCCACGAGCATCGTACTGTGATTGTCAGCTTTCTTGAATTGCTCAAGATTCCTCATACCGACGGCATGATCGACGAGTCGTTTGACCTCGCAACTCTCTCAAATGAGCAGGTTCAAAAGGCTGCTCACAGCTTGCTCGCATCGGCTGACCGCGTGGGAGCGGTACTCTACCTGAAATACCTGGTGCTTCAGGGTGGACCATGGGCAGCGGTTGAAGAAGTCCTGGCGGCTGAAGAATAAAGACCACACCATGAAAGAGACCATGAAGACGCAATCAATAGAACCGCAGATGCAAGCTCAGGACTTTATCGACCTTGAAAGCCAACACGGAGCGCACAACTATCGTCCTCTCGACGTAGTGATTGAACGTGCTGAGGGTGTTTGGGTTTATGACATCGACGGCAAGCGTTATCTGGATTGCCTGGCCGCATACTCTGCGGTCAATCAAGGTCACTGTCACCCAAAGATTCTTCGAACCCTCGAAGAGCAGGCCAGAAAAGTCACCCTGACCTCGCGCGCATTTCGAAACGCCCAGCTCCCCCTCCTCTGTAAAGATATTCACGATCTGACAGGCTTCGACATGGTGTTGCCAATGAATTCCGGCACCGAGGCTGTCGAAACCGCCATCAAGGTTGCGCGCAAGTGGGGCTACAAGGTGAAGGGTATCCCTCACGACGAGGCTGAAGTTGTCGTCTGTGCCAACAACTTTCATGGGCGCACTGTTACCATTGTGGGCTTTTCAACCGACGAACATTACCGTGATGGTTTTGGCCCCTTCGCGCCCGGATTCAAGGTGATCCCCTATGGAGATGCTGAGGCGCTGCGTAACGCCATCACCCCGAACACCTGCGCGTTCCTCGTGGAACCGATCCAGGGCGAAGCTGGAATCCTGATCCCACCGGTCGGATTCCTTCGCGAAGCGGCTGAGACCTGCCGCCGCAACCACGTGCTTCTCATGACCGACGAAATTCAATCCGGTCTTGGGCGCACCGGCAAACTGTTCGCATACATGCACGAAGAAATCACGCCGGATGTATTGATCGTGGGCAAAGCCCTGGCCGGCGGCTTTTATCCGGTTTCGGCAGTGCTTGCGTCTCGCGAAATTCTGGGTGTCATCACTCCCGGCGATCACGGCAGTACGTTCGGAGGAAACCCGCTCGGATGCGCCATTGCTAGAACCGCCCTACGTGTCCTGATTGAAGAGAAGATGGTCGAACGGTCCGCCGAACTGGGAGCCTACTTCCTCTCTCGGCTTCAGTCGCTCCGCAGTGCCGCCATCAAAGAGGTTCGTGGAAAAGGCCTGTGGATCGGTATCGAACTCCACGGCAAGGCTCGCCCCTATTGCGAAGCCCTGAAAGACGAGGGAATCCTGTGCAAGGAGACTCACGATCACGTCATCCGCATCGGACCTCCGCTTGTCGTCACACGAGAAGAACTTGATTGGGCGTTCGAGCGGATCGCGAAAGTCTTGGGGACGAGCCGGTAAGCTTTTCAGCGGAACCGAAAGACGGAGCAGCTCAAGCGCTCTGAGCTGCTCGACCCTTTTGAAGGATCCGTACTAAGGTTCACAGGCGTTCTTCTGTTGCCGGTCCGGATAACAGGATTCTAATGGCCATTCTTCATTCTCTATTCCAACCCGATTCTGCAACCCGGGCGCATCAACTGCCGCGTACAAGCCATATCGCTCATTGACAGGTTATGGTCAGGAGGTCGGCGACCATTTACCACGACGATTCTGCGCCTGTCTGCCGACGTCTTGAACCGAGCAAGACATGACAGTCAGAATTGGCCAGGTGCGCGTGGGCTGCGAGGCATCGTTGTCGTGCCCTTGCGCAAAATATCCATCCCCTCCTGCAAAATCTTAAGAAGGGAGTCACCTTGTTCATTTCATCGCCGTGTCGGAGATGCAGCCGGTTCAAAATGTGAGGTATGAGGCCGGTCCGTACCACCCCCTACCTCCTGGCAAGTGCACTGAATTCGGTGCAATGTCTACGTCCGCGCGTTTAGAATCATTTGTTTACAGCAAGATCATCCACCTTGCTTATCGCCGGAAAGTGTCAAATTTCGGCCTATTTTCGCGCATTTTCGACCTATTTCAGCCTATTTTTGATGCGAAAACGGCCCATTTCGAACCTGCTTCCTGCCCCTCATTCGGCAACAGTCAAAAAGCCCGCATAAACGCAGTAAAGGTAAACTATTTGTATGGCAGAGATTCAACGCAGGAACACCCCTACAGTCAAGATTGGCCACGTAAAAGTCGGCTGGGAAGTGCCGGTCGTCGTGCAGTCGATGACCAACACCGATACCGCCGACGCGCAGTCCACCATCGAGCAGGTTGCGGCACTCGCGCTCGCCGGTTCGGAACTGGTACGTGTTACGGTGAACAACGAAGAGGCCGCGGCGGCGGTACCGGAAATTGTTGAAGGTCTCGACAAGCGCGGCGTCCGCGTTCCTATCGTCGGCGACTTCCACTACAACGGGCACATCCTGCTCAAGAAATATCCTGCCACTGCCCGCGCGCTCGCCAAGTACCGCATCAATCCCGGCAACGTGTCGG
This sequence comes from uncultured Acidobacteriaceae bacterium, assembly GCA_963832645.1. Lineage (GTDB taxonomy): Bacteria > Acidobacteriota > Terriglobia > Terriglobales > Acidobacteriaceae > Telmatobacter. The sequence continues at coordinate 310,029 of CAWHUU010000002.1, forward strand.
TGGGCCGCAAAAACGACGACAACTTCCGCACCATGATTGAGTGCGCGGTCGAAAACAACAAGCCTGTTCGCATCGGCGTGAATTGGGGATCGCTCGACCAGTCGCTGCTGACGCGCATGATGGACGAGAACAGCAAGAAGCCTGATCCTCTGCCTGCGCGCGACGTGATGATGGAAGCCATGATCGTGAGCGCGCTCGACTCCGCCGCCGCAGCAGAGCGTTACGGCCTGGGTCACGACATGATCATCCTGTCCGCAAAGGTCAGCGGCGTTCGTGACCTGGTGGACGTGTACACCAATCTTGCAGCGCGCTGCGACTATCCGCTGCACCTGGGCCTGACGGAAGCGGGTATGGGCGCAAAGGGCCTCATCGCGTCAACGGCTGGGCTGTCACCGCTGCTGCTCGCAGGCATCGGCGACACCATTCGCGTAAGCCTGACGCCGAAGCCCGGCGGCGACCGCACTGAAGAGGTTCAGGCCGCGCAGCAAATTCTGCAGTCGCTTTCGATTCGCAGCTTTATGCCGCAGGTGACGAGCTGCCCCGGTTGCGGCCGCACCACCAGCACCTACTTCCAGGAGCTGGCCGAACAGATTCAGACTTACCTGCGCACCTCCATGCCGGAGTGGCGCAAGAAGTATCCCGGCGTTGAAGAACTGAAGCTGGCCGTAATGGGCTGCGTAGTGAATGGCCCCGGCGAATCCAAACACGCCAACCTGGGCATCAGCCTTCCAGGCACATTTGAAGATCCCGTTGCTCCGGTATACGTTGATGGCAAACTGGCAACGACTCTTCGCGGCGATACCATCGTGGCTGAGTTCAAAGAGATTCTCGACAAATATGTCGAAAGCCACTACGGGCAGGCGGCAAAGAGCGGCGAACTGGTAGGAGCGCACTAAAACAGTGGTCAGCGATCAGCTGTCGGAGAAAAGCAAAAGCTGATAACTGACAACTGAAAATTGTCCTAAGTCATAGGTGTTGGCGCTCACTTCCCTGTCATCCGTTTCGCGATAGGCTTGCTGCGTTCCCCAAAAGGAGTGCGGAGATGCGTTGCCGGCTTTGGCTCGCTGTCGTTTTTGTGTGCGGTGCTGCGCCGACGTTCGCAAAGGGCCCTCAAAATTGCGTGACAGCCGACGAGGCCTCTAAGAACCTGAACAAGGCTGTATGCATCACTGCTCACGTTTACGACGTAGTTGAACTTTCAGATGGCACGCGCTACCTTGATCTGTACGCGCCGCAAACGCCTGATGAATCCCGCCATTTCACCATTGTGAGCTTGCGCGACGATCGCAAAGAGGTCGGCAATCTTCTGCAGTATTGCAACACCGACGTGCGCATTCGCGGTACCGTGCAGCCGATGCACGGACGTTACGGAATGATGTTGAACCGTGCCCAACAATTCTACGGCGGACCGCCGAAATTCAAGCCCAATCAGAAACTGCTCTACGGCTTTGACGCGGAACATGACCGCAGGCCAGTGAGTGACCCTAATATGCGTTCGCAAGGAGTGCGCAGGTCGTTCATGGAGCCCCGCGGTCGCACGTCGCGACGGGCAAAGTGGCGGCGCTACCAATCTCTCATGGAGTTGCGGCGCAGTTCCTTGAGCGAGTAGCGGGTTCCACGCCAATCGATTCCCTTTCGCACAAGCGCTAACGTCATGGAACGCAGCAGCGCATACAACACGACCAACATAGTGGGCGGAAACAGGATTGCAAACCAGGGCGGCGTCGCCGTCACTTTACGATTCGCCTGGAAAATGGCAGCGAATGCGACAAACGTGAGCGCACCGGCGACCATTGGCAAGCCTCCAAATAGGATGGCGATAACAGGGACAACCGCGACCACAAGCAATGCCAGACTCACGAGCAGCGTTAGACCTACGCGATAGTGGTATGCGGCAAATGCGTTCTTCTCCGCGAGCCGTATAACACCTAGTGGCCCCTGCAACCAGCGCAAACGCACGAGGTCGCGGCCAATGACAACCAGTTGCCTGTATCCGGCTCGCTTTACCAGCCAGCCGAGCCGCAAGTCGTCGAGCACTTCCATCCTTAGCCGGTCAAAGCCTCCGAGCTTTTCGTACACGTCGCGGCGAATCAGGTTGAAGCCGCCCACACCGATGAAGTCCCGCGACCGCGGATCCGATACCTTCCAGAGCCGGATCATCCATTGCGAAAGCGCATTCATGGTCGCAAGCATTGCTTTCTCACCAAGCGTTAGCAGAATCACGGAGGGTATTAGAATCAGATGATCGGCGCTGCGAGCTTCTGCTTCGCGCAAGGCGATTTCGAGTGACCTCGGATGGAAGAGCACGTCGCCATCCGTAAACAGCAGCCAGGGCGAGCGCGCCTGCCGAGCAGCCACCGCCATGGCGTGCGGCTTGCCGAGCCATTCGTGCGGCAGTTCGGTTACGTGCAACACCTGCAAAGTATGGTGTGATTGGGTCGACGCGGCATCCGCAGCCACGTTATCCATCAGGATGCCGGTTCCGTCAGTCGACCGGTCGTCGACGGCGATGATCTGCAGACGCACTCCCGTGGAGTTGAGCAGTGAGTTCAACGTGTTCCTAATGGAGGCTTCTTCGTCGCGCGCCGGAACAATTACCGTGATCTCGTCCTCATCCGATGCGAACGAAGAGGGCTCCCTTTCCAGGCTTACCTCCGGCAAGGTGGGCATACCCTGCACCACCGTGGCCGCATGTGCAAGCCACACCACGGCAATGAGCCAACTGAGAGCGGTGATGAGTTGCATGACTGGATGCGCCAACAACATAGTGTCAGTATCACCCACGATGGCAGAAACTCTGCGGACAAGAAGTGTGGCTGTCGACAATGTCAAACTTGCTGAGCAGAAGTTTCTTCCAATGGAGGCGCAAAGCGGGAACCGGCAAAGAGGATCGCTGCCGAAATTGCTAGCGTGATCAGAGTGGCGCCCAGTCCCAGAGCCAGATTCGTGTGATCTGAGACTGCGCCTATGATCTGCGGCGAGAATGTGTCACCGAAGAAATGAATGCAGAAAAGGTTGATGGAGATTGCAGTGGCGCGCACCGGTGCTGAAACTGCGTTGACGATTGCCGTGTTCAGCGGCCCGGTGTTCAGGAACAGGAAGAACTCCGCCGCGAACAACGATGGAATCGTGAGCGACTTTGGCCCGAAGAAGACCATGGCTCCGCAAGGCAGTGTAAGCACTACGCTCCAGAATGAAAGCAGGTAAAGCGCGCGATGATTGGTGCGCAGCCACCGCTGAGCGATCCAGCCTCCAATCAGGGTTCCGGCTATGCCGTCAAACACGGTGATGCCGCCGACCGTAACGCTGGCGTCAGCTACAGACAACCCGGCGAAACGATGTAGAAAAGTCGGCATCCACGCGGAAATGCCCCCCATGGCAAACGTGAGCATCGCGAGGCCCAGGGTGCCGGTTAGGAACGCAGGATTTCTGAACAGTCCCATTGCGGTTGCACGCGTCACTGTAGTGTCCAGATGGTCTGATGCTCCACGCACCGGCTCTCTGCCAATCCCCATATAGAGCGCAGCAATGACCAATCCCGGAATGGCGCAGATAAAGAATGGCGTACGCCAGCCCCACATTGAGCCCATGGTTCCACCGGCCATATAACCCAATGCCGCGCCCACTGGAATGGCGACGTAGAAGATGGAGAGCACTCGGTTGCGTTCACGCTCAGGATAAAAATCGGCCAGCACCGCCGGAGCATAAATGCCGAAGGTTGCTTCGCCAATGCCGACGAACGCCTGTCGCAGGTAGAACATCCAGTAGCCATGCACCCAGACGGTTCCGAGCGTGGCCAGGCTCCAGAGAATCGCACCGGCTACAATGAGCGGTTTACGGTTCATGCGGTCGCCCAGCCACCCGGTTGCCGGTGCTGCAATCATGTAGAAGGCAAACATGGCGGTAGTGAGCGCGCCCATCTGCTGGTCAGTCGCGTGAAATTCTCGCTGAATGAGCGGCTGTGCTCCGGGCAGAATGTAGCGGTCGATGTAATTAAGCAGGTTAAGGCCAATGAGCAGCAGAAACGTGCCCAAGGCTGGGTTGAGCCGGTCACGAGTGGATGAGGTGACATTGGACAAATGGATTTATCTCGCGGACTCCCGCAGGCGTTACAACGAATATCACAACGAGCCGAAATCAACTCAAACCCAGCGCGATATCACGCTTTGGGTCTTGGCCAATGCGCTTCAACCGTGGTGCCGATTCCGCCGCGCGGTCTGAACTCTCCCTTGACGACGACCCACACCGGATCGCAGGCCTTCACCACATCTTCAAGCACCTGGTTCACAATGTTTTCCTGAAAGATGCCCAGGTTTCGGTAGCAAAACAGGTACTCCTTCAGCGATTTCAGTTCAAGACATCGCTCGCGGGGCATGTATCGGATGGTAAGAACGCCGAAATCGGGCAAGCCGGTCTTGGGGCACACCGAGGTCAACTCCGGATCGTCGATCAGAATTTCGTAGCCGGGGAACTGGTTCTGCCAGGTTTCGATTGCCGGAAAATTGAAGTCGAGGCCAGCCTTCGCGTGTTCGTCGGTGTAGCGCACTGCGTTACCGGTTTCTGATGCCATAGCTGTATTGTATCGAGCGCTGGGAACATGGAGGGTAATCTCAAATGAGCATTTTTTGCCACCTAAGCCCATGATTGAGAGTCTTATATACTGACCTTGGTTAGCTAAATGGCTGAAGACAGAAATCGCTCGAACCGTTCACGGCGCTGGTTATGGATAAGCCTGGCGGTCGTCCTTGTGGCCGTATTCTTCGTTACGCGGTACCTGCTCCGTGACCAGCTCACCGTCAGGGTGGCTAAAGTGGGGCACGAAGAACTACGCAATACGTTGAGCACCAACGGCAAAGTGGAGCCGGAAACGAACTACAATTTCTATAGCCCCATCTCCACCACTGTTAAGTCAGTTAAAGTCGTGCCCGGTGACAAGGTGAAGCCTGGCCAGGTGCTCATTGTGCTTGACGACGTGGACGCCCGTGCGCGCGTAGCCGGAGCGGAATCGGGAGTGAAGTCGGCGCAGGTTGCTCTCGACGCCGCACTGCATAACGGTACCCAGGAGCAGCAGCAGATGGCGGCTGCGGACCTGGCCAGGGCAAAGCTAGACCGCGACCAGGCTAAGCGCGATCTTGACGCTCTTACACGTTTGCATTCCACCGGTGCAGCCTCAGCGGGTGAGGTGGCCGCTGCACAATCGCGGCTTGAAACGGCTGAAGCCGGTTTGCACGCAGCCCAGCTCTCGACTACAAGCAGATATTCGGGGGCAGATGTTGACCGGGCGCGTGCCGCGCTAGCCGATGCTGAGGCGAATTTGGCCGCTGCGCACGATGTATTGTCAAAGACCGTGGTTCGCGCTCCGATTACGGGTACCGTCTACGACATTGAAGTGTCTCCGACGGATTACGCCGAACAGGGCAAGCTGATATTGAAGATGGCTAACCTGACGAAGGAGCGCATTCGCGCATATTTCGACGAGCCCGATATCGGCCACCTTGAAGTCGGTCAGAAGATCGTAATCAAGTGGGATGCGAAACCCGGCAAAGAGTGGAAGGGGCACATCGAGCAGACTCCGGTCACGATTGTCACCTATGGCACCCGCCATGTTGGAGAGGTGTTGGTGGCCATCGACGACAGAGGCACCGACTTGCTCCCTGACACAAACGTAAATGTGACCGTGACTACTTCCACCGAGCCAGGCGTGCTGAGTATTCCGCGCGAAGCTTTGCTCTCGCAAAATGGCCAGCCTTATGTTTTTAAGGTGTCGGGCAACAGCCTGGTGCGTACGCAGGTGGTCACCGGAATTGTGAACCTCACTCGGGTTGCGATTCTGAAGGGGCTGAGCGACGGAGATGTAGTAGCAACTGGAACTCTCAGCGGGCAGCCCATGGAAGAAGGCGTTCCCATCAAGGTTGTGCCGTGAATTGGTGCCTATCAACATTCCGGAAGCTGGCAGCACGTCTGTTAAAGCCTGAGGGGCTGCTGGCAGCGGCAACTCTCCTGGCGGTGGTAACACTCATGCCGCGCCCGCTTTATGCGGCCGCAACAAGCGAGACTCTTGCTCAGGCCGACAAGGTCTTCCAAGCCGGTGAAGCAGACAAGGCGCTGCAACTGATCGGCTCCCTGCCGCAAGGTGGAACCGGATCGGCAGATGCGCAGAATCTCGCATGCCGCATCCACTACGCGCTGCAGCAATGGGACCAGGCAGTTTCCGAATGCGAAAAGTCCGTGCAGCTTGATGGCCAGAACTCCGACTATCACATGTGGCTTGGCCGGGCATTGGGCCTGAAGGCTCAGCATGCTTCGTTCTTCAGCGCATACGGCCTGGGCAAACGCGTTCTGTCGGAGTTCCAAACAGCCGCTCGACTCAATCCTCGTAATCCAGACGCTCTGACGGACCTGGGCGATTTTTACAGAAGCGCACCGGGCATTGTAGGGGGCGGCCTTGATAAGGCGGAACAAGTCGCCAAGCAACTCGACGGCGTAGAGCCTTCAAGAGCGCATCAGCTTCGCGCGGAGATTGCGGAATCGCGCAGCGACTACGGAACCGCGGAACGGGAATTCAAAGAAGCTGTGTCGACTTCTGCGCATCCCGCGTTGCGCTGGACGGTGTTGGCCAACTTCTACCGCAAGCGCAAGCGTTACAGCGACATGGAAGCTGCAATTCACAGTGCTGAAGGTGCGGCTAAAAAAGACCCACGTGCCACGGTCGCACTCTATGACGGCGCAAGCGTGCTGGTTGATGCCAAACAGGACTCCGGTACCGCCGCACGACTACTGGAGGAGTACCTGGCCAGCTCAACGAAAACCGAAGAAGGCCCTGCCTTTGAAGCTCATGTGCGGCTAGCACGCATGAAGAAGCAGCTCGGCGATTCTGCCGGCGCCCAGCAGCAGATCAATGAGGCGCTGGCTCAGGCGCACGACTACAAGCCCGCATTAGAATTCAATCGCTAACCTCGGATATTGATTCGAGTGTTGATCGGAATGGATTATTTGAAGACCCGGACTACACTTTGCAGGAGATGGGCGTCAATCGTTGCCGGACTGGCTGTCGCTGCGGTTCCAGTAATCACCTCTGCCCAGGTTTCTCTCGCCACCATGGTCGACATGGCGAACAAGAACAGCAACCCCGTAAGGCTCGCGCAGGCTGATCTCGATAGGGCAAATGCTTCATATGCGCAAAGCAAGGACGCCTATATTCCGACCATTTCCTTTGGTTCAGGCTTGCCTGCGTTTCGAAGCGTCGGCTTTACCGGGAATCTACCGACCATATGGGATGCAAACATTCAATCATTGGTCTTCAGCCTGCCGCAGATTCAATATATCCGCGCTGCGAAGGCAGGCGTTCAAGCTGCCGTAGCAAACCTAAAAGACGCGCATGAGCAGGTGGCGCTCGAGACTTCCACTGCCTACATCGAACTCGATACAGTCAATCAGGAACTCGCTGTAGCCCAGCAGCAGGAAACTTACGCTAACCGACTCGTCGTGATCGAGCAGCAGCGGGCGGAAGCCGGTGTTGATCCGCTCACAGCTCTGCTCCAGGCAAAGCTCACTTCAGCTCAACTCAAGTTGAAGCGGCTGCACCTTGAAACCCGCGCCGCAACGCTGGCGCAACAACTATCGGCACTCACCGGTCTGCCGCCTGCATCGATTGTGACCGAGCATGCGAGCATTCCCGCAATTCCCGCGTTGAAGGCCAGCGACGCCAGAACGTTGCCTGGAATCCAATCCGCGAATTTGCTTGCGAAATCAAAGGAGTTCGTCGCTAAAGGTGACAACTACCACAAACTGATGCTGCCTGAGATCGGTTTCGGAGCGCAGTATAACCGCAACACCACATTGCTGAACGACATCAACAGCTACTACAGGCGCGATTTGCCCGCGAATAACTTCAGCTCGGGTTTTTCGATCCGGCTTCCGCTCTTCGACTGGGGTGCGCGCGACAAAGGAAAGCAATCTGCCGCCGAAGCGTTGCGAGCAAAGGTGGAGGCTGAACAGGCGGAGAGGCAAAACGACGTCCAGATCGCGACCCTCGACGGCACATTGCGCGAACTCGATGCCCAGGCCGAAGTGGCCAATCTAAAGAAGCAGATCTCCGAAGAGCAATTGAAGACCGTGCAGTCTCAGTTGGAGTATGGCAACGGTGCGGGTGTGGGGCCGGGCGCTCCGGCACAGCTCTCGCCAAAAGCAGAACAACAGGCACGCATCGACGAGCGCGAGAACTATCAGGCATCGCTCGACGCCGACCTTAACCTGAGCAAGGCCCGCCTAAACCTGCTGCGCGCCCTCGGACATATGCAGGACTGGCTGGATGAGTTGCATTGATATTGCATCGGCGCACGTTTCTGCGCGTCTAAGTTAAGCAGAGGTTGCAGCCTGCTTTCGACCTCCTTCATTGCCGACAGCGATGCCAATTGTTCCTTTGCTTTCAGATGTTTACCGCCGACGCGAAGGACCGTGCCTTGTCGGGAACCCGGCTTGACCGCAGCTCACAGAATTCGGTGGAAAAAACTGCCTGAATGCTAGAATGAAAGAGATGTCTATGCCCCTGAGAACATTGCTACTGAACCCGCCTTCGTTCGAGAATTTCGACGGTGGCGCGAGTTCACGTTGGCCGGCAACGCGCGAAATTGAATCCTACTGGTACCCGGTATGGCTCACTTATCCTGCCGGACTGCTAGAGGGATCGCGGTTGCTCGATGCGCCTCCTCATCACATCTCCGCGGAAGAAACTATCAACATCTGCAAGGATTACGAATTCCTGGTGCTGTTCACCTCCACTGTCGGCTGGGAGGGCGACCAGAGGCTGGCCGAAGCCATCAAGGCTGCCAATCCTTCCATCCGCATTGCGTTCGTTGGCCCGCCCGTTACTACCGACCCCGACCGCGCGCTCAACGAGTGCTCGGTGCTCGACTTCATTTGCCGCCGCGAATTTGACTACTCGGTTGTTGAGTATGCCAATGGCAAGCCACTGAATGAGATCCTCGGCATCAGCTACAAGAAGGACGGCAAGGTCATTCACAACCCCGATCGCCCCCAGGTGGAAGACCTGGACGCGATGCCGTGGGCGACGAAGATCTACAAGCGTGACCTGGATGTAACGCGATACAACGTGCCTTTCCTGTTGCATCCGTACATCGCGCTTTACTCAACCCGAGGCTGCCCTGCGCAGTGCACATTCTGCCTGTGGCCGCAGACATTGAGCGGACATGCATGGCGCAAGCGCTCCTCTGACGACGTGGCCGCCGAGATGAAGTGGGCAAAGGAGAACTTCCCCGACGTAAAGGAGTTCTTCTTCGACGACGATACGTTCAACATCCAGAAGGCGCGCACCATCGAGCTATGCGAAAAGTTGAAGCCGCTCGGCCTGACCTGGAGCTGCACCTCGCGTGTGACCACCGATTACGAGACGCTGAAGGCCATGCGTGAAGCAGGCTGCCGGTTGCTCATAGTTGGCTTCGAGTCGGGCGATCCGCAGATTCTCAAGAACATCAAGAAGGGCGCTACGGTTGAGCGCGCGCGTGACTTTGCACGCGACTGCCACTCGCTCGGCCTCACCATCCACGCCGACTTTATTCTCGGCCTACCCGGTGAAACAAAGGCGTCTATTCGCAACACCATCAACTTTGCCAAATCGCTCGATTGCGAAACCATCCAGGTTTCCGTCGCTCACGCTTACCCCGGCACTGAGTTCTATGAGTTCGCTGCCAAAAACGGCTTCATCACCAACGAAAAGATGGAAGATGGCGGCGGCCACCAGATGGCTCACATCGAGTATCCTGGCCTGCCTACCGACTACGTAATGGAGATGGTGCATCGTTTCTACGACGAGTACTACTTCCGCCCCAAGGCGGCATTCCGCGTGGTATGGAAGGCTATTGTGAATCGCGATCTGCCGCGCCTTTATGTCGAGGCCAAGTCGTTTCTCAAGCTGCGCGCACAACGTAACAAGCAGGTGAAACTGGCTCGCAGCGGACAGGCCAAGCCTCAGGCACCGGCAAGCGCGGGCGCCTAAGTACTTATCGATTTCGTCAAGCTTGGGGGCGGCGCCACTGCGCCCGCCCTCAATTTCTTTCAGCCGCAGTTCAGGTTCTTCCAGATAGCCGATGGCCCACCAAAAACTCTCGCCGCGCCAATATGCCATCCTCGGATTGGTTTCAGTCTGTGCTCCGCTCGGTGACAGCTGCCTTTCACAGGGCATGAAGCAGTTACCCAACGTCTCGCTGACGCATCCTGTTACGCTCGTCGCGGCCGTATTTACGCCGTGGATCGCGCTTGGCATTGCACTCCTGATCGGTTTCTTTGCCAGCTACCTGACCGCGCTCTCGTGGGCCGATCTCACTTACGTGCTCCCGGCCACGGCCCTCGGCAACATGGTTGTTGAGATGCTTTCGCGTTTTGCGCTGCATGAAACTGTCTCTGTCCAGCGCTGGATCGGCTGTGTGCTCATCACCATTGGTGCAGGATTTGTGGCGCAAGGGCCCTCGCTGACGGAACGTCCTGTGCCCGCGATCGGAATTGTCGACACTGTTCAGGAAGAGGAGCGTGCGCGATGACCGATCCGACGACTGGTGCACAAGTGGGTTTCTGGGCAGCCAGCGGCATGATTACCTCCATCATCCTTGCCTCGAGCATCGGCGAAATTCTCACTGCGGCCGCGATGAAGTCCATCGGCGATCTGGATGAAATTCGCGCTCAATCTGGCCTTCCCGGCGCCATCCGCGCCGTTCTTACCTGCCCTCTGTTCTTCGCTGGAGTCGCTTTTCTCGCACTTGCGTTCTTCTCGCTGCTGTTCGCGCTGAATCACCTGCCTCTGGGACTCGTAGCGCCTGCGTCGGCATCTCTCACCCTGGTTACGAATGCTGTCGGGGCGAAGATCTTCTTGAAAGAGAATGTGGACAGTCGCCGGTGGGTCGCAGCCGTGCTGGTGTGCATTGGCGTTTACTTTTTGGCGCACTGAAGGGCAGCTACTAACGGCTGGGATCTGCATTCACAAGCTTCATGAAGGCTTCCGGCTTTAAATCGGGCTCAACGAACGATTGCTTCTTGCCGCGATTTATACACAGCGCTTCTGCTGCCAAATGTCCTGACCTGGCAGCGCTCTCCATCGTCGAGGGCCACCCGGTGGCGGTCCAGTCGCCAGCAAGATAGCAGTTCGGCCACGGCGAAACGGCGTGTGGACGCCACTCGTCAATGCCGGGGGGAACGCCGAATGTTGCCCGCACCTCCTTCACCAGGGCAACTTTCTCCAACTTTGCCTCTTTCACACGCGGGAAAAACTCCGCAAGCTCAGCCAGCGCTTGACCAATAGCTTGTTCCCTTGGCAGTGCTGCGAAGGCGCGCGTCGCGGAGACGACCAGCTCAACATAATTGCCGCTGCGCCGCTGCAGGCGCGACTGATTGTAGAGCCAGTGAATCTCACGGTCAAGCAAAACTGCATGCTCCAGTTCCGTAATCTCCCGATCAAACCACAGATGCACGCTGCAGATCGGCCAGTGCTCGTGCTGTTCGATCTTACGGGCCAGTTCCGGCTTCCCTTCCGCCGCAGGCATCTGCGGTAGCAATTGTTTGGTTGCTTCAAATGGCAACGCGAAAATCAGATCGTCCGAAACGAGTTCTCTGGTGCGGGTTCGAAGCCGCCACTGCGCGACAGCCCCATCCCACTCCGCTCCTTCAAGAAATGTGCTCAGATGCACCCGGCCGCCGCGCTCTTCGATGAACGGTACAACACCGGCGTACAACTCGCTGAGCGGAACCGTGCTCATGCCCATGCTGCCTGCGAAAGCTGAATTCATGAACAGTTCGCGAATGACTTTGGCCGCATACGGCAACGCAATCGAATCGAGATCGGCATTCAGAGCGCTGGCAATCACCAGCCGCCAGAAGCGCTCAATTGTGCCACGCGTCTGGCCGTGACGTTTGAGCCAGGCTCCGAGCGACTCACGCGAATAAGCCGGTACAGGCCGCATGAGCGCGCCGAACGCGCGCGCTAATGCAAGCTTGTCTGCTAGCGAAAACGCATGTGCACTAAGCAGACGAGGCAATCCGTGCAACGGTGCAGGCAGTCCGATACCTACAAGCTTCGAAGGCCCCAGTCGCGATCGCCATCCTCCTGGCTCGATCATCGTCATCTCGCTGGTCCAGTGGATGCGATCAGCGACTCCGATGCGACGATAGAAGCCGGTCAAGTTTGTGCAACAGCCAAAGAGCACATGCTGACAGTTGTCGATGACTTCATTTACGCCCGGATGAAGATAAGAACTCGCGCGGCCACCAAGGTAGCCCCGCCGTTCGACGAGTTGCACGCGCAGGCCCGCCTCGGCCAAGGCGCATGCCACGCTCATGCCGGCTACGCCGCCGCCAATCACCGTGACGGTCTTCTGCGAACTGTGCACTGGGCTGCTCAATCGTTCTCCACTAATTGCACTACGCGAACAGCCGCGCCCACGTCATGCGCGTCAGGCCGCCGATCAATATCGCCAGCTTCTGCCGGAGCGGCACAGAAACGCGGTGCGAGAACACATCGAAATTCGCGCGCTCTATTCGCTTGAGAAGTGCGTGATAGATGGCGACCAGTACCTGTAGCGCTGGGCGACTCTCTGGATCAATATATGGCAGTAAATCGCCTGCCGAATGGTAATAATTCTCAGCACGCAGTGTAATGTCGAGCAATAGTGCTCGCTCATTATCCGTAGGTGGTTTGCCCGGCGCACGATTCAACAGCGACTCAAGCGGGACACCATGTTTCTTCAGGTCTTCAAGTGGCAGATAGACGCGATTGCGCTCCGCATCCTCGGCCACATCGCGCAGAATGTTCGTCAACTGAAACGCAATCCCTGTCTCTTCCGCCAGCTTTTCAGCCCGGGCATCCGTATATCCGAAGATGCGAATGCAGACCAGGCCCACCACCGAAGCAACCAGATAACAATAGCGATACAGGTCAGTGAAAGTGGCATAGGTGTCCGGTGCGCCACTCTCCGTGCGATCCAGGTCCATAGTCACACCGGCGACCAGCTCATCCAGCAAACTGAGTGGAATCGCAAACCGAGCCATCGCATCACCTATAGCTATGAAAACGGGATCTGCGGTTTGCTCGCCCTTGCTCGCAGCATGCCATTCGTTCAACCAGGCGTCGAGCTTCGCCCGCCGTTCATCGCGCGAGATGGTTTCGTCATCGGAAAGATCATCGGCTTTGCGCATGAATGCATAAACCGCGCAGATGGCATTACGCCGAGCCGGCGGCAGCGCAACGAACGCGTAGTAGAAGTTCTTGGCTTCGCGCCGGGCGATTCCGCGGCACACCGCATAGGCGTGGCTGAGCACAGGACCGTTGGTTGGAAGTTCTTGCGTCAAGCCGCCTTCTCTCAAAATCCCTTGCCGAGGCGGGAGAATGGAAACATCTTTGCACAAAGCGCGCGGAAACCGAGCGCCAACTTTGTACTCTTTGCAATTGCCGGGCGCGCACTGAGAACGTCGTAGCTATGCCGTTCGACCCCACGCAGAATTTCTAGTCCGCCACGGCTGAACAGGTCGAGATCAATCGCCAGGTCGCGACTTACCATACCGATGAGCGGCAGTCCCTGCTCAAACAGTGCGCGCGCATAATCCACTTCGTGCCGCATCAGCGCGCGAAATTCATCCGTCGCAATACCCTTTGCAATGGTCTCGTCCGTCACGCCGAACCGCCGCATATCGTCCTGCGGCAGGTAAACGCGGTCCTTGGCCCAGTCCACGCGAACATCCTGCCAGAAGTTAGCCAGTTGCAGCGCCGAGCACGTGGCGTCTGAAAGCTTGAACTTCTCTTCGCTCGCCTCTCCGCAGGCGTACAACACCAAACGGCCTACTGGGTTCGCCGAATAGCGGCAGTATCCAAGCACCTGGGTCATATCCGCATAGCGCGTCACCGTCTGGTCCTGACGAAACGCCTTCAACAAATCGGCAAACGGCTCCTTCGGAATCGAACAGTCACGAATAGTTTCCGCGAGGGCTACGAACACGGGATGCCGAGTGCGGCCTTCGTAGCAGGCATCAAGCTCTTGATCCCATAGATCGAGCAGAGCCAGCGCCGATGCCCTTGAGCCTACCTCATCGCCCAGATCGTCCGAAACGCGGCAGTATGCATAGATCGAGTGGAAATGCGGGCGTAGCGCCTTTGGCAGGAACCAGGTGGCGACATGGAAGTTCTCGTAGTGCGTCTCGGCTAGATGCTGACACCATGCACGCGCCTCTTCGAGAGTTGGAGCAACTTCCGGAATGCGATAGGACGCAGGCAAGGCAGCCCATCCGCGCGCCAACAATTCGCCATCATTCTCGGGCGCAGCTCCCAGCGCTTTGTTGTCCGGTTGGACGGTTGCGGAAGTCACCAGTTCACCTCAGGGCACAATGGCTGTTTTGATCTCGCTGCCGCGATTCATCAGTTTCTCAAAGACACGGTTGAGTTCGTAAAGGCGAGCGTGGCCGGTAATAAACGCTTCCGACTGAAACCTTCCGCCAGCAATCAGATCGAGAGCCTTGCGGCAAATCTCCGGTGTGTGATGGAAAGTTGCACGCAGCGTAATATCGCTGTAGTGAATGCGATTGGTATCGAGCGTGACGTGCGTATTGGCCGCGCATCCGCCAAAGAAGTTCACCGTACCACCTTTGCGCACCAGTTCCACCGCTTCCTGCCACGCTTCAGGAATGCCCACAGCTTCAATGGCGATATCTACGCCACGGTTCCCCTGCGTAAGCGCCCGCGTCTCGCGAATCGCCTTGCGTATGCTTCCGGTCTGCACAATGTGCGCCGCTCCGAGCTGATTGGCCGCTTCCACCTGCCCGTCATGCTTCACGATCGCGATAACTTCATGTCCGGCTAGAGCAGCTACGTGCAATATCATCAAGCCGAGCGGTCCACCGCCAATGACGGCCACCGTGTCGCCCGGGCGTGGATGCGAATCCTCAAACCCGTGAACAGCGCAGGCCAGAGGTTCAGTTAGCGCGGCATGCTCAAGCGCCACGTTATCGGGAATGCGCAGGGTATTCATTGCGACAATGCGAGCCGGGATGCGAATAAACTCAGCATAGGCGCCATTATTGAACATCAGATCGTCGCAAAGATTCTCTTGTCCGCGGCTGCAAAAATAGCACTCGCCGCATGGTGCGGAGTTCAGCGCTACTACGCGGTCACCGGGAGCAAAATCCTCAACTCCCTCGCCCGCCTGAACCACCGTTCCCGCCAGTTCATGCCCAAAGAGTGCCGGGGGCACAATCATGCGCGCATGGTATCCGCGCCGAAAGACCTTGAGATCTGTTCCGCAAGTAAGCGCCGCTCCAACCTGGACGATGATTTCTCCTGGCCCAGCCTCTGGTACCGGCACCTGCTCTATTCGTATATCTTCGCGGCCGTGGAGGACGGCCGCACGCATGGTGCTGTGCCCGCTCAGAAGGGTTTGCTCAACGGTCCTACGACCGAGGCTTACGGCGGATTCGACCGTCTGGCGGCCCTTATCCACAACGGTATCGACGGTATTCAGGCCTGCCTCGACCACAGTCTCAACAGTGTTCAGGCCTTCTTCAACGACAACCTCCATTGTTTTGCGTCCGCGGAGGATTGCGTCTTTCACCGTACCCGCCATCTAGTCCCTCCTACTTCCCGCCCGCGCCAAGTACTGGTTCAATCATAATCTTCATCGAGTCCGGCTGAGGATGTGACGCAATGTCGATGGCCTCGACCGCCTGTTCGATTGGAAAGCGGTGCGAGATCAGTTGAGTCAGGTCAAATCCCTTACGATATCCGTTCAGGACAATGTCGGTAACTTCATCAAGTATCGGGAACGATGATGAGTATGAACCCAGCAGTGTTTTCTCGTCCACACAAACCGCCGCCGGATCGAAAGTGGCTTCGCCGTGCTGCGTCTGCGCAAACAGCATCACCTTGCCGCCATGCCGGGCGGAATCGATTGCGGTCTTGATCAGGGCATTGCCGCCCACGGCCAGAACCACGGCGTCCGCGCCCCGGCCCTCAGTCTTGGCGCGCACCTGCTCCACAACATTTTCAGTAGCTGCATTGATCGGCTCGGTCAGTCCGAACTTCGCTGCAATAGCATGACGCTCGGGATACAGGTCCGAGGTGAGTACGCGCGCACCAGTACGTTTCGCCAGCGCGGCATGCATCAAGCCGATGGGTCCCTGGCCGATGACCAGGACGGTGTCGTCCGAGTTCAAACTCAACCGCTTTATACCCTTCAAAACGGTGTTCAAGGGCTCAATGAAGGCGGCCTGTTCGAAAGGAACATCGTTAGGAATGCGCACTACCCCTCGGTTCTTCACCACAAAGTCCATCACTCGGATGTACTCCGCAAAGCCGCCGCCTGAGGGCTCGAAGCCCGCCGTCACACCTGTCTTCAGATAAAGACGGCACTGCGCCGGTGTCTGCTTGCGGCAGTAGTAGCAGTCGCCACAGGGAACGTGGTGGAAGGTCATGACACGGTCGCCCAGTTCGTAACCTTCAGCTCCTTCGCCCACTTGCACAACGGTCCCGGCCATCTCGTGGCCGAAGATGCGGGGCGCTGAATGCGATCCCATGTGAATTTTCTTCAGGTCAGTTCCGCAGATGCCACAGGTCGCAACCTTGATCAGCAGTTCGCCGGGGCCGATCTGGGGAACGGGCACGGTTTCCACGCGCATGTCGTTGACACCACGGTAGACAACCGCACGCATAGTAGTAGGGATCATTGGCTCAATCCGGCTTTCAACTTGAGAGGTTTGAGTCGCCATTCGGGTTCGATTGATCTCCTGGGTTATCTAGATTTTCGAACAGGAGTCCCGTCAGGTTTTGGGAAGCCTTCTTACTATTTTCGCCCATCCGGATGAGCGCGGGCCAGTACCATGGCCGTGGAAGTACAAAAAACAGCAACCGGGACAAGCGAAGCTGTCCCTCCGGCGAAACAAAGCGGTTGAAATCAGGCAGATTCTCGTTGAAGCTGTCGCTGACGCCCTTAACGCACTCAAAACGGATGCCGCGCATAGCAGCCAGTCGGGCAATTGCGGCGGCTTCCATGTCCACAAGGCCGGCCTGATACTCCGCGGCAAGACGGCGCTTCTCCGCAGCATCTGCGACCTGGTGGCTCGTTACCAGCCATGGTGCGCCGGCGTTGGCACCCGCCGCGGCAAAGCGCTCTCCTGTTTGAAGGTCGATAACGCCGGCGGCTCGATAGGCTCCACCTGCTGCCATCTCCGGTCGCAGAGCTCCCGCCCAGCCCACAGAGATGACGCGGTCAACCCGGCTGCCACCCTCCGCCATGGCAAATGCGCGAGACGCGGCCAGCTTCCCCATTCCGGCACAGGCGGCAACCAATTCGGTATTTTTGCGGCGAGTAATCCAGAGGTCGACATCTGATCTGCGCTCGTGATGCCAGCCGCCCACCAGCGGCTTCAGCTCGCCCGGTAATGCAGCGATGATCGCGATGCGAGTCATGCTTCCATCCGCTGCTGACCGGCGGGTGCATATCCGTTGGCTCGGAACCACTCGATTGCTGCGCGCATGGCGGGGTATACCGGCACAATTCGGAAACCAAGTTCCTGCTCGGCGCGCGCGCTTGAGGCGAACATCTTTTTGCGCCCCATGCGCACCTCCTCAAGCGTCGCCCGCGGTTCCTCGCCGCGTATCCTGCCCGTGATCCACTCCTCAAAGAACGCATAGGTTGCGGCCACCGCAAACGGAATCTTGACCGTAGGTGACGGAATACCGGTGATCGCCGACATCTTGTCGAGAATCTGCTTGAGCGTCAGGTTCTCTCCACCCAGGATGTAACGGCGGCCAGGCGTACCCTTCACGAGTGCTTGGACATGCGTGCGCGCCACTTCGGATACGTCGACGAGATTCAACCCCGTGTCCACATATGCAGGAAACTTGCCATTCAGAAAGTCGACAAAGATGCGGCCGGTTGGCGTTGGCTTGCGGTCGTTCGGCCCAATCGGCGTGGTCGGATTGAGAATCATGACCTGCTGCCCGGCCTGGGCTGCGGCGATCGCTTCCTGTTCTGCCAGGAACTTTGAGCGCTTGTAATGACCAACCATGTCTTTGATTGAAACGGGCGTGTCCTCGTTGATCACGATGCCGTCCGTACGGAAATGCATAGTAGCCACGCTCGAAGTGTAGACCACGCGCGGCACCCCGGCCTCGCGCGCCATGCGCAGCAGCTCACGCGTACCGTCAACGTTGGCGCGATACATTGCCGCCGGATCTGGAATCCAGAGGCGATAGTCGGCCGCAACGTGAATGACCGCATCGCAACCTTCGAGTGCAGGACGAAGAGTCTCGGGCTGGCTTAAATCGCCAACATGCGAGTCGCCCTTTATGCCTTCAAGATTTACCAAGCTGCTGCTCTTGCGGGTGAGCAGGCGAAGCTGAGCACCCTCGGCAGCCAGTGCCCTAGCCACGTGATGACCGACAAATCCAGTTGCGCCTGTAACAAAGACTTTCATCGAGATTCTGAGTGAATTTCTATTCTATAGCGCTAGATCAGCACCGGTGTTCACGATGATTCGGCCACAAAAATGAAACGCGCGGCGTTACACCGCGCGTTTGAAACTTCGCAAAAGCCTGAAGTGCCTACTCCAACGCCTCGGGATGGAGCGCGATGTTCTTTTCGCCTGCGGCTTTCTTTTCGTTGTACGCCTTCACCCAGTCTTCCCAGTGCTTACCGGCGGCGCGATCTTTGCCGCTGAATTCCAGCCGCGCGACTTCCGCATAGCTCACCTTGAGCTTGTCCGGCACGTTCTGCGCATAATACTGCACCCACGAGTCCGCCAGCGAAGCTCCGGTCTTCCGGTTGAAGATGTACGCCTCGATCTTCTCGCCGTTCTTGAGCGTGATGGTTACGTCGCCGCGATAATCGAACGCCTTTTCGAGCGCGCTGCGAACTTCCTCGTCGCTTGCCATCTCCGGAATCCAGCCTTCGAGCTTTTCGTGTTGCGTTCCCGGGGCAAGCTCAAGTGCCTCGATCTCTTCACGCGTGTATTTCTGGACTTCAGCGGTCATATGTTCCTCAGTAAATCAGCAGTTCAATGGGAATCCCGCTCCGAGGGTCAGGAACGGGACCCTGCATAGAGTTATTGAATTCCCTTGCGATGCACTTGCCACCGGAAATCGCGGCAGAGAACGCAATCGGGCCCGACAAAGGTTCTTGCGGCGACCTGGTCGTGATTCAGCTGCCAATCGAGCCAGTCGAGTTCCACCTTGGTGCCCTCTGAGTTAGGCACAGAGATCAAGCCGCCGTGTCCCGCGCCAGGCTGATCTCCGAGAAAAATGGGGACATTATTGATGTGCTCGAAGTCGTCAAGACCGTTCGACTCGGCTATGTCTTCTGGCCCACCCAGAATGTAGAGAACGGGCGTGTGCAGCCGGGCTAGATCGTCTTTCTTGAGCGACGTCATTTGCGGCAGATTCGCCATCGCGCCAGGTGGCGGGTTCTTGAGGATTCCGCTGCTTTCGATGAGAACTGCCGAGACGCGCGGGTCAAATCCTGCCTTGAGAGCGATGAGTCCACCGCAACTGAATCCTGCAACCGCGATACGTGCGGGATCAATCGAGCCAAAATAGGGACTTCCCTGGCGCTTATTCTCGGCAAGAATCCAGTCGATGCCGGAGACCATCTTTTCCGCAGTAGCACGGCCTGCAGGATCGGGCATGCCAGTTGAGGCGCCTGCAGGCTTTAGCGGCGCTCTGGGTCCACTCAAAATTTTGCCAGGCACGATGACTACGTATCCATGGCTCGCAATCTCAGTGAGATGAAAGCGGGAACTGGCCGCATCGGGCGAACATCCACCGCTACCCCAGACATACACACCCAATTTTCCTTTAGCCTCGGCTGCGGCCAGGTCTTTCGGCTGATAAATCACGTATTCCGATCCACTGGGCGCCGCTTCATAGCTTGCCGGGAACGGCCCTGTGCCTTCAACGTCGGGAACGCTGGCCCATTTGCCCGCGAGCGAACCCATTAAAGCAGCCTTCTGGCCAAGTGCCGTTTTTGGCAATGGAGGCGTTGCAAAGGCAGCCCCATTTCGGGAACCGGGTTGCGGGGCCGGCTGCGCAACCGCAATTGCCGCACAGGCAACCATAACGCTCAGCAATAACGATGCTTTCATCCTGCGGCGGTACTGCATGATTCATGTCCTTTACGATGAGCAATAGCCCTTGG
Source organism: uncultured Acidobacteriaceae bacterium (assembly GCA_963832645.1). GTDB lineage: Bacteria > Acidobacteriota > Terriglobia > Terriglobales > Acidobacteriaceae > Telmatobacter. The sequence goes on from CAWHUU010000002.1 coordinate 330,209, forward strand.
AAGAACGGATTCAAATGGAACTCGTTTCTTCAACAATTTCGTCAAAGTGCTGATCCGTCGCAACCACTGCACACAATCTTGCCACAGCCGCACCGGCTTGTCAGAGATCGTTATTGATTCGTACAGCGCAAAAAGAGCTGCTTGACAGCGATTTCAGCCAAAAATACTGAGCGCCTCGATCAACGACTCGCCATTTCGCGCTCGGGCTGTTCGATCTGCACAAGAGTGGCCGGCCCGTGCGGCGCGGGTTCATTTAGCAGGTTCAAAGCATGCTGGTCAGGGTAGCGGCTGAACGTGCCGCGAATCATGGCGAGGAAGCCCTTGAACGAGCCAAAGCCATCCATCACCGCCGGCGCTTCGTATCCACAGCTCACCATGCAATTAGCGCACTTTGGATTGCCGCTAGGAACGCCATACTCTTCCCAGTTCGTTGTCTCCAGCAGTTCCTTGAATGTCTCGGTGTAACCGTCCTGCAGCAGGTAGCAGGGCTTTTGCCAACCGAAGATGTTGTACGCAGGCATTCCCCAGGGAACACAGTCGTAATTGCGGTCGCCCATCAGGAATTCGAGAAACAGTGGCGACATATTGAACTTCCAGTTCGGCTTCCGGTTCGACAAAATGGCGCGGAACAGCCTGCGCACGCGGGCGCGGCCCAGGAATCGATTCTGATCGGGAGCCATCTCGTAGCTGTAGCCCGGCGACAGCACAATGCCCTCGACACCCATCATCATCACTTCATCAAAGAAGGAGCGAACGCTATTCGGATCTGTGCCGTCGAAGAACGTAGCGTTCGTCGTCACGCGGAATCCGCGCTTCACTGCTTCCTTGATTCCCTCCACTGCCAGATCCCATCCACCTTCACGGCAAACGGAGTAGTCGTGGTGCTCGCGCTGTCCGTCAAGATGCACCGAGAAGGTAAGGTACTTTGACGGCGTGAACTCCGGTAAACGCCGCTTGAGTTCAAGCGCATTGGTGCACAGGTAGATGTACTTCTTGCGCGCGATGAGACCGTTGACGATCTCCACGATCTGCGGATGCAGCAGTGGTTCGCCGCCGGGGATTGAGACCATCGGCGCTCCGCACTCGTCCACTGCCTTGAAGCACTCTTCGGGAGTCAACTGCTTCTTCAAAATATGCGGCGGATATTGAACCTTACCGCAGCCGGCGCAAGCCAGATTGCAACGGAAAAGCGGTTCAAGCATGAGCACGAGCGGATAGCGCTTAGTGCCTGAGAAGCGCTTCTTCAAAACGTAGGTGGACACCGTCCACATCTGAGAGATAGGTACTGCCATCCTGGGGTTAACCTCCAGCGCCGTTAGCAGCGCGCTCCATGGCCCGCCGATAGCCCGTGAGCGCCATCAGCGGAAAGTAGTGTCGATACATCGTATAGGCCAGGTAAAAGACCTTGGGGAAGCCCGTACCGGTGATGATGCTTTCGCGTCGCGCTCCTTCACCCATTGACTCATCCCAACTGCCATCTGCGCGCTGCTTCGAAAGCAGCCAGCGCACACCCTTTGCAATCGAATCCGACCGATCGTCACCGGCGGCCAGCAAACCAAGCAAAGCCCACGCCGTCTGCGAAGGAGTACTGGTTCCCACGCCGCGGGTGTTCGGGTCGTCGTAAGTTCCGCATGACTCGCCCCAGCCGCCGTCGGGATTCTGCACCATGCGAATCCACTCGGCTGCCTGCTGCACCTGCGGCTCAAGATGATCTACGCCGACAGCTTCAAGCCCGCGCAGCACCAGGAACGTGCCGTAGAGGTAATTCACGCCCCAGCGGCCAAACCAGCTACCATCGGGCTCCTGCTCTTTAAAGATGAACCGGATGGCTCGTTCGACTCGTTTATCCGAGCGGCTATAGCCATAGGACGCCAGCATCTCAAGCATGCGCCCGGTGATGTCCACCGTCGGCGGATCGAGCATGGCGTTGTGATCCGCAAACGGAATGTACTGGAAGATCATCTTCGTGTTGTCTTTATCGAAGCTGCCCCAGCCGCCGTTGCGGCACTGCATGGCGAACTCCCACTCGATTGCGCGTTGGCACACCTGGTGCTGATAGCGCTCGCGCGGATTGTCCACCTTGGTAAGCGCCATCAGGACCTGCGCAGTGTCGTCGGTGTCCGGATAAAACTCGTTGGCGAACTCGAAGTACCATCCGCCGGGATCGGTGTTCGGAACCTTCACTGCCCAATCGCCTTTGTGACGCACTTCCTTTGAAAGCATCCAGTCCACTGCTTTCAGCATGCGTGGGTCGGTGCGCGACACACCGGCTTCACCCAGCGCGAATACTGCCTGCGCTGTATCCCAGACAGGTGACATGCACGGTTGCATGCGGAAGGTCGGTTCCGGCATCACATCGCTGGCGGGGGCTTCAATACCGAGCTTTTCAAACTCATCGCGCGCACGAATCACCTGCGGATCGTCTTCGGAATAGCCCAGGCACCGCAGCGCAATAATCGCGTTCATCATCGCGGGATAGATCGCGCCCAATCCATCGGTCATTTCCAGGCGCTCCAGCATCCACTTCTCCGCCTTGCGGAGCGCGAAAGTGCGTACCGGGCGCAGATGAACGGCCTCGGCCCAGTGCATCATCCGGTCCAGCACGATAAAGAAGTTGCGCCAGGATAGGAACCTCTTGCGATCTCGCCGCAGACGCAGAATTGAGTTCGCGCGACCGCCCACGAACAGCTCATCGATTCCCTGCTCTGGCGGTATTTTCTTGTATGGCTTCTTGGCATAGATGATGGCTAGCGGAACAAGAATAGAACGCGACCACGAAGAAATCTCGTAAATGTTGAAGTAGAACCAGTTTGGAAAAAGGACGATCTCCGGAGGAATCGCGGGCACCGCGTCGTAGTCGTACTGGCCAAGTGCGCACAGATACATCTTGGTGAAGGTGTTGCAGGCAACGACGCCACCATTGGCCAGAACCCACTCGCGGCACTTGACCATGCGCGGATCGTCAGCCTTGAGCCCCATCAACTTGGCAGAGAAGTAACACTTGACCGAAAGCGAGACGTTCCCGGGTCCACCAGGATACAGGCTCCAGCTTCCCTCGTCATTCTGATAGCGCATCATCTCCGCGTATGCGCGCTTTAGGCGGCCCGGATCGCCGCTCTCTAGCAGCGTATGCAAAAAGATATAGTCGGCCTCGAGCATGGAGTCAGCTTCCAGCTCACCCAGCCAATAGCCCTCAGGGTGTTGAAGTGAGAAGATATGATCCCGGCTCGCAGCGATGGCGGATTCAACATCAGCCATGTCCGCGTCAATACGGCCAAATCTGGGCGCTGCGGTTTGCGTCCTTACTTCCTCTAGACTCATTCGCTTCAAAACGCCTCAGTTTCTTTGGCAAAACCAAAACAGGCTGTGGAGCACACAAGGTGCAATACTTTCCGCACTCTGTCTCTGTCTCTCCAGTAAAGCCGAACGCTTAGACAGGGATACTTTCCCCGCCCGTGCTGCCGATTGCCTGCACAATTTCAGGAGGTAGGCCAAACCGCACATTCTCCGGCATTACTTCCACTTCTTCGACGCTCGTAAAGCCGTTCCGGCGCAAATAATTAACTACGTCCTCCACCAGAACCTCGGGGGCCGAAGCTCCCGCCGTAACCGCCACCGTATCAACCCCTTCAAGCCACTCGGGCTTAATGGATTGCGAATTGTCAATCAGGTGACCTATGGTCCCCAGATTGCGCGATACCTCAACGAGGCGATTGGAATTGGAACTATTGGTGGATCCCACTACCAGTACAAGGCCCGCGTTATGAGCTACGTTACGGACGGCAACCTGCCGGTTTTCGGTTGCGTAGCAAATGTCCTGCGAGTGCGGTCCCACGATGTTCGGGAACTTCTCCTTGAGCGCGTGGATGATATCCCGCGCCTCGTCCAGCGAGAGCGTGGTCTGGGTTAGGTAAGCCACCCGATCCGGGTCGGGAACCTGCAGCGCCGCCACTTCGTCCACATTCGAAACCACCTGGGTTACGTCCGGAGCCTCGCCCAGCGTGCCCTCGATCTCGTCATGGTCACGGTGCCCGATCAGGACGAGTGAATACCCCTGCTTGGCGAACTTCACAGCCTCAATATGGACCTTGGTCACCAGCGGGCAGGTGGCGTCAATCACCTTCAGATTGCGCCCCTTGCTGGTCTCACGGACCGCGGGTGAAACCCCGTGCGCCGAGTAAATCACGCGCTGGCCGTCGGGCACGTCGTCGATTTCGTGCACGAAAATCGCGCCCTTATCCGCTAACTCATTCACCACATAGCGGTTATGCACAATTTCACGACGAACGTAAATGGGGGCGCCAAAGGTATCAAGAGCGATCTTCACAATGTCGATGGCGCGCACTACGCCGGCGCAAAAGCCTCTCGGCTTGAGGAGCAAAACCCGCTTCTGACTGGGGGAAGTCCCGGCTGAGTTACCGTTTGGGATGGATTCAATGACAGATGTGGTCACATCCTTAAGTATACCAATCGGTAGCCTCAAACAACAGAATTGAAATGGGCCGCTCCCGAAAGCCGGAACAGACCTCGGCAACAGTCCCAAGGGCAAGGCGAAAGCCCGGTCCTTACTTCCGAAGGAAGTTCTCGATGGAGCCTAATTCTTCAGGCGGAGTTGTCTCTATCTCAAAGACATCGCACGCTCTGTGCCACTGCTTCTGTTGTTGCCCGGCGCCCTGCGGAGCGACCTGATATGCCGGCGGTCCGCCGTTATCTCCTAGCGCCCTGGCAACAATGTAGCCGTCGTACGCTACTCCTTTATCTGTTATGACAAGCACCGCCTGACCAACATCGAACACTCGGGGAACTCCTTTCGAAAGGAATACTCCCTGAAAGTCTAGTCCAACTTTTCCTCAACTCGCCAGGATTTCTGCCCCATTCGCGTTCGAACGCAGCTAGAGATAAAAGCTAGAATCATCTCAGCCATGGCTGAATTCACCCACCTGCATCTGCATACCGAGTATTCCCTTCTAGATGGGGCATGTGACGTCAAAAAGCTGGTTGACCGCGTCGCGGCTCTGGGGCAAAAGTCCGTCGCCATGACGGATCACGGCAATATCTACGGAGCCGTGCATTTCTTCGATGCTGCCAAAGAAAAGGGCGTCAAGCCGATCCTCGGCTGCGAACTCTACATCTCAAAGAATGAGGACCACCGCGCACCCGGCGAAGGCGACGATAATAACCACCTGCTTGTGCTGGCTCAGGACGAGGAAGGCTACCGCAACCTGATCCGCATCACCTCCGAGGCCTCGCTCCACGGCTTTTATCGCAAGCCCCGCGTCAGCAAGAAGTTCCTCGCCGATCACGCCAAGGGGCTTATCGGTTTCTCGGGCTGCCTGAGCGGCGAGCTTTGCGAACATCTTGTCGCAAACGACTACGAAAAAGCGCGCGCTACTGCCGCTCAATATCAGGACATCTTTGGCAGGGGCAACTTCTACCTTGAAATTCAGGACCAGGGACTCGAACAGGAAAAGAAGATCCACGAAGCGCTCTTCCAGCTTGAACGTGAGCTCGACATTCCCATGGTGCTCACCAACGACTCGCACTACCTTTGCGGCGAGGACTCGCATGCCCACGACGTAATGCTCTGCGTGCAGACCGGCTCCAAGGTACACGACGCCGAGCGCTTCCGCTTCGACAGCGATCAGTTCTTTGTAAAGAGCGCCGATGAAATGGGCAGCATCTTCCCTGACAAGCCGGCGGTTGCCCAGCGAACCATGGAGATCGCCGAGCGCTGCAACTTGAAGCTCAGCAAGGTCGACAATCCATTCCCCGAGTTCGCAGTCCCTGAAGGGCACACTATCGACAGCTACTTTGAGGAAGTGTGCCGCGCCGGCCTGAGAAAACGCCAGGAGACACACGTCCGGCAACTTGAGCTGCGCGGGGCACTACGCAACCCACTGCACAAGTACGAGGAGCGGCTCAACTTCGAAATCGGCATCATCAAGCAGATGAAGTACTCCGGATACTTCTTAATCGTCTGGGACTTCATCAAGTACGCCCGTGATCACGGGATACCCGTTGGCCCGGGCCGAGGCTCCGGTGCGGGCTCGCTTGTCGCCTACTGCATGGAGATCACAAACGTCGATCCCCTGCAGAATGCTCTTCTCTTCGAGCGCTTTCTCAATCCCGAGCGCGTGTCCATGCCCGATATCGACGTGGACTTCTGCATGAACCGGCGCGGCGAAGTCATCGACTACGTGACCCGCAAGTACGGCCGTGAACAGGTAGCGCAGATCATCACCTTCAACACCATGGCCGCCAAGGCATCCATCAAGGACTGTGGCCGCGCCCTCGATATGCCTTACGGAGATGTGGACCGCATCGCCAAGCTGGTGCCAGCAACCGTGGGCATGACGCTCGACAAGGCGCTGGAAGAAGTTCCCGACCTGCGCAAGGCCTACGACACCGACCAGACCGTTCGCGAGCTGATCGACACCGCCAAAAAACTCGAAGGCCTGGTGCGCGGCTCCGGCGTTCACGCCTCGGCTGTGGTCATTGCTCCCACGCCGCTTATCGACCTTGTGCCGATCGCCAAGACGAAAAATGATGAAATCGTCACAGCCTATGACATGAAGGCCGTCGAAAAGATGGGCCTTCTCAAGATGGACTTCCTGGGTCTGACGACGCTGACGATCATTGACGATTGCCTCAAGCTCATTGAGCAGACCCGCGGCGAAAGGCTCGACCTTGAAACCATCCCGCCTGCCGACGAAGAGACCTTCCGCAGAGTGTTTCACTCGGCGCTCACTTCAGGCGTTTTCCAGTTTGAATCGGGCGGCATGCGCGATGTGCTTCGCCGCTACAAGCCTGACACTGTTGAAGATCTCACCGCACTGAACGCGCTCTATCGCCCCGGTCCAATCCAGGGCGGCATGATCGACGACTTTATTGAACGCAAACTTGGCCGAAGGAAGGTCGAGTACATGCTCCCGGAGATTGAAGGCATCCTCAAGGAAACGCTCGGCGTCATCGTTTACCAGGAACAGGTTATGCAGATCTCCAACGTGGTTGCCAGCTACTCACTCGGTGAAGCTGACCTGCTGCGTCGCGCCATGGGCAAAAAGAAGCCCGAGGAGATGGCCAAGCAGCGCGACCGCTTTATGAGCGGCGCCGCCGCATTGGGCCACAAGAAAGACGTTGCAGGCGAACTGTTTGACCAGATGGAAAAGTTCGCCGGATACGGCTTCAACAAGTCGCACTCCGCCGCGTACGCACTGCTCGCCTACCAGAGCGCATACCTCAAGACGCACTACCCGGTCGAGTTCATGGCCGCACTACTAACGTCTGAAACCTCAAAGCCCGAAAGCGTCGTCAAGTACATCGGCGAGTGCCGCGAGCTCGGTATCGCCGTAGAACCACCCGACGTGCAGATATCCGGCGCACAATTTACTCCGCACGGAGAAAACATCCGCTTCGGATTGGCCGCAGTAAAGAACGTCGGGGGAAATGCGATTGAATCCATCATCAAGGCACGCGAGGAGGTTGGCGGCCGCTTCAAGAGCCTATGGGAGTTCTGTGAGAAGGTCGATCTGCGCCTGATGAACAAGCGTGTGATCGAATCGCTCATCAAGGCTGGAGCGCTGGACTCGCTCGGCAAACGCGGGCCCCTGATGGCCGCCGTGGACATCGCGATTGAGCGGGCACAGAGAGCGCAGAAGGATTCCGCGCAGGGACAGGTTGCACTTTTTGGCTTGTTCAACGATTCGCCTACGGCCGGCCGCAGTGAAGATGATTTGCCTCAAGTGCCCGACTGGGAAGAAGGGTTGCTCCTAGCCAACGAGAAAGAGGTCCTGGGCTTCTTCGTCTCAGGTCATCCGCTCGACAAGTATGCAGACAAACTCAAGAACCTCACCGGCGTCATCACCGTGTCTGAAGCGCTGGAGCGCAAGCCCCCTCAGCGCCGCTGGGGTCAGCCAACCGATCCGGCCGATGAAATCCTTGTTGCCGGCACGCTCATTGGAACGGCTTCTCCGAAAGCAAGCCGGCGCGATCAGAAGCTGTACGCGCAGGGCGCGATTGAAGATGCCACCGGCAAGATGGAGGTCATCTGCTTCTCCCGCGATTATGAGCGACTTAAGGAGCAGTTGAAGATTCAGGCTCCAGTTCTCATTCGCGGTGTGCTGATGGGTGACGAAGATGCTGCCCCCAAGATATCAATCAACATAGTGCAGGCTCTCGAAGATGTGCAGATAAAGATGCCGGCGGGCGTGCGAATTCGCGTCAACCTGGACCGCGCCACGGAGGAGATGTTCGCCGAGCTGAAATCTGCAGCCGAGGCAGCGCCTGGCCCAAGCAAAGTGATGCTTTGCCTCGATAAGAAGGGCGAGTTCTCGGTCGTCCTCGAGCCCGATGGAATGAATGTGGCAGCCGATCGAAACTGGGTTTCGCACATTGAAGAGATCGTCGGCAAAGGCACCGTTCAAGCGGTCGGCTAGTCGGCAAAGAGGGACTCGATGCAATTTCGCCGCCTCGGCAATGGACCGCTCACAGTTTCGGAGCTGAGTTTCGGTACCTGGCTGACTGTGGCAGGCGGCATCGCAAGCAATCAGGCCATCCGCTGTATCCACGCCGCGCTCGACCACGGCATTACGTTCTTCGACACAGCGAACCAGTACGGGGCGGGTAATGCAGAACGTATCCTCGGTGAGGCCTTGCGTGCATTTCCGCGCGACCGTTATCTCGTCGCAACCAAGCTCTACTTCTCTGTCGGCGACGAGCCGGATCGTGGACTCTCTGCAGCGCAAACCGAAAAGCAATTGGACCGCTCGCTACAGCGCCTGAACCTCGATTACGTTGACCTCTACCAGTGCCACCGTTTCGACAAAGAAACGCCGCTGCACGAAACCATGCAGGCGCTCGATCGCGCAATGAAGTCAGGCAAGGTGCGCGCCATCGGCTTCAGCGAGTGGACGGCGGACCAGATCGGCGACGCCGCTGCAATCTGCGACAATAACGGCCTGACAACTTTCTCATCGAGCCAGACGCAGTACTCCATGCTGTGGCGGAAGCCGGAGGCCGAGGTCTTCGCCGCCTGCACGCAACACGGAATCGGAAATCTCGCCTTCTCGCCTCTCGCTCACGGCGTTCTCACGGGGAAATACGCACCTGGCCAGCCTCCTCCGCCTGGAACCCGTGCCGCAAGCAACGAAATGAATATGTTCATGGAAACGGCAGGTCGCCATTACCGCTCAGACTATTTGCTGGCAGCCGTCGAACAATTGAAGCCCATCACCGCCGACCTCGCTCTTTCAATGCCTCAACTCGCTCTCGCATGGGTTCTGCGCCGCCCCGAGATCTCATCGGCCATCATCGGCGCATCACGCCCTGAGCAAATCGCGGAGAACGTCCGGGCAATCGGAATCAAGCTTACAGACGACGTTCTTCAGCGCATTGAACATGCAATGGGCACCGTAGCAGTCTTCGCGTAGTTCAATGAATACTGCATCGCCAAGCGACCACTAACTCGCTGCCTTTTAGAAATAGGTCTGCACCAGTTCCACGACTTTATATTCTCCGTCGAGCACCGGCAGGACCCGCCACTTGTCGAAGGTAAGGCACGGATGCGAGATGTCGAAGGCGATCATGTCGCCCACTTGCAGGTTGTCATCGGCCGCAATCTGCATGTAGGCGTGCTGATCCATCATTTTGGTCAACAACCAATGAGACGGTGCAACCGTCGGAGCATCATCACCGGGACGGTAGTGCAACGCAGGAACCGGCAGACCCGAATCAAATGCAGCGTCGCGCCTGCCCAATCCGATAATGGCGCGTCCGGGCTCAGGAACCGACTGCACATTTGCCCATACGTGTAGGGCGGGTACAAGGCCATCACCTATCTCTCGTGCAATCGGATTGCTTGCCAGAATTCTCGCCTGCGCTTTCTGGTATGCGCCCACGTCGTGAGTCAGATAACATCCAGGCCGCAACACAATCTCGACCGGCTCGTTGAAGCGCACAGCGGCAAACTCCTCCGCAACCACGTCGTACCACGCGGAACCCGCGCCCGAAAGCAAGATCGGAGAGTGCACAAAACAGCCTTCGGTGGCCAGATCGCGAGCCGTATCGGCCGCACGCTTCACCAATGCGCGAATCTGTTTCTCATCGTCGAGAACGCCTTCGTACAGTTCCACCCCGCGGAGCGCAACCGAGCTTCGCCATCGGGCCAGCGCAATCAAAACTGCATCAAGCTGCTTTTCATCGCGAACGCCGGCTCTGCCGCCCTGTACACCTATCTCCAGCAGCACATTCACGCGCAGCCCTTGTTCCTCGAAGAAGTGGCCAAGCTGCTCCACTCCCTGCGCAGAATCGACCAGGCAATAGAATTCGAAATCCTGATCTTCGAGCAGGTGCGCGATCACAGCCATATTCTGTTTGCCCACAAGCTGGTTCGCCATCAGAGCCCGTTTCACGCCATGCTTCCACGCAGCCATCGTCTGGTGCGCGGTGGCGAGCGTAATGCCCCAGGCGCCTGCCTGCAACTGCATGTGGAACAGTTTGGGAGCCATCGTCGTTTTGCCGTGGGGTGCGAGCCGAACGCCGTATGCTTCAATAAATCGACGCATCCAATCGAGATTGTGCTGGAGCTTTTCCTGGTACAGCACTGCGCACGGTAGGCAGAGATCTTCCTTCAACAAATTCCAGCCCAGCGCCACAATCGCTGCCGGTTCGAGCGATCCGTAAAGCAGCCCCAGCCCTTTGTTCAGAGGCGAGAGTGCTGTTAACTCTGCCGCGCGGGCAAATCCGTGCTCACTCACTCGCCTGACCTCCAATGAAATTCCATGGCCATAGGACGACCAATGCCTATAGCCTATATCCTTATCGAGCCGCTATGACTAGTCGCGATCTAATCCTTCGTAACGTGTGTGTATTTGTCGACAGCGGCGCGGAGCTTGCGCGGGGTGCGTTCTGCCTCGCGGAAAAACGTCCTGGACACAATAGCGCCATCCTTTCATCGGAGTTGCCTGCATGATCGACTCGCACAGTATGTTCCTGCTCGCCGCGGCGCTGGTATCGGTCATCGCTCTCATCGTTCTCATCGCAATAGTCAAGCTCAACCCCATCATCACCCTGCTCGTAACTGCGCTCGGTCTTGCCATCGTTGCGGGAATGCCTCTGTCAGCTATCGTTCACTCCTTCGAAACAGGCCTGGGCGGGACACTGGGGCACATCGCCATCGTCATTGCGCTTGGCACCATGCTTGGCAAAATGATGGCCGAGTCGGGCGCGGCGGATCAGATCGCGCACACGCTCATCCGGGTCTTCGGCGAAAAAAACGTGCCGTGGGCAATGGTCGTCATCGCTCTCATCGTCGGCCTGCCCGCTTTTTTTGAAGTGGCCTTCGTGCTTCTGGTTCCGGTGCTCTTCACCGTAGCGCGCCGCACTAACACCTCTCTCGTAATGGTTGGTCTCCCCATGGTCGCCGGGCTTTCCGTTGTTCATGGACTCATTCCACCGCACCCCGCTGCCATGCTCGCCGTAACTACTTATCACGCGGATGTGGGCCGCACCATTCTCTATGGACTCATTATTGGCCTTCCAACTGCTATCGTCGCGGGTCCGCTGTATGCAAAGCTCATAGCGCCGCACATTATCCTCAGCACTGAAAGCCCAATCGCCGACCAGCTAACGACCCGCGATCTAGGTCACGGCCTGCCCGGTTTCTGGATCAGCCTATTCACAATTCTTTTTCCCGTGCTGCTGATGCTCACTGGGAGTTGGGCAGACGTCTTCGCGGCGCCGGGAACCGCAACGAACAACGCGCTACGCCTCATTGGCAACGACGACATGGCGCTGCTTATCGCCGTGCTGTTCAGTTTTGCCACGCTCGGCGTCATGCGCGGCTTCTCGCGTGAAACAGTTTTGCGTTTCAGCACCGAGTGTCTGGGGCCAACCGCGGCCATCATACTGCTGGTCGGCGCAGGCGGAGGCTTCGGCCGCATCCTGCAGGACAGCGGCGTCTCCACAGCCATCATTGCGGTCGCACTCAAGAGCCATGTCCCACTCCTGTTGCTTGCGTGGTCTCTGGCTGCTGCGTTACGGCTCGCTACGGGATCAGCGACGGTAGCCTTAGCAACAGCGGCAAATATCGTTGCGCCCATTGCTTTGCATTCTACTGGCGTTCATCCTGAACTGCTAGCAATTGGAACTGGCGCGGGATCACTCATCTTTTCGCACGTCAACGACGGCGGTTTCTGGCTCATCAAGGAATACTTCAACATGTCCGTCATTCAGACCATCAAGACATGGTCTGTTTGCGAAACCATCATCTCTGTAACCGCTCTCGCATTCACAGCACTCGCGTGGCACTTTGCTTGATCCCCAATAGGAGACTCAACATGACTGATCCAATCTTCTCTGCTCCCTTTTCTCGCCGGCGCTTCGCCACCTCCCTTTCAGCTTTCGCGCTGGTGCATTCCGCCTTGGGCACCAGAGGCAATGCAGAACCAATCGAACACAATGGCCGGTATTTTGCCTATGCGGGAAGCTACACGACTGCCCGCGACGGAAGCGGCCATGGCGAAGGCATTTATTTGTTTGAAGTGAACGCCCACACCGGTGAGTTGGGAGAACCTAGATTAGCCGCAAAGACTCCCAATCCCTCTTGGCTCGCCATTCATCCTTCGAAGAAGTATCTCTATGCCGTGAATGAAATGGTTGGCCCAGAAGGAGCCAGCCAAAGCTCCGTCACAGCGTTTGCCCTTAACTCAGAAAATGGCAATTTGATGGAACTCAATTCGGTCAGCTCCGAAGGTGCAGGCCCCGCACATATGAGCCTTGACGCTCAAGGCCGGTTCGCGTTCGTCGCCAACTACGCAGGCGGGACCATCGCTGTGCTTCCCGTTCACGAAGATGGCACTCTCGGCTCAGCGGTAGACGTGCATCGCGACACTGATAATATCGGCTCCGTGCACGCCACAAACGCGCCGCGCGGCAGTTTTGCCATTAGCGGACACGAACGCCCACACGCCCACATGATCGTGACCGACCCGGCTAACAAATTTGTCCTTTACACCGATCTTGCTCAAGACCGCATCTACGTTAACAAGTTCGACGCCGCAACCGGTAGGCTCACTCCCGCGGCTGTCCCCTTCTACTCGCTTCCCACGGGTGACGGTCCACGCCACTTCGTCTTCCATCCTAACGGCCGCTGGCTCTACCTGATCGAAGAAGAGGCATCCGTGGTTGTCTTCTTTCATTACGACCCTCAGACCGGCGCGCTTTCTTCGCAACAGACCATCTCCGCGCTCCCACCCGGATTTGCAGGCAGCAGCATGGCTTCGGAGATCGCCATCTCATCCGACGGAAAACATCTCTATAGCGCTAACCGGCTCCACGATTCCATTGCTGTCTTTTCAGTTGGATCCGGCGGCCGCCTCGAATACCTCGGCGAAGCCTCCACCATGGGCGACTATCCGCGCCACTTCTGCCTCGACCCGAGTGGGAAATTCGCATACGCCTGCGATCAGCGCAGCGACTGCATCGTTTCCTACACAGTTGATCGCGAATCGGGCATGCTCACCTTCACCGGAAGGTACGCCGCCGTCGGCAGCCCCGCAATGCTCCTATTCCCTAAGTGAGATTGGTCGACAGCAGCACACAGCAAGATCGGTAGGACTGGAAGGTTTCTAAAGGTTTACCGGCTGATAGCTGTCTTCAAACACAATTGCCTTGCCCGCTCGCGGATCGCCTCAGCCCGAACGGGCTGTGCGTCCGCATCGCTAGCCGCCAATTGCAGCGCCAGGTTTCCAATGGTGGCGCTCTCGGTTTCGCCAATCTCAACCAGCAGACCAGTTCGCTGTTCCGTTAGTTGCACCAGCAGCTTGTTTCGATTCGCTCCGCCCAGCATGTGGATTGCGCTAAGCTTGTGATCCAGCATCTTCTCAAGGCTTTTGAGCGCCTGAGCATAACGCGCAGCCAGGCTCTCAAAGATCAAGCGCGCAAAGACCGGCTCATTACTCGGCACATCCGGAATCACGTCGTAGCCCAACCGCGTCAGTTCATTGTTGATGCGCTGCGGCATCTCGGTGTCGAGCATCAGGGCCTCGGCGTCCATGTCCAGCCTCGCGACCGGCGCGTCGCACTCGCCCGCTGCTTTCACAATCTCTTCGATCTTCCACGGCCTTCCCTGCGCAGCCCAACCATCCATGCATTGCTTCAGCACCCACATGCTGTTCACAAGGTTGTGAAACATCAGGTCGCCTGTTGCCGCGCCAAGGTTCGTGTAGCCTCCATCGAAAGCCGCTTGCGTCGTAACCGGAACAGCCGTGAGCGCGCCAACCAATGACCAGGTGCCGGAACTGATGTATGCGGTCGAACTCATATCCTTAGGAATTCCGGCAATGGCGGAGGCGGTATCGTGGCATGCGGGAGCAACAAGCATCGTATCCTTGTAGGCATCTAACGCAGCCAGCGGTCCCATCACGCGTCCTATAAATGTGCCCGCTCGAACGATGGGCGGAGCGGCCTCGATAGGTAAACCAAGCTCGCGGAATGTCCCGGGAGACCAGTCGCAGGTCTTTAGATCCACCAGTCCCGTATGTGTGGCATGCGTGTATTCTGAAACGCGGCTTGCACCCAGCCACATCAGCACAAACTCCGGCATCATCGCCCACGGCGTGAACGGATCGATTCCCGCCTCCGGATCAGCCATTAGTTGATAAACCGTGTTGATTCGCGTGGGGAATGCGCCCGTGCGCCGATACAGTTCGACCGGCGGAATGATCTGGTCCGCCGCTTCTTTCGAGGCAAGCGTCCGCTCGTCGCGGTAACAGAACGGCTCGCGCAGAGCACCGCCACCTGGACCTACGCGTACATAATCCACGCCCCAGCAGTCCACTCCGATGCTTGCGATGCCCTCCGGCGCCGCCTCGCCAGCTTTTCGCAAACCCGCATCTAGGCCGCCCAGAATCGAATCGAGCGCCCAGTGCAGTGAATTGCCGCGATGGACGGGTCCGTTCGCGATACGGTGAACAACTTCTATCCCTGGTTGGCCATCCTTCCAGCGCAACAGGGAGACGCGGCAGCTTTCAGCGCCCAGATCAATGGCAACACGCGCAGGCTCTTGCATAGCCGAAGGTAGAACTCCGTTTCAGGTTAAGGCGCTTCAACTCATCTGAGAAACGCCTCGGTGAGACCTCCATCCACGGGGATCAGGTGGCCCGTGGTGCAACGTGACCTGGGGCTGGCCAGAAAGAGAATCGCCTCTGCGCAATCAATCGGATCGATGGTCTTATGCGTAAGCGTGCGCTCCGCATAGAAAGCAGCCAACCGTCCGCGTAGCTCGTCGTCGCTGAAAGATTCCTGGAACGGAATCTTGTATTTGGTAAGCGACGCAATTACGCGATCGCGTGGAAACATCGTGGAGCCCTTAACCACCGTAGCCGGACTGATGCCGTTCACCCGCACATCCGGCGCCAGCGACACAGCAAGCTCACGAATCAGGTGCGAAAGTGCAGCCTTGCTCACGTCATACGCTTCGCTTCCCTTCTTCGATACCACCGCATTCGCGGAACTGGTAAACACGATCGTGCCGTGCAGTCCCTGCTCGTGAAAGACCTTCGCTACCTCGGTTGCCAACAGATAGTTTGCTGTCACGTTCACGTCCAGCGTGCCTGCCCACATGTGGTCCGGAACCACCGGGTCGGGCGATGACGGAAACAACGCCGCTGAATTCACAAGAATGTCCACGCCGCCAAATGCGCTCACCGCCACTCTCACGGCATTGGTAATTGCTTCGCGGCTGGTAATGTCTACGGCCGTGCTCGTCAAAGCCTCTGCTGAAGCGTAAGCCTTCAAGTCCGACGCGACCTTCGCCGCACCTGCTTCATCGCGATCGGCAACCACCACGTGCGCTCCCCGCTGCGCCAGCAGATGCGCCACCTCGCGGCCAATTCCGCTTGCGCCGCCAATTACCAGCGCAACGCGCCTACTGAACTCCTTCTCCGGCGGCTGCCTGCGTAGCTTCGCCTCTTCCAGCGCCCAGTATTCAATTCGGAACGCTTCAAATGCAGGCAGGGCCACGTAGTTGGTGAACACCTTAAAGCTCGCCGGATCCGTGCCTTCTCCGCATTGAGGAACCGGGCCTTTAACTTCACCCTCCGCCAGCAGACTCGCGCCTTCCATCACGTGAATCGCATTGGTGTAAAACTCGCCCACAATACGTGCTTCCGTCTTGTTCTTTCCAAAGCTGAACATTCCAAGACCCGGAATCAGAACCACGGTCGGGCTTGAGTCGCGGATCGCTGGAGAATCGGGCGTCGCAAACGCGTTGTAATAGGCCCTGTACTCTTTGCGGTACTTGGCCAGCGAAACACCAATCTGTTTCCTCAATTCATCCAGCCCGGCTCCCATTTCCCACGGCACGAATAGAGGCCGAATCTTGGTGCGAATGAAATGATCAGGGCAACTTGTACCCAGATACGCCAGATCTTCGGCATAGGCCGAGTTCACAAACTGCAGCACATCCGGCGCATCAGTGAAGCCTGCAATCCAGCGCCGCTGCGCACTGACGCGCCCACGCAGATACGGCGCAATAGCAGCCGCAAGATCCTTGCGGTCGGCGCGCGCCGGTACTCGCTCGCCGCCAAAGCGCGTTTTGCCTTTCGCTTCTCCGTGCCGATGGATGAACTGCCCAATCTGGTCGATGACGGTGATGGTATTCAGATAGCATTCGCGCTGCGTTTCGCCCCAGGTGAACAGCCCGTGACCACCAAGCACAATGCCATCGCAGCCCGGATTCTCTTCAACCACGCGCTTCATCATCATGGCCAGCTCAAAGCCCGGCCTCTCCCACGGCAGCCACACCAGTGAGTGATCGAACTCGCGGTTGAACTGTTCCATCTTAGCTCGCCCATTTGCCGCGGCCGCCAATGCAATGCCCCAGTCAGGATGAAGATGATCAACATGCTTGAAAGGAAGGAATCCGTGCAGCGGCGTATCGATTGAAGCTGCCACCTGATTGGAGCGGAAGGCGCAGATGGGGTAGTAGCCGGCCATTGCATCTTCAGTGTCCCGGCCGCCGTACACAGCCTCGAGAGCCAGCAGTTTTTCCTGGTACAGTGTTGCGAACCCGCTACGCTTGATGCTGCCCAGGTCACCACCTGAGCCTTTTACCCACAAAACCTCGACAGGCTTGCCGGTCAACGGATCTAGTTCCATCACCTTTGAACTGGTGTTGCCGCCGGCAAAGTTCGTTATGCGCAGATCCGAACCGAGGAGATTGGAGCGATAGCGTAGCAACTCCGGTTCGTCGAGTGTGTCAGCGATACTGGGATCCCAAAGATCCTCAAGAAAGTCCAGCGCAGGGGAAGAAAGGGCCGTCTTAGTCATACCTTCCAGTTTATGGGACCCGATTGGCTCCGACCAAGGCTCCTGTCCGGCCCCAAATGATTATTCCTTTCAGGTTGTTGCTTCTTCAGCTTGAGTCTCAATTTGCGCGGGTCCACCGGCCAACGCAAGATTCGCTTCCACCACCAGTTCTTCCGCAGTGACCCCGCGATGTTGAACATAGTTGTAGGGCGGGACGATGTTACCGCGCAGGAGCGCAATTCCCAGTTGGATCAGTCGAGGCCCATAGGTCTCGACCTCATGCGACACGGAGCCGACCAAGGCGCTCTTTCCCGAGCGCATCTCTTCCACGGCTTCGGGAATGCAGTCCTGACCCGCGACCGCCAAATCTCCTTCGCATCCCAGCTCACGCGCCGCGTCTAAAACGCCCAGCGCGCTGGAATCCGTGGCCGCAGCGACCAGGATTCTTTCTCCCGAACGATGCTCCCTCAAAACTTCGAGCATTGCCTTGCGGCTCTGTTCCCTCATGCCGCGGCCTTCAATTTGGACGAACTGACCCGTCGCAAGATTGGGCAGCAACTCCTTGATGCCATCGAATGCCCCGCTGATGCGGCTCTGCACAAAGCTGCCTGCCTCACGAAAGCCCACTCCGATGACACGATCAACCGCACCGTTCCAGTAGCGTTGCGCAAACCGTGCCAGGATGGCGCCCATCTCATGTCCGGCGTCGAAATTGTCCACCCCGAAGTACGTAGAGTTCGGGTGCGGCACATCGATCGCGATCAGGGGAATCTCCGCTTTCCTGAAAATGTGCGCAATGCGCGGCGCAACCTCTTCCTCAACCTGGAACTCAAGCACCAGGTCCACTCTCTTGGCCACAAATTCTTCAGCGTTCTTGATCGCCACGCAGGGATCGTACTTGTTATCCAAGATCAGAAGTTCAACGCCCGAAGCCGCTGCCGCCTCAGTTACGCTCTGCGCCACCGCCTCTGAAAAAGGCATATCGGCGCTCTGCACGGCAAAACCAAAGCGCAATCGGCGGGGCCGCGAAACCAGGCGATACTGCCCATTCTGCGACTGCGCAATATACCCCCGATGCACCAGCGTCTTAAGAATGCGATAGACACTAGTCTTGGAAATGTGGGTGCTCTGGTAGACGTCCTCAAGAGAGAGCGGCGCATGGTGCTGTTCTAGGAGTTCGATCACATCAAGCGCCTTGGACAGGATCGGAATCAGATACAGCCGTTTTATTTTTGTTTTGGCCAACCTCTTATCTCCGTGCATACAAGACAATCGCCTTAAAACTCGCACCCATCATAGTAGATGGGGCGCCCAAACCTTCATGCATAGTTGCTCACAGCTGCCGGCCTGCTTCTCCGCTCCCTGCAGACGCGTTCCACATAACCGCCAGCCCGCAGGGCAGCCAACGGATCAGGTTGAAGCCCGTGATGTTCACGCCACGCCGCTACGATAGGACGGACGTCCGTCCAGAATGCGCCACGGAAAAGTTCTTCAGCGCCGACCACGTCACATTCCTTCTGCAGCTCAGCCAATTGCTCGCGGTCAATGAGCGCCGCCTTCAGATAAAGTTCCTGCGCCGTCATCACGGTCTGCACTGTGGCTTCGATCTTGCCTTTCAGGTTGTGGCTCTGATCCACCATATAGTCAATGTCGGCGTTCAATCCATCGGCTGCCGCAGCGTGAATCTCATGAAAGATGCGGAAAATCTGGTAGGGATCGATCGAGCCCAGTGTCAGATCATCGTCTGCGTAGCGCCGGTCGTTGAAATGGAATCCGCCCAGCATACCGGTGTGCAGGAGCCACGCGACAATCTGCTCGATATTCTGGCTTTGGTAATGATGCCCCGTGTCCACCAGGACGCGCGCTTTCGGCCCGGTCAGTTTCGCCAGATGGCTGGCCATGCCCCAGTCCGCAATATCGGTGTGATAAAACGCAGGCTCAAACGGCTTGTACTCCACAAGGAGCTTCTGATTCGGTCCCAGATGCTCGTACGCAATGCGCAGAGCTTCTTCAAGCCAGCCTATGCGTTTACGCATACTCTGCGTTCCTGGATAGTTGGAGCCATCCGCCAACCACAACGAAATAACGTGCGAATCAAGCGCCTTTGCTATGTCAATCGAACTCAATAAGTGGGCAAGCGCCTGACCGCGCACCACTGCCGAGGGATTGCAAAGCGAACCATACCTGTATTCCTGGTCCTGGAAAAGATTGGGATTGATGGAGCCGGACTTGATGCCGTATCGGCCCTCAAGCTCCTTCACCATAGGCACGTCCGCCTCTCCCCTGGGCAGGTCCCACAACACATGCAGGGCGACCCTTGGCGTCACTCCGGTCAGCCGGTTTACTTCCGCCGTATCGGCAAATTTCTCTTCCAGCGTCGATGCCGCACCCGGTTGCAGGAACTTACCAAATCGCGTTCCTGTATTGGCAAACCCCCACGTTGGAACCTCTATCTGAAACGAATCCAGAAACTTGAACGCAGAATCCACGTTTGCCAACTCCAACGAATTCATGCTACTTTCCCCTGGAAATGCACCACTAATACTGTAAGAATCTGATTTATCGAATGATCAAGGTCCTTCAGAGGCAGTTTGTGTCGAACTGGCCGAAAATCACAAATTATTGCAGACGAATAATATACGACGTGAAACCAATTGTCTATTGCAATAACCGAGGCAATTCTTGTCATCTATATCCTTTCATCCCGATCCTTTCATCCCGGTCTCGCGCCGCTTCATTGATCCAGGTGAGCTGCCCGGCAGAGAGTCGCCTTCTAGTTTGTCCGCGCGTCTACATCAATTAGCTGTCACACTTGAACTTCGGTTCCTATGAATCCTTTCCTTTCTTCCCCAAAAGGTGCTATACATTCCTAACTTTTTGATTTTGCAGTATTCATATCGAGAAAGGATCGGCTAACGCTCTCCACAGAAACCACTCGTCTGGGGCCGGCGAGAGCGTGTAGTGGCTCAATAGAGCTGATGTCCTTCAAGAAAGAGTTATGATGGCCTTGGAATTTCACCAATTTATCCAACACCATTGAGTCCACTGATCTAGCCGGTGTTTTTCTCGCAAGGTATGACAACTTTCCCGCTCCAGCGGGGTTGTCTCCGAAGAAAGGGTCAAAGTCTACCTATATGGCGAACCTGCGTAAGCTCCCCCTGTGTGTGCTTGCCTGTACACTCCTGAGCATTGGTGTGTCCTCGGCCCAGAGCAATCGAATTTCCGCCGCCCCCACCAATCGAATCGTCAGCCAGATTAATGACTCGCAGTTAGTCACAATCCACGGAACGCTGAACCCACTGGCCAACGCGCGGAACGATCTTGGGGCAGCTCCCGACAGTCTGCAGTTGAATCGCATGCATCTGGTGCTCAAGCGCAGCGCCAGCCAGGAAGCCGAGCTGCAGCAGCTCATTGCTGAAATGAACACGCCGGGCTCGCCAAACTATCACAAGTGGCTCACGCCCGATCAGTTCGGCGCACAGTTCGGCCCGTCCGATCAGGATGTCGCCACGGTCACAACCTGGCTCACAAACCACGGCTTCAACGTGTCGAAGGTCAATCCTGGGCGGCAAACCATTGAGGTCTCAGGCAGCGTCGCGCAACTTCGCAATACCTTCCACACACAGATTCATCAGTACTCCATTAACGGACAGGTTCGGTACGCCAATGCCAGCAATCCTGAGATCCCCGAAGCACTGGCACCTGTTGTTGGCGGCTTCGTCTCGCTTAACAACTTCCCCATCCGCAGTTATGCTCACTCACTCGGCAAAGCCCAATACAACCCCAAGACAAACCAGTCAACGCCTCAGTGGACGCTGGGCAACAGTTCCGGAATCAGCCTGGTCCTGGCCCCACAGGATTTCGCTACACAATATGACCTCACTCCGCTCTACTCGGCAGGCACTAACGGTTCAGGCCAGACCATCGCCATCATCAACGAATCCAACATCAATATCAGCCAGGTAAATCAGTTCCGCAGCCTCTTCGGCCTACCTAACAATCCACCGCAGGTCATTGTCGATGGTAACGATCCCGGCATCGATGGGATCAATAACCCTTACGGACCGAACTTCGCTTCAGTCGAGGCTTATCTCGACGTAGAGTGGGCTGGAGCCGTCGCACCCAATGCCAACATCGACCTGGTGATTGCCGGCGACACTGCATTGCAGAACGGCCTTATCCTCGCTGCTGAGCGTGCCGTCTATAGCAACATCGCACCCATCATGAGCATCAGCTTCGGGAATTGCGAAAAAAACCTCGGATCTGCCAATCCATTCCTGAGCTCTCTGTGGGAGCAGGCTGCCGCACAGGGCATCACCGTCATCGTGTCGAGCGGAGACTCCGGTTCAGCCGGCTGCGACAACGACAGCTCTAGCCCTTATGCAACCAACGGTCAGGCAGTCAACGGATTTGCCTCCACGCCCTACAACGTCGCCGTTGGTGGAACCGACTTCTACTACAGCCAGTACAACGGCACCAGCGCGGCACTCAACGCGCAAATCTCCAGCTACTGGAATACCACTCCCAGTAACACAACACCTGCCGTCTCTCTCCTTGGCTACATCCCCGAGCAACCCTGGAACTCCAGCCAGTACGGACTCAACTTCAATAGCTATTACAACTCGCATCAAACCACCGTCATTGCAGGAGGCGGAGGTGGCGCCAGCAACGCTGCCATCTGCGCAAGCAACAACTACAGTTCCAGCGGAGCCTGCGCCTCCAGCCTCTCCGGCTATCCCAAGCCTACTTGGCAAACCGGCGTTACCGGCATTCCCAACGACGGCGTTCGTGATATTCCTGACGTTTCCCTTTTCGCCTCCAGCGGAATCAACGCCACCTACTACCCCATTTGTGCAAGTGATGGCGACTGCCAGTCAGTATCAAGCGGCGCCGTCCAGATCAGCGGCGTCGGCGGCACCTCTGCTTCGGCCCCGGCATTCGCGGGCATCATGGCGTTGGTCAACCAGCGCTACGGCCCCCAGGGACAAGCAAACGCGGTGCTCTATCCCTTGGCCAAGCAGTTCCCGAACTCGTTCCATGACGTAACCAACGGAACCATCTCGGTGCCTTGCGAATACTCGCCGACTCTCACATCAAACTGCATTTCTGTTTCCAGCCCCATCACGGTATCCACTTCCTCAGGCGGCAGCGTGACTGAAGGACAAATCGGTTCCGGGTCAACACCTGAGTACAACGCCACAACCGGCTACGATCTCGCCACCGGCCTGGGTACCATCGACGCTGCAAATCTGGTCAATAACTGGAACAAGATCACCCTGGCCGCAACCACCACAACAATGACCGCCACTCCGGCCAACAGCACCCCGCTGAACAGCATCCCGCACGGTACCTCGGTCACCATTGCAGGCTCGGTCACTGGCCAAGGCACACCGTCCGGCGATGTTGCTCTCATAACTGACAGCACTGAGCAGTCGCAACAAGGCGCTACTAAATTTGCGCTGAAGTCCGATGGCACATACTCCGGCGCAACCGCAAACCTTCCAGGCGGGACCTACAACATTTGGGCACAGTACGGCGGCGACTCCGTCAACGGTCTCAGCACCTCTGCCAAAACGCAGATCACCGTCACCCCCGAGGCCAGCACCATCGACTTCAACATGTTCCATGGAGCCACGCCCTACTCGCCGGGCGGCACCAGCCCCGGAACCTCCGTCGATTACGGAACACAACTCCTGCTGAGTGCGCTAGTGGCACCGAGTTCGCAGGCTACGGCGCTGCAGACCTGCGTTACGACTCAGACTGGTTGCTCCGGTATCAGCTTCACTGCACCTACCGGCACAGTGAACTTTGCCGATAACGGCTCATCGATCAATACGGCAGCCATCAACAGCGAGGGCGAGGCAGAGTTCAATGCACCATTCGCAGTGGGCGCGCACTCTGTTACTGCGGCCTATGCCGGCGACGGCAGCTACAACGCCGCCACGACCACATTGCCCATCACCTTCACAGTGGTTAAAGACACGCCGACAGTCTATCTTGATGCCTCTGCTCTCACCACTAGCGGCTCAACCACCTACGGAGTGAATGGTCCGAATCAGCCGCTGGTCTTCACTGTTCAGGTGATCAATGGGGCTCAGGTAAATGCCGCGACTTCGAACAACGTTTACCCCGTGCCTGTTGCTCCGCCCACAGGCAATGTTACCGTTACTGGCTTGCCCGCGGGTGTATCCACATCAGCCACACTATTGGCAGGTGTCGATCCATCAGGCTATGGCGGCTATCAGGCTCCGCAAGGACTAGCCAACTTCATTGTCCCTGCCGGCACTACAAGCGGAAGTTACAACGCCACATTCACCTATGTTGGAGATGCAAACTACAACGGGTTCACTAAGAACTATACGATCGCGATTACCAACACCTCCGGCGCTGGTCAAAATTCCACCATCACCGCAACCATCAGCGGCACCGCAACCGTCCCCAACGCCGCGCTCATCGTTACGGGAACCGTCACCGGCACAAGCGGACACTCCGCTCCCACCGGAGATGTATTCGTTTACGCGTCGGGATACTACATTGGTGATTTCGTTGTGTCCGCCCCCGGGTCGGGAATCACCTCATCATTCAGCGGCCAGCTCAACAGCGCAAGCATTCCGCAGGGAGCCAACCAGATTACGCTCCAGTACTCCGGCGACAACACCTACAACCCTTCCGCCTACACGCTGAACAGCGGCCTGCCGATCTCAAATCCGCTCTCTGACTTCGCGATGTTGCCGACTGTGTCAAACGTTCCGGTCACCGCAGGAAGCAGCGGCACAGCGACGATCAACCTGACACCAATGGCCGGCTTCACCGGCACGGTGAGCCTCACTTGCGCTGCGGCCTCCGGCGTAACCTGCTCGCTGCCTGCTTCGGCGATACTCACCAGCGGCGGAACCACTTCGGCAACACTCACCGTTAACGCTCCCTCCGGCACGCCTTCCGGCAACTACAACGTGCTCGTCACCGGCAAAGATGCCAGCGGCCTCTACATCCACACGCTTGCCATCACCGCCATGGTCAGCGGAGCTTCCGGCGCGCAGGGCTTCACCGTCGTCAGCAGTAACAACATCAACATCGCGCCCGGAGCCGCCAGCGGAAACACCTCGACCATCACCATAACTCCCACCAACGGATTTACCGGTACTGTCAACCTTGGCTGCTCTGTGACGACCGCACCCAATGGCGCAAGCACTCCGATCACGTGCAGCGTCCCGGCGTCCGTGAATATCGCAAGCGCGAGTCCAGTGGCCCCAATCCTCACCATCAACTCAACTGCCTCGACCACGGCAGGCAACTACGTCGTTACAGTCATAGGTACATCGGGAAGCATTACAGAGTCAGCCAAGGTAAATGTCACTATTGCGGCGTTCACGCTTGACATGAATCCAGTCAGCCTGAGCTTCAATCCGGCTGCAACCTCGGGCAACACATCGACCATTACAGTCACGCCGGTCAATGCATTCTCCGGATCGGTCGCACTCAGCTGCGCCATCACCTCGACGCCAACCGGCGCCACCAGCCCCGTCACCTGCGCAGCCTCTCCAACTCCAGTCAACGTGAACGGAGCGGCGCAAACCTCAACACTGACAGTGTCATCAACCGCTTCAACAACTCCGGGCGTTTATCTGATCGCAGTAACCGCAACCTCGGGGTCGATTACGCAAAGTGCCACGATTGGTGTCACCGTTATAGCTCCGGGGACATTCGCTCTGAGTAACAGCGGTAACATCACAGTCACGCGCGGCGCCACCACAGGCAACACTTCCACCATCTCCGTAACGCCGTCCAATAATTTCACTGGCAACGTAAGCCTCACCTGCTCCGTCACTCCAACGGCATCTAATCCGCCAACCTGCGCGTTGAGTCCCTCATCGGTCAACATCACCAGTGGCGTAGTCACATCCACACTATCCATCACCACCACATCCGCAACAACATTCAACAATCCGCTAAGACTCTTCTGGCCGGCCACAGGTGGCGGCGCAGTTCTGGCTGCACTCTTCTTCTTCGTTCCCCGCCGGCGGCGTAACTGGCTCGCCATGACGGTGTTGCTTGTCGCACTTGCATCCGGAATTGCAATCGGCTGCGGTGGTGGTGGAAGCAGCAGCGGCGGCGGCAGCACTTCAAACACCAGCAGTTACACGGTAACAGTCACCGGAACCTCCGGCAGCAAAACCGCCAGCACGACCGTATCTCTCACGGTCAAATAGAATGAACTCGCAGAAAGGCCGAAGGGCCCTTCCTTCTGGAAGGGCCCTTCGCCGTGCATAATCCCAAACCGTAGCCGTTACCGCTTGCTGGCAGGCGGAACAATTCCATTCATCCTGAGATACTCCACCATCTGCCCATAATGATCGAATGCGTGCGCCACGGCGAATGTTGAAAGGGTACCGCGCGTCATTGTGCCCGCCTCGGGCGATTTCACTACCTCAAACGCGTTTTCTGCCGTGAGCGTGGCGATGGCTTTATGACCAAAAGCGAACGACCCCGCCAGCGCAGCCACAATCTCATCCTTGTTCGTCATCTTGCCGATGGCCGCCACATCCACATCCGGCTTCAATCCGCTTGCCGTGCTGAAGAGGGAGTAGTTTACCTGTGCCACGTGGGTGGCCTGCTGCCCAAAGTCACGAACCGTGTCGAACTCCGCCTTCTGCCCCGCCACAAAAATCGCCTGGCTCGGCGCAAAGTCGTACTTGTCGGCAGGCATCGCCTTCACCAAACTCATCATCTCGCCTTCAATGATTCTCAGTTGAGCATTGATCGCCTCCGATGGGGCAATCGTTTTGGCGCTATCTGTTCCCTGCCCAAATGCAAGCGGACCTGCGCCCACCAGGCAACATACCGCCACTACTGGTATTTGAAGCCACTTCATCTTCACCGTTGACCTCCGTAAACTTGCTGCGAAAACCCCTCCAGACTATCAGATGGGTAATACACAAGTGCTACATCGCCAAAAGCACAAAGCATTTAAACTTTCAGGAGTATGCCTTCCCGCGACCCCGATCTTCCGCAGCTCGATCTGGTTTTCGAGGAGCCTCGCTCCGGCCGCCGCATCTGGCCCGTCCGCGAGCTCGTCGGCCAGATCCGCGATCTTGTTGAGCGGGAGTATGTTGACTTGTGGGTTGAAGGCGAAATCTCCAACTACCGGCCCGCCACTTCCGGTCACGTCTACTTCACGCTGAAAGACGCCGAGGCACAACTTCCCATCGTGCTCTTTCGCCGCCAGGCGACGCTGCTCCGCTTTCGTCCTGAAGATGGCCTGCATGTGCTCGTCCGCGGCCGCATCAGCGTATACGAGCAGCGCGGCCAGCTTCAGCTCGTAGCCGAGACCATGGAACCGGTCGGTGCGGGCTCGTTGCAGCTCGCCTTCGAGCAGCTCAAGGAGCGTCTCAAAACCGAGGGCCTGTTCAACTCAACGCGCAAGCAGCCACTGCCGCCCTTTCCACGCACCGTCGGCATCGTTACATCGCCCACCGGAGCCGTCATTCGCGACTTCCTCAACATCGTGTCGCGCCGTCACTCCGGCCTGAACGTTCTGCTCTATCCCGTCTCCGTGCAGGGCGACTCAGCGCCCGCCGAAATTGCGCGCGCACTCGCCGAGCTGAACACAGCCCGCACGGTCGACCTCATCGTCATTGCACGCGGTGGCGGATCGCTCGAAGACCTCGCTGCATTCAATTCCGAACAGGTTGCGCGGGCCATTGCTGCCTCCTCGCTGCCGGTCGTCTCCGCCATTGGCCATGAGACCGACTTCACCATCTCCGACTTCGTTGCCGATCTGCGCGCACCCACGCCATCTGCCGCCGCCGAGCTTGTCACCGCGGCGCAGCACAACATCGCAGAGCACCTGGCAACGCTTTCAAATCGCCTCGACCGCGGAATGCGTCTTCATCTGTTGCAGGCACGGCAGTGGCACGCCGCACTTCGCGCCGATCGCGCAGAATCGCGTGTCGCTGCGCTTCTGCATCGCTCCGCCCAGCGGCTCGACGACCTCGCCTTCCGTCTCGAGTCCGCCGCATTCGCCATTCTGCGCAACCACCGCACTCTCGTCGACGCACTCGCAACCGCCTGCATTCGCCACGATCCGCGCCAGTCCATCGCCCGCGCACGTCTCGGCCTGATCGACCTGCAAACACGCCTCGATCGTTCGTATGAGAGCACCTTAAAGCGCACCGCATTGCGCCTAGGCTCGCTTGAAGCGCGACTCCGCGTACTTTCACCGCTCTCCGTTCTCGACCGAGGCTATGCTCTCGTCCTTGCTGCCGACGGAACCATCGTGCGCAGTGCATCGCAGCTCAGTTCAGGCGATCTCGTCTCCACGCGGCTCGCCACTGGCAGCTTCACCAGCCGTGTTGAATCAGCTCAAGCAGAGCCAGACACACACGAACCAAACAGAACCGAAAAAGGAAAGTCGAAGACTTAGACCATGTCCGCAACTGACGCACGCAAACTCTTCGGAACCGACGGCATCCGCGCCGTAGCAGGCCAGGCGCCGCTTGATCCTAAAACAATCTACGCCGCCGGCATCGCCATCGCTCACTCGCTCAAGTCCATGGCTGCGCAGCCCAAAGTTATCCTCGGCCGCGATACGCGCGAATCGAGCCCGTGGATCGCCGCCGTACTTGCTGCGGGCTTGCGAGAGGCCGGCGCCATCGTGGAAAGTGCCGGCGTTGTTCCCACGCCTGCCATTGCTCTGCTCACACACAAGCACGGCTTCCATGCCGGCGCAGTCATCTCCGCCTCGCATAATCCCTGGCAGGACAACGGCATCAAGCTATTCGGCAGCGACGGATACAAGCTCCCCGACAAGGTCGAGCTCGCAATTGAAACTGAAATTCTCCACCACGCCTCGCAAATCACTGCCCCCGATCCCGCTTCGCTTCCACCTGTCTCCGACAACGTCTCTTACCAATTCGAATACATCCAGTTCCTTATCGATACCGTTCCAGATCTCTCGCTCGCAGGCCTCAACATCGTGGCCGACTGTGCTAACGGAGCCGCGTCCGCTGTCGCACCGGAGCTTTTCCGCCGCCTCAACGCCGGTAATGAAGGCCAGGTTACGCTGCTCAACATCGCACCCGACGGCCACAACATCAACGACAACTGCGGCGCTCTCCACCCCAATGCCGTTGCCGCTGAAACTCAGGAGTGCGGTGCGACCATCGGCGTCACGTTCGACGGCGACGCCGACCGCTGCATGCTTGCCGGCGCACAGAACAACGTCATCAACGGCGACGCAATTCTGCTCATGGCGGCGCGAGACCTAAAAGCGCGCGGCCTGCTTACCAACGATCTCGTTGTGGCCACAACCATGTCGAACATGGGCCTTGAAGCGGCGCTCAAGCGATCCGGCATTCGCATGTTCCGCGCGCCTGTGGGCGACCGTTACGTGCTTGAAGAGATGCAGAAGCAGAATTCAGCGCTCGGCGGCGAGCAGTCTGGCCACATTCTCTTTCCTCATCTGGCCACCACCGGCGACGGCATCCTTACCGCGCTCGTCATCCTTGACCTCGTCGCCCGCAGCGGCCAGACCATCGACAAGCTCACCGCCGATCTCAAGGTCTTTCCGCAGGTCATCGTCAACGTCAAAGTGCGCGAAAAACGCCCGCTCGAACAAATCCCCAGCGTGGCAGCTTCCATACGCGCTGCTGAAGAGGAGTTGGCTGACTCCGGCCGCGTGGTCATCCGCTACAGCGGAACCGAAGCCCTGGCCCGCGTTATGATCGAAGCTGAAAGCGAAGAGGCCATGCGTCGCCACGCAGATGCCATAGCAGCCGCAATCCGCATCGAACTAGGAGTGTGATGAAGGCAACTATTGGCTGTTAGCCCTTAGCTTTTAGCTGTCGATCAACCTATTATCTGGCGTTGCCGATTGGACTGGACGGCACGCCATCGGATAACCAGTTGGCTTCAACAACAAAAAGCTGGAAGCTAAGGGCTAACAACTAAGAGCTGTCTTTTAATGTTTGATCTAGGCAAAGCCATCCTCGGCGTCGGACTTCTCATCGTCCTCATCGGCGTGCTCATCATGCTGGCCGCGCGCTTCGGCCTACCGCTTGGCCGCCTGCCCGGCGACATCGCCTACCGCGGCAAAAATATCTCTGTTTTCATCCCCATCGGCACCAGCATCCTCATCAGCGTAGTTCTGTCGCTAGCCCTCTATCTAATCTCCCGCTTCCATCGCTAAAAACATCTGGCCTTTATCCCCATGAAATCCTGCAACTCGTCAACTCAGAAACTTGTAAACTGTTTCCTATGAAACCAGCCCCGCGCAAATCCTCAAAGTCCTCATATCCCATCACCTTGTCCGTCGACATAGGTGGCTCCGGCCTGAAGGCCATGCTGCTCGGCCCCACTGGCAAGCCGATCAGCGACCGTCAGCGCGTCCCCACGCCCGCAGTGCCAACACCTGCAGCCGTGCTCAAGGGCCTCGACAAGCTTCACGCTTTGCTCCCCGGCTGTGATCGTGTGTCGGTTGGATTTCCAGGCGTCATCAAGCGGGGTGTGACTTTCACCGCAGCCAACCTTCACCCGCGCTGGGCAAAATTCCCGCTGCAGGCCGAGCTTGAAAAGCGCTGGGAGAAGCCCGTACGCGTGTGCAACGACGCCGCCGTGCAGGGCTACGGAGCCATCAAGGGCCGTGGTGTCGAACTCACCCTTACGCTGGGCACCGGCATGGGCTCGGCGCTGTTTACCGATGGCCGCCTCTGCCCCGGCCTCGAACTCGCCCACCACCCGTGGAAGAGCAGTACCTACGAGGACTACGTGGGCCGCCGCGGGTACGACAAACATGGCAAAAAGCGCTGGAACAAATACGTACAGGAAGTGATCGAGCAAACACGGCTGCTCTTCAATTGGGACCACCTCTTCATCGGGGGCGGCAACACCAAGAAGATCGGCTTGAAACTGCCAAAGGACGTAACCATCGTCTCCAACCGCGAAGGCATCCTCGGCGGCGTCGCATTGTGGCGTAACAAGTAAGGTTGAAGGCTATAAGGTTGCAGGCTACTCGATTCGTCAGGGTCTCAATTGCGCATCTGCTCACCGCGCCAGTTGCCGCATCCGCGATAACTGCATCCAGACCTCGGCCGCCAGCAGCGGCAACACCCAACACGCCCAGATGAATGTAATGGCACGATCACCCGCAGGCTGCGGGTGCGAGGTAAGTCCCATGTCATTTAACAAACGAAATGTGACAAATCCAATTTCACCACGTAACTGCGCACCATCCACTCGCGTTGAATCTGAATCTGCCGCTGCCGCACAGCATAATAGCCCATCCCACTCGTAATAAGCCACGCGACGGCCAGCGCAACCAGATCTACTCCCCACGCCCATCCGAAGGTCGTTCCAAACGCTAGCTTGAACGCCGCCAGCGACTCGCATGCGACCGCGATAAGATAGACGCGTCCCATCATGCGGTGAGCACTGAGGTAGCGCTTCCTTATCCGAGTTGAAAACTGGAACGGGCCGCTCAGCAGCGCCACCATGCCACTACTGATTTGCAACAGGAGCCAGCCGCGCATCAGCCAGTAGTTGGCCGCGCCTCTCATGGGATCAGTAAATGCAGCCTAGTTGTAGTTGAGGTAGTAGCGAAAGACGTATCTGAACACAAAGCCCAGTGCCACAAACAGAATCGCCGCTAGCGCAATTGCTTTCGGCAGGTGCGATGCTACGCGCGGCTTTGCCGACACAGACGCGGAACTTGCCACGGTGCCTCCGGAGAATTTTATTGGTGGAACTTCCGCATTCAGCAACATCTCCGTCCCGGGGGAATTACCGTGAGTCTATCGCAAAGTCGTTGCATTTGTAGCGAATTTCTCATCGGCGTCTTTCTGCATTCATGGCATCAGTGGGCCGTACCGTTGCAGCTGAACCGAGAGACCTATGAAGATCTTGTTATACTGCCAATCAACGAACTGTCGGCTATGGCGGAGGAGAGAACATGAGGCGATTTATTCTATTAGCTGTTCTTCAATCGTTTGGCATCCTGGCCATCTGCCAGTCTGCGGCGCTCACATCGAGAACCGCGCCAGCCCCTCCCGAAAAACCCATTGCCCCTCAATCACTTTTCAGTTTTAGCGGTATGCAATTCGGGCAGATTGGACAGAACTTTTTATCGACGAAGCAAGGGAGAATGTCTTCCTGTGATGGACAAATCCAAAGCCAGAACAAGCCGAGTGCGCAAGTCGACTTCAATCAGCTGTTCAACATGTCGTGTATGGACATGAGACCAAAGGGCGTTGCAATAGCGCGCATTGAGCTTCCGCCCTCTCCACTCCGGCCTAATGGGCACTTTGGTCCAATTCCGACACAGTGGCCCGACGCAAAAGTCGAGCAGATCCCTGGCACATGGCCGAATCTAAAGATGCTACCCATTGCGGGACAAAATACAGATTCAAGCCCTGCAAAGTAGGAAACAGTAGCCAGCTTCCCTGCCGCCCCTTGGCCGCCACGTCGCGATTACGATAACGGCAGCATTGACCCTCAGCCGTCTCTACGGAAATAGAATCCCGCATAACCTGAAATCGCAAGATCGCGATGAAACGGTATTTCTATCGTTCGGTCCTTTATCCACTTCGCGATCAGAGTATATCCAAGCCCCTCCATCTCCTTGCACAGTGCTCTCTCCGAGTAGATACGGTATGAGACCTGGCACACGCCGAGATTTTGAATCGTGAAAAACTCTTTCTCTGCATGGACGGGCACGTTATGCAATAAAACGTGATTTGGTCGCGCTCTCAATTCCTCAATGACCTGCGGGAGTCGAATCGGAATATATTGCAGAGCACCCGCGCTTAGAAAGACGTCTAGTTCAGGCACCGGAGAAAGATCACCGCTATCGACGAAAGATAGCCTGTCTTCTTTGCGCTCTCGCGCGATCTCTGCCCCGTAAGCTACCGCAGCAGGCAGTTCGGCAATGATGTACTTGAGGGTTTTCGGAACTTCCAGCTTGCTTTGTATCGAATAGAAAAAATGCCCAATGCTGCCTCCAAGATCAAGTACAGTGCACCTTTCATCGATAACTCTAGACAGCCAATACAAGAGCGGGTAGTCGGCCTCATGGAACCATGTGTCGAGGGACTGCTTCTCACTTTCGGAGTTCTTCGCCTTGTTGGCGTTGATTACGTCGTATTCGCTGGATTTTCTTTTCGAGGCGGCCCGTGACGCTTCTTCCCAGGTATTGAACACACCCGAGTAACTGATCCCGCGTCTGTTGCGGGTCAAGTGGAGTGTAATGTCCCGCCCATAGGGTAACAACTCGACCGCTCGCGACGTCCGGCTCTTAAGGGCCTTTACTATCCCCGGCATAGCGCATCCAACCCCGCACGCAATAATTTCAATGCCATATCAAAACCTCCAGCGAATGACAGAAAGACCGCGCCGCTAAAGTCTCCGGGCCACTCTCATGCCGTCATTCGCAGACTGCATTCAGACTCGACTTATCCTGCATTCTCTCAGAAATGACTGTATGTCTCACCTCCTAAAACGAGTGGTCCTGGGAAAAAACAACTCTGGTAATCAATTGACTTTTCAAATTTGGACCGGACACAGGAGAACAGCACGAGGCCGGTAAACTCCAAATGAAATGAGCTCTGGACGATTGGCGATGCGCCGCATCGCAAGACGGCGAACAGCGCGGAATCCAATGCGCTTAAGTCGCTGACGATAGGCTTACGCCGGCAGCTACCGCGCCGGCCTCGCCAGCCCCAGCTCTTTCATCGCGATCTGCAAATCGGCCCAAGCCTCTTTCTTCTGCCGAGGGTCGCGCAACAGAAACGCCGGATGGTAGGTCACGATCAGTTGCGTTCCGCGAAAGGCGTGCACACGCCCGCGGAGCCCGGCCAGCGGCTGACGATGCCCAAGCAGATACGTTGCCGCCGTCGCGCCAAGAGCTACAATCACTTGCGGCCGCACCACATCGATTTGTTTGAAGAGAAACGGCGAGCATGTATTCGCCTCTTCGGGTTCGGGCGTCCGATTGCCCGGCGGCCTGCACTTGACCACGTTGCAGATGTACACCTGCTCGCGCTGGAGTCCCATAGCACCTATCATGTTGTTCAGCAGTTGCCCGGCCCGGCCCACAAACGGCAAACCCTGCGCGTCTTCGTCCGCACCCGGTCCCTCTCCCACAAACATCAGCCGCGCATTCGGATCGCCATCGGCAAACACCAGCTTATTACGGCCTTTGTGCAACGCGCAGCGCGTGCAGTCGCCAATCTCTTCGCGGATGATCTGCAGCGCGGCAGCGTGGTCTTCAATAGCAACAGCATCGGCAACAGGTGGTTGCGCAGGAAACGTCTTACGTGGCGGAATGGTACGGCCCTCCGTGAGTGATGTTGAATGCGATTGGGGATTTTCAGGTTCAGCATCTACGAAGGGCGCCGCTGGTTGCGCTTCCGCGATAGTTGAAGCGGCTTCAGCTTCAGCCACCGGCTCTGCGCTCAGCTCCCCGGGCCGCCTATAGAACTCCGTCAGCCCAAGCTCGCGATAAAACCTGATTCGCTCCGTCAGCGCTTCGCGGGTTGATACATCCAGTTGCCTCGCCAAGTCGCCTACTCCACAATCAATTGCCGCCGGGCCGCCGGCACAATAGTCTCGCCCAGAACTTCGTCCTGCCGCTTCTTCCGCGACGCTTCATCGTCTAGCTCAACCACCAGCGACCGTGGCCTCCGCAGCGTCAGAATCTCATCGAGAATACGATCGGCAAGTTCGCGCTTCGGCATCTCATGCAATTCACTGGACGTTGTCGGCGTAAGAAACGTGGCCGCGTTTGTATCCGCCTCAATGCCCACGCCCGCTGACACCTGGTTCACCACAATGGCGTCCGCGCCCTTGCGCAGTAGCTTGGCTCGGCCATTTTCCATGCGGTTCTCAGTCTCCGCCGCAAAGCCAACAATCAATTGCCCGGGCCGCCGCCGCTTCACTACTTCAGCGAGAATATCCTCGGTCGGAGCCAGTTCCAACATCATGGGTCCGGTGCGTTTTAGCTTCTGTTCTGAAGTGGTTACCGGCTTATAGTCAGCCACCGCCGCTGACTTGATCACCATCGTGGCTTCATCCATGCGTGCCATCACCGCATCGCGCATCTCCTGCGCCGTGGTCACCTTCACCACTTCGCAGTGTGCCGGCGGATGCACCGCTGCCGGTCCGCTGATCAAAATCACCTTTGCACCGCGACTTTGCGCGGCTTCAGCCAACGCATACCCCATCTTGCCGCTTGAACGGTTGCCAAGGAACCGCACCGGATCAAGTGCCTCACGCGTTCCACCCGCCGTCACCAGCACGATTTCGCCGGCCATGTCATGCCGCCTGCCAAGTGAATTCAGCACCGCATCGGCGATTGCTTCAGGCTCCGCCATGCGGCCAACTCCAACCATGCCGCAAGCCAGCGAGCCCGTCCCTGGCTCAATGATACGAACGGCGCGCTGCCGCAGTATCTCAACATTGGCCAGCGTTGCCGGATGGTTCCACATGTTCACATTCATGGCCGGCGCCACCAGCACAGGAGCCGCCGTGGCCAGGTACATCGTGCTTAGAAAGTCGTCCGCAATGCCATGGGCAAACTTGGCCAAGATGTTTGCCGTCGCCGGCGCAACCACAAGCGCTTCAGTCCATTGCGCCTCGCCTATGTGCTCAATCCCATTTTGCTCGGCGGCCGTTTCCCCGGCTCCGCTGTAGCCTTCGTCCCAAAGGCTGGTAATGACTTTGTGTCCGGTCAACGCGGCAAACGTAAGCGGCTGCACAAACTTGCACGCCGACTTGGTCATCACTACATGAACGTCCAGCGCCTGCCGCTGCAGCGCACGCACCAGTTCAGCCGCCTTGTATGCGGCAATCCCGCCGGACACGCCCACCGTCACTCTCATGGCTCGATTGTATCTGTTTTTCGCTTTGGAGCGGAGTAGTGAAACGCACACCGTATGTGCCTGCAGATTCATCCACATGCAGAAACACGACACCTCTTCTTCTGCGATTCGAACGGTGACAGAGCGCAGCCGAAGAGGTGCTTTTGCTTCAATAAGTTGTCAGCAAGTGAGAGCTATCCGATCATGAACGGCACCGCCGGCCCTTCCACCAGCGGCTTCACTACTTCGGATTCGGTCTTCACGTATGAAATCTTACCCGCCTCAATCTCATCCTGAGCAATGCGGCAAGCCTTGGTCGACTGGCTAGGCACCAGAGCGTGGGAACCGCTCTGGATTTGGCGAGCGCGACGCGCTGCGACCAAAACCTTGCGATAGTTCGAATCGAAACTAGTCTCAATCGTCATCGGGATCCTCCTCAAAATTCAATAGCTGCTGGCTGGAATCGCCCAGTATTCCAAACGCCTCCAATACGGGCCTCAGCCGCTCCTGCGAGTTCGCTTGTAGGCAGGCCGCGGCGACCTCCAACACTCTGCGAGAACGGTATGCTATGGCTTCACCGTTCCGGTAAAAACGTTCAGACAGTACGATGGCCTCAAGTTGTGCTACCGCACGGTCCAAAATGTCATTGACCAGAATATAACCGTACTCGCGGAAATTCTCAATCTCCTTGCTGGCCTCACTCAGCCTCCTGTATAGCTCGGCTTCGTTCACCACACCTTCAGCACGGCTCCGGTTACGCAACCGGGTGCGCAGCACCTTGGGATTCGGCGGAAGCACGAAAATGCTTATCGCTTCAGGCATTTTGGCGCGCACCTGCGCACCCCCCTGAACGTCGATATCGAGAATCAAATCGTGTCCCGCGGCCCTCGCCTCATCAAGCGATGAGCAGGCAGTACCATAAAGGTTCCCAAATACCTCCGCGTATTCAAGAAATTTACCTTCTGCCACCATGCGCTCGAATACTTCACGGCTGGTGAAGTTGTACTCGCGTCCATTTTGCTCTGAGCCGCGCGGCGCCCGCGTCGTCCACGAAACGGCAAAGTCCACGTTTGTAAGCTGCTTGCGCACCTCGCCCACCAGCGTGCTCTTACCTGAACCCGACGGCGCCGAAATGATGAAAAGAATCCCAGCCACTTATCGATCTTCCTTTTCCAAATAAATGATGATTTGAAATTATGTGAGCAGCATTATTCCACGTTCTGAATCTGTTCGCGAGCTTTCTCGATTTCTGCCTTCATTGCCAATCCCAGTTCGGTCACGCGCGTACCCTTCCCGCCAATGCCCCCGGTCTTTGAAAGCAAAGTGTTTGCTTCTCGATTCATCTCCTGCAACAGAAAATCCAGCTTCTTTCCCACTTCGCCGCCTGCGGTAAGCAGTTCCCGGAAGTGCGCAATGTGCGCCGTCATACGGGTCAACTCTTCTGAAACGTCGCTGCGGTCCACAAGCACCGCAACCTCTTCAAGCAACCGTTGGCGATTGAACTCCGGACCGGTTGCCGCAATCAGGCGCTGCGTAAGTCGCTCCTGATAGCGTTGCTCAATCTCCGGCCTAAGCTGTGCCACGTAGTCGGTCACCTCGGCCAGCCGGTCCAGCGTTCCGCGCAAAATGGCTTCAAGCGATTCGCCCTCGCGCGCACGCATCACCTTCAACTCTTCAAGCAACGGTCCCACCTGCTGCCGCACGCTTGCCTCAAGAGCCGTCAAATCGATCTCGGCGCGATTCTCTGACTGCAATGCTCCCGGCATCCGCAGAGCCGCGTTCAGATCGGGCTCACCGGTCAGTCCGTGCTCCTTCTGCGCCTCAGCAAACGCCGCTAGATACCCGGCCACAAGTTCCCGGTTGTATCCGGTCTTCTGCTGACCCGTTCGATCCAGTGAAAGTGCAAGCTCAACATGTCCGCGTACCAGGTTCTCTTTGAGCACCTTGCGCAATTCCATCTCAAGTCCATCCAGCCCGTTGGGCAAGCGCAACTGCACATCCAGAAAGCGGTGATTGACACTCTTTACTGTGAGTACATAACTCAACTGCTCCTCATCGCCGAGAGAAACGCGTAC
The DNA here is from genome assembly GCA_963832645.1 of uncultured Acidobacteriaceae bacterium. Classification (GTDB taxonomy): domain Bacteria; phylum Acidobacteriota; class Terriglobia; order Terriglobales; family Acidobacteriaceae; genus Telmatobacter. The sequence goes on from CAWHUU010000002.1 coordinate 367,440, forward strand.
CTGCACCCGCGCAAATCCCGTCATCGAATAAATCGCCATTCTTGCTTACTCCTTTGTCCGGGTTGCGAAGGCCGGCTCACAGCCGGGCAGATATGGTGTTAACGGCTCGGTGGGAACCTCGGTCTGTGGTTCAGGTTGATCCATGAACTGCAACTGATACAAGCGCTGATACGTTGGCGATACATTCAACAGGTCTTCATGCGAACCAATCGCGGTAATTCTGCCCTCTTCAATTACAGCAATACGATTGGCGCGGCGAATCGTCGCGAGCCGGTGCGCAATCACCATCACGGTGCGATTCTGCATCAGATTTCCAAGTGCAGCCTGCACCAGCGATTCGCTTTCGGAATCAAGCGCTGAAGTTGCTTCATCCAGAATCAGTATCGGCGCGTTCTTCAGAATGGCGCGCGCAATCGCAATGCGCTGCTTCTCGCCACCTGAAAGCCGGAATCCCTTTTCGCCGATCACCGTCTCATAACCTTGCGGCATGCGCATGATAAAGTCGTGTGCCAGCGCATTGCGGGCCGCCTGCTCAACAAATGAGAGCTTGGCGTCCGGCTGGCCATACGCGATGTTGTGCCTAACCGTATCGTTAAAAAGGATCGTCTCTTGCGTAACCTGCCCAATGTGGCGACGCAATGAAGCCAGGGTGAGATAGCGGATGTCCTGACCGTCAATCAGGATGGCTCCCATGCTTACATCGAAGAAGCGAGGAATGAGATTCACCAGCGTAGACTTGCCGGCACCGCTAGGACCCACCAGCGCGAGCACCTCGCCGGCATGAACATTCAAATCAATGTCGTGCAGAATCTGATGCTCGCCCGTCTCTGTCGAATATGAAAACCCTACGTTCTTGAATTGGATCGCGCTCTCAAATTTCTTCAGCGTAATCGCGTGAGGACGTTCCTTTACATCGTCCTCAGTGTCAAAGAATGCAAAGATCGACGATGACGCCCCCATCGCCTGCTGGAAGGCGTTGTAGAAGTATGCAAACTTGCGCACCGGATCGTAAAGCTTGAAGAGCAAGATGATGAAAGCACCGAAGAGCCCCATTGTCATCTCGCCGTGCTTGATCTCATTGCGGCCAATCAGCAAAAACAACGCAATCGCTACCGCTCCAATCGTATCCATTAACGGCGAACTGATGGACTGAATCCTTACGTTGCGCAGGTTGGCGCGGAACAGCCTTCGCGCCGCGCTCTTGAAGCGCAGAACCTCCCACACCTCCGTGTTGAAGGCCTTCACAATCCGGTTGCCCGTCACCGTCTCGTGCAGGATATTCTGAATCTCGGCCAGCTTGTCCTGGCCGGTGCGTGTACGTGTGCGCACTTCCCTGCCGATTCTGCGCGCCGAAGTCACCACCACCGGGATAAACAGTACCAGCGCCCAGCTCAGATGCCCGCCCATCCCAATAACCAGGCAAATTCCGACCAGAAACGTGAAGAATTGCTGCAGAAACTCGCCAATTACCGAGCTGAAGGCAATCTGCACGCGGTCAACGTCATTAATTAGTGTGGAGAGGATGGTACCGGTGGGGTGTTTGTGGAAGAAACTTGAAGATCGCCGCAGCGTAACTTCGTACAAATCGTTTCTCAGGTCTGTGATGGTACCGAACCCTGCGTAATTCACCAGGTAGGTCCCAAGATAATCGCAAAGGCCTTTCATGACTGTTGCAATTACCAGCGCAAACGCTACCACCACCCACGCATTGTGCATGTGTAGAAAGCTTGGAATCAACGATCGCAAATCGACCTGAAGTGCGAAACTCCAGTGGTGGCCCGCGAAAGTTAGATTGAGCGGCTTCGTCAGGCCAAGAGTGATGGGCCCTTCCGGCGCGTCCGGCTGCAGCACCTTATCGAAGATCGGCTGCAGAAGCAACACCCGGAAAGTGTCCAGCACTCCAACGGCTGCCAGCAGCAGCACACCTGATAGCCACTGAAATGAATAGGGCAGTCCGTAGCGCAGGAGGCGTAAGACGTTCTTCATCCGATTGAACCCGCCCGCCTTACTTCGGCCATCCCGCTACATTCCGGGCAGTTGCTGATTCCCATCCGAACATTGTATCCGGCCCGCGTTCAATATGCTTTCAAATCGAGCATCGCCTTTAGTATCTTCTCGGGCTGCGGAAGAATGGCGTCCTCAAGTAGTGGTTGATAGGCCACAAAGGTGTCCATTGCGCCAATCCGCTTCACCGGGGCATCCAGATCCTCAAACAGTTCATCGGCAATCCGCGCCGCAATCTCCGCGCCGTAGCCCCAGCTCAACATGTCCTCGTAGGCAACAATCACCCGGCTGGTCTTGCGAACCGAAGTGGCAATCGCCTCCCAGTCGTACGGATTCAACGTGCGCAGATCGATGATCTCGACATCGACGCCATGCTCGCGCTGAGCCTTTTCCGCAGCTTGCAGCGCTCTGGGCACGATCGCGCCATAGGTTACCAGCGTCAAGTCCGTGCCCGGCCGCACCGTCTTTGCCTTGCCAAATGGAATCGAATAGTCCGGTCCCGGATAAGGCGCGCGGCCATACGCTTCGCGATAGAGCCGCTTGTGCTCAAGAAACAGCACTGGATCGTCGCAGCGGATCGCCGTCCGCAGCAGGCCGTTCGCGTCCAACGCGTTTGATGGAAACACCACGCGCAATCCAGGAATGTGGGTAAAGATGCTCTCTCCCGATTGCGAGTGATAGATCGAACCGCCGGTGAGGTAGCCACCGATCGGCACGCGCATCACAGCCGGCACAGACCACGCGCCATTCGAGCGCCAGCGCATCAGCGCCAGCTCATTGCGAATCTGATGCATTGCAGGCCAGATGTAGTCGAAGAATTGAATCTCGACCACGGGCTTCATGCCGCGTGTTCCGTATCCAATCGCTCGGCCCACGATATTCGCCTCGGCCAAGGGGGAATTAAACACCCGCTCCGAACCAAACGCAGTTTGCAGCCCAGACGTAAGCTTAAAAACTCCGCCCTTGCCCTTTACCTCATTCAAGGCCTCTTCGCGGCTCGCATCGGCAACATCCTCGCCGTAAATCACGATACGCGGGTCGCGGCGCATCTCGTCGTACAGGCAGGCGTTGATCAAATCGGCCATCGTGTGCGGATTGTTGTCTTTGATCTTCGACTTCTCGTCGAAACCCTGCTTCTCTTCGCAATCGAATGCGGCGCCGGTTGGATCCAGTTCTTCGGAGTTTATATGCCGCATGATGCTGGAAATCTCGGGCAATGGGGCCTTCATCGCGCGTTCGGCGGCCTGAGCTGAAATTTCGTCCTGTTCGCGCTCCAGCTTGTTGATCTGCTCTTCGGTCAAAATCCCTTCGCGAAGCAGCCGTATCTGCATCTTTGCTATTGGATCGCGCAGCGCATCGGCTTCGCGCTCGGCCGTTGAACGATATGCCTTGTCATCGTCAGAAAACGAGTGCGAATATTGGCGGATACAGTGACCGTGAATCAGAGCCGGCCCGTTCCCCGCCCTGCAATGCGTTGCCGCAGCTTCAACCGTCCGCAGCACTTCCTCCGCATCAGTGCCATCGATCTCGGCAAAATAGAAATTCGGAAAGTTAGCGACCAGCGTTGAAATGTTTCCGCCCGGCGTGTTCACTTCCACCGGTACACTGATGGCATAGCCGTTGTTCTCTATCAGAAAGATAACCGGGAGTTTCTGGTTCGACGCCGTATTAATCGCTTCCCAAAACTCACCCTGCGAGGTTGATCCCTCTCCCACGCATGTCAGCACAACTTCATCCTTCTTGAAGCTCACTTCGTGAAAGTCGCGATAGTCGCCCTTCGCTTTGGCCGCCGCTTCAGGATGTCTGCTGAAATACCTTCCCGCCTCCGCACTGCCAACGGCGTGCAAAAGCTGCGTGGCCGTAGAGGACGAAGTGCTGACAATATGCAGCGATGTGCTGCTCCAATGGGTCGGCATCTGGCGTCCACCGCTAGATGGATCGGCGGCCGCGCCAACGGCCTGAAGCATCATGTCGTCGGGAGACATCCCCAGCGCCAGACATAGCGCTCGGTCGCGGTAGTAGGGGAAGAACCAGTCGTAACCAGGCCGGAGCGCCAGTGCCGTACCCACCTGTAATGCCTCGTGGCCGGCCGCGGATATCTGGAAGTACGTCTTCTGCTGCCGCTTCAGCATGATTTCGCGGTCATCGAGACTCCGGGAGAGGTACATCAACCGGTAGATCTCAATCAATTTTTGCGTACTTAACCGCTCCGAAGTTGAAGCCGAAGTGGCTCCGCGCGCGCGGGAAACAGCTATTCCCATCCTAGTCACTCCAGAATGTTCTTTGTGGTGACGACCTCATTTGTGATTGTAACAACCTGGCGCGTTCAACACTTCATCAATTCAAAGTCGCAACCTGAAGCCGGCATTTTCCGCCCAACATTCAGGTAGAAAACCTCTGAAAACTATCTCGAAGAGAATGGGGACGTCTGCAAAATATCCTTTACGTCAACGGTCCGGAGCGTCATCCTCATCTTGTCTCGCACGCTGTGAGCGAGTTTTTCAATCTCGGCCACCATCTGCTGTTGTTGGGGAGTCAGAACATGCGCATTTGAGCTGTTGACCTGTTGATTCAACTCGGTAACCAGCTTTACCAGCTTGTCGGTATCGCTCACAATCGCCTGGTGCTGCGCGGCATTCAGCGCCTGGAGCCGCCTTTCCGCAAAGATCGTTGTCGATGGACTGTCAAACCGCGGATCGTCGAGCGAACGCATCTGGGGGAAGCGCTGCAACGTCGGCGTTCCAGTATTCGACGACGGCGACGCTTGTCCGCTGCCGGGCGGCGCAAGCATAGCAATTGCTCCCAGAACCAGCGCGGCAAAGCAAAAGCATCGGCTCGTCGGTTGCATGGCGAAGTACTTCAGCGCGGTTTTCATTTCGACCTCAGCTTATGGGCCATCTGTTCAATCTCTCCAGCCTGGCGAACCACCGGAACTGAAAGCATGTCTTTGGTAGTCTTATCCACCTCAGTCTTCAGGCTGTAGGCCATCTTCAGCAAGTTGGCTGTTTGAACCGCAATTGGATTCTTCGGGTCGGGATCTGGAACTGCCGGTGGAATCCATTTGGGGGCGAGTGTCGCTCCCCCGGAACCCGCAGCACCGGGACTTGAGCTTGGCTGAGAGGCCGCCTGCGGAATCACCAGCGGCTGTGGCTGAGGAACAGGATCCTCCGGGCTGATGCCAAGCTGCCCTGTCGAAGTCGATGGCAGTTGCGAAGCCTGGGCCATCACCTCGCGCTCGCCCAGCCTCGCGGCCAGCATCGACACGCAAAGTACGGAGAACAGAGACCACCACATCACAGCGCGATGCAGCAGTCTTGATTTTGAAGTTGTACTGAGTCGCCGCACGCTCATGGTGTCCCCCCACGATGCAGGAAGTGTGGTTGGAAAGGTTGCCGGGAATCGCGGCTAACCCTGCGCACAGTCTAGTCTATTTGGAGGAGATTTGGTATGCACGTTAACACCGCCTTAATTCTTTCGCTTTACGGCTTATTTGCCGAAGGCGAATTCATGGGCCGGGTCATGGATGAATGGGCCCTCGATACCCAGGAATTTGTCCGCACCAAGCTCCCGCACCTGATCCTGATCGCACTTATCGCCTTTATTCTCATGCGCTTGCTGCGATCCATCACCCACCGCATGATCCGGGTGGCTGAACACCATGCGGTCGATGAAATCCGTATCGGTCAGGTCAAAACTCTGTCCGGAGTCATCCGGGCCACCGGCTTCAGCATCATCGGCGTCATCGCCGGGTTTTCCGCTCTGGCCACATTCGACATCAACCTGGGTCCGCTGCTTGCCTCCGCCGGCATCGCCGGAATCGCCATCGGCCTCGCCGCTCAAACTATCGTCAAAGACGTGCTAAACGGCATCCTCATCCTCGTTGAAGATCAGTTCAACGTCGGCGACACCGTCAAGCTGGCTGGCATCGCCGGAGTCGTCGAATCCATGACCCTCCGCAAGACCGTCGTCCGCGACACGGACGGCACCCTCTACGTCGTGCCCAACTCCCAGATCACCACCGTTGCCAACCAGAGCGCAGGCTACACAGTAGCAACAGTCAATGTAAGCGTGGACTTCTCCGCCAATCCCGATGAGGTCCAAAAGCTGCTGACAAAAATTGCCTGGGAAGTGCGAAACAGTGAAGAGTTCAAATCGGTCATGGTCGGCGACCCGAAGATTCTCGGCGTCGATGCCATCAAAGGTTCCGAACTCATCTTCCCCGTCGTTTTCAGAACACTGGCCACCAGGCAGCATGCTCCCGTTCGCGAGTTCCGCCGCCGCGTCCGCTTGGCCCTTGAGGAACACCACATGCTTCCGGGAAACCCCTACCAGATTCTCAGCAGCTTTCCCGCAGCCGTGGGCGCTGCCAAAACAGCCGAAGGCGCGCCCACAGTCGACCCAGTCTCGCTCAGGCCGAAAGAATCTAATCTCTTCAGTGGTGAATAACCGGCAGTCAGACCGCCGATCGAGGAATCCGCCAATCTACTCAACCTCGGTCTCGGGCTCGCTGCTGTGCGTCTCCAACGCTTCAAGCAACGTCTCCGCGTCCATGATGGGAGGCAGGCACGTACGCCCCATGCACACCAGCGCCCATGCGTCTGCCTTCTCCGGCACAGGAACCTCAAGCAGAGTCTCCGCCAGCGCCTCAGGCAATTCATTGTCAACCAGTTGGTCGGGAGTAATACGCAGAACGAGCTTGTTCACCGCGTACCGTGCCATGGCTGTGGCTTCCAGGCGCGCCGCTTCGGGCCCCGATCCAACAATAACGATCTGCACAGGATCAAGAAGCATTTGCTCCAATGCAAGGCCGTAGCTCCCTGCGTAAAGACCAAAGTGCTCAACAATTCCTGCAAAGCTATCCAGCGTATCCTCGGCAATTTCGCGATATTCTTGCCGTCCGCTCAGAGCTTGAAGCCGTAACAACGCTGAAACCGCTGTTGGGTTGCCTCCCGGAGCGGGCGAGTCCTGCAACGGTTTACGCCGCGCGCCCAGCACCCCTAGAGGTGCCGGCCCATTCGCGTCGATTGCCGAATCAAAGAACGCGCTTCCTGTCCGGTCGTAGAATCTCTCGATCATTGCATCGGCAAGCATCCGGGCAGCCCGGTAAAAGTTCATGTTCCCACTTGAGATCCATGAGTCAATGCAAGCGTGAACGGTGAACGCATAGTCTTCGAGCGTCCCAGGAGCATGTTCCTGTGGCGTGTGATCCGGGTAGGCAATCACGTGGCGCAACGTCATGCCGTCACTCCACGCCTCATTCAGCAGCCGATTCATCGTCTTCAGCGCAAACTCCCGAACCGGTTCCAGCCTGAGCACGCGCGCTGTCTCCAAATAGGCCGTAACCGCCATCGCATTCCAGCTCGTATAGAGCGTTCGGTCAATGAACGGCGCGGGGCGCAGTGCCCGCGCGGCCAGAAGCTTGCTTCGTGCCGAGTCTCGCAGTGGGCGCAGGTGCTCGATGTCGACACCAAGCGCAGCCTTCTCTTCCAGCGACCTCTTCACATACAGCACGTTCTTCGCTGCATTGTGATGCATATCTCCGAGTTCACCGATGTCCCAGTAGCTCGATGCAAACTCCAATTCCTCGTCATTAAGCACAGCCCTGGCTTCTTCGTAGGTCCAAGTAAAGTAGTCGCCGTCATCGTCAAGGCCTACGTCCGCGTCCTGCGACGCATAAAACCCGCCCTGTTCCCTGTCGGTCATGGTTGAGTCGAGCCAGCCAACCATCTGCCGCGCAATCTCAAGAAACTCCGGCCGCACCAGGCTCTGGAATCCGTGCACATAATTACGCAGTAGCCCGGCATTGTCGTAGAGCATCTTTTCAAAGTGCGGCACCACCCATCGCTCATCCACGCTGTAGCGGTGGAACCCGCCGGCAAGCTGGTCGTAGACGCCGCCGCGCGCCATCTTGTCCAGCGTCACCACAAAGGATTCGCGGGCCTGCTCGTTGTCGCGGTTCATGGCCACTTCCAGCAGCAAGTCCAGCGTCGAGGGATGCGGAAACTTGGGTTGCGAACCAAATCCGCCGTTGCGCGGGTCAAACTTCGCCAGAGCCGAACCGGCAATTCTGTCCACCAGCGCGATATTCAGATCGCCTCGGCCTGAGAAGCTCTCATTGTGCTCAATGGCCGCCATCACGCTGCTCGCCGTCTCGAGCGCTTCATCCCGGCGGTCCCGCCATACCTGCGCCATCGCCATCAGCACCTTGCCGATACCCGGCCTGCCGTAGCGGTCTTCCCGAGGAATATAGGTGGCTCCAAAATATGGCCTGCCATCCGGCGTAAGAAATGCCGTCAAAGGCCAGCCGCCTTGCTGCGAGATCGCTGAAACCGCCGCCTGGTAACGTGTATCTACATCAGGCCTTTCGTCGCGGTCTACCTTGATGGCCACAAAGTTCTCGTTGATGACCTTGGCCACCTCGGGATCTTCATACGACTCCCGGTCCATCACGTGACACCAGTGGCACCACACTGCGCCAATGTCGAGCAGGATCGGCTTATCTTCGGCCTGAGCTTTAGCAAATGCTGCCTCGCCCCACGGGTGCCATTGCACCGGCTGATGCCGCGCCGAGCGTAGATAAGATGATGCCGCCGTATCGAGCAGGTTCACGCTGCCGGAGTTTGGGGAGGTATCGCTCATTTGTTGAGAATAAACCGTTCGCCGGTGCGGCTTGGAATTACGCACCTACCAGATGGCCCTCGGCGCTGCCAAACGCCGTCATTGCCCGCTCGTCATTGCTCGTTGTTCAGCTGTTTTTCAATCGCCGCCACCAGCTCGGCGGAGTCCGGCTGCGTATCGGGAGCAAAGCGCGCCACAACTTCGCCGTTGCGATTCACCAGAAACTTTTCAAAATTCCAAAGAATCTCCGGTTCCCGCGTGGTCTCAATGCCGTAACCCTTCAACTTGGTTCGCCACGTAGGATGAGTTACGCTGGTCGCCCTGGGCTGCGCGGTGATCAAGGCTCTGTACAGGGGATGCATGCCGCGCCCAATCACCGTGATCTTGCTGTACAAAGGGAAACTCACGCCATAGGTCTTGCAGAATGCCTGAATTTCGGAGTCCGTCCCCGGCTCCTGCTCCTTGAAGTCGTTTGAAGGAAAGCCCACTACAACCAGTCCTTGCAGCTTGTAGAACCGATAAATGTATTCAAGACTCTCGTACTGCGGCGTGAGCCCGCACTTTGACGCGACGTTCACCACAAGGATCACCTTGCCTTTGTACTCGCCCAAAGTCGTTTCTTCACCGGTAATCTTTTGAACTGGAATATCGAGAATGCTCACGCTCATTCCTTTCAATGCAAATAATCAACTCTGCCGGCTCAACAAAAGCTTTGCCAGCTCGATGTACAACTCCACAGCTTCCAGCAGTTCTTTCTTTGCCAGTTTCTCATGCGGCGTGTGCGCCACGTGGATCGAACCGGGCCCAAGCAGCAGTGGCTCGCCCCAGCTCGTTAATTGAGGAATATCAGTTGCGAACTTGGCAATCATCGTCGGCAAACCCTCGACTGCCTTGAGCCGGATAAATGCCAGGTCAAGCGTAAAGCTCACCTCCGCCAAACCCGTTGCGGCTTCTAGAATCTTCTCACGCACCGGAGCAGAATCCGTCACCAGGCGAATAAGCACCTGCGCCTCAGCATGATCCGCGATCACGTTAGGTGCATATCCTCCGTGAACCTGTCCCACGTTCAGCGTCGTATCGCCTGCGTACTCGTCCACAGGCCAATCCATCTTGAGCAGCTTGTCGAGGAGAGCAATCATCTTATGGACAGCGCTGTCACCCAGTTCCGGATACGCCGAGTGCGCCATCTTGCCCGTCGATTTAAGAGAGACCCGCAAGGCACCCTTCGACGCCAGAGCCAACCGATTATCGGTTGGTTCGCCATTGATCAAATAGCGGTTCCCCTTCGGCATCTGGTTGGCCAATTTGGCACCCGCCGAATCCCGCTCCTCCCCAGACACATACAGCATGGCAACGTTGAACCCACCTTCGCGCAGTTGCTGGGCAGCGGCAACCTGAGCGGCAATAATGCCCTTGGCATCGCAAACTCCCCGGCCGTACAAGAACTCTTCATCCTCTCTGAAGGGTATATACGGCGGAACCGTATCCATATGTGTCGAAAAAACCAGGTCGGGTGTCTTGCCGGCAATGCCCGCATATACGTTCCAACGCGGCCCCGCAGTGGCGCTGTCAGGCGGCTGGGGAACCGGAGTCTTTTCCACATCCCATCCTTTCCCAGCCAGATAAGCGGCCAGAAAATCGCCTACATCACCTTCGTAATAGGTCGTCGACTCAATTTCGCATAGGCACTTCGTAAGCTCGATGGGATCAATTGCATGAGTCGAAATATGTTCTGACATGATGCAGCAAGAATACCTTAGCGGCATCCCCCAATTCCCCTACCCAGCGTCTCACTTCCCGAAATCCCTCTTCCGTGCACCTGAATTCCCACATTGGCCTGACCATTCCACGTAATTGGACGATGAATTGCGCGTAAAATCTAGAGTGGAATGGACGCTACGACTGCCTTGACCCAGCCGGTAACGAGCTTCGCGCCACCAAGGCTGCTCAGTCTGGATATTGCCGGCCCGGCAGGCCGCCTTGAAGCAGTCGTCAATCTGGGCTCTTCTGATGCGCCGTTCGCCGCACTCATCTGTCATCCTCATCCTCTTGGCGGCGGCAACCTGCACAATAAGGTCGTCTATCACGCAATGAAGGTCTTCAACGAACCGCGTTGGGGCTTCAACTGGCCCGTCCTTCGCTTTAACTTTCGCGGCACCGGCTCCAGCGACGGCGTGCACGATGGCGAGGCCGAGGCCGGCGATGTACTGGCCGCTCTGCGCTGGCTTCACAACGAATTCGACCGCCCGATTGTGCTTGCCGGATTCAGCTTCGGCGCGGCCATGGCCATCTCAGCCTGCGCGAGCGCCAGCTCGTCGTTCGCGGGCATCCGCGCTCTGGTCGCACTCGGCCTTCCCACCCAAAATGGCGGCCGCGCATACAGCTACCCCGCGCTCAATCGTCTAACAATACTCAAGTTTTTTGTGAGCGGCGATCAAGACCAGTTCGCCCCGGCCGATGAGCTCTCGCAAATCGTAGCTTCAGCCTCCGACCCCAAAAAGTACTCCCTCATACCTGACGCAGATCATTTCTTTACAGGACACCTAGCCGCAGTGCAGAAACAGCTCGCCGCCTGGTTGAAAGAGCAATTGCAATGAATTCAATAAACGATACCGCACTCGATTCGCTACATAGCACCGCCACCGGCATCTTTACTGGCGCACTCAAAGCCTGCAATATCGCCACGGCATTCGATCGCAGACTCCACTTCGACGGACATACTCTTCAGCGGCTGATGCCCGATGGCTGCGGTCCCGCAACCATCGATCTCTCCGCGTACAAGCGTGTATTCGTCATCTCATTTGGCAAGGCCGCGGTTCCCATGCTCGACATCCTTCTGGAACGCATGAAGCGCCGCAAGGGTCTGCGTGGAGTCTGCTGCGGTGTCCACATCCCCAAGAAGCGCAACTGGCGTATCCGCTATTTCGAGGGCGGCCATCCCCTGCCCAACGAAGACTCCTTCGCCGCCGCGCGCGCCACACTAAACCTCCTCAAGAAAGCCAAAAAGGATACGCTGATCTTCTTCCTCATCTCCGGCGGTGGTTCAGCCATGTTCGACCTGCCAATCGATCCGCATATCTCGCTCGAAGACACGCAAGCGTTCCATCAGGCGCTGCTCGCATCCGGTGCGCCCATCAACGAGATCAATACGCTCCGCAAGCATTTCTCCGCAGTCAAAGCCGGACGCCTCGCCATGGCAGCGCCCGACGCAGTCAAGATCAACCTGCTGTTGCCGGACGTACCCCTGCGTACCCTGGACTCGCTTTCGTCGGGCCCTACTTCGCCCGATCACTCCACCATCGCAGATGTGCGAGATCTGATTGCGCGCTACGAACTGCTGCCTAAATTTCCAGCCTCGGTGCGCGCATTTTTTGCAGGCGCCGACATGCCCGAATCTCCCGGCAACAAGAGCTGGGGTGCACCGTCTCCGACCAAACCTGCAAAAACCGAGCCCGCTTCATCTTCCCTCGCCGCATCCTCCGATCCCATGTCCGATGAGGACGAGGCCTTTCGTGACTCCGTCTTTGAAATCCTGCTTTCAAGCCACGATCTCGTCGAAAGCGCGCGCACCCTCGCCCAGCAGGCGGGCTATCACACAGTCGTCGATAACAGTTGCGACGATTGGGATTATGCCGACGCCGCCCGGTATCTCCTCGAGCGCTTCCACGCTTTGCGCGCCATCCATCCACGCCTTTGCCTGATCTCAGTCGGCGAAGTTACCGTAACCATGGACCGCACTCCCGGCGCAGGCGGCCGCAATCAGCAGTTCGTCATGGCCTGTGCCTTGGAGCTCGAAATGCATCCCGGCGAGCGCATCACCGTTCTGAGTGCTGGATCAGATGGCATCGACGGCAATACCCAGGTTGCCGGAGCCATCGCCGATCCAACTACCGTCGAGCGCGCTCACGTATTCGGCTTCCACCTCAAGGCCTCGCTCGCCGCCTTCAACGCCTGCCCTATGTTCACGGCCCTTGGCGATGCGGTCGTCACCGGTCCCACAGGCCAGAATCTGCGCGACTTGCGTCTGCTCATATCTGAACGCGACCAGTCAGCATCGAGTTAGTTGAGACTTAAGTGGCGCAGTTAGGTAGGCGCTCGCATATCACGGCTCATTCATAACTGAATAACTCAGGCAGGGTCCGCATTCCCCCTCTTAACGGTGCGATTGATCGCATTGCACAAGAAAAAAGTCTTCATTCCCGGCGTGCTCATGCAATAACATTGCACTCACACTATTAACGCAACATCAGGACCCTTTCGTGCCCCGAAAAGTTTCGCGCAAATCTGCTGGCAAGACACCCGATATTCGCACCGTTGCGGCCATGGCCAAAGTCTCCATCGCCACGGTTTCGCGAACGATCAACGGGTCCCCTCTGGTCAGCGAGCGCCTTTCAAAGCGCGTGTGGCAGGCAATTCGCCAGCTCAACTACTTCCCCAACACGCATGCGCGCACGCTCGTCTCAGGCCGCAGCCGCCTCCTAGGCATCATCGTAGAAAACATCACTAACCCCTTCTTCCCTGAACTTATCCAGAGCTTTGAAGAGATTGCCGTTGCACACGGGTATGAGATTCTCGTTAGCTCCTCAAACGGAAACCCCGCAGTGCTCACGCAGTGCGTCCGCCGCATGCTCGAACGCAAGGTCGAAGGCGTGGCCGTCATGACATTTGGAGAAGAGGAGCCGGTCCTCGATCAGCTCACGCATCGCAACGTGCCCATCGTTCTAGCCGAATTCAAGCTCGACGACCCCAAGGCCAGCACCATCCTTCTCGACTACTCTTCCGGCATCCACGAAGCCGTGAATCACCTGGCCAAGCTCGGCCACACAAAGATCGCATTCCTGGCGGGTCCGCACAAACTCCACTCCGCCATCACGCGCGAAAACGGCTTCCGCGAAGCAATGAAGGCTGCCAAACTCTCCATTCCCAAAGAATGGATCATCGAGTGCGACCACACCCTCAAAGGCGGTGTTGCTGGATTTGGCCACCTGAAGTCGCTCGCCAAAAAGCCCACGGCCATCATCTGCTCCAACGATATGACTGCCATCGGCGTGCTTCGCGCCTCTTATCATGAAGGCCTGCGCGTTCCTCAAGATCTCTCCGTCATCGGCCTCGACGACATCGACTTTGCGGAGTTCACTCTTCCTCCGCTCACCACCATCAGCCTGCCACGCGGAGACCTGGCCCGCGCTACATTCGATGCCCTTCGCCAGCAGGTTGAGAACTCAAGCGATCCCAACCGCAAACGCGAGTTCCTCGTCTCAACGCGCTTAGTGGTTCGTGAATCCACCGCCGCGCCAAAAAGCTCCGCACGCTAACAAATAGTGCCCGCTTGATGAATCACAATCTGACAGCTGACGATTGAGAACTGACAGCTACTCGCCCCGCAAGCAGAGCACTTCGTTCCCGCATGGCAACAATCTTATCGCGCGTAGCATCGGCAGCCACTCTCCGGTCCGTGTAAACGCGCGGCTCTCCAAATTGCAGCTCAGCCTCAAATCCGCTTACGCCCAAAACCTTCCAAAGGTGGTACACAAACTTCGCATCACCAAACCAGCAAAGCTCTCGCTCGGGAGTGCCATCGTGAACGACGTATCGGATCGCCACCTCCGTAATTGGCACTCCCAGCGACGTTGCGGGATCGATCAACCGCGAATGAAATCGCAGCACTTCGCTTCCATCGGTACTGGTCCCCTCGGGAAACATCAGTACCGGCACTGAAATCGGAAGCTTGAGCCGCTCAGTCATCTGCCGTGCCACAGATTGCGCGCTCTCCAAATTTCCCCTGTCGACAAAGATCGTTCCACCGCTGCGCGCCGCCCTTCCAAAGAAGGGCCAGCCGCCAATCTCAACCTTGGCCACAAAAAAGCACGGCATCGCAGCCGAAAGAACCACAATGTCCAAATAGCTCAGGTGATTCGCAACCACAAGCCCACGCGTCGCCGGTTTGCCTTCAACCGTATACGCAATGCCCAGACTCTTCAGAATCCTCCGCGCGCACAGTTGAACCCAGTAAGCACGGCGCTCCAGCGTGCGCGGTCCCTGCAGGCACAGCAACCAGAACGATACTATGCAGCGAATGATTTCGAATCCGAGCGTCACAGCGCGCCGGAGCCGGCGCAGTGTCATCTCGCCAACGGAGCTAAAAAGCGATTGCGCGCCGCGGGCGAAAGCGACTTCAGATCGAGCAACGTAAGAAAGTCGATGGTGCCGAACTCACGGTCCCATGCCGGCGGGGCAGCAATGCGCGCGCCAATCGCCAGATAGGTCTTCAATAACTTGGGAATCTTTACCGGAACCGGAGTGAGAGTGGGCAACGAGTCGCTTTCTTTTTCGGCCGGCTGCTGTGTCTCCCGGCCAACTTGCTCGGTAGGACACGCATACTCTTCGGTCGGCTCGGTCTCAAATTCGCTCGCAACCCTGTATGGCTCAAGCTGGCGATACATCTGCCAACCCTCTACAGAGTTTTGGGAATTCAAAGAAGAGCAGCCGATCAGGTAGCGCAGCCCCATGTCTGAAGCATACTGCGCAATCCCGCGCCACAACAAGGTCAGCACCTCCGGCGTGCGGTGCTCGCGATCAATTGATGCGCGCCCCAGTTCCAGAATGCCCGGACGCAGCGGCTCGTAGGGAGCAAGATGAAACTCCTGTTCGGAGTAGTAGCCCAGATTACGCGCAGCCGACTCTCCCGTCTGCATGCGGTAGGTACCCACAATGCGGCGGCTAGCTTTGTCCTCAACCAGCAGATGTTCGCAGAACAAGTCGAACTTGTCGGTATCCAAACCCGTTTGATACGAACTCTCCAACCCTTCGCCCAACTCAACATTGAAGACCCTGAAACGCAGCCTGCAGGCGGCGTCGCGATCTTCTGCGCCCTCCGCCATTCGCAAACGATAACGTCCCACCTCCGCGTGTATCCGCGAGTGCAGGATTTCGGTGCGTTGAACCAAAGTTGAAATTATGTTGGGAATTGCAGAAACTGGCGCCTGAATCGGCCCGCGGTCGAGAGGAGGATGATCGAGCGTACGCGATATCACCCCATTAGTATTCCCACGTTCCCGTGAAAGGACGGTCAAACTGCGGCTAAAACGACGCTAAAACAATGACTGCGCTTTAACCTTGTTTAAATAAAACCGCGACTGTCAACTCGACTGGAAACTCGTCAGCGTGTAACTTTATCGGCTGCAGGATCGTAGTTCAGGTTCGGTCCTAGCCACCGCTCAACCTCTGCCTCGCTCATTCCCTTGCGGCGGTGGTAGTCCTCTACCTGGTCGCGGCCAATCTTGCCCAGCGTAAAGTAGCGCGATTCAGGATGCGCAAAATATAGACCGCTCACACTTGACCCCGGCCACATGGCAAACGACTCCGTGAGTTCAATGCCCGTGCTCTCCTTCACGTTAAGCAACTCCCACACCGTAGCCTTCTCCGTGTGATCGGGGCACGCGGGATAACCCGGAGCAGGCCGTATGCCGCGATACTTTTCGTGAATCAGCTCATCCGGACTCAGATTCTCCGCGCGTCCGTAGCCCCACTCATCACGCACGCGCTTGTGCAGGCACTCCGCAAACGCCTCGGCTAACCTATCGCCAAGCGCCTCCGCCATGATTGCGTTGTAGTCGTCGTGCCGCGCTCTGAACCCGTCGCACAACTCCTTCATTCCGATTCCGGCCGTAACGGCAAACGCGCCAATGTGATCCGCTAGCCCCGTCTCCTTCGGCGCAATAAAGTCCGTAAGTGACCGGCACGGCTCATTGCCTTCGCGATTCGCCTGCTGGCGCAGGAAGTGGAGCCGATTCAGCACGGTCTTGCGCGATTCATCCATGTACAACTCAACATCATCGCCAACTGCGCTCGCCGGGAAGAGCCCATACACACCGCGCGCCGTGATCAACTTGCCTTCAATAATGCGATCGAGCAGCGCATTTGCCTCGGCAAAAATCTGCCGCGCCTGCGAACCCTGCGCTGGATCGTTCAGAATGCGCGGATAAACACCCTTCATCTCCCACGCGTGAAAAAACGGCGTCCAGTCAATATACTCACGCAACGTCGCCAGAGGGAAATCGTCCAGCACCCGTACGCCCGTGAACTCCGGCGCTGGAATATCCTCGGCGCGCCAACCGATCGGTGTCTTCCGCGCGCGCGCCTCTTTGAGCGATGTCAGATTTACACGCGGAGCGGCATGCATCCTGCGCAGCCCTTCGTACTCTTCCCGGTGCCGTGCAACAAACGCGTCGCGATTCTCCTCGCTCAGCAGGCTCGTCGTCACCGGAACCGCGCGGCTGGCATCCAGCACATGAACCACCGGCTGGCTGTACTGCGGCGCAATCTTCACCGCCGTATGTGCCCGGCTCGTCGTAGCTCCGCCAATCAGCAGCGGTAGCTTCATCCCTTGGCGTTCCATCTCGCGCGCCACGTGAACCATCTCGTCCAGCGACGGCGTAATCAGTCCGCTCAGCCCGATCAGGTCTGCGTTCACCTCCTTCGCGCGCGCAAGAATCTTCTCGGCAGGCACCATCACACCCATGTCAATCACTTCGTAGTTGTTGCACGCCAGCACAACGCCCACAATGTTCTTGCCGATGTCGTGCACGTCACCTTTCACCGTCGCCAGCACAATCTTGCCTTGCGCGCTCACCTGTTCGCCGGTGGCGGCAAGCAACGCCTTCTCCGCCTCCATAAACGGAGTCAGATGCGCAACCGCCTTCTTCATCACGCGTGCCGACTTCACCACCTGCGGCAGAAACATCTTTCCCGCTCCGAACAGATCGCCGACCACGCTCATCCCCGCCATCAGCGGGCCTTCAATCACCGCCAGCGGCCGCCCAAACTTTAGGCGCGCCTCTTCGGCATCCGCTTCGATATAGGCATCGATGCCCTTCACCAACGCGTGCGAGATGCGCTCTTCAACCGTGCCGTTGCGCCACTCTTCGACCTTCGCTTCCTGCTTCTCTGCGCCTGCGCCCTCGCGCTTCAACTCTTCGCCGCGCTCTACCAGGCGCTCCGTCGCATCCGGCCGCCGATTCAGCAGCACATCCTCAACCAGTTCCTTCAGCTCCTGCTCAATCTCTTCGTACACCTCAAGCATGCCCGGATTCACAATGCCCATATCCATGCCCGCATTGATGGCGTGATACAGAAACGCCGAGTGCATCGCCTCGCGCACCTTGTTATTGCCGCGGAAGCTGAACGAAATATTCGACACGCCGCCGCTCACCTTGGCATGCGGCAGATTCTCCTTGATCCACTTCGTCGCCTTGATGAAGTCGACCGCGTAGTTGTTGTGCTCATCCATGCCGGTGGCAACCGTCAGAATGTTCGGATCGAAGATGATGTCTTCAGCAGGAAACCCAACCTCGTCCACGAGAATGCGATAAGCCCGTTCGCAGATGCGTTTGCGATCCTCGAACGTCGCAGCCTGTCCCTGCTCGTCAAACGCCATCACCACCACAGCCGCGCCATACTTCATCACCGCCGCCGCGTTCTCGCGAAACTTCTCCTCGCCCTCCTTCAGCGAAATCGAATTCACAATACCCTTGCCCTGCAGGCACTTCAATCCCGCCTCAATCACTTCCCACTTCGACGAGTCCACCATGAACGGCACTTTGGCCACTTCAGGCTCGCTGGCCAGCAACTGCAGAAAGCGTGTCATCGCCGCCACGCCGTCAATCATGCCCTCGTCCATGCAGATGTCGATGACGTTCGCGCCGTTCTCCACCTGCTGCCGTGCAATCGAAACGGCCTCTTCGTACTTGCCTTCTTTGATCAGCCTCGCGAACTTCGGCGACCCGGCCACATTCGTCCGCTCGCCAATCATGATGAACACGCCCGACTGCTGCCTGAACGGCTGCGACCCCGACAGCCGCAAAGGCCTCGGCGTCTCCTCCGTAGCGACAGCACCGGGAGACTCACTCTCTGTTCCCGCAAGATCCGAGGGTGCCCCAGCCTTGGCGTTCTTTGCCAAGGGTGGGATAGCAGCTACTTCTCCTGCCAAATTCTTACCAACCACCACGCCCCGCAGACTTCCCGACTCGCTGACCTGCTGACCGGCTAGTCCAAGCACTTCCCGCGGATGCCTTCCCAACAGCGCCTTCGCAATCGCAGCAATATGTTCCGGAGTATTCCCGCAGCATCCACCAGCAATATTGATGAGCCCGCCGCGAGCAAACTCGTCAAGCCGCTTCGCCATATCCTCTGGGCCAAGATCAAACCCCGTCGGCGACAGAGGATTCGGCAAGCCCGCATTCGGATAGCACGACACCGCAGCCGAAGACTTCTGCGCCAGTTCCTCCAGGAACGGATACATCAAGTCCGGCCCCAGCGAGCAGTTCAACCCCACCGACAACGGTTTCACATGCTCCACCGCGTTCCAGAACGCCTCAACCGTCTGTGCCGAAATCATCGTCTCGCCGCCGCGTCCCACGGCCGCTGAAATCATCACCGGCAATTCCCTGCCGTTCTTCGCCAACCCGTCCTCGTCGAACACCTCTCGAATCGCCACCAGCGCGGCCTTCGCATTCAGCGAGTCGAAGATCGTCTCCACCAGCAGCAAATCCGATCCGCCGGCAATCAGCGCCCGTACCTGCTCTTTGTACGCACCCTTCACCTGGTCGAACGTCACCACTCGAAATCCCGGATCATCTGCATCAGGAGAATTCGACAATGACACCGTCAGCGGACCAACCGCTCCCGCAACAAATCTCTGTCTACCCGTAGCATTCCCCACGCGGTCCGCCCACTCCCTGCACTGCCGCGCCGACTGCTCGTTAATCTCCCACGCAAGATCCTTCAGAAACCTGTCGTCAAGAACCTTCTGGTAAAACTCCGGATCCTTCCGCCCGCCGTGCTCGCGCGGATCGTCGACAAAGAACTCGCTCTGCGCAATGGTCGTCGCGCCAAACGTGTTGGTCTCAATAATGTCGGCCCCGGCTTCAAGAAACCTCCGGTGAATATCCCCGATCATCTTTGCCTGCGTCAACACAAACAGGTCGCCGTTGTTCAGCAGGCCCTTGGTGGCGTCCTTGAAGCGTTCGCCGCGGATGTCTGCCTCCGCCATGCCGTACGTACGGATGGTCGTGCCCATCGCGCCGTCTATGATGGCGATGCGGTTCTCCAGAATCTTCGTTAAAGGATGGTTCTTAATGTCCGTCAAAATTTGTACCGACCTTACTGGCCACACGCTGAAATTAGGGAAAGCGGCCTCTTATCAAGAATATCTGAGCAATGCGCCCAGCTAGAACCCCCAACCGCCAAACGGCCGCACAACGTCACTGGAACGTCACCGCAGCTACCTGAGTGGAGCTACGCCCACACAATATTGATGCTCTAGACTGGTAGTTGGACACTCAATCATGAAGTTCTTCGGCAACAAGCAGGACGACACCGACTCGCCCGCATCGCAGGAAAACCGCGGCCTCTTCGCCCGCATGAAGCAGGCCGTCTCGCGCACCCGCGACTCGCTCTCCACCAAAATCGAAGGCATTGCGGCCCTCACCCGCGTCGTCGACGAAAACGCGCTCGAAGAACTCGAGATGGTCCTCGTCTCAAGCGACCTCGGCGTACAAACCTCTGCCGACATCATTGAAGCCATTCGCGAGCGCGCTCTCCGTAAGGCCATCGAAGACGGCGACGAGTTGCGCGAGTTGCTCAAGTCCGAGCTGCAATCCATTCTCGAAGCGCCACAGCGCGAGGTCCCCCAGCCCGCCACGCCGCCCAAAGTCATCTTCCTCGTCGGCGTCAACGGCACCGGCAAAACCACCACCAGCGGCAAACTCGCCGCCTGGAGCCGCACGCAAAACCGCACAGCCATGCTCTGCGCGGCCGACACCTTCCGCGCCGCAGCCATCGAACAACTTGAAGTGTGGGCCTCGCGCTCCGGCGTCGAAATCATCAAGACCAAACACGGCGGCGACCCAGCTGCCGTCCTCTACGATGCCATCTCTGCCGCCAAAGTACGCAGCATTCAGGATCTCTACGTCGACACCGCCGGCCGACTGCACACCAAGTCCGGCCTCATGGACGAACTCGACAAGATGCGCCGTACCGCCGCGCGCCTCATCCCTGAAGCACCCCACGAAGTATTGCTGGTCATGGATGCCACCACTGGCCAGAACGGCCTTCAGCAAGCCCGCCTCTTCACTGAATCGTCGGGAGTCACTGGCATTGTGCTCACCAAGCTCGACGGCACAGCCAAGGGCGGTATAGCCGTAGCCATAGCCCGCGAAATGAATCTCCCTGTTCGCTACGTGGGAGTGGGCGAAAAGATGGAAGACCTGCTAGAGTTTTCCGCAAAAGCCTTCGTTGACTCACTTCTGGACTAAGAGTCCGTTAAGCCCAAAGAGCTGCGCCCCATGCAAGCCAGCCCCTACTCCCGACAGATCTTCGTTGCTGATGAGTGGGCTCCCCGGTCCATATGCCAGGGTTATCCGCGCACTTTAGTAGGGTGACACTAATACACACTGCGGGAATGAGCACTCCAGACAGCCTTTGCACTCCTCGGGTGCATATGAGGTACATTTCGTGGCTGATGCCTCGAGCTTAACTGCCATTTCCGACGCTGCCACTGGCTTGCTGAAGTAGTATCCCTGAACTTCGTCGCATTGACACTGCCGCAGGAACGACACTTGCTCTTCCGTTTCGGCGCCTTCCGCCAGTACAGTCAGGTCGAGACTTTTCGCAATGCTGATAACCGCTTTTGTGATTGCCACGTTACCGGCATCCAGCGGGAGATCCTGTACAAACGAGCGATCGATCTTGAGCTTGTCGACCTTGAACTGCTTTAGATAACTCAGGTTCGAATATCCGGTTCCAAAGTCGTCAATTGCCAGCTTGACGCCCATACTGCTGAATTCGCACAATATGGCGTTGATCCGGTCCGCATTCTCAAACAGAAGGCTCTCGGTTAGTTCCAACGCCAGCAAGTCGGGAGACAGTCCGGCCTCCTCAAGCACCTCCCTGACCTGCGCGCAGAAATTCTCAGTGCGGAACTGTAGAGGCGATACATTGACAGCAACGGGAACCACCGGCAGCCCTTCGGCTTGCCACTGACGAAGTTGAGAACATGCAGTTTTCAGAACCCATTCACCGATGGAGAGGATCAGGCCGTTCTTTTCTGCAATGGGGATGAACCGGTTGGGAGGCACCAAACCGAAGTCCGGATGACGCCAGCGAATCAGGGCTTCCATACCGGTGATATCTCCGGTGATGAGTTCTATCTGCGGCTGATAGACGAGGAACAACTCGTCCTTCTGGAGTGCCGTGCGAAGCGCGCTTTCCAGCGCCAGCTCCTCTGCATTCTTACCATTGATATCTTCCGAATAGAATCTAAAAGTGTTCCGTCCATCGTCTTTTGCGCTGTGCATGGCGGCCTCAGCGTTCTTGAGGAGACTTTCAGCATCTGTACCGTGTTCGGGAAACATGGTGATGCCAATACTGCAGTTCGCGGTTACCAGTTGGCCTTCGACTTCAAATGGCTGAGCCAGAGATTCAATGAGCCGTGCTGCGGTAAGACCTGCCTCAGAGGAGTCATGCATAGCATTTAACAGGACAGCAAACTCGTCGCTCCCTATCCGGGCTACCGTGTCCTGCTCCTGCATGCTATGTTTCAGCCTTTGAGCAACATTCTTCAGGACTCGATCGCCAGAGGCACGGCCTAACGAGTTGTTCACGATAGTGAACCGGTCAAGGTCAATAAACAAGAGTGCAATTTCTTCGTCCCACCTGCCTGCGCCAGCAAGCGCCACGTTCAGGCGATCTTGGAACAGGGCCCGGTTGGGTAAACCGGTGAGAGCATCGTAGTAGGCCAGATACTGTGCCTGGTCTTCGGCGGCTTTCCGGCCGCTAATATCGCGAATCGAAGCAAGCAACATTTTTCGATCGTTCAAGTTCATTGAGGCAAGGGAGACTTCAGTAAAGAACGACTCTCCATTTTTACGGCGGTGCACCCATTCGAAGTGCTCCTTGCCGTTCTGAAGTGCTGCGGCAATCTTTTGCTCGGCGGCAGTTTGCGAGGGCGTGCCATCGGGCTGGAGCAGAGGTGAGATAGCTGCCGGATCAGTGAAATCCGTTTTGCTTGAAAAACCAAACATTTTCAAGCTCGCCGAATTACAGTCAACGTATCGGCCTTGCTCCATCAGACAAAAGGCATCGGGCGATTCGTCAAACAATACCCGGTACCGGCTTTCACTCTCTTCAAGCATTCGCTTCGACTGCTCGCGCTCCGTAACATCATACGCAGCAACGATCATTGCATCGACGCCGTCAAAATCAAGATTGTGAGAAACGATTTCTACATTGATGATGGACCCGTCCTTGAGCCGATGCTGCCAAGGTTCCACCAACTGGAGCCCATCCTCATGTTCAGCGAGATGGTTGAACAACCGTGGAATCGTCTCTTCAGGCCTGATCTCTGCGATTGTCATGTTCCGGAACTCTTGTTCCGAGTACCCGTACTTGAAGATTGCAGCTTCGTTTACCGCCAGGAATCGGAGGGTTAACCGGTCGAATACCCACATAGGAATGGGATTCCGCTTGAAAAGGAGCCGGTACTGGGCCTCCGACTTCCGCACCATCTCCGTCAGCCGCTGTTGCTCTTTCTCTGCGCATCTCAGTTCGGTAATGTCAGTCACCGACCCGCGGATGAATAACTCCGTTCCCTCACCATCCTCCACAAGCGCGGCGCTGTTGAGAACGGAGATGATTTTGCCGTCCAGCCTCAGCAGTTGCTGTTCAAAGTTCGTCACCTGCTTTTCCGCTCGCAATTGCGCCAGGAAGCGGTCACGATCTCCGGGATTGACGTAGCCTATGTCGACCGATCTACCAATTACCTCCTGACGGGTGGCATACCCAAGCATTTGGCAGAATGCAACGTTGCAGTCCAAAACACGGCCGTCCAGAGAGGTTCTGTACCCACCGGCCATGCTCTTTTCAAAGAGTAGGCGGTAGCGTTCTTCTGTGGCTGAGATTGCCGGATGAGCTATCTGATCCTTCAGGTATGTCCAGAAACTCACAACAGCGACAATCATCATCGTAAAGAGGATGGTGATCAGGTGAGATATCCAGACATGGAGGTCTGGCTTTAATATCATCTTGCAAAGTTCGAAGGCCGCCATCACGCCACCGGCGATTATGCCGGCCCGCAAAGCAAGAAGGTAAATTGGCGCCGGCTCTTTTGTGCCTATCGTTCCTGGTTCAAGATGTCCTGTTGCAGTATCGATTCTTCTGCCCATGGCATCCACTTTCGGTCCCCAGTTCCAATGCCATCTGCGATAACCCCAACAGCCACATTGGTTGAAGCCCTGCGAGTGTCGGCAGAGAGATTAGTACCCAGACATTGGCTCCAATATGTTCCCAGTAGAGACCAGAGCGCTGAAAAAGGAAATTGCACATTTGTTGCAGCTAGTATAGTGACGCAGATCACAACGCCGAGGTTCAGTGTGTGCTCGTGCGCAGGCGCTGAGGTGGGAATTTTGGAGCACAATTGCTTGTGAAACCCAGACAACCTTGAGCAATAACATAGATTTGAAGACCGAAAAATTGTTGAATATCGGTTTTGGATGGCCTGTGTATCGATACGGAGTTTTCGAAGAGGAGTGTGGCGTGACGTCTGTCCGATCCGATTTATTATTTGCGGCCAGCGAGGAGGCTGGATGCAAAGCACTCCGATGGAGTACGAGAATGCCAAAAGCGGATTGTTTCACACTTGCTTCTGGATTTCATTTCTTGCGATCTACCCTTGCCTCGCTGAAGCCGCGGCAAATAAGGAGTACACAGCCCAAGGGCGAATATAGACCGAGACTGCAACTGTGGTAACTAGTGGTACACTGGCGCGGCCGGTAATGAAAAATGAACGCTCCGATTCAACAGGTTTTGAGCGTGGAGATTCCCCTGCCGCGCGATGCACGAAAATTCGCCTGCACTGCGGCCCACTATTTCTATTGAACCCAAGAGCCGCAGCCTTCGAATTGGACAGATTCGATCGCAACCGTCAGTGACAGAAAATGGAGAGATACGATGAAACTGCGGCTTGGACTAGGCATGATCCTGATGGGGACGTTCATGGCTCTGCCCGCGCTTGCCCAGCAGCAATGGGGTAGGCCACAACCGCCAAGAAGTGGCGCGTGCTTTTACCAAGACTCCAACTTCAGAGGCAACTACTTCTGTCTTAGAGTTGGCGAACAGTGGCCTTCGATGCCGCCGGGATTTAACGACCGTATCAGTTCGATACGTTTGTTTGGCGGAGTGAGGGTTCGCATTTTCAATGACAGCAATTTCAACGGAGAAAGCCTTGGGATTAACCGGAATTTGAACGATCTGTCGCGTGTGAGGCTCAGGAGTGTGCCTTCAAAGAGCTGGAATGACAGGATCTCTTCGATTGGGGTCTTCAGAGAAAACGACAACTGGGATAGAAACCATCCCGACAGAAATCGGCCCAACAGGCGGTAGTTCCAGGCAAAGAGGCCGGGGCCGAGCAGCGCGAGTATAAATTGCACATGATCGGCCCAGCCAAAGCTGAGACTATGCGAGAGTCTTGTACCACTCCACGGTGCGGCGCAGGCCTTCGCTGAAATCGACGGTGGGCTGGTAGCCGAGCAGCGATTTGGCGCGGGAGATGTCAGCCAGCGACTCCTTGATGTCGCCGGCGCGCGGATCTTCGTAGGCGGGCTTGCCCCGGTAGCCGGTAAGGCCCTTGAGGATTTCAAAGGTCTGGTTGAGCGTGATCTTTTTGCCGGTGGCGAGATTCATCATCTGGCCGGCAACCTTTTCCGCAGGGGCTTCAGCGGCCAGCAGGTTGCCGAGCACCACATTATCGATATAAGTGAAGTCGCGGCTCTGTTCGCCATCGCCGTAGATCGTGGGCTGTTCGCCTTCGAGCATTTTGCGGCAGAAGATGGCGAGCACGCCGGAGTAATGCGAAGTTGGGTCCTGATGCGGACCGAAGACGTTGAAGTAGCGGAGCGAAATGGTTTCAAGCCCGTAGACGCGGGTGAAGCAGGCGAGGTAGTGCTCACCGGCAAGCTTGGCCACGGCGTAGGGAGTAATGGGCGCGGGTAGCATGCCTTCGTGCTTGGGGAGCGTGGGCGTATCGCCGTAGGCTGCGGACGAGGCGGCATAGATGACGCGGCGGACACCGGCGGCGCGGGCGGCAATAAGCAGGTTAAGAGTGGCGTCGATGCAGGCGACATTGGTGCTTAACGGATCGGCGACCGAGCGAGGAACCGAGGGCAGAGCCGCTTCGTGAAAGATGACCTCGACACCCTCGCATGCTTGAGCGCAGACAGCGGAATCGGCAAGATCGCCGCCGAGGAATTCCATTTCCTCAAGCCCGATGAGATTTTCGCGCTTGCCGGTGCTGAAGTTGTCGACGCCCCGCACGCTGTCGCCGCGTTCGAGGAGGGCTTTTGCAATTGAGCGGCCGATAAAGCCCGCAGCTCCAGTTACCAGATATTTCGGCACTTTGTCACTCCAGATGTGGGGATATTGCGCGGCCCGACGAAAATGCCTCGCTGACTACAATACTAATGTGCCGGAACGGACTCTCCAGATTGAATTTCTTCGGGCTTCGGTACAATCGTCATCATGATGTCACCCCCCGTAGAATCGCTGCCGCTGCTCAAGCAAAAGATCGGGAGCCGTGAGGCACGCGTTGGGATTGTCGGCCTGGGTTACGTGGGGCTGCCACTGGGGCTGCTATTCAGTGATGAGCGCTTCAGAGTAACCGGCTTTGATATTGCCTCCGACAAGGTGGCCACGCTGAACTCAGGCGGCTCGTATATTGTTCGCATTCTTCCGGCGGAGATTGAGAAGGCACGGAGCGCCGGCTTTCGCGCCACCACGGATTACTCAGAGATTGCCGAGATGGATGCGGTGATCATCTGTGTGCCCACGCCTCTGGATGACCACCACGAGCCGGACTTGAGCTTTGTGCGGGGAACGGTTGAGTCAATTGCGCCACACATTCGCGTCGATCAGTTGATTGTTCTTGAGAGCACCACGTATCCGGGAACGACGGAGGAGATTGTGGCGCCGTTGCTTGAGGCTGGAAATCCGCTGGGGCTGAAGGTATCACGAGCGCTCGATCAGCCGGGCGTGCATGTGGTGTATTCGCCGGAACGCGAAGACCCGGGCAACGATTCCGTGGCGCGGCGGGACATTCCCAAAGTGATTGGCGGTTGCGGACCGGCCGCGGTAGAACTTGCGAGCGCGCTGTATGGAACACTTTTTCATCGCGTGGTGCCGGTGAGCAGTCCGGCAGTTGCGGAGATGACCAAGCTGCTTGAGAACATTTATCGATGCGTAAACATTGCGTTGGTAAACGAGCTGAAACGGCTTTGCATGCGCATGGGCATCGACATTCATGAGGTGATCGACGCCGCGAAAACCAAGCCCTTTGGCTTCCAGGCGTTTTATCCCGGGCCGGGACTGGGTGGGCACTGTATTCCGATTGATCCGTTTTACCTTTCCTGGAAAGCTCGCGAATACGATTTTCATACCCGCTTTATTTCTTTGGCCGGCGCGGTCAACACCGACATGCCGTATTTTGTCATCGATGAGATTACTGCGGCGCTGAATGAGCGATCAAAGGCGCTCAAAGGGTCGAAGATTCTGATCCTCGGCATCGCATACAAACGCGACATCGACGATCTGCGCGAATCACCTTCGCTTACGATCATTGAATTGCTGCGCGGCAAGGGGGCTCAAGTTGCGTATAACGATCCCTATTTTCCAAAGGTGGGGCGTGGCCGTCAATACGATCTGAATATGACCTGCGCACCGCTTGAGAATCTGGAACAGTATGACGCGGTGGTGATTGTGACCGATCACTCGGCGTACGATTACAGGGCGATTGCCGCGGAGTCTCAACTGGTGGTTGACACGCGCAATGCAACCAAGGGAATCAAGGCGTCCAATATCGTTCGCTGTTAACGAGCACATTGAGCTGCCTGCTCATCCGCACAGGACGCCGCACGGCGGCTCGAACTGCTTTCGTGTAATTTAGTGGGTTTGACCGTGACGCTGCTTTTGCCTATGCTCGCCGAGCCTGAACACTTCTCCATAGCGGAGAAGGTGGTCTTTGCGGTCCTTGCCGTGAGCTCTGCCTACCTCTTCTGGCGGCGATTCTCCGTTGTCCTCAAAACGATTCTGGCTTCAAAGCGAGACGCCGATTTTCAACTCTTCCCTATCGGCCCGCGCGTGCGCGCCTTTGTCGCCGAGGTTCTGCTTCAATCAAAGGTGATCCGCCAACGGCCCGCGGCAGGTTTGGCCCACGCCTTTGTTTTCTGGGCCTTCTGCGCCTTCGCACTGGTCACGATCAATCACTGCGCCGCCATATTTGCACTTGGCTTTCTGTCGCCCTCCGGTTCAATTGGCCGCTGGTACATCTGGTTTGCGGCAGCTTTTGCAGCGGCCTGCTTGGCCGGCATCTTCTGGCTCTTCGTGCGCCGG
This sequence comes from uncultured Acidobacteriaceae bacterium, assembly GCA_963832645.1. Classification (GTDB taxonomy): domain Bacteria; phylum Acidobacteriota; class Terriglobia; order Terriglobales; family Acidobacteriaceae; genus Telmatobacter. Next base: position 395,499 of record CAWHUU010000002.1, read on the forward strand.
TTTTTCATCCGGTCTAAATGGCTTGGCGAAGAGTTGTCGTGGGAGTCAGGCCTGATTGCGCTGCTCATCTTTCTTTTGATGGCAACCTACCTGGCGGCGTTCTTAACCGCGGACGCGAGCCCCGCAACGCGGACCTTGTGGTGGATTCACACGTTGGCGCTGCTCATGCTTCTGCCAATCATTCCCCATACCAAGCATCTGCATCTTGTTCTGAGCCCATTCACGGTCTTCTTTTCGCGCGGTGGATTCTCGCGCATTCCTCCGCTGGTTGGAGACGAGGATTTTGGACTGATTGCAGGAACCGATATGACGCGGCTGGTGAGTTTGCAGGCGTACTCGTGCGTAGAGTGTGGACGATGCACTGAACACTGCCCCGCAAACAACACAGGGAAAGTGCTCAATCCCAAGCAGGTGATTCTGGGCTTGCGGGGATATCTGAACGATCTTGGCCCAGCCTCAGCGGAGCCCTTGCTCGGCAAGTACAACTCGCAGGAAGCCGCGTTCCAATGCACCACCTGCGGAGCATGCGAGTTCCAGTGTCCCGTTGGTATTGAACATCTGCCCATCCTCATCGGCCTGCGCCGCGGCGCGGTAAATACCGGCGCATGGGAGGATGACTACGGAGCGAAACTTTTCCTCGCTCTCGAACGAGGCAGCAACGCGCATGGAATTAACCCGGCGGAACGCGACAAATTTATCGAGCGCCAACAATTGCCGCTCTACGATGGAACGCAGGAGTACTGTCTGTGGCTCGGGTGCATGGGCAGCTACGATCCCAAAGGCCGTGAGATTGTCGCCGATCTTGCGCTCGTGATGAATTACCTGGGCGTAACGTTCGGCGTGTTGCGGAAAGAGAAATGCACAGGCGATCCAGTGCGGCGGCTGGGCAACGATTTGCTGTTTCAGCAACTGGCCGAAGAGAGTCTTGCCGCTCTGTCAGAAAACAAAGTGAAGAAGATGCTTACCATCTGCCCGCATTGCGTGCGCACCGTCCAGGAAGACTGGAAGGAGTTCGGCACGCCTCCGCAGATTGAGCACCACAGCGAGTTTCTGGCGCGGCACCTGCATCGACTGCCGCAAAACCCGAATCGCGAAGATATTGCCTTTCACGACCCGTGCTACCTGGGGCGCTATCGCAATGCCTACGATGAGCCGCGCGCAGTGGCCGGGCTTGGCGGAAATGTGGTTGAGGCCGAGCGCAATCATGAGCGCAGTTTTTGCTGCGGAGCCGGCGGAGGGTTGGCCTTCCTGGGCGAAGAGTCTGGCGAACGAGTAAGCCATGTTCGCGCGGCGGAACTTATGGCGACAGGCGCGCACACCATTGCCGCCGCGTGCCCGTTCTGCAACTCAATGCTTCGAGATGCTGTAACGGCAACCGCAAGGCAGCGGGAAGCAGCACCGCAGGTGGTGGATATCGCACAGATCGCCGCTGCGAGCCTGCGGCAAATGGAGTAGATTGGAGTCACTGGATTCACATGGCGATTCAGGAAAATACAATCCGGCGCTTTTTCCTCGACGAGGTTCCGCCTGAGGCACTTGCCATTGAAGCGAATTTTGCAGTGGCCAAGATCAGCGACGTCGACAGCGAAGTCATGATCGAAGACATGGACGAGGATTTCAGTGTTACGCGAAATCATTTGCTCAAGCTCTGCGATGGCGGGATTGACCACCGCATCTCCCCAAAGGCTCTGGCCACCGTGGCTTTCACGCTTCTCGCGTCAGACCGGTTTCAATTTGACGGCGGCGATGACGTGCTGGCGGAAGTGCTCAGCTGGTGGTCTGCGCCAGAGATCAACTCCCCTCTTACGCCTGAAACCCTACTACTGCATCGCCGCTGGATTTCAGGAGAGCCGATGCCATCCGCAAGGCGCTCGGCTGCCGCCCATGGGCAAAGAGGACACGTGATTTCAAGACGCCGCAAGGTCCGCGTCGTTGACTGATGCGTCGGTGTCTGCCTTAGCCGGTCGGCATTTAGAATATACGCGAGCTTCCATGATGAAAATTCTCGTTGCCATCAAACAGGTTCCTGACCGTGACGCGCCAGTGCGCATGAACGCGTTGGGCAAGTGGATTGAAGAATCCGATATGCAGTTTTCGATGAATGAAAGCGACGCGCACGCTGTCGAAGAGGCTTTGCAGCTTAAGGAGAAGCACGGCGGCGAAGTCGTTGTCGTCAGCGCGGGGCCGGAGCAAGTTGCGGCAACTATTCGCGAGGCTCTGGCTAAAGGTGCGGACCGAGCCTTGCACATTTTGTGCGACAACATCGCTGAGCGCGACTCTCTCGGCGTGGCACAGTTGCTGGCTGCCGCCATCAAGCCTGAAAGCCCCGACCTGGTGCTCACTGGACTGCAATCAGAGGACTTCGGCTTTGGGCAAACGGGCGTGATCCTCGCAGAGCTGCTGGGAATGCCGCACGCCACGCTGATTTTACACGTTGAAAAGATAGAATCAGGCATCGAGGCAAAGCGCGAACTCGAGGAGGGCTGGTTCCAGGACGTGCAGCTTCCCTTGCCCGCGGTTCTGACAATTCAGTCCGGCGGCAACAAGCTGCGCTACGCGACGCTGATGGGCATTAAACGCGCGAAGTCCAAGGAGCTCAAGCAGCTCAATGCCGCCGAACTCGGAGTCATGTCCGTGCCTGTGGCCGTGCTTGAGCAAATCTCGCTTCCGCAAAAGCAGAAATCGACGCAGATGATTGGCGGGTCACCCAAAGAGGCTGCTGCCGCGCTGGTTGAAAAACTCAAGGCAGAGGTACGTGTACTATGAGCGGCATCCTGGTTGTGATGGAGCAGCGTGCAGGACGCATTGCACGCATCAGTTGGGAAGTGCTTGCTGCTGCGACGCGCCTTCCCGAAGCTGAGCGTGTAACGGCCATCGTGTTGGGAGCGCAAACCGAATCGGCTGCCGGGGAAGTTGCGGGCAAAGTGAGTGGGCGGGTGATCCGCGTTGAACATGCGCTGCTTGAGCCTTACACGGCGGACGGATATGCGACGGCGCTGCAACAACTCATCCAGCAGGAAGAGCCTGAATACCTTGTCTTTCCACACTCCTATCGGGTTCGCGATTATGCACCGGCGCTGGCTGCGCGCTTCGGCCAGATGCTGATCAGCGACGTGACTGCCATTTCGAGCGGTCCGGTATTTACGCGCCAGCTTTTACAGGGCCGGCTGAGCGGCAGCTATCGCAGAGCCGGTGAGGGGATCTGCTTTCTTTCGGTGCAGGCTGGAGCGTTTGCGGCGGACTCTTTGAGTGCGGGAGCGGCTACCGTAGAGATGTTTACCCCGGCGATTGAAACTGCGCAAATTCGAACTCGGCCCGGCGAACCGTATCGCGCGGCGGCGCAGACTGTCGATCTCAGCTCGGCGCAGTTGATTGTGGGCGTTGGTCGCGGCATCAAGTCTCAGGATAATCTACCGGTGGTTCAGGAACTTGCCAACGCGCTGGGCGCGGAGGTTGGCGCGTCACGGCCTATTTGCGACGCAGGCTGGCTGCCCATGGAACGCCAGGTGGGAAGCTCCGGCCAGACTGTTGCGCCCAAGCTGTACATTGCAGCCGGAATTTCAGGAGCGATTCAGCATCTTGTCGGGATGAAGGGTTCGCAGTGTATTGTGGCCATTAACAAGGATGCCGACGCGCCGATCTTTGAAGTGGCGGATTACGGAATTGTGGGCGATCTGATGGAAGTGATTCCAGCTTTGACTGAAGCAATAAAAGCGGCGAAACAATGATCGCGGAACGCAAACCTATCGTCGTAGTCGGATCGGTCATGATGGACTTGGTCACCCGGACGCCGGTAATTCCCCGCGTGGGCCAGACGTTGATCGGCTCCGGCTTTCACACAACGCCCGGAGGTAAAGGCGCGAACCAGGCCGTGGCCGCAGCCAGGCTTGGATATCCTGTGGCGATGGTTGCCAAGGTGGGCGAAGACAGCTACGGGCCTGCGCTGCTCAAGAATCTTGCCGAAGCGGGCGTGCAAACTGGCGGAATGGAACAGGTGGAAGGCTCATCGGGAATCGCGGCGATCTTCCTCGCGGACAGTAGTGAAAACTCCATTGTGGTTGTGCCGGGAGCTAATGCGAAGATGGATCGCGCAACGGTTGATGCACAGGCTGCGATCATTCGTTCAGCGGGAATGGTGCTTTGCCAGCTTGAAATTCCGACGGAAACGCGCGATTTCACGCTGGCCATGTGCGCCGAAGCAGGTGTGCCTGTGATGCTGGACCCCGCTCCTGCCGCGAAACTACCGGATGCCGCATGGAAGCAAATTGCGTGGTTTACGCCGAATGAGACAGAGGCTGCGTTCTACTTGGGTGATGGAGCGAAAGCGGAAGATGCGGCGAGCGAACTGCTGGACCGCGGACTGGGCGGCGTTGTGCTGAAGCGCGGATCGGAAGGCGCGTACGTGGCGGTTGCGGGCAAGGGCGCGTGGGTGCCGCCATTCGCCGTGCAGGCAATCGACACCGTGGCCGCGGGCGATTGCTTTAACGGAGCATTCGCGGTGGCGCTGCTTGAAGGCAACGACCCGTGGCAGGCTGCGCGGTTCGCCAATGCGGCGGCAGGAATCTGCGTGACCCGGCGCGGTGCGCAGGCTGCCATGCCATCACGCGAAGAGGTTGATGCATTGCTCAGCAAAGACGCGTGACGGCTCAGCAATCCGCTTCTACCAGTGTTTTTTGAGAGCATCGCCGTGCGCTTTGGTCCGTTGCGATGGATCGGGTGTGCGGATCAGCAGAACCGGAATGGCAGCGAGCTTCACCAGCTTTTCAGCGATTGAGCCGAAGGTGAGCGGGTGCCAGCCGGTGACGCCGTGGCTCGAAACTGCAAGCAGACCAATCCGCTGACGCTTGATCACATCCATGATGGCGGCCACCACGTCGTTGGCAACGCGCACGCTGGAGCTTACCTTGATGCCCATGGCCCCAAGGTCTTTGGTGGTTGTGGCAAAGCTGGCTTCAGCTTTCCTGGTGGTCTGCTCAATGAACTCGGCTTCCGGAATAAAATCGTAAACCTTGGTGGAAGGAAACGTCGGAATCACATGCACAAGATGGATCTCGGCGTTGAACTGCCGCGCGTAGGCGGCGGCATGCTCAAGAGCGTTGTGCGAGGATGCGCTGAAATCGACTGGGACCAGAATTTTCGCAGGAATGAGACCGGATTTCTTCGTGCTCGGCATGGTTGCCTCCAAACACTTCGATGCAAATCAGCCCCGTCAGGGTACATCAATCATATGCCCGTTTCCGCAAGAGCTGCTTCGTGGGTCTGGCACGATTTCCAGTTCAGTCCGACAGCCCATATAATTGGGTAGATCCAAGCGGGCGTCTTCCCTGCACTCAGTCCCGCAACTTCAATTCATCTGATTTGTTCGCTCGATCAGGTTGGTGGGAGCACTGTTGAGGTCCTTTATCCCATTAGCTGTTGTGTGCCTGGCGTTTTTCGTGGCAGCTCCTTTTGCGCACAGCCAGGGCAACTACGAGATCCAGGTGTACGGTTCCGACACCGTAGCGCCGCGCACCACCATGGTTGAGCTGCACTCCAACTTCACCGCCGACGGCCAGCGCGCATTTGTTGACGGGACCGAGCCCACGCACCACGCCGAACACGAAACCATTGAGATCACGCAGGGCCTCAATAAATGGTCTGAGGTTGGCCTATACATCTTTACCAGCGAGCGTAGCGGCCAAGGCATTCAGTGGGTGGGCGATCATATTCGCCCGCGCGTGCGCGTGCCGGATTCGTGGCACTGGCCGGTGGGCGCGAGCCTATCAATGGAGATCGGCTACCAGCGCGCCTTTTTTTCGCCGGATACCTGGAACTGGGAGATTCGCCCCATTATTGACAAGAAGTCAGGCCGATTTTACTGGGCGCTGAATCCGGCATTTGAGCGCACGTGGCACGGTCCCGGCGTGGCTGAGGGCCTGGATTTTGCGCCGAATGTGAAGGTGAGCTACGACTTTACCAAAGCGGTGACAGGCGGGATTGAATATTACGCCGACTACGGCAATATAAAGGACATTGCGAGCTTTCACGATCAGCAGCAAATGTTCTTCCCAGCCGTTGACCTGAATGTTTCGCCGGATTGGGAAGTGAACTTCGGCGTTGGAGTGGGTCCGACCGCAGCCACCGATCACTGGATCATCAAGCTGATTGTGGGCCGCCGCTTCAACTGGGGCCATCACGGCTGATGGAGCGCGTGGTTCCGTCTACGCAGTAACCATTGCCCGGATGACTTCCTTGCGCACCGTCAACTTCTCCACCAGATCCGTGCGCACTTCATAGCCGCGCCCCGGCGTGTCAGGAACTGCGATTTCGCCCTGCGACGAGACCGTGACCTCCGGCTCGATGATGTCCTCAGCCCAGTAACGCGCAGAGGCAGATACGTCTCCGGGCAGCACAAAGTTCTCCAGCGACGACAGCGCAATGTTGTGGCTGCGGCCGATTCCCGACTCAAGCATTCCGCCGCACCACACGGGAACACCGCGCTCCTGTGCGGCATTGTGCACAGCAATGGCCTCAGAGAATCCACCAACGCGGCCCAGCTTGATGTTGATGATCCGGCACGACTCCATTTCAATTGCCGCCAGCGCATCGCGACGGTTGCGAATGGACTCGTCAAGACAGATTGGTGTGGCCAGCCGCTTTTGCAGCATGGAGTGGTAGTAAAAATCGTCGTGCCAGAGCGGCTGCTCGATCATGAGCAGATCAAATGCGTCGAATTGAACGAGATGGTCCGCATCGTTCAGCCTGTATGCTGAATTCGCGTCCACGCTCAGCGAAATCTGTGGCCAGCGATTGCGCACCCGGTCCAGAACGGCGAGATCCCACCCCGGCTTCACCTTCAGTTTGATGCGTTGATAACCCGCTGCAAGTTCGCGTTCAATGATAGACATCAGCTCATCGATGGAAGGCTGAATGCCCAGTGAGACTCCGCATTGAATTGATTCCTGAACACCGCCGATCAGTTTGGCAATCGACAGGCCTTCACGCTGTGCTTCGAGATCCCAGATTGCGTTTTCAAGCGCGGCCTTTGCCATGCGGTTGCCCCGAACCTGCCGAAAGATGCGCGGACAGTGGCCGCCGTGCTCGGGATGCTCGCTGTTCAGCATAGGGCCGAGTTCCTGCGTAATGACCGTCCATGCGGCGTCAGTGGATTCCGCTGAGAAGAATGGCCTCTCACCCGCGGTGCATTCGCCCCAGCCTGTCAAACCTTCTGACTGTAACTCCGCCAGCAGAACTCTTCGGTTCCGAGTGACGCCGAAGCTGGTTTCAAACGGGCGCACCAGCGGCATCTGCAGTTCACGCAGAACGATTGCGTCGATTCTCATACAAACGTCCTTCCAACACTCGAAGACCGGTTGATGCGGATGTCAATTTAGTTCGAGCTGTGCAAGCGGGCCCAGCTCGAAGGTGCCGTTGCCTTCGCTGTCGCGCGTGAAACCAATTACGGCAAGACCTTGCGAAAATGCTTCCTGAAATTCGGCGCGATTCTCCGACTGAACGGCTAAGGCTCGTTCTCTTTCCGCGACTGATGCCTTCCACTCGTAGATTGAAGCTGGAACCCGAATTCGTTTTCCGATGCTGTTTGCTGCTGCCGGCTGATCGCCGATGACTGAGCGCACTCTCTGCGAATCGAGCCACCATTCCGCTACCAGTCGATCGGTCGGCAATCCACCCTGCAGACGAGATGAGGATACACCATAGAAATCCGGTCGGTAGCTGCGGACGATTGCACCCAAACGATGAATATTCAGAAACGCGTTCTTGATTTCGAGCGGATCAAAGGTCCATTCGATATGCCGGATTCCGCGCTCAAGCGCTTCGCGCCTCTGCTTCAGCTTGAGTGCCCGACCAAGTCCTTGATTGCGGTGTGTCTCTCTAACCGCCAGCATGTGCGAATGCAGATAGGCATGCGGCTTACCTGATACGGTCTTAACTCCCGGAAGAGAAAACACAAAACCAACCAGCGAGTCTGCGGTGTTGCCTGTAATCTGCTTGTCGAACGCTCCGATGACCTGGCCGCCAATGGATTGCGCAACGCGAAAGGTTTTGCGCGGAATGATGTCCGATCCGTCATAGCCCCAGGTCGCGATCTGGAGCTGCACGCAGGCTTCAAGCTCGTCAAACCCCTCGCAGGGGCGAATTTCGATCATTTCCCTGCTCCCGGGCTTTGCGTCATTCGTTGCTGTCGGCTTTGCCGTTCAACTTCTGCTTGGCTTGCGACCAAAGCGACTCCAGCTCGTCTGGCGAAAGCTCTTCGAGCGGCTTGCTTGTTGCGCGCTCCATCTCCTTAAAGCGCTCGCGGAAACGCAGATTGCAGCCGCGAAGCGCCATCTCGGCATCCACGCCGAGATGCCGGCCCAGATTCACGACCGTGAACAGCAAGTCGCCAAGCTCAGCCTCAACCGCGGGTTTGCGCGCGGGATCGCCGGATGCGGCTTCGGCCTCCAGTTCGCGCGTCTCCTCTTCAAGTTTCGGCAGCAAGTCGCGCCAGCTTGGCCAGTCAAAGCCGGACTTCTGCGCCTTCGCTCCCAGCTTCGACGCCTCAGCCAGTGCGGGCATGGCGCGCTGCACGCTGTCGAGCCGCGATACGGGCTGTGCGTTTTCTCCATCTTTCTTCCGCTTCTCAGCCTGCTTGATCTCTTCCCAGTTGCGCAGCACTGCGGCCGACGATCCCTCTACGGCAGAGTCAACATCCGCTTCGTTTCCAGCGGCCCTTGAGGCCTCTTCGCCGAATACGTGCGGATGCCGCCGGATGAGCTTGCGGTTCAGATGATGGAGCACCTCGGCGATGGTGAAGTGGCCCTCGTTGGCTGCCATCTCCGCATAGAACAACACCTGCAAGAGCAGGTCACCGAGCTCTTCTTCAAGATGCGGAAAGTCTCTGCGCTCGATGGCGTCGAAGACCTCGTAGGCTTCTTCAAGCGTGTATTTGCGGATAGTGTCGAAGGTTTGTTCGCTGTCCCACGGACAGCCGCCGGGCGCGCGAAGCCTCGCCATGATGGCCGCCGACTGCTCAAACAGTTGGGCCGCGCGTGCCGGGTCGGTCCTGAGGCCCTGACCGGCATTGCCTTGTTTGGTCTTGTCTTCCACCGCAACATCTTTACGGGCGGCTGCGGCGCTTTTAGGAGTCTGTTCCATTCACCCTCAGTCTACAGCGGCCCGTGGGCCGGCAGAGGTGTGCACATCGGCAGCGGCACATCGGTTTGCCGTCTTACAAACACGCATCTCAAGAACGTATACTCAAGCAACGCATGATTCGCGCCTTCTCCACCATCTTTGCAGGGCTTTTAGGGCTGGCCTTCGGCAGTTTTCTGAATGTTTGTGTGAGCCGCTGGCCGCAGTACGAAAGCATCGTATATCCGCGCTCGCACTGCCGCAACTGCGAACATCCGCTAGCGTGGTGGGAGAATATTCCGCTGCTGAGCTGGATTGCGCTTCGCGGCCGCTGCCACCACTGCAGAGCGTGGATCGGTTTGCGGTATCCGCTGGTTGAGTTGACCGTGGGCGCCCTGTGGGCGGCTGCCGTGTGGCGCGCCGAGCCTTGGCTTTTTGAGCACCACCTGTCTCTCGCATCCGTTGCACCCGGCGTGGTGGGCACGGTGGGTGAAATGACGTTCTACTGGATGCTTGTGGCGCTGGCTGCGCTGGACGCGGAAAATCTGTGGCTGCCGAACAAGCTTACTTTTCCGGGCATCGGGCTTGGGCTGGGGTTCGCCGTAGCCAAGGCTGTGCTGGCGGCCTTGTCGCCGGTGGACGGCACGGCAAGTAGTCTCCAACTGATTTGGCTTGAAACGCGCCCGGTGCTGGTTGGAAGGATCATCAGCATCTTTGTCGCCGCGGGCATTCTGCTGTCGATTCGCTGGATGTACGGAGCCATTCGCCACCGCGAGGGCATGGGGCTGGGCGATGTGAAGCTGATCGCGATGCTGGCGGCCTGGCTTGGGTTTCCGGGAATGCTGCTCTCCTTCTTTATCAGCTCGATGATCGGCGGGCTTGCCGGCGTTATGGTGATTTTTTCGCCGCGCAAGCAAGAGGACGGGCAGGACTGGGCCACGACCAAACTGCCGTTTGGCACCTTTCTCTGCATTGGCGGCATTGTGGCCGGCATGTGGGGTCAGCCGATTATCGACGCCTACCTGAGCATGATCGGGATTAGATAGCCTGCGCTACTGGCGAGCCTGATTTGTTCCGCCGGCGTTGGCAAGCTCCGGCTCTTTGAGTGCCTTGCGGGCTTCCTTGGCGTGTTTGCTGCCGGGATCGTACTCAATCACCTTGGTGTAATTGGCCCGCGCGGCGGCATAGTCGCCCAGGTTCTTCTGGCTTTCCGCCAGCCCCCAGTACACGTCGGGGTCTTCCGGGGCCAGGACCAGCGCCGACTGATAGCGCGACAAGGCTGCGCGCCAGTTCTTGTTGTCGAGGTAGAACTTGCCCACGCTCTTGTCCTGTGCGGCGGTTTCCTTGGGCATGACTTCGATGTCGTCGTCGCCCTTCTTGCCGGTTTCTCCGGGCTGCGGCAGAATGCTGTCGAGCGATTTTATATTCGAACTCGAAGTCTGACCCTCCGAGCCGGGGCCGCTCTCCAGACTGCCCAACTGGTCAGGGCTCGCAACGGGATCGGCATCGTTGTTGGGCATCGGATAGTATGCGCCTTCCGTTTGGGCAGGACTGGACGATGGCATGCTGGGCGCGGGGTTTTCACGCGAAGGCATTACGGGCACGTCTGTCGTGTCGGTCGGGAAAGGATTGGCGTCCCGCGGCTTGGGTTGCGGAACCGCCGGCGCGGTTTGATTTTGCTGGCTTGCCGGTGCGCCCTTCCCCTGCTGACCCACCGCGTGCAGCCCTATTGTGCAGCCTGCCAGAACCAGCGCGATTCCAATACCCCGTTTCATTGCGATTCCCTCAACACAATCCATGCACTTCAATGTTACGATGCGGCCATAAGGCATTTATTCCGAGCCGAAGGTTCCGCCGCACTTTCATACCGAATTCAACCCTGGGGAAAGCATCGCACATTTCTATGGGACTCATCATTCGCTCTTCTGCCATCCATGCCGCGGGCTGCTATACCACCACAGCAATCCGCAAAGGCGCGCGCGTTATTGAATACACCGGCCATATGCTGAGCAAAAAGCAGGCCGATCAGGCGTACGACGAGTCACCCGTCACTTATCTTTTTGGACTCGGCAGCGGCCAGATCGTCATCGACGGCCACTCAATGGCCATGTTCATCAACCATAGCTGCGATCCAAACTGCGAGACTGAAGAGATGGACGGCCATGTGTGGATCAAGGCTATCCGCAACATAGATCCAGCAGAAGAAATCACTTACGACTATTGCCTGTACGACGGCGGCGAGGACGAAGCCACCTGCAACTGCGGGGCCGGCAAATGCCGCGGCACCATGTACTCGGTCCAGGAAGTTCGCCGGCGCAAGAGCGAGCAGAAAAAGTCGAACTCGAACGGGCACAAGCAGAATGGACGCAAGCCGCGCTGAAGACTCCATTAGAGGTTCCCTAGCTCCGCCAGCAACGCTATCAGCGCTAACTCCGCTGCCTCATCACATCAGCCGCAGCGCATCCACATCCACAACGACATTTCGCCGCGGAACGCCGGCTTCGTCGGCATGGGCCAGCATGTTCCTAAGCGCCTCATTCAGCGCCTTGCGCGAGGCGGACTTGAGGATCATGTGGAAGCGGTAGACACCCTTGATGCGTGCAATGGGCGCGGTGCACGGCCCCAGAACGCGAACAGCCTTGGCGTGAGGGCTCTGCGTAAGAAACTTACCGAGGGTGGACGACCAGCCTGCCGCTTCTTCCAGCTTCGGCGATTGCACCAGCACGTTGGCCAGCACTCCGAAGGGTGGATAGTGCATCCAGCGGCGGAATTTCAGCTCGCGCTCGGCAAAACTTTCGTAGTTGTGCGTGGTGGCGGCCAGAATAGCGTAGTGGTCAGGGTAATATGTTTGCACCACGACGCGGCCAGGGAGATCGCCACGGCCCGCGCGGCCTGACACCTGGGTCATCAACTGAAACACTCGCTCGGCGGCGCGGAAGTCCGGCATGGAGAGCGAGTGATCGCACCCCACAACGCCCACCAGTGTAACGCCGTGGATGTCGTGGCCCTTTGCGATCATTTGCGTACCCACGAGCAGATTGATCTCGCCCGCATGAAGCCGAGCCAGCAGCCGTTCGAGATCGTAGCGCCCGCGCACGGTGTCACGGTCCATACGGCCGATGCGCGCGGTGGGAAATATCTCGCCCAGCCGCTCCTCGCCCTGCTGCGAACCTGCGCCTAGATAATACAAATGCTCACTGTCACACTTGGGGCAGCGCGCCGGTACCGTCCTGCGCATTCCGCAGTAGTGGCACTCAAGCCGCTGGCCCTCGCGCGCGATCTCCGCGCCGTCGACCGGTTTGTGATGGGTGAGTGCAATGGCGCAGTTGTCGCATTCGAGCTTTGTTCCGCAGGCGCGGCAGATAATGGCGAAAGAATAGCCTCGCCGGTTGAGCAAAATGATCGCCTGCTCGCCGCGGTCGAGGGCCGCGCTGGTCTGCTCGATCAGTGAGCGTGAAAAGAGGTCTTCCCTGCCCGACTCCTGAAATTCGCGGCGCATGTCGATGAGTTCAACTTCGGGAAGTGGACGGTTCATCACGCGGTCGCGAATTTCAATGCGCGTGTACTTGCCCTGCAAGGAGTTCTGCCAGCTTTCAAGCGATGGCGTGGCCGAGCCCATGACTACCACCGCGTTCGCCAGCTTGGCACGCACTACCGCCACATCGCGCGCGTTATAGCGTGGCGTTTCTTCCTGTTTGTAACTCTGGTCGTGCTCTTCGTCCACCAGGATGAGCCCCAGGTTCTGCACCGGCGCAAAGATGGCCGAGCGCGTGCCTACCACGATGCGCGCAGCACCGCTCCGGATGCGCCGCCACTGCTCACTGCGCTCCTCGGGCGTGAGCGCAGAGTGCAGCAGCGCCACGTGCTCTCCGAATGCCGCGTCGAGCAGGCCGACGGTCTGCGGAGTGAGGCCGATCTCCGGCACCAGCAGAATGGACGAGAGTCCGCGATCGAGAGCGCGCCTCATTGCGTCAAGGTAGACCGCGGTCTTTCCAGAACCAGTAACCCCAAAGAACAGGAAGGGTCGGAACTTACCGAACGAAGATACGACTCCGGCCAGCGCGTCCATCTGCTGCGCGTTGAGCTTGAATGGCTCCGCGGTGGGCCGCAATCCACCCATGCGGAACGTTGCCATGCGCTCGTCGATCCTGACCAGCCCGTGCCGCACGAGAGTTTGCAGAGTGGATGAGGAGAGCTCCTTCTCGCGAATCTCGGCCAGCGGCAGTTCACCACCGCAGGCCGCCAGCTCAGCCAGAATCGCCTCCTGATTTTTCGTCAGTTTCGGCAACCGTACGTCTTCGACGAGGACGGCAAAACGTTCGGTTCGCCGAGCGTCGCGCTCTACGGCGGAGGTTTCGCGCACGATCCACTTTTTACGAAGCATTCCGGACAGAATCTGCAGCGAGGCAGCCGTAGCGGTACGCAGCGTTGACACTTTTACGGGTTCGCCGTCCGCCAGCCGCTTGAGCACCCGAGTTTCGAGATTCTGCTCTTCGGGTGAGAGCTTTCCGCGCCGCTTTGCTTTGCTTTTCGGCAGCGGTTTCGATTCGATTTCTTCCTCATCGCCGCGTGCTGCGCTATGCCACTCTTCCTCTGCACTGTCTAGCTGCTTTGCGAGCACATCGCGGCCCAGATCGGTGATGCGGTAGTACACCGTGCGGCGCACTTCGGCGGAGAGCGGCAACATACCGCGCAACACTTCGCCCAGAGGAGCCAGGTAGTAGCCGGCCATCCACTCGGCCAGCCCCAGCAATTGCTCGCTCAGCAGAGGCTCCTCGTCGAGCACGGCCTCAAGCGATTTTACTTCCACATCTGCCGGCGGATCCACCATCACCGCCGTCACCACACCGATAAGTTTCTCGTTGCGGAAAGGGGCAATGACGCGCACGCCCCGCTGCACAATCTGACCCAGCCGCAACGAATAGGTGAACGTGCGGTCAAGCGGAACAGGCAGCGCGACTTCGCAATAGCCGGTCATGGAAGGCAACCTTCAGTGTAGGGGATGCGGCAAACCGGCCCGGTGGAAAGTCCCAGTCATCCACAGGCCCCCTTTCAACGGCGGGTGCACAGCCTTTACCATCAAGCCCATGCCCGATTTCCCCGCCGGCCAAACCTTGCTCATTGACGCGGACGACACGCTCTGGGAGAACAACGTCTACTTTGAGCGGGCTATCGCCGCATTTATCAGCTTTCTGAATCACCACGAGTACACACCCGCACAGGTGCGCGAAACGCTGAACGGTGTGGAACGCGAGACCATTCTTGCCCACGGTTATGGGCTCTCAAGCTTCACCCGGTCGCTCGTTACGTGTTTTGAGCGCCTTAGCCCCGAACCCGTCACGGACGATAAGCGTGAAAAGATTCGCAGCTTTGCCGGCTCGATTGCCGAGCAAGAGATTGAGCTGTTACCCGGCGTGGAAGAGACGCTGGCCGACCTCTCCGCGCGGCATCACCTCATCCTGATGACCAAGGGCAACCAAGCCGAGCAAGCCGACAAGCTGGCCCACTCTGGGCTGGCGCCCTACTTTACAGCAGTGGAAATTGTGCCGGAGAAGGATCCGCCGACCTACCGGCAGGTGATTGCGCGCCACGAACTCACGCCGCACACAAGCTGGATGATCGGCAACAGCCCGAAATCGGACGTCAACCCTGCATTGGCCGCGGGCATGCACGCCGTGTTTCTGTTCCACAAAGACACGTGGGTTCTGGAGCACGCGTCTGTCGATCCAGCGCCGCCGGGCCAGCACCTACTGGAACTCGACTCGTTCGCTCGACTGCGACAGTTGTTCTGAAGCGGGATTTTAGTTCAGTTAGATACGGAGAGGGACCGCATTTATGGACTCTTCAACTTCCCCTATATACCGGGCAACCGCTTTGCTTCCTCAGCGTTCAATAATCCAGACGCTCCTGCTTCTTACCGGCTTTGGCGGAGTGCTATTCATCTTGACATTTGTCGTTATCGGTTTGCTGTCCCCGGGGTACGACAGCTTGCACCAGACGATAAGTTCCATCGAATTTACAACCCTGGGCTTTGCGCAACGTGCGAACTTCTTCATCTTCGGAGTGCTGCTGTGCTGCTTTGCCGCTGCGCTGCACCGGGAGCTCGCTCCGGGCCGGGGCGCAATTCTGATTCCCATCTTTCAAGCGACCGGCGGCATAGGCGCGATTGGCGATGCCATCTTTATCTACGATCCTTTGCACATGGCCTGCGATCTCATTGCCTTCAACTCGGCAATGCTCGTGCTGTTTCTATTTGCGTGGCGATTTCGACGGGAGCCTGCGTGGAAAGGCTGGACATTTTATTCGATCACCACTGCTTTTGCCATGATGGCCCTCCTTACAGCCTTTGGTTTCGCTAATCATCTAGGCGGACCCGCCGGACTATTTGAAAAGCTTGCCACCTGTACTCGGACGGCGTGGTCGGTCATGCTTACCATTAGGTTGCTCTCCTGACGCAGCTTCGACACAGTATGAGAAACTGAAAGAGCAGAACAGTCTGGCGGGCGGCTGAATATTCCGGCCCCATACCCCGTACCAATCAACACGGAACCGGCCTACAAGGCTCGCGCGAGGTTGTGGGCTGAGCAGGGCTTGGTGCTGCGCCCGCCAATATCAAAATTTTCAGGGATTACCGAGAAACATGCTTAGTGTCAGCAACGTTACCATGCGCTACGGATCGAAGGTACTCTTCGAGGACGTGAGCGTGAATTTTGTCGAGGGCCGCCGCTACGGGCTCACCGGTCCAAACGGCTCCGGCAAATCAACGTTCATGAAAGTACTTACCGGCGACCTGGATGCGCAGAAGGGCACTGTGGTGCGCCCGCGCAAATTCGGCGTGCTGCGTCAGGACCAGTTCGCCTTCGACGCTTATCGCGTGATCGACACCGTGATTATGGGCAACAGGCCCTTGTGGGCCGCCCTTGAAGAGCGCGACCGCATCTACGAAAAAGCCGAGATGACAAACGAGGACGGCATGCGTCTTGGCGAGCTTGAAGGCGTTATCGGCGACGAGGACGGATACACTGCCGAGGCCGACGCCGCAGTTCTGCTCGACGGTCTGGACATTACCGAAGACCTGCACGAGCGCAAAATGTCAGAGCTACAGGGCGGCCAAAAGGTCCGCGTACTGCTGGCGCAGGCGCTCTTCGGCAAGCCGCAGGCGCTGCTGCTCGACGAGCCGACGAACTACCTCGATCTCGACTCGATCCACTGGCTGCAGGATTTTCTGCAGAATTACGACGGCACGCTCATCGTGATCTCGCACGACCGGCACTTTCTGAACTCCGTTACCACGCACACCGCCGACATCGACTACCAGACGATTATTGTGTACACCGGCGGATATGACGATATGGTGATGGCCAAGACGCAGATCCGCTCCACGCTTGAAGCTCAGAACGCGCAGCGTGAAAAGAAGATTGCGCAGCTCAATGAGTTTATTGCGCGCTTTGCCGCCGGAACGCGCTCCTCGCAGGTGACCAGCCGCCGCAAGGAAGTAGAGCGCCTGCAAACCAACGAACTGGCGCGCTCCAATATTCAGCGCCCGTTCATCAAGTTTGACCAGGTACGCCCCAGCGGCAAACACATCCTCGAGTTCAAGCACCTGACCAAGATCTACGATGACCACACGGTGATCGACGGCTTTACGGCCAACGTTTTACGCGGCGAAAAGATCTGCCTGATGGGCCGCAACGGCGCGGGCAAAACCACGCTGCTCAAAAGCCTGCTGGCCAACTACCCCGGCCTTGCCGAAGCCGACTTCACGCTCGACTCCGGATCCGTCTTCTGGGGCCACGAAGCGCACATCGGGTACTTTCCCCAGGACGTGGGCGCCACCATCGAACACGGCCTTACGGTTGCCGAGTGGCTGCACCGCTGGGATCCTGGGGCGCATACCGAGGACATTCGCGGCATTCTGGGACAGATGCTTTTCAGCGGCGAGGAAGGCTCCAAGCCGACCAAGGCTCTGTCAGGCGGCGAGCAGGCACGGCTAGTCTTCTGCAAGCTGATCCTGACCAAACCGAACATCCTCATCTTCGACGAGCCGACGAACCACCTGGACCTCGAGGCCATTAACGCGCTCAACATCGCGCTGCAACGCTACGAGGGCACGGTGTTGTTGGTGACGCACGACCACGACCTGATCGATGAAGTGGCCACGCGGCTATGGCACTTCCATGATCACGAAATTGAAGACTTCCAGGGCCCGTACTCAGAGTGGAAGGGCAAGCACAACTAGGCGCGAGACCTCCCACTCACTTTTAAAACGTGGAAGTGTTCCCTTCGCTTGGGCACATGGGAGCTAAGAGCTAATAGCTAAAAGCTGTTTTATGTCCGCCGCTTCGCCGCTTCCTCGTACACCGCCGCGTACTCGCGGGCAGGCTGCTGCCAGCTGTAGTTGCGGGCCATGCCGTTGCGCATCAGGTGGGTCCACGCCTGCTTGTCGCTGAAGGCCGCCAGTGCGCGGTCGATGGCCCCGAGCAGGTCGCGCGGATCGTAGCCATAGAATTTGAAGCCTGTGCCGGTTCCCTTCTCCGCATCCCATTCTTCAATGGTGTCGTCGAGCCCGCCGGTGGCGCGCACTATTGGCACGGTGCCGTACTTGAGCGAGTAGATCTGGTTCAGCCCGCACGGCTCGTACTTCGACGGCATCAGGAACATGTCTGATCCAGCCTCGATCTTGTGGGCCAGCACGTCGTCGTAGGTGACCTTGACGGCAACTTTGCCGCGATGCCAGAAGGCCCAGTCGCGGAAGAATTTCTCGAGCGTCGGCTCGCCTGTTCCGAGCGCAACCACGGCAACTTCACGATCGGAAAGCTGGCCTGCAATCTGCGCCACCATATCAAAGCCCTTCTGCGTGGCAAAGCGCGACACGATGCCGATGACCGGCGTTGTCTGCTCCACGGTGCCCAGATCGAAAGTCTTCAGCAGATCTGCTCGGCATTTGGACTTTCCTGCCAGATCCTCGACTGTGTAGCGCGCGGCAAGGTGCAAATCAGTCGCTGGATTCCACTGCGCGTAGTCAACGCCGTTGAGGATGCCGCGCAGATCGGCTGACCGCGCGCGAAGCACGGGATCGAGTTGCTCACCGAACTCCGGCGTCTGAATCTCCTCGGCGTACTTGCGGCTCACCGTGGTCAAAATATCGGAGTAAACGAGCCCGCCCTTGAGAAAGTTGAACCGGTCAAACTGCTCCACCTTGTCCATGGTGAAGATTTCCCACGGCAGCAGCAATTGCTCAGTGGTCTGCGGCGGAAACGCGCCCTGGTAGGCGGCGTTGTGGATGGTCATGACCACGGCAGCTCTGCGAAGCGCGGGGTCGGCCGCGTAGATCGTGCGCAGAAAGATGGCCAGAGTCGCTGCCTGCCAATCGTGGATGTGAAACACGTCCGGCACGCCAAGCAGCTTGCAGGCCTCAAGCACGGCGCGGCTGAACAGGCCGAAGCGCTCGGCATTGTCAGGGTAGTCGCCGTCGCGGGTACCGTACAGCTCGGGGCGCGCGAACAGATCGGGGCAATCGACGAAGTAGTACTGCACGCCATCGCGGGTTCCGCCGTCCACAATGCCGGCAAAGCGGTTGTAGTACTGGAATGGAATGGTGATAGAGTGGACGGCGTATTTCACTTCACCCTGAATGTGCGGGCGCACGCGGGGATAGAACGGCAAATAGACCGCGACCTCGTGACCCAGCTTTGCCAGCTCCAGTCCCAGCGCGCCGACCACGTCGGCCAGTCCCCCAGTCTTGGCAAACGGCACACACTCTGACGAGGCAAACACGATCTTCATCGAACGAAGCTCCCGCACTGTTCAAAGGGAAAGGATACTATGTGATGCGCCGTGTAGCCGGCCCTTGTTGAGAAGTCATCGCGAGGCCCTCTCACTCCACCAAAAACAAACTAGCAAATTGTAGCTAGGAGCGGGTGCCCCATCCTTCTCGCTGCATCATTGAGAAGGGTGGGATAGCAAGCCCCTCAACCCGCCATGAACAAACTAATAGCTAACGGCTTGCACTCGCATCCAGCGTCAGCACCTCAAATGGTTGCAGTGTAAATTTGTGCGGCACACCGGCGCGCAGCTCAACCGACGCTGCGGCTTTGTCTTCTGCCCATGGGATGTGCGCTCGATACGTCCGTGCTGCGCCGGGCAGCAGTTCAAATGCTTTGGCTACATCCACCGAGAACTCCTGCGGCTTGTCCGAGGGGTTGCGCAGGGTCACGATTCCCCTTTGCGGCGTCCATGCGGCCCAACCGTACACCTCAAGCTTTGCCGGGTCGCCGCCTATCCAGTGCGTGTCCTTAAGCACCTGCGCATTGGCGCGCGACCACTTTGCTGCTTCTGCGAGGTCGTCCCAGTTTTTCTGCGAAAGCAGGCCCGGGGTCACGTACATCTCCTGTAACTGCGTGCCGGTGCCGAAGTAGCTGCGCACTTCATCGCGGAAGTCGTCGCCTGGATCGGTGTCGAGGTTCTTCGCCTTTTGCGCGTAGATGATGCCGTGCAGCATGAGCGAGTTCAGCGGATAGAGCGGCCCGCCCTGCACGATGTTTTTGTAGGTTTGCTCGTCGCGATAAGTGATCCACTTCTGACGCCAGCTTCCAACGCCGTCGAAGCTGTGGTCGTCGCCGCTGCGCCAGACGGAGTCGGCGTAGCGCAGCCAGAATGGCGAAGGCCAGGTGCCGGTGGTCAGGTTGATGAAGATGCCGGGCTCCTGCCGGCGCAGCCGTTCAATGAGATGGATGGCGGCTGAGAAGTCGCTGTCGAACAGGCTGTCCGGAAACACCGTGCCGGCGTTGCCGGTGCCGTCGAACTTGAACTGGTTGACGCCGTACTTAGTGATCATGTCGATGCAGGTGGCCTCGAACAGCCTGTAATATTTGGGCGCGGAAAGCGCAAAGCCGCCGTTAACAGTTTCGTATCCGGCCTTTTCTCCCGCGACGATACGCATTTTTTTGGACTGTTGGTAGCCGCCCCACGGAGAGAGCCACACCCCGATGCCGAAGCCGTACTTCGCGGCTTCCTGGTGAATCTTCGCAAAGCCGTTGGGCAGGCCGGGATTGAAGTGCCACAGCGTTGCGGTGTCGTCCCAGCCGTCGTCAAAGAGAAACGAGTCAAGCTTGACGCCGCGCTTGCGCACCAGCTCTTCGCCGAAGGCGTGTACGCGATCGAGCGCGGCGGCCTCGTCAAAGCGATTGCCATAGCCGATGTCGTACCACGAGTTGTAGTGCAAAAACGTGCGGTAGGGATGCGCGCGCTCCTGCTCGATGTAGCCGAGAAACTCGCGCCGCATCTGCCCCGGCGCAGCCACGCCCATCACCGAGGAATAGGTGATGGTGTTGCCTGCCTCAAGCGGCAGCGTGCGATTGAGCAGCGCCGTTGCGCGGCCGTCGGTGACTGAGCTTGTGGAAAGCGGCGACTCGAAGCCGAAGAAGAAGTTGCCGTCAACCAGCGGCGAGCCCTGCACAGAGCCGACCACGCGCGCTCCGGGCGCGGAGAAATCGAACATCCCCACCTCGGCGAGATCTACGGATCGAGCATTGGCCTTCAAGGTGATTTCCTGCCGCAGGTAATTTGCGCGCTCGCGCAAGATTGCGCACCAGTGCACCGCAAGCGGAACGCCGTCCATTGCGAGATCGGCGCACACTCTTTTTGCGGCGACGTGCTCGGCTGCGCGCGAGGCGTCTGGGATTGGCGCGACCCGGTTCGGCGTAACCGCGCCGACCAATTTCATTTGCGAGGCAGCGATCACTCTGCCGTCGCGGAGCTTCAGGCTGAACAGCTCTCCCGGTGACAGCGTCTTTCCATTGGCGTGGTCGGTGAGCGAAACAAAGCGCAGGTGACCATTGTCCACGGTGAACCGCGCCGTGAGCCGCGGGCCTGTTAAGTCATACGCGGTTGGCCGTTGCGCGGAGATGGAGGCCGTTGCGCAGGCCAGCAACAGCGCGGTTGCCAGATTTGCCGTTCTCCGGCGTATCGGTCGACTGGACATGTTCGCGAATCCCCACAAACCGCAAGTCTAAATCAAGACCATGGGGTTGAAACGCCTGCAATCACTTCAGGCAAGGCTAGGAGCTAATAGATAGCAGCTAGAAGCTGCCTTTCTCAGTAGGCTTGCAGTTGATCGAGCGGCAGACGCACTTTGAAGCAGGTTGAGCCCGGCTCGGAGCGCACGCTCAGGTGGCCTTTGTGCTTGCGGACGATGCGCATGGCATTGTCGAGGCCAAGGCCTAAACCCTGCCCTGGAGCCTTGGTGGTAAAGAATGGCTCAAATATGCGCTCCTGCAGCTCGGGCGGTATGCCCGGACCGGTGTCCCAAATCTCCACCTTCATCATCTCGCCTTCAAGGTTGCAGGTCAGGCGCAGGTGGCCCTGGTTGCCGAGCGCGTCGAGCGCGTTTTCAATGAGCGCGGTCCACACCTGGTTCAGTTCGCCACCGTAGGCGTTAATGCGCGGCAGGCCGGCCTCGTAGTTGCGTTCCACCTGGACGCTACTCATGCGGCTCTGCAGCATCTGCACCGTTGCATCCAACCCCGCGGGCACATCCACTTCGAGAATGGGCGCGCGGTCCATGTTGGAGTACGCCTTTACGGCGTCGATGAGGTCGAAGATGCGCGCAGTGGAATGCGCCAGCGTCTGCACGGACCGCGAGGCCCTGAGGTAACGCGCAAAGAACTGCAGCGAGACGCAGACCTCGCCATCGCCTCCAAAGAAGTCGCGCAGCTTATCGAGATCGGCAGCGGTGACGCCCTGCTCGGCGAGTTGCGGAGCCACTTCCCAGGCGGTGGGGCACTGGATGCCGTTGAGCCAGTTGCGAATCGATTCCTCACGCTCGATGAAGTTCAACGCGTTCTGATCCTGAGTGGAGCGGCCCGCGCCCCGCGCAACAATC
Source organism: uncultured Acidobacteriaceae bacterium (assembly GCA_963832645.1). Lineage (GTDB taxonomy): Bacteria > Acidobacteriota > Terriglobia > Terriglobales > Acidobacteriaceae > Telmatobacter. The sequence goes on from CAWHUU010000002.1 coordinate 417,493, forward strand.
TCCTCTTCCCAGTCGCGGATGCCGTCGATTTGCTGCTCGGTCAGACGGAGATTTACCAGCTTGAACCGATCGGCTCGGTTTGTGCGCAGCGTCTCCGCCACGCTTGCCGCCGCGCTCTGCGCAGCCGACGCGGGATTGTTCAGCTCGTGGGCCAGGTTGCCGGCTAGCTTTCCCAGCGCAGACAGCTTCTCGGCCTGCTGCTCGATGCGCGTTACTTCGCGCACACGGTCGAGCAAGGTGGACACCACGCGCTGGGTCATGGAGGGAACGGCCTGCAGCATTTCAGGAAAGATTTCCTTGGGAATCATCAGCGCCCATACCGGCGAAATGGCGAATCCCTGGCCGCCGTAAGTCTTCATGCGCGAGAAAGGCAGCACGCCGGTCATTTGCCCGGCTCGGCCAATAAAGAGCGCCATCGGTCCGCCGTGCTGGCGGCGCACATGGATTTCGCCCTTCAGGATGAGGATCATGTTGGCCGCGGACGCACCCTCTTCAAAGAGCACGTCGCCGGCATTAGCCACAAACTCCTGGCCGTGGTTGGCCAGCCACAGGCGGTCTTCAAGCGGAAGGCCCTGCAAGGGGCCAATGCGCAGCAAGGCCTCGGCAATTTCATGCGCAGGGGTGGGTGTGTCGGGCGTGGTTACGGCGGGGGAAAGCATCCAGTGACCTCCGGGCCAACTCCCTCAGGATATCCGATTGCCTGTTAACCGCACAGGGCTTTACGCCCTCTCTTCATGGGGGCGGCGAAAGATGCGCCCGGCTCCCCAGTCAATGGCTGCGCCCGCAGTCTTCTTCAGCAGCCCCAGGCGGGTTGGGTAAAAGTAATCGGAGTGGAACCAGCCGTGGTCGCGATAGTAGGTGTAGTCGCGCTTGTCTTCACTCAGAGTAAGACTTACGCTCGTGCGCCCCATTCTGAAGCCAAGAAGCTGAAAAAGCGTTGGCGACGGAAGCTGTGGCTGCTGCATGCGCCTGCAGAACCGCCTGCTCTGCGCGTCAATCTGCTTCTCCATCTTTACGCGGTCCTTTTCTGACAGGGGCTCGAGCGCGGTGACACAACTTTCTTTTACGACATTGAAGCCCAGCCCCTCACCGACAAATCCAAGATATTTCACAACATTGCCGCCACCATAGATGCCCTGGGCCACGATGCTGGTAAACACCTTGCCGTGAAAGCATGGTCGATGAAAGATGAACCCGAGCCGGTCGAGAAATGACTTCATCTGGCCCGATACCTGAAACGAGTAGTTCGGCGTAGCGAACAGGACACCGTCGGCATCGAGCATTTTTCTGATCAGAAAGTCCCGGTTGTCATGGTGCGGGCAAAACTCTTCTCCGCGGAGGAAGCACCGTTTGCAGCCAGTACATGATTCAATCTCATAGTCGCTGAGAAACAACATCTCACATTGGACATCCGCAAGTTGGGCCAGGTTGTCGAGGAATCGCCGGGTGGCGAGGCAGGTAAAACCTCTTCTGCGTGGGCTGCCCATAATGGCAAGAACTGTTTTCATACCCTGAGCCCTCCCGGGTTAATCCCACAGGGCAGGTTGAAGGTTCATTCGCGTCAAAACCAATGCGCAACGCGGCTCGCGCGATCAGAACGAGACTTCCGTGGGTTCGGTTACTCGCAGCACGCTCTCATCACCCGTTTTTTGCTTCCATGCCGTGCGGATAGCATCAATTTTAACTCCGTTTTCGTTTGTATCGGCGTAGACGATGATGAGCATCTTGGAGCGCAGCCGTTCTACGTGCTTGCTGCCCTTGCTCTGCCATTGGCCGTAGACATCCACTACGCTCAGCCCGGACGGAAAGCGACGTGTCACCTCCGCGTCGAGAAACGCGCGCCAATCAGCTTCGCTCACTCCCTGTTCAGGATGATCTGCCGGGCCAAGGCCGAAGTAGAGCCTGGTATCCACCCAGCCGTGCGCCGCGCCGGGGTGTTGCGCATCGCTTTCCAGCGCGGGAGCCATAGCATTGTGAACAACCGGGCTGCGCTGTCCGCAGCCCGTGGGTAGCAGTGCGGCCAGCAGGACGAACAGACCAATGCGCAGCTGCATAACTTGTCTCACTCCCGATGGTGAATTGGCGATGCCGGGGCCGGATTAGGCACACGAAGCCCGCGGATCGGAGCCCTGGCCTTAGGCCTACTTCTCCAGATCGACGATTTCCACACCGCGCCAGAAGGCAACGTAGCCCTTGACCTTGCGGGCAACGGGTTTGGGATCGGGGTAGTACCAGGCGGCGTCGGGGTTGTCCTGGCCGTCGATCAGGAGGTTAAAATAACGAGCCAGCCCCATCGATGGGGAAGTCGAGGTTGTGCTACTGGGTCGAAAATACTCCCGCTTCAGACTCGCCTCGGGAAAATAGACATTCCCTTCCACAGTCTGGGTCGTATCGCTCTCGGCAATGACTTTGCCGTTCCAAATTGCTCTTGCCATAGTAGTTTCCGCAGCCGTGACACACCTGATTGCTGGGTCACAGAGATACTGTCGGATACACACTACCAGAGATTTAGCGGCGTGGCGAGTCCTTAGCAGGGTACCTCTTTGTACCGGACTTACTTGGCCACTGCCACCGTTTCAATGTGGACGTTCTTGGTGGCGCTATCGGTGGTCGCAGTTACGGTGACCTTGTCGCCGTAGAAGTTCTTGACCGCCTCTGGGTTGTCGATGGACCAGACATTCTTGTTCATGTCCACCAGCACCGGCTTCATACCGCCTTCGATGCACTTCTTAACGCACTCCGCACCGGTTCCCATGTGCTTTGCGCCGCACATCGAGTCGGAGATATAACCGGTAACCTTGCTCGCGGTGGCCGCATTGGCAGCCATGGCGGTGAGGGCAAATGCTGCAATGGCAAAAATGGATACACGTTTCACAGAGAACCTCCAGGGGAATGGGGAATAAACAACAGCTAACATCTTGCTGGAACCGTCGCCTGTTCGACAAGGCTATGGAAATAATCGTTTTGCTGAGATGGAAATTCGGCGTGCCGTTCTTCCTACGCCGGCTGAGCGGCCAGCCGTTCGCGGAGCCCCTCCACCGACTTCAGAACGGCTTCGTAGCGCTGTCCTGCCGTGTTGAAGCGATTCACCAGTTCCGAGGTCTTGCTCAGAAACTGCGGGTTCTTCTCTCTGATCCCCTCAAGAATATGGGCGAACTTGGCCATCAGGAAGAATCCTTCACCATTTGCATCGACAAACAACTCCGCTGAAACTGCGCCGTGGAGCACCAGGGCGGCGGCCATCTCCCAATAGCTCAATACCTGGCGCAGATGGGGGTTGTGCGGATGAGTTGGGTTCAGCATAACGGCGAAGACATCGTCCACCGTACTGGGCCAGAACTGGCCGATGACCCAGGCGCGGGCTTCGCGCATGACTGCTTCAGTCCTTAATTCGTATAGCTTGAGAATAATGTCGGCGTCAGCCGGTGTTGCAAGCATTCTTTCCATTTAGCTCTCCCCGAGTGCTCGCACCATACTAACGGATCGCACGGGAATCTGCTGAGCACCCACACTAGGCTGTAAGGGAGACCCATCCTTCTCGCGATCTTGATTGCGGGAAGGATGGGTTGGCGTTGGCCACCTGTTGGGTGTTCGGCTCACCGCTCACCCGATTAGGAACTTGCTGACAGTTTAAAGCTGTCCTACGCCGGGACCAGTTCTTTCTTCTCGCCGTCCGGCTCGGCCACCGGACCGTGAGTTTCCGCGGTCGGCGGTGGAGGTGCATCCCCGATCCTCTTGGAGTAGCTGCACACCACCTTAGCGCCTTCTTCCGGCTCTACCGCCTTGGCCGCACCCTTCTTGCCACGCTTCTTGGGCGCCTCGTCCTCTTCGGTGACCTTCTTCTTGTTTGGGCACTCGAGGAAGATACCGGACTTGAGCACCTTTTCAACCAGGTACGGACTGCTGCACTCCGGACACTTCCGCGGTACAGGCTTCAAGTTCGAAGTAAAGTCGCACTTGGGATAGTTGGTGCAGCCCCAGAAGACGTTGCCGCGACGCGCCTTGCGTTCGGCCACATCGCCGGTTCCGCACTTGGGGCACTTCATGCCTTCAATCAGGTTCTGCTTGATGTACTTGCACTTTGGATATCCCGAGCACGAGACAAACTCGCCATACGCGCCCTGACGCAGCACTAGCGGCTTGCCGCACTCGGGGCAGGCCTCGCCCGTGGGCTCCGGCGGCTTCTGCTGCTGCTTCTGGCTCAGCTTGCGGAAGGTCTTGCAAGGCGGATCAGCGTTGTAGTCCGGGCAGCTCATGAACGGCCCAAACAAACCGCGCCGCATCACCATCACCTTGCCGCAGTTCTCGCAGTACTCCTCAGTATCGCCGGCCTCTTGCGCCTCTGGGGTGTTTAGGTCCGGCTTGGCCGCGATGTTCTCCTTGGTGAACGTGCAACTGGTGGGGTCTTTCTTGTTGTAGGACGAGCACGCAAAGAACGTGCCGAACTTGCCCCACTTGAGCACCAGCGGCGATCCGCACACCTCGCACTTTTCGTCGGTCACCTTTTCGAGGCGCTTGATGTTCTCCATTTTCTTGCCGGCCTCTTTCAGCTCCTTCTCAAAGTAGCCGTAGAAGCCGTTGAGCAGAACAGTCCACTTCTCGGTGCCCTCTTCAATGTCGTCCAGCTCGGTTTCAAGCTTGGCCGTGTACGCGGTATCGAAGATATACGGGAAGTTCTTTACAAGCAGGTCGCACACCACTACGCCGATCTCCGTCGGATAGAAGCGCCCGCGCGATCCTCCGTGCTTGACCACGTACTCGCGGTCCTGAATGGTGTTGATGATCGAAGCATAAGTTGACGGCCTTCCGATGCCGCGCTCTTCAAGCTCCTTTACCAGCGAGGCTTCGTTGTAACGCGGCGGCGGCTGCGTAAAGTGCTGCTCGGGATCGAGTTTCTCCAGTTCCAGCGCCTTTACACCGTCGAGGCTTGGCAGCTTGCTGGCCGACTCGTCATCGTCGTCCTTCTTTTCGTCGGCAACTTCGTACACCTTCAGGAAGCCGTCAAATCGAAGCACGGACCCGCTCACGCGGAAGTCGTATGTCTTGCCGTTCATGGCAGACTTGGCCGCAATGTTCGCGGTGGTCACGTCGTAAATTGCGGGAACCATCTGCGAAGCGACGAAGCGCCGCCAGATAAGCGTGTACAGCTTCAACTGCTCGTCGGTCAGAAACTTTGCAATGGACTCGGGCGTCCGCGAAGCATCGGTGGGACGAATGGCTTCGTGCGCATCCTGGGCGTCCTTCTTGCCCTTGTACGAGTTGGGAACCTCGGGCAGGTACTTCGACCCCAGATTCTTGTTGATCCACTCGCGTGCGCTAACCTTGGCTTCCGGCGCCACGCGCGGCGAATCGGTACGCATGTAGGTAATGAGACCGACTGTGCCTTCAGCACCCACATCAATGCCTTCATATAAACGTTGCGCCACGCCCATGGTACGGCGCACGTTAAAGCCGAGCTTGCTGGAGGCATCACGCTGCAACTGGCTGGTGATGAAGGGAGACAGCGGCCGGCGCTGCTGCTCGCGCGCCTGCACTGAGGTCAGCGTCCAGGTTGCCTTGCCGACAGCGTCAACAGTTTCGTCCATCGCGGCCTTTGCGCCCAGAGCGCCGGCAATGAACTGCGGCTTGCCGTCTTTGTCCTGGCCGTTAGGCACGCGTGCGGGCTCACCATCAATGCCGATGAAGCGCGCCTTGAAGCTCTTTTCCGCCTGCTTCTCCGGGTGCAGCATAGCATCGAGCGTCCAGTACTCGATCGGTTGGAACCCTGAGATCTCGCGCTCGCGTTCCACAATCAGGCGCACGGCAACGGTCTGCACTCGGCCTGCGGAGAGCCCGCGGCGCACCTTGTCCCACAGCAGTGGGGAAATCTGATAGCCGACCAGACGGTCGAGTACGCGGCGGGTCTGCTGTGCGTCCACCAGGTTTTGATCGATGTCGCGGGCGTGCTCGAATGCTTCCTGCACTGCCTTCTTCGTAATCTCGTTGAACGTAACCCTGCGGATCTTTTTGCGCTCCTTGGCGTCGGTGCCAAGCTGTAGCGCAAGATGGTATGCAATCGCCTCGCCCTCGCGGTCAGGGTCAGGGGCCAGGTAAATTTCGTCCGACTTTGCAGCCAGCTTTTTGAGCTGTTCAACAACCTTTTCCTTGCCCGGCGACACTACCAGCTCCGGCACAAAGGTCCGCTTCTTCAGTTCCACACCAATGTCATTCTTCGGCAAGTCCATGATGTGCCCGACAGAAGCGCGCACCTCGAAACCCTTGCCAAGATACTTCTCGATCGTCTTCGCCTTGGCGGGCGATTCCACGATCACCAGTGATTTGCTCATTGCCATCCTTAATTACAGTACCAATCCCGGCCTGTTAACCCCGTTTGACGGCGTTTTCAGGAAATCGATTCATCTGCCGCTGCGCATCGGGGCCTTGTCCGGGTGGTCCCGCCGACCTCGCGCTGCCGATAGAGGGCTACAAAATCTGCACCCTACCACGGAATGCCGTCTCATTTCCACTACTGAAGAATTCCCTGCCCCATGAAGTGCCACCTTCCCGGGGCCTGCTGCCCGTTTGATGCGATCCGGAACCGACCGGTCTCACCTTGGCAGATCACCTTTGCTTTCAGCTACTTGTAAAACGTTTTCATTCGCCTCAAGAGCGGCTTCTCTGGCCGGTTATCTTCCTTTATGCTCTTTGCTAAGTTATACATCCCAGTTGAGATTATTCCAGCCGCGTCCCTCTATCCGGTCCCTGCCAGGCAGTGTTCCGGCCGGCGTTTGCGGTTTCGTAGACCCCAAAAGCTGGCCTATCCCATCGTCCGCACGTAATTCCTGCCTGGCAACTGCCGTATCCTCCCAGCCATTTCCAGCAAGAATAGCGCTGTAAAGACCGCATAAGAGGTTAGTTGTGTCTCAAGCGACTCCAGAATCTCATCGACCTGGAGGCACGCGTCCTGGCGAAGAACCTCCAGAACCATTGACTCCTGGGGCCTCAGAACGGGATCAGGCAATAAGGATGCGGTTGCCCCTCTGCCCGATTCACAGCCAAAAGCCGCGTCCAGTTCGAGACGCACCTGCGAGGGCAGGTCCTCCCAGATGTCCTCCCATGTGGCCACCAGTTTGGCGCCCTGCTTGATCAGCGTGTTCGGCGTCCACGACCCCTTGCTGGTCACGTTACCGGGGACGGCATAGAGGTCGCGGTTCTGGTCGGCAGCGCAGCGCGCCATTACGCGCGTGCCGGAGTTCTCACTGCCCTCCACCACCAGAACACCGATGCCGAGTCCGCTGATAATACGGTTGCGTCGCGAAAAGTTCTGTGGGGCCGGAAAGGTTCCCATGGGAACCTCACTCACGATGGCGCCGGCCAGGGCCAGAATCTCCTCGGCCAACTTGCGGTTCTCCTTGGGATATACCACGTCGATGCCGGTTCCCCACACGGCCACGTGGGCATGCGTGCCGCCAGCGCCCCTTTATGAGCGCTGCTATCGATGCCACGAGCCATGCCGCTCACAATCAGCAGCTTACGTGCGGCCAGATCGCGCGACAGCATCTCAGCAATGCCCGAGCCGTAAGGCGTGGGATGCCGCGTACCCACGACGGCAATGGAAGGCCCGCCTCAGCAGGGTTGTGTCTCCGCGCACCCAAAGCACCGGCGGCGAATCGAAGATCTTCTTCAGACGCTCGGGGTATTCCCGGCAATTGAAACTGACGATTGCGGCGTTTTCCGCGGCGGCACGCTTCCACCTGGTGCATGGCGTCGGCGATTCGCTTGGGACCCAGCCCCGGCTCGCATGGCCAGCGCCAGCCATGCGAGCCGGGTATCTTCGCCGCCCTTGATGGCCGCTGCACTCTTGATTTCAGTTGTTGTTGCCATCGGATTTGTAATCTATAAGCCGAAGTTGCACACATCCGCCTTCACCTGCAAGACCGCCTGCGCAAATTCGGGGAGATGGGTATCTGCTTGACTACTCTGACCGCAACATGTTGTGGTCGTGTTGGTTTGCGATATGCGCTCCGGCGCGCATGTGCTTTAAGATCTGTCGGTTGCGTTGGAAATCACTGAGCTTTGGTGTAGTCGCTATCGTAATCGCCTTGGCCCTCACTGGCGAAGTTCACGCATTGTCTGGCAGCCTCACTCAAGAAACTGGCGTGCGTAGTTGGGAAGCAGAATTGAGTCCAGTGTCTTTTCCCGAAAATGTCAATGTAGTGCGCCCGACCGAAGACAACAACGTAGTTTTTCCCGGCAGTGAATTGCTTGCTCTGATCGGGAGTGGGAGGATATGGGACCGTCTTTCGGTTTACCTTTTGCATTTGGGCGTTGCCTATACTGGCGTTCGGGAAAAGCATCCCTGTTTCTACTCGGTAATGAGGCCGGCTGTAGCAGTTGCTCATCCAGGCAGCTTGCGCGGGGCTGGTATTGTCCAATATCTCCACACAGGCATCGATGTAAATGCTTTCGGCGGCGGTCTTGCCGGTGTTAGTAACGCTGATATAGGCACTCAGCGGCTGACTTGGGTCAACAACGACAGCAGACTCAGGCTCTTTCGTTTGATTAACAAGATCAACTCTGATCCACGCTCGTTCGTCGGTCTGCGTCGTGTCAAGCTGGCTTTCGTACACTCTCCAAGTAAGGAAGGCCATAACAACCAGAAGCGAATTTACGATTACCTGAGCGGGGTCATTGGGACGAAGGAAATCGAGATAACCCAGGTATTTGGATACCTGTGGCTTGCTCTGGGAGTTGTGTTGCTTTGCCTTGCTCAGATCGTTCCTCTTCGCCAACACAGGCTTCGCAAGAACCTGCTTGCTGGTCTTGTGATTGGGTTTGGGCTGCTTGTTCTGGGACTCTTTTGCGTCAACCAATTTTACGACCTTGTCTTTCTACGGTGATTGACAACAAAACATGGATACCACGAAAGGCCAAAGGCGGACCGGTGGGCAGTAGTCGCATGACGACAGCCGTGGTTGGGATTTCCTTAATGCAGTTTTCGAGTGCAATATTCTGGAGGTTTTACAGGTATGGTCCTTAGTGCTACACTAAACTCAATGCCGAAGACACCACCTCCGCAGATTCGTGTTTTCGCGCTTAAAGGCTTTGTCCGTTTTGCCCGGCGGATGCATGTTTCGGAGGAGGCTCTTTGGGAAACCGTACTTTCTCCGCCAGACGCCGATCTCGGTGCAGGGCTCTTTAAGTTCCGAATCGCTAGGCCTGGAGAAGGTGCCCGCGGTGGTGGTCGAGCGCTGGTTGCGCTGAAAGTCGGTTCCCGCGCGATCTTGATGTTCGGGTGGGAGAAGAAGGATATGGAGAATATCGGCTCCAAGGAACTCAAAGTCTACCGGAATCTTGCAAAGCGTTACCTGGGATTCACGGACGACGAAATCGGCATAGTTGTAAACGACGGAATTCTGCAAGAATTCCGCCAGCCCCACTAGGAGGACAATATGGCAAAGACCTACCCAAGCAGAGCCCTAGCAGAAGCACACGAGAACGCAGGCGATCTTTACCGTCTCGGGCTGATCGACAAAAAGACGATGCAAAGTTTTGATCGTAGTTGCCTTACTCCGATCAAAAAGCTGAGTCCTGCAGCCATCCGGCGCATCCGCACCAAGGCTGACGTAAGTCAGGCCGTTTTCGCTGCGCACTTGAACGTCACAGTCGGCGTTGTCAGCAAGTGGGAACGCGGCGAGAAGATTCCGAGCGGACCCGCAGCAAAGCTGCTCACGCTTGCATCTGTTCACGGAATCGAAGCTATCGCCTGATAAATGTAGCGGCAGGGAAAGCTATGATCCAGTCGATTGAAGATCTGGGAGGTTAGTATTTGATTCCCGTACCGGAGCTTTCCGCGGCGGCAATTTCCGGGCCTGTTTCTTTTCTGGATGCAGGATTGCGTCCAGAGGAACAGGCTCGATAGCCACAGCCTGCTGCACCAGCCGGTAGAACAGCTTCCCCCTATTCATCGACTTGCGACGGTTAAACCTGAATGTGAATTCATCAAGGTAGTAGTCCAGATGCTTATGGCTCACCGATCCCCGATGTGTCCCCATAAGCCAGCGTTTCAGCAGCGAGATCACCAGGTGGACGCGGGGTAGCAGTTCAGATGCCTCCTGTTTGCGGCCTTTCAAAACGGTCACTTCATGGTCGTACCCGATGGAACCTACTTTCCGATATCCCTTCCAGCCATCCGTGTGAACCACGCTGCCTGGTGCAACGGACTCTAGGAGGAAACGGTTAAGATTTGGCGCTGATCCGTTCGGGATCTGGCGGAATCGAATTCTTCCTATCCCAGAGCCTTTTTCTTCTACTGCTACGACGACGAGAGCCTTATCAGCAATGCCTCGGCCACGCATCTCCTCTTCTGGGGCGCCGATATAGCATTCATCGACCTCAACTCTTCCGCTCAATAGTTCCCGCCCCGGTCGAACCATAGCTCGACGGAATTTATGAAGCCAGGTCCATGCTGTTTCATAGCTCTTCAGACCAAGAATTCTCTGCAAGCCCAGCGCGCTGGCTCCATTTTTCTGGGTTGTTACCCACCATATTGCGCGGAACCAGACCGTTAGGGGAGTATGGGTGTCCTGGAAGATAGTGCCGGCTGTTACAGAGATCTGATGTCTGCATGCCGTGCATTGAAGAAGAGTTTTGTGGCAAGGCCAGAAATCGGCATTACCGCAATTAGGACAGCGAAAACCATCCGGCCAACGCAAACGAACCAGATATTCCCGGCAAGCCGCCTCTGTCGAAAACTTTGCTTCGAATTCCAACAGACTGCGTGGATATTCTTCAATCACAAGGATATACTAGATGTTGTGGTAGGAGTAGTCAAGCAGATACCCACCTTCCGGGATTCCCGCTCACAGTACTTGGAGCGGCGCTCCATGTCAAGCCGTGTGCACATTACCAAGGCAGCACTCTACCCGAATCCTTGCCGCTGAATTGGTAATCTAAGGGCTGTGAACCCCCAGCAGGATTTGCCCTTGCGCATCGCCGCAATCGGCTTCTTAAACCCGGCCCCCCTCATGTGGGACTTTGAGCATCCTCCACTCGCCGAGCAGCTCGCGCGCCGTTACGAGACCCAATACATGACACCCTCAGAGTGCGCCGCCCACCTGGCTGCCGGAACTGCCGACATCGGGCTGATCCCCATCGCCGCCCTCACTACTATCGGCGGATTGCGGATTCTGCCCGGCTGCACCATTGCTTCAAAACACTGCGTGCGGTCGTTGCTGCTGGTTCGCCGCGCCGCCACACCCATCTCCAGCCTGCGTACCGTTGCCGCCGACACCGCCAGCCGCACCACCATCGCCTACACGCGCGTTCTGTTTCAGAAGTGGAACAATCCCGATATTCGATTCGTTCCCATGGCTGCCAATCTCGACACCATGCTGGAGCGGGCCGACGCCGCCATCATCATCGGCGATCCCGCGCTGATGGCGCTGGAAGAAAAGTCCAACCGCTTTGAGCGCACTAAAGAAGAGATCGTCTACCACGATCTCGCCCAGGAGTGGCACACGCTCACCGGATTACCTTTCGTCTCGGCGGTGTGGGCCGCCGCGCCAGGCTGCGCCATCGACGAACGCATTACGGACGACTTCATCCGCTCACGAGATCATGGCCTGGCCAACATCGACGCGCTCGTAGCGGAGTGGTCGCCCCGGTTCCCCATGCCTGAAGCCACCATCCGCACTTATCTCACCGAGAACATCCACTACGTTCTCGACGATGAATGTATTGAAGGGATGAAGGGCTTCTTCCGCATGACAGCAGAAGCAGGCGTGCTGCCGCCGTATCAGTTTCGCGCAGAAACCTTGGTTGCCCTGTGAGACAACGCGCACGATTGACCTTTGACGGAATCTTCGAGCTTAGGCCCGCGGCGGGCGCGAGTTGATTATTTCGCCTTCGTCGTCGTTGGAGAACAGTTCCATGAAGTCTCCAAAGAAAGCGAGTAAGACTACAACTGCCGATCCCGCCATCCCAATCAGAAATACCATCGAAATGAAATGTATTGCGAATAAATCAATGGAATGAGCCATAACGCAAGTCTGCGCTGGAAGTGCGCAAACTTGCGTAAGGCTTGTCTAAGAGATTCGTAAAGGCAGTCAGCAGTTTGTTCCACGCAATGAAATGGCTCAATATGGTTGCCACCGAACCCTCCGGTCCGTCGTAAACTTGTCAGCCAGTAATCTGCTTCAAGCTATTTTCAGTTCCAGCGCCACCACGCCGCGCGCAGGAATCGATATCTCTGCGCGGCCACCGCGAATGTTTACCGCAAACGGCGCCAAGTGAACTTCGTTGGGGTGATCGAAGGTATTGCTCTTCGTCATATCCTCGTGTGTCAGCACTTGTCCGCGGCCCTCGGTAATGCTTCCGCTTGCCAGGCGAACCACCGCAGAGCGCGCCGAATCGAGCGACGGATTTGTCAGTGTCACCGTTACGTTCTTGCCTTTTGTCGATGCCGAACCGGACAGCCCGGCCATCGTCGCAGAGCCGTTCGCCATGGGAACCTTCAACTCGTCACAACGAATCTCGATGCCCGCCTGGCGCGCGTTCATGTGTCCGCGGTACATCTCGAACACATAATAGGGAGGCAGGCGCACGAACTTGTCGCCCTCGGCCAGGAACAGCGAGTGAATGCAGTTGACTGTCTGCGCAACGTTCGTCATGGCCAGCTTTTCCGCATGACGGTTGAAGATATCGAAGCTGTATGCGGTGTGCACAGCGTCGCGCAACGTGAGCGGCTGGCTCAGCAGATAGTTCGGCCCGATCTCTTCGCCCGTCTTGTACCAGACACCCCACTCGTCCACGATCAGCTTTACGTGGCGCCTGGGATCGTACTTCTCCATGATCGCCCAGTGCTGATTGATTACATCTTCAATGCGTACGCCTTCACGAATCACATCAAACCATCCACGTGCATCGAAAGTCGCAATCTTTTCAGGAGAGTTTCTGAAGTCGGTGTAGAAGTGAACCGACAATCCATCCAACGGTACGCCGTGCCCTTCCATGGCCTGGAAGAAATCTCTCGTCCAGTTCAGGTCCATGTCTTTCTTGTGCCCGCGCGGACCCACGGCTACAAGTTGTGGCCTAGGCCCGTACGCCGGATACTGCGTCACAAAGCGCCGGTACAACATGGCGTACTCTTGCGGAGTCATATTGCCGCCGCAACCCCACGACTCATTTCCCACACCCCACCACTTGACGCCGAAGGGTTCCCTGTCGCCGTTCGCGGCGCGCTCGTCGGCCAGCGAGGCCATGCCCACTGGCGCATTGCAGTAGGTCACCCAGTCATGAAACTCCTGCGGCGATCCCGAGCCCATGTTCGCTGCCAGGTACGATTCTGCTCCGGTGAGTTTACACAGTTGCATGTACTCGTGAATGCCGAAGGTGTTCGGCTCGCTCAGGTCCACGCCCTTGGGCGCGCTTGCCTGCCAGTAGTTGTAAGTGCGCGGCCGCTTGCTGCCGATGCCGTCGCGCCAGTGGTAGCCATCCGCAAAGCAGCCGCCCGGCCAGCGGAAGTTGGGCACGCCAATCCGCACCATGTCGTCGATGAACTGCTTTCGGATTCCGCCCACATTTGGAATCTTCGAATTCCTGCCCACCCAGATGCCGTCGTAGATAACGCCGCCCAAGTGCTCAATAAACTGCCCGTAGATGTGGGCGCTGATTTCGGGTCCATCTTCACGCGGTGTGATTTCGATCTCGGCATCCGCCGCCAGTACCGGTGCCACGCCGGCCATCACCGCGCCGGACACAATTGCGCTCGAACGAATAAAGCTTCTTCTGTCGATCATGATTGGCAATAGTACAAGAGCAATTAAGAATCTGTCAGTACTGTTGGACAGACCGTCAACACTTTTTAATGTCTCTCAGAATTCCTTCAGATTCGCCTGTCATGCTGTACCGGAACTCGAGGTACCGCGTATGACGACGCAACCAATCCGTATGCAGCAAGGACTACTCTTCATAGCCCTGATGCTTTCGTTTTTCCTGTTCACATCGATGTCTGCCTTCGCGCAAGATGTAGAAGCGGGCGCGCCTGTTTCTGCATTCGTGTCGGAGCACGGGGCCCCGGCTCCGGCCGCTCACAGCCCGCCGAACACCGACACCATTTCCTATTGGTACGGAACGCATTACCGCACCCCGTTTGTTCTGAAACCCGGAACCTTCGAACCGGCCAACATTCAGCGCAACTCCATTGAGTACAAGCACGCGGACACATGGTCGCTAGGCAGCAACTTTGTTGACGTGATGCTGGCTAAGTCGAACATGTCAGAGCCATCCTCCGGTGGCGGCGACGGAGCTACCGAGGCATACGTGACCATCCGTTCCGGCCTGGGGTTAAACGAGATCACCGGTACCAGCGCCTTCGAGTTCGGCCCGGTACGCAACGTCGCGATTGAAGTGGGGGCCAACCTGCAAACCAAGAACTCCGAATTTGCCCCATCTGAAAGAACGTTGTACTTCGGTCCCAATTTTGAGATGAAGATGCCGCGAGGATATTTCAAAGTCGGACTTCACCTGCGCAAGGAGTGGGTCCACGAAGGCACGCTCGGCAAAGTCGCGAACTACGATCCAGACTTCAACATTGAACCAAGCTGGCTGATTCCCTTTTCTATCGGCAAATTGCACCTCAACTATTCCGGCTTTGCCGACTACAACACACCCAAGGGAAAAGACACCTTTGGCACTGACACAGCTTCGGAACTCCTGATTCGCAGCGCTGCTGCCGTCGATATCGGCTCGCTCATGTTCAAGCGCTCGCAGCTGGTCGAACTGAACGGTGGCCTCTGGTATTGGCACAACGAATACGGCAAACCCTCATCCGAGCCCGGTGCCTCACAAACAACACCCATAATGGGTTTGACCATTCATCTGGACGGAGGCCGGTCGCTTCGTGGAAAGTGATGGAGACCCTTCGGGAAGCTGGCATGGCTGAAGAATTCAAATCCGCGTTGAACATTCTGGTCGTCGACGACGATAAGGAACTGGCCGGCTTTGTCCGTCAGGGACTTGAAGACGAGGGCTGCACGGTGACGGTGTGCTTCGACGGCGGCACGGGATTCCGCCAGGCAGAACAGCACGCGTTCGACATCATCCTGCTGGACGTGATGATGCCCGTGCTCAACGGTTTTGAAGTCACTCGGCGACTGCGCCTGCAGAAAATCCGCACGCCGATCCTGCTGCTGACAGCGCGTGACGCGCCGGAGGATGTGGTGAAGGGACTTGACGCCGGCGCTGACGATTACCTCACCAAGCCGTTCGACTTCGAGGTACTTCTTGCCCGCATCCGCGCCCGAACCCGCGTGGCTGCCGGAAGGAATGCCGCGCAGATGCGGTTTGCCGATCTGTTTCTCGACGCCGAAAAACGCGAAGTAGTGCGCAACGGCCAGCATCTCGAACTTACTCGCACGGAGTTCTCCATCCTGGAGTGCCTGATCCGCGCCGCCGGCCGCGTAGTTACGCGCGACCGCATCATTGAACTGGTTTGGGGCGACCGCGACGTCAGTGAAAACAACCTTGACGTCTTCATTCGCTATCTGCGCGCAAAGGTCGATGCGCCCGGACAGCCTCGCCTTCTGCACACCGAACGCGGGCTCGGATACAGCCTGCGGGAAGGAGCGCCGGAGTGAAGCGATTGACCATTCAGGCCCGCCTGACCGCGTGGTACCTGCTCAGCTCAGCCATCATCGTGGCGCTGTTTGCCGGCGGATGCTGGCTGGCCATGAAGGCCAGCATGTATCACTCCGTTGACCGCGACTTGCGCTATCGCGTGGCATCGGTGGTACCTTTCATCGAGAGCCATACGCTCAACACACCGGAACAGTTCGCGCGCGTTTTTACTACCTCGTCCGACTCATCCGTCGTCGGCGTCTTCGTTCAGATCACCGACGAGCAATCGCGCATATTGTATGAATCTGAGCTTTTGACCTCGCATCATGTTCCCGTATTGCCCGCAGGCCCAGCCGACGCTTCCGTCTCCGTTGCAACGGCGGGCGGCCCTGGCTGGCCGGTTCGGTTCGCAAGTCAGCGCATCGTCGTCGATGGCATTCCGCTCACCGTTCACGTTGTGGAGCCGCTGCGCGATCTCATGTCGTCGTTGCGCGAGTACAGCCTCGACCTCGCGATCCTGATTCCCTTCGCTCTGGTGCTTACCACCACCGTCGGCTATTGGATGAGCCGCCGCGCTTTGGCGCCGGTGGAACATATCCGGCAGCAGGCGCAGGCCATCGATTCCGCCGATCTGACCGCACGCCTGCAGGTGCCGCCAACTGACGACGAGTTGGCACGCCTGGCGCAAACTCTCAATGCCATGCTGGCGCGCATTGAGACGTCATTCCGCTCCATTGAACAATTCACCGCCGACGCTTCACACGAACTGCGCACGCCCCTGGCGCTCATCACCACTGCTGCGGAAGTGTCGCTTCGCCGTGAGCGCTCTCGCGAAGAACTCACCGAGGTCCTTAACAAGGTTGTTCGCGAAGCGCGCCACATGTCGCGCCTCATCGACAACCTTCTCGATCTTGCGCGCGGCGATGCCCGCCAGCGTCCGCAGCAGTTCGTGCCCACCGACATAACTTCGATGCTCCGCGACCTCTGCACTGAGCTTTCTCCTGCTGCCGCCGCCAAGGGCCTGACCCTCCATGCCGATCTTCCCTGCGGCGAAGTTAAGGCTCCGGGAGATAGCACCGAGTTGCGCCGCCTGTTCCTTATTCTTGTGGACAACGCCATCAAATACACTGAGGCCGGGTCCGTCCGGCTCACACTAGCGCCGGCTGACTCCCACGTGACCGTCACCGTTGCCGACACCGGCATTGGCATTGAGCCCGCGGCGCTCGATCACGTTTTTGACCGCTTCTGGCGTGCAGACAAGGTGCGCTCCCGCGCTGAAGGCGGCGCAGGCCTTGGCCTCTCGCTCGCCTCACAAATCGTCCAGCGCCACGGCGGAAGCATTTCGGTGAAAAGCGAGCTCGACCACGGGACAACTTTTACCGTGCAACTGCCCGCCGTCGACGCCACTAAAAATTCTTAAACCCTCTCAGATTCCTTTCAGGTTGATCTGTCATTGTTGGCTTTGGTAAGTCAACTTTCCTGGCAAGGAAGTGCTCGGGAGCAGTGAGATGAAAACTAAAGAAGCAGGCAATCCAAAGAGATTCATCGCGGCAACCGTTCTCTTCATGTTGCTATCGGTCTCACTAATGCTGGCCGTCGGCCTAGCGTCGAACTTCGAGTCGCCCAGGCCGCACCACCCGCCGCAGCCGTCACTCTCCCATACGGTGCGCACCAGCCATGGCGCAAACCTGAAGGCACTGCGCGGACACATTACGCGCTGGGTAGGATATTTCGCCCGGTTAGGATGAGTATTCACAAGCACACTTGCTAATGCCGATTACAGATTTGTCATTCAACAAACTCACGGGGCAATCGGACTCTAACGAGCGTACACTGACTGTAAGTTTCCACGATCTCTTTACTGGAGAGTCCCGCGATGCCTGCTTTGCCGGAGCTCGATCCATCGGTAAAGCTCGAACTGCAGAACCGCGACGCGAGGTTCGCGATGCGGCTTTCGCTGTCCGTGGGCTTCCTGATGCTCATCGGGAAACTCGGAGCCTACTTCTACACCGGCTCCGCAGCCATCTTCTCCGACGCCGCCGAATCGGTCGTGCACGTTGTCGCCGTGGCATTCGCCACCTTCAGTCTTTGGCTCAGCACGCGGCCCGCCGTTCCGCATTTCCATTACGGATACGAGCGCATCACCTTCTTCTCCGCCGGATTTGAAGGCGCGATGATCGTGCTCGCCGCCGGAAGCATCATCTACACTTCCGCGGACAAATGGATGCGCGGCCTCACCTTACAAAATCTGGGAAATGGCACCCTCGTCATTCTGGCTGCGGCGACGATCAATGCCCTCCTTGGCTGGTACCTGGTGCGAATGGGCCGGCGCAATCACTCCCTGATTCTGGAGGCCAACGGAAAACATGTCCTCACGGACAGTTGGACCAGCTTTGGGGTGGTGGTCGGTCTGCTGCTTGTCATGCTGACGGGTTGGAAGCCGTTCGATCCTTTATTTGCCTTTGCGGTCGCGGCCAACATCCTGTGGACGGGCGGGAAACTGATGTGGCAGTCGATGGTGGGATTGCTGGATTACTCCGACCCTGAGATCGGGCACCAGATCCGTGCTTGCCTCGATTCGATATGCGGAGAACTCGGCGTGCAATACCATGGCGTCCGCTTCCGCACCACGGGGTATCGGCAGATCATCGAGGTGCACCTGCTGTTTCCGCAGACCATGAATATAGGAGAAGCACACCGGATTGCGACCCTGCTGGAAGAACGCCTCATGGCCGACTTATCTGTTCCCGCCGAGGTGACCACACATCTCGAATCGCTCGAGGACCACTCCGAAGTCCACCATGTGCAACACTACACCGGCCGGCCTGACTAGCGAGCCTTAAGACTGCTCATTCTGACCTTCCGGCTCTCTATTGTTTTTCGCCCAATCTTCGCCTTCCGGGTATAATGCCGTCATGGACTTTCAGCTCGTGACCAGCTACAAGCCCAGGGGAGATCAGCCGCGGGCCATTGAGGACCTTGTGTCCGGCCTTGCCGCAGGAGAGCAGCACCAGGTGCTGCTGGGCGTTACCGGCTCCGGCAAGACCTTCACCATGGCCAAGATCATCGAGCAGTCCAACCGCCCAGCGCTCATCCTCGCCCACAACAAGACGCTGGCAGCGCAGCTCTATCACGAGTTCAAGCAGTTCTTCCCCGACAACGCGGTCGAATACTTCGTAAGCTACTACGACTACTACCAGCCCGAGGCCTACATTCCTGCCGGCGACCTCTACATCGAGAAGGAAGCCACCATCAACGAGGAGCTGGATAAGCTGCGGCTCTCCGCCACGCGCTCGCTGTTTGAGCGCCGCGACGCCATCATCGTCAGCTCGGTAAGCTGCATCTACGGCCTGGGCTCGCCCGAGGCTTACTACGGCATGTTGCTGCTGCTTGAGAAGGGCCAGCACATCAGCCGCAAGGACATCACGCGCCGCCTGGTCGAAATCCTCTACGAGCGCAACGACAACGACTTTCGCCGAGGCACCTTCCGCGTGCGCGGCGACATCATCGAAGTCTTCCCCACGTACGACGAGAACGCCTATCGCATTGAGCTGTTCGGCGACGAGATCGAGTCGCTGGCGCAGATCGATCCGTTGTTCGGAACGGTGAAGCAGAAGTATTCGCGGCTCCCCATCTACCCCAAGAGCCACTACGTGGTGCAGCCGGAGCGCAAGGCCGAGGCCATCGAGTCGATCGTGAACGAAATGAACGAGTGGGTTGCCCAGCTTGAGGCGGAAGGTCGCATGGTTGAGGCGCAGCGCGTTCATCAGCGCACGCGCTTCGATCTGGAGATGATCAAGTCGATGGGTTACTGCCACGGCATTGAGAACTACTCGCGCCACTTCTCTGGCCGCTTGCCCGGCGAGCCGCCGCCCACGCTGATCGACTATTTCCCGCGCGATTTCTTGCTGTTCGTCGACGAGAGCCACGCCACGATTCCGCAGGTGCACGGCATGTGGTACGGCGACCGCAGCCGCAAGCAGAATCTGGTTGACTACGGCTTCCGCCTGCCCTCGGCCATGGACAACCGGCCGCTAAAGTTCGAAGAGTTTGAGAGCCGCGTCCACCAGACAATCTACGTCTCGGCGACGCCGGGGCCGTACGAGCTTACGCGCTCAGCGGGAATCGTCGTCGAGCAGGTGATCCGCCCTACCGGGCTGGTTGATCCTGAGGTGGAAATTCGCCCGGTGAAAGGCCAGATCGACGATCTGCTGGCCGAGATCCGCGACCGCGCCAAGCGCAACGAGCGCGTGCTTGTTACCACGCTCACCAAGCGCATGGCCGAGGATCTGGCCGGCTATTACACAGAGGTTGGCGTCCGCTGCCGTTACATGCACTCGGAGATTGAGACGCTTGAGCGCGTCAAGCTGCTGGCCGGGTTGCGCAAGGGCGAGTTCGATGTGCTGATCGGAATCAACCTGCTGCGCGAAGGCCTCGACCTGCCAGAGGTTTCGCTCGTGGCCATTCTCGACGCGGACAAGGAAGGCTTTCTGCGCTCGTCCGGATCGCTGATCCAGACCATGGGCCGCGCTGCGCGGCACGTCGAGGGCAAGGCCATTCTCTACGCCGACAACATGACCGACTCCATGCGGCGCGCCATCGACGAGACCGATCGGCGCCGCACTGTGCAAAAGGCTTACAACGAGGAGCACGGCATTACGCCGCAGTCCATCATCAGCCAGGTGGACATGGGGCTGGCGCAGATTCTCAAGTCGGAATACGGCGAGGCCATCGAAGAAGCGTCAGAAGCGCTGCCCGAATTCAAGACGCAGCAGGAGCTGGACGCCTATATCGCCAAACTCGAGACCGAAATGCGCGAAGCTGCCAAGAAGTTCGAGTTTGAGAAAGCCGCCAAGCTGCGTGACAGCATCAAGGAGCTACGCGACAAGGAGTTCCTAGTCGGCTGACCGGCGCTCCATGTGCACGACACGGGTCTCCTCCTCAGGGCGTCCTCCGGCCAAAGGAGAAGATCGCGTGTCCGTAGCAGCGATGGACCTGGCGGCTAATTGCTCGCGCGCTGCCCGCTCTCGGAAGAGGCGCCAACGCGACCGTGAAGGTCGAGATCGTCTGACATCGTTGCAAGTTGGGCTCGATCCTCTCCATACTGGACCGTCTCGGACGTAAGATTGGCCAGTTCGTGGGCCGCGGTCAAGTTCTGTCGTGCCCACTTCGCGTTCTGCACAGAGTAAGGCCATTCGTGATGCGTGTTCAGGAAGTGGATTTCGTCCGTGGTGATCGCCACTATCTCGTGCAGAAGAGGAAACATCTGGTCGACTGCCTGCTTTTGCCACGGTGACGCATCTACCCGCGAGGATTGCAGTTCAGTAATCAGCTTGCCCAGATCGTTGATGTGTGACTTCATTCTCGTGAGTTCCTGGGCATTTTCCTGCCAGGATACCTGCGAACGGATCATTTCAGTCATGTTGTCGGCATCCGCTTCGAGACGAAATGCCTGAGATTCTGCCTGATTGAGCAGATGCTCGACGTTCGGGTTGTCTGAATTCGAATCTGCTGCCCAGGCGCGGGGAGCAATCGGCGTGCATGCCAGTAAGAGAGTTCCCATCATTAACCAAGTACGAAGGGGAAGCAAACGTTCAAGAGATTTCATTGGGAATTACCTCATAGTTGCTGTTTTTACGTCCGTCGTTCCAAGTTCGTTTGAGTGTCCGCGCCGCAAAAATGGTTGTCCCTCAGGCCCTTCGAGCGGACGGAGCAAGGCTCTGCGCAGCGGCATCGTGGAGCTTAGCGAGAAGGAGTTCCTCGTCGGCTGACCTGTAAGCCTCAGCAATGCACTTCCGGCCATAAAGATGGGGTCATGGGACGTTCTAAAGAACCTACAACTCTGGTTGTAGATCCCGACACACGTGCCTCAATTTGGAGGCAACCCCGCCGAGACCCCTCTCATCGAAGTCATGAGGTACGGCTAGACACATAGATGTAGTGGGGGTGCATGGCCGATCGGCGGTCGTGCAATATTGCGGAGGAAATGGCGACAATTCTCTTGGTCGACGACGACCCGTTGCACGCTTCTGTGCGAAAGGCCATTCTGGAAAGGCAATATTCAGATGTTAGGCGGGTCGGTGATGCTGCGGAGGCACTTTGCCTGGTAGAACAACCTCAATTTGCCCAGAACCTGCGGCTGATCGTAACTAGTGACCAGCACTCCGGTATTGGGCTCAACGGCTTCATCTCAGAACTACATCTGCGCATGCCCAATCTCCCTATCCTGGTGATTGGCGACGATCACTCGAAACAAGGGGAATTCTCGTCTTTTCCGGTCCAGTTTGTTCAGAGACCGATCACGGCGGAACGCCTGCTCGACGCGGTAAAGCAAAAGCTGGTAACCCTGAACGGCAATCAGTTGAAAACCGCCTGATTCTTCTCGACTTTACTCCGGGAGACCTCTGGACGGCCCCTTCCCTGAGCGGACCGACGAGGTGTGAGCCAAATCACACGCAAAAGACCTATGATGGTTAGAGAATTACCTCATCGGGAGGTCCTCTTCCTCACCCCTTGCGTGCGAGAATCTTCCTGGAGTCATAATGGCAGCGTTCGGTAGTTTTGCACTCTTAATTGCACTGGCATTGGCAGCCTACAACCTTCTTGCTGGCGGCATTGCTCTTCGACTTATCGCCACTGGACGGCCTTCTCGCATATCCCCGGAGCGGCTGGCTGATACTGCGCGGCGGGCTGGGATAGCAGGGTTTCTGGCTATTACAGCAGCGGCGTTTGCCCTTGTCTGGTCCGTCTTCACCAACGATTTCTCAATCACCTACATCGTTGAGCACTCCAACCGCGATCTGCCCGCTGCCTACAAGTTTGCAGCGTTGTGGAGCGGCCAGGAAGGCTCGCTGCTCCTGTGGGCGTGGCTACTGGGCACGTACGGCTTCGTTCTCCGCCTTACCCACAAGACCGACGTAAAGCTGTATGCCTACGCGGGAACCATCCTGGCAGGCATTCAGGTCTTCTTTCTGCTGGTCCTTAACTTCGCTGCACCGCCATTTGCTTTGTTGCGTGGCGCAATTCCCCCTGATGGCAACGGCCTCAATCCCCTGTTGCAATATCCGGAGATGGTGATTCACCCGCCCATGCTTTACCTGGGCTACGTGGGCTTCTCGGTTCCGTTTGCATTTGCGCTGGGCGCGCTCATGATGCGCTACCCCGGTGAAAAATGGATCAAGACCACCCGCGTGTGGACGCTGGTCACTTGGCTGTTCCTTACCGCAGGCATCTTCCTCGGCATGCACTGGGCATACGCCGTGCTGGGCTGGGGCGGCTACTGGGGATGGGATCCGGTTGAGAACGCAAGCTTCATGCCATGGCTTACCGGCACCGCCTTTCTGCACTCCGTCATGATGCAGGAGAAGAAAGGAATGATGAAGAGCTGGAATGTCTGGCTTATCTTCTCCACCTTCATGCTGACGCTGCTGGGCACTCTGCTTACGCGCGCGGGACTGGTCAGTTCCGTGCACGCTTTCGCTCAATCGTCCATCGGCACATGGTTCATGGTCTTCATGGGCATCGTGCTGGCAGTTTGCATCTTTACCTATGTACTCCAGCGCGATCACCTGCACACCGAGCAGCATCTTGAGTCGCTGGTGAGCCGCGAGTCCAGTTTCCTGTTCAACAACCTAGTGCTTCTGACCGCATGTTTTGTCATTCTTTGGGGGACGTTATTCCCCATCATCTCGGAGTACGTGCAGGGCACCAAGGTTACGGTGGGCGCTCCGTTCTATAACCGGGTGGCCGTTCCCATCGGACTCTTCCTGCTCTTCCTCACCGGTGTTGGCCCGTTGCTTCCGTGGCGCTCCACGTCGTTCAGGGCCATCAAGCGCAACTTTATCTTGCCCGTTGTCGCGATGTGGGCTACGGTGATCGTCTGCTTCGCAGTCGGCGTCAATCCCTGGAAGGGCGGCCAGTTCTCTACCGGCGACTTTTACGCAGTGGTTTCATTCGCTGTATCGGCTGCCGTGCTCACCGCGATTATCTCGGAGTTTCTGCGCGGGGCAAACGTCATCTCCAAGCAGACCAACCGCAACCTCGCCGTTGCAACCTGGCTGCTCACACGCCGCAACACCCGCCGCTACGGCGGATACATCATCCACATTGGCGTGGTCATCGTGGTCATCGGCCTCGCCGGCGCGGCATTCAACACCACCAACGAGCAGGAACTTGGCCTGCACGACAAGATGGCGATTGGCCCTTACACACTTGAGCAAGTGGGAGCCACGCAGGACTCGAACCTGAACTACGACTCTGAGTACGCTTTGCTCGATGTGTATCGCGGCGGCAAGAAGCAGTTCCAGATGACCCCGGAAAAGCGCGTCTACCTGGCCAGCCAGCAGCCACAAACCATGGTGGCCATCCACTCGCTGCCAACCTGGGATCTCTACGTGGTGTACGAGGGCACGAATCCTGATACTGGTCAGCCCATCATCAAAGCCTTCCTCAATCCACTGGTTGGCTGGATCTGGGCGGGCCTGGTCATCATGGTCTTTGGCACTTTCATTGCCCTTGTTCCATCGCTGACGCCGCAGACTGCATCTCTGCGCGTGCCGGCCCCGCGCACCGTTCCAACTGAGCCTGCGTTGAAGGGAGGCGACTGATGCGCACACCTAAACGCTGGATGAAAGCCGCGCAGGCAGCAGCCCTGGCAATTGCCGTGTGCTTCTCGCTGGGCGCCACCGATTCAAATGCGCGCTATTACGACCTGAATCACCGCCTGATGTGCACATGCGGATGCGCGCAGCTTGTGGGCGAGTGCAATCACGTTGGCTGCCCCGACTCAGGCCAGGAGCTTGCCGAGCTGCGGGCAGACATCGCTGCAGGCATGACCGACCAGCAGATCTTCTCGCAGTTTGTCGCTAAGTACGGCGCAACCGTGCTGGCCGCGCCGGCGACGCACGGTTTTGACCTGGTGGCCTGGATCGCTCCGTTTGCCGTCTTTGGCGCGGCGCTGCTGGGAACCATTCTCCTCATCCGGCGCTGGGCCGGGCTCTCTGCAGCCAAGGCAGTTGCCGATGCTGCAAACGCTCCCCCACCGGGCGACCCCGCCGACAGCGAGCGCAGAGAACGAATTCGCCGTGAAACCGGAATTGACGGAGGCTTTTAGTGATGACCGAGACCCAGGGCCTGATCGCCGGAATGTTTCTGCTCTTCGCGCTGCTTGTCTACACCTTTTGGCCGGAGAATGTTTTTGCTAGCCAGACGCAGAAGACACGGCTCGACTTTCTGCTGGAGCGCAAAGAGCAGCTCTACGAAAACCTTCGCGACCTGAACTTCGAGTTCCGCGCTGGCAAGTATCCTCAAGAGGATTTCGAGGTTCAGCGCGCGCAGCTTGAAAACGAAACCTCGCAACTGCTGGCTGAAATTGATTCGCTACAACACTGATCCACTTCGCGGACGCGCTTCCCCGCTGGAGCACACGCAAAGTGCAGCCGTGCCAAAACTGAACGACGCAGGAAAACAGGAAGTCTTTACGAAAATGAAATTCACTCAGATCGTTTTTCGCATTCTTGCCTTAGGTACGCTTTTCGCAGGTGCTCTCGCCCAAGCCGCTACCGTTTCAGGTACCGTGACCAACAAGACTGACAACAAGCCTTCCGCCGGTGACTCCGTAGTGCTGGTGGATGTTCAGGCTGGCATGGGAGAGGTTGCCAAGACGACCACCGACGCCAAGGGCCACTACTCCCTGAATATGCCCGGCAGCGGCCCCTATCTGATTCGCGCGACGCACCAGGGCGCGGGTTCGTTTATCGCAGCGCCGCAGGGCGGCGGACCGGGCGCCGACATCTCTGTCTACGACGTGGCCGCCAAAGTATCCGGCGTGTTCATCGAAGCAGACGTGCTCGAAGTGGAAGCCCAGAACGGGCAGCTCACCGTGAACGAGCGCTACTTTGTGCACAACACCAGCTCGCCGCCGACCACGCAATGGAGCGAGCACTCGTTTGAAATCGTTTTGCCCACAGACGCTACCATCACCGGATCGGGCTCGCAGCGGCCGGGAGGCTTGCCCACCTCGGTCAATCTCACGCCGGGCGCAAAAAAGGGCGAATACTATTTCGGCATCCCCATTGAACCGGACAAGGGCGACAAGGACACGCTGTTCCAGGTGAGCTATACCCTGCCCTACGACAGCGGCAAGTACGATTTCAAATCGTTAATTACGCTGCCGGCAGACAACTTTGCCGTCCTGTTACCCAAGAGCATGACTTTCACCGCCGGATCGGGACAGAACTTCCGCTCCGTGGATCAGGACCCCGGCGTTCAAACGCTCATCCTCAAAAACGCGGTCCCAAACAAGCCCATCGAATTCACCGTTGCGGGCACCGGATCGATGCCGCGTGAACAACAGGGTGCGCAGGGTGACACCGCGGCAAATGGTGGCCAACCCGGCGGCGGCATCGGCCAACCTATCAACACCCCTGATCCGCTCTCCAAGTACAAGTGGTGGATTCTGACCGGTCTGGCTCTGCTGCTTTCGGCAGGTGCGGCGTTCCTGCTGCGCAGGCCCCCGGGCGCAGTTGGGTCCGTACCCGGAGTACCGGCAGCAACAACCCAGGCCGGCGTTTCGGCTGCCTATCAGCCAATTCCGAGCCCGGCAAGCAAGAATGCCGCCCTGCTCAACGCGCTCAAGGACGAATTGTTTGCCGTAGAAAGCGAGAAGATCGCCGGCACGCTTACAGCCGAAGAGTACGCAAAGGTGAAAGCGGCACTTGAGACGGTGCTGGCCCGCGCACTTAAGCGCAACACGTAGCAGCAACTGGCTTTGCCGCGGCGGAACCTTGCCGTTCTTGATCGCGTACTGATTCCTGTCGGCTTTTGAACCCGTTGGCGCTAATCCCGCGTCCAATAGATAGGTTCAAAGCCACAGGGATGGCTACCGGGAGCAAGATATGAACGCGCTCAAAACTACATTTCTGTTGTCCGTGCTGACCGTAATGCTGATTCTCGCCGGAGAATATCTCGGCGGAAGAAACGGCGCTTTGATTGCGTTTGTTATTGCAGCAGCAACAAACTTCTTCAGCTATTTCTTTTCAGATAAGATCGCGCTTGCTGTGTACCGGGCCAAACCCGTCACGCGTGAAGAGTTGCCTCGCGCTTACGAGGTGGTGGAGCGCCTCGCCGGCCGTGCCAACATTCCTATGCCGAAGATCTACGTGATCCCCACCGAGTCGCCGAACGCATTCGCTACTGGGCGCAACCCACAGCATGCTTCCGTGGCGGTGACGCACGGCATTCTGCAGTTGCTCACCGACGAAGAACTTGAAGGTGTGCTGGCTCACGAGCTTGGCCACGTGCGCAACCGCGATATCCTCACCAGTTCGATTGCCGCAACGCTGGCCGGAGCCATCACCATTCTGGCTCGCATGGCTATGTGGGCCGGCATATTCGGCGGATTCGGCGGCGACCGCCGCGACCGCGAAGGCGGACTGGGTGGAATTTTCATGTTGCTGCTGGCGCCCATCGCAGCCATGCTGATTCAGCTTTGGGTTTCGCGCACACGTGAGTACGAGGCTGATGCCTCGGGCGCGCATCTCACCGGCAATCCGTACGCGCTGGCTAGCGCGCTTGAAAAGATTGAGATGGCCAGCAAGCGCGTGCCGCTCATCGCTTCGCCTTCGTCAGCGCATCTATTCATCATGCAGCCACTGCTTTCAGGCTCAAGCTTTGCGAACCTGTTCAGCACCCATCCGCCGATCCGCAAGCGCATCGAGCGCCTCATCGGCCGCCCGTCGGTTAGCGGCATCATTCAGTAGCTCGGCGAGCAGAATTTCTACTCATCCCTGAGCGGAGCCATGTATTCTTTCACGCATGAAGATACTGCTCCGCTCTCTTCTGTATTTGGCGCTCATTGTCTGGCTGGGCGCTGAGATTTTCTTCCCTGTTGTCGCTGCCATCACGTTTCAAACTCTCCGTCCTGACACGCACACCGCCGGTACGATCGTGGGCCAGTTGCTTCGTATTCTTCACGGCATGGGATTGGTTTCGGCTCTGGTGGTGCTGGCGTTGCTGGCCCTTGCCCCGGCATTCGGACTTTACAAGCCGAACTCCGTGCTGGCGCCCATGGCTCTGGTGGTGCTGATGCTCGGACTTACGGCTTACTCGCAATACGGCATTATCCCCGCAATGGAGCGCGACCGCATCGCAGCCGGCGGCGCAATCGACTCCAGCAATCCCAACGACCCAAACACCGTGCACTTTAACAAGCTCCACGACCGCAGCGAGCAAGTGGAAGGGGTCGTAATGCTGCTGGGAGGCGTGACCGTCATCCTGATTGCCTGGGCGGAAACCGCGCACACCTAGCGGCAGGCCTGAATCCTCTCTATTCAGGCTCCACCATTGCCTTCCTGTATCATCGTAGAGGCCCTTGTGTGCACACTCCATCCTGACAGGGCCGCTATGGAACGCTCATGAAAACCGGCATTATCGGCCTGCCGCAGGTAGGCAAAACATCTCTGTTCAAGATTCTGACTAAGGCAAAGCTCGACGAGCACGGCTACTCGAATCCGCGCGAAGCGCATATCGGAGTCGCCCGCGTGCCCGACGAACGGCTGCAGAAGCTAGCCGACCTCTACTCGCCAAAGAAAACCACATTCGCATCGGTCGAATACGCTGACGTTGCCGCTATCGGGCAGGAAGCGCTGAAGGAGACAGCATTCCTCACCAGTCTGCGGCAGGTGGACGCGCTCATTCACGTGCTTCGCGCCTTTGAAGACGAATCCATCCCCCACGTCGGCCCTGTCGATCCCTTGCGCGACATCAAGAACGTTGAGTTCGATTTGATGGTCAGCGACCTGACGCAGATTGAAAAGCGGCTCGAACGGCTTGAAAAGGATCTGAAGAAGATGCGCAGCAGTGAGTTGGAGCGCGAGAATGCTCTGCTGTTGCGCGCCAAGGAGGCTCTAGAGAAAGAGCGGCCGTTGCGTGAACTTGAAATGACGCCGGAGGAAAAGAAGCTCATCAAGGGCTTCATGTTCCTGTCGCAAAAACCAATCCTGTACGCGCTGAACATCGGCGAAAGCACGTCTCTGGGCGACGATCTGGACGCAGCCGTGAGCCGCTACAAGCTCGAAGAGGTCTCCAAGCGGACCAACTCCGGCGCGACAGCCATTTGCGGCAAGGTCGAAGCCGAACTGGCCGAGATGGACGACGAAGAAGCTGCGGATTTTCTGTCGAGCTACGGATTGCATGAAAGCGGCCTGGTCCGCCTCATTCGCAAGAGCTACGAACTGCTGGGCCTCATCAGCTTTTTTACCGCCGGCGAAGACGAGTGCCGCGCGTGGACAGTGCCGTTCGGCTCCAAAGCTCCGCAGGCCGCCGGAGCCATCCACACCGATCTCGAGCATCACTTCATCCGCGCTGAAACCATCCGCTGGGACAACCTGCTCGACGCAGGCTCTGAATCGGCAGCGCGCGCCAAAGGCACGCTGCGCCTTGAAGGCAAGGAGTACATTGTGCAGGATGGCGATGTTCTGCACATCCGGCACAGCGGTTAATGGGGATGATCAAGCTCTCACTTGTTCTCGGTGCTGTTGCTGCCCTGGCTGATATAGCCGGTGGGCTTGTGCTGGTGCGCGCGCGCGGTGTGGAGAAATACCTGCGTTACTTCGTCGCACTCGGATCGGGATTCCTGATGGCGGTGGCCTTGCTCGAAATGGCCCCCGAAAGCTACAAGATGAACCCGAAGCTCGGCCCCATCCTCATCATGGCCGGATACTGCATCGTCCACCTACTTGAACACACTATCAACGGCCATTTTCATTACGGTGAAGAAACGCACGGCGGTGAATTCGTCTCGCGCCGCACCGGAACAGCCGTTCTGGCGGGGCTCAGTGTTCATGCGCTGTTTGACGGCGTAGCTATCGGATCGGGCTTCGTGCTGTCTAATTGGTTGGGTTGGTTAATCTTTCTCGCCATTTTTCTGCATAAGGCGCCTGAGGGATTCACCATGGCCAGCGTAATGCTGGCCAGTGGCCGCAGCCGCGCCACGGCGTTCTACTCGGCAGTTGGATTAGCAGCAGCAACATTGGCGGGCGTCGCTGTCATTGAAATCGTCCCGGATTGGCTGCCGTATGGTTTGCCTGTATCCGCAGGCGTGGCGCTCTACGTGGGCGCAAGTGACTTGGTGCCGGAAGTGAATCGCGAGCCGGGAATACGCATGGCTCTTGTGTTCTTTGCCGGTGTAGGAGCGTTTTTATTGTTGCGCTTGATGATGCCGCAGTTGTGAACGACAGCAAAATCGCTGTTGTATGCACTGCGTGCAAACACTAATAGATCGCAAGCCGTTAAGGACGGGCTGAGCTTGAGTAATTGGTGAATATGGCCATTCTTAAAAAATTCTCAAGCGACCTGTTGCTGCTGGCTACGTTTACGGTACTCGGCTTCGCGGTCATGGGTTATCACCCCGGCATTGAGGACGATGGAATCTATCTCACCGCCATCAAGAGCCATCTGAATCCCGCGCTCTATCCTTGGGACTCCTCGTTCTTCAAGCTCCAGCTTCACGCAACGGTTTTCGACAACGTTGTCGCTAGCTTTATCCGTGTCACTCACATTCCTATCGATGTGGCAGTTCTGATCTGGCAATTGGCGTCCATTGCGCTGATCATCTATGCCTGCTTGAGCATTGCCCGGCGTCTCTTTGCCGAACGAGGTGCTCAGTGGGCAGGCGTCGCAATGGTTGTGGCCATGTTCACTCTGCCTGTCTCCGGTTCGGCAATCTACCTAGTCGATCAGCACCTGCACGCTCGTAATGTAGCAACCGCGCTCATCCTAATGGCGGTGGTGCGCATACTTTCTCAAAAACACTGGCAGGCGGCAGTGCTTTTGCTCTGTGCACTGCTCATGCATCCCATCATGGCCGCGGCGGGATTCTCATTTTGTTTCTTCCTCTCGCTGGCGATGTCCGACGGCGTTCATGAGCGAGTAAAGCTATTCCGCGAATCCATGATTCCCCAACCAGCCACTGTTGCCGCGGTACTTCCGCTATGGTTCTTTGAGAGCCCCAATCCACTATGGAGAAAGGCGGTCGAGACACGCACCTATTTCTACCTGTACAAGTGGACCTGGTATGAATGGCTCGGCGCAATCGGACCGATCGTTCTCTTCTGGATCCTGTGGCGCGTGGCGCGCAGGCAGAATCAAAAAATCCTTTCTCGATTTGCTCTCGGTGTCTTTGCCTACGCACTCTTTCAGCAGGCCTTCGCCATGGCAATCCTCGCGCCCGCTTCGCTGGAACGGCTCATGCCCCTGCAGCCCATGCGCTATCTGCAACTGGTCTATTTCTTCCTCGCACTCACTGCCGGCTGCCTGCTTGGCAAGTACTTACTGAAAGCCTCCGTGTGGCGCTGGGCCATATTTCTGCTGGCGGCCAACGGAACCATGTTCGCCGCGCAACGCGCCCAGTTTTCGGCCAGCCCGCACATCGAGTGGCCGGGCCGCGCTCCATCCAACCCTTGGCTACAGGCCTTCGCCTGGATTCGCACCAACACGCCACCCGACGCCTACTTCGTCCTCGACCCCAATTATCTGGCGGCTCCGGATAACAACTATCACAGCTTCCGCGCCCTGGCAGAACGCAGCCAGCTGTGCGACGCAATTAAAGACACGGCGGTCGTGACCCTGGTGCCGGGGCTGGCGCAAACGTGGAACCGCCAGTTGCAGGCACAACAGGGTTGGCAAAATTTCCAGCTTGCAGATTTCGAACGGCTCAAGCGCGAATTTGGAGTGAACTGGGCTTTGGTCTCGCTCAAGCAGACCACCGGACTGGACTGCAAATGGCACAACGGCGAGCTTGCCGCTTGCGCAATTCCATAAAGAAATCTTTATATATCGAAGCACCCTATACGCAATTCCTGCCTATATCAAATCAACCACCGCGGTTTTGCACATCCATAAGCCGCTTTCAGGCGCGAGTTTTGGCGTCGGCCTTTGAGTTTTGAGGTCATATCCGCGAAAATAGAGGTGACACCCTCTGCCGGCACGGAGTTCCGGTCAATGCTCAATCTGTTTCAACGGCTCATCTTAGGTTGCGTGGTCCTGGTCTGTCTGACGGTAGTGTTGGCCGCCGCCGCTCATAGCGCACTGGCTGCCGCAGGGCACTCCTCGCTTGGCTACATGATCATTGCATTGTCGTGCCTGGTGGCGGCTGCAACTATCTTCTTTGTCATGCGGCCCATCCACATGCTTGCCAGCGATGCCCACCGTATTGCCCAGGGCAACCTTGAGCATCGAGTGGAGTGGAGCAGCCGCGACGACTTTGGCGTAATCGCCAGTGAGCTGAGCCGCATCGCCGGCCGGTTGCGCGAACTGCGCGACACCGAGGCCGGCCGCAAGCAGATGGAGTTTCAGCTCTCCGATGCCGTGCTGCAATCCATCTTTGAGCCCATCATCGTAACTGATGGCCGCGGACACGTGCTCAAAGTGAACCAGGCTGCTGGCGAGTTGCTGGGTGAAGCCGCCACCGATCGCATGGCGCTGGCAAACACTCCCGGCGGCGAAAAAATTCTCGCTGCAATTCGCGCCGCCGTCTCCATGCAAAAAGCAGTAGCCGCTGAAGACGAAGCTGCCTTACTGCCCATGCGCTTCGGCGACAAGGAGCGCAACTATCGCCTGCGCACCATGCCCATGCGTGACTCGGAAGGGCGCTTGCTCGGCGCCGTCACCACGCTTGAAGACGTGACCACCCTGCAGGACACCGACCGCTTCAAGACGCAGTTCATCGCCGTGGCCAGCCGCAGATTGCGCGACCCCTTGCTGCAGCTGCGCCGCGGACTATATGCCCTGGGTCAGGGCTTCGGCGGCGAACTCCGTCCGCTGCAAGCCGACCTTATCTCCTCCGCCATCCACGAATCGGAAAAGCTCGACGACCTGATGAGCGACCTGATTGGTGTAGCCGAACTCGACACCGGCAAACGCGAGCTCAAGCCCGAGCGCCTGCTGCCCATGCAGGAACTCAACGCCGCACGCGACCGCTTCTGCGATGAAGCCACGGAAAAGCACCTGCATATTGACGTACAGGCCTTCGCCGATCTCTCGATGATCAAAGCCGATCGTCGCGCCATCCGGTCAATCCTTGACAACCTTCTGTCGAACGCCATTCGCTACACTCCCGAAGAAGGAGAGATTCTGCTGGCCGCAGAAGAGACCAAGGACTTTGTCCAGTTCACCGTGCGCGACAGCGGCCGCGGCATTGAGGCGGAACGGCTCAGCACCATCTTCGATCGCTTCAGTTCCTTCTCGGAAAAAGGCACCGGCCTCGGCCTCGCCCTTGTTCGCCGCCTCGTCGAATCGCTGGGCGGGCAGGTGTCCGTCGAAAGCCGCCTTGGCCACGGCACAACCTTCCGCTTCACCGTACCCGTAGCAGTCGCTTCTGAAATGCGGCATCCTGTCGAGGTGG
Source organism: uncultured Acidobacteriaceae bacterium (assembly GCA_963832645.1). GTDB lineage: Bacteria > Acidobacteriota > Terriglobia > Terriglobales > Acidobacteriaceae > Telmatobacter. The sequence goes on from CAWHUU010000002.1 coordinate 450,491, forward strand.
GCTAAAGCATGGCCGAGATTAATCTAGACAAGCAGGTTGAACCCGGAAAGCTGCGCATCTACCTTGGCGCTGCTCCCGGCGTGGGCAAAACATGGGACATGTTGAGCGACGCCCATCGCATGAAGCACCAGCTCGGCGTCGACGTCGTCATCGGATTGGTAGAACCGCACGGCCGCGCTGAAACTGAAGCGCGCATCCGCGACCTTGAGATTATTCCTGAAAAAGTAGTTCCCTACCAGAACGTCAACCTGAAGGAAATGGATCTCGATGCCATCCTGGCGCGACATCCCAACACCGTAGTGGTTGACGAGCTGGCGCACACCAACGTGCCCGGCAGCAGAAACAAGAAGCGCTACGAAGATGTGCTCGAGCTGCTCGACGCGGGCATCAACGTCATGACCGCCGTCAACATCCAGCATCTTGAAACGCTCAACGACGCTGTCAACCGCTCGGCAAACACCGTGATTCGCGAAACAGTGCCCGACAGCTTTTTCAAGCGCGCCGATGAAGTGGTCAACGTGGACATCACCGTTGACGAACTGCGCTCGCGCCTTCGCCAGGGCAAAATCTACGCGCCCGACAAGATCGAGCAATCGCTGGCGAACTTCTTCCGCAAGGGCAACCTGAACCTGCTCCGCGAGCTTGCCCTGCGCACCACCGCCGAGCAGGTAAGCAGCCGCGCATCGGAGTATCGCCGCACGCAGGGCCTTGAACAGGCGCCAATTCCCGAGAAAGTGATGGTCTGCCTCAGCACGCGTCCCGGAACCGAACGCCTGCTGCGCGTCGGCGCGCGCATCGCGGGCCGCCTCAACAGCAACTGGTTCGCCGTCTACGTTTCCAAGCCCAACGACAAGGGCCACAGCGACCCTGAAGCATTCCAGCGGCTTGAAGACTACGAGCGCATGGCGCGCGATCTCGGCGCAAAAGTCGTCAACCTCACTGACCGTAACGTCTCCGACGCGCTCATCCACTTTGCGCAGCAGGAGAACATCTCGCACGTGGTGTTCGGCCAGACAGCCCGCTCCCGCCTCGACATTCTGCTGCGCGGCTCCGTGCTCAACCGCTTTCTCTCAGAGGTGCGCGACGTAACCGTGCAAGTAGTCCCGGCCCACAAGCCCCTGCACCACTGATCAGGCTCAGGCACCTCACGCGCACACGCCGCTTACTCGCAGAACACCCGCACCTTTGTGGTGTTTCCGTCCGTGCCGTTCACGTCCACGGTCAAATCTTCCAGGTGGTCGATCAGCTCTTCAAGATTCTCTGGCTTGATCTGCGACAGCGTCAGCGGAACCCCGTGCTTGTTCAGCGCCTCATCCAGTTGTTCGTGAGCCTGCTGCGGAATCAGGCTGGCCAGCCGCACTCCGGCGCGCAGCAGTTGCATGGGCACGCGGACATTCACCGTCGTCGGGCCCTTCATGCCGGTCATCGATTCGTCTGCCTCAACCAGCACGCGCAGATACTTCGCCTTCGTCTTCACCGTTGCACCGGTAGTCTTTCCGGTAAACTCCGCCGTGCCGGCGGCGGCGTCGGACTCAAGCGCATTCAGCAGCCGCTCCGCTTCATCGGCTGTGATCTTTCCCGCAGCCAGCATGTCAAGAATTTGTCGGCGATTCTCATTCATCTCAGTTCTCCTCAATCCGTTGAGCTTTCCAAAACTCCACCGGCCCGCAATCGCGCTCACAAAATGCAAACCGTCACCACATTTCCATCGCTGCGCACATGCACATGTGTGCCCGGCAGGCTGCAAGACAGGTCCCAGAACGTCGCAATCGCCCGCCACACGCTCACGCGGCCCGCAAGGCAAACCGCCAGCACAGCCACAAAGATCACCGGCGAAAGCAGCACCAGAGGAATCCACAGCAGAAACAGCGGTAGCCAGATGTGGAACCCGCGATGTTGCGGCCGCGCAATATGAACGACGGCAACATTCGGCGTCATTTCAATTCCTCAAGCGCCCGCACCGCTTCATCGGCGGTGATCTCGCCGTTGTTGAGCCGCTCCAGCACCTCGGCGCGCGTGGGCGACGGGTTGGTTTCAATAAACTGCAATTGCCCGGCGATACGGTTGAGCCGCGCCTTGATCGTCGGATAGCTCACGCCGAACACCTGCTCCATTTCCTTGATGGAACCGTGCGAGCGCAGAAACGCCACCACAAAAACCTGGTCCTCGGGGCTGAGTCGCGCCAGCTCCGGCAGGCCAAACTGCCCCTCAACAGTGATCGACTTCTCCGGTATGCGCACCCGCTCCACCACCAGGGTCTTCCCCTGAGCAATGCGCAGCAGTTCCTGCCAGTCAGAATCGGGTTTCTCAGATGTCGGCATACAATGAACGGTTTCCTTTTATCAAGTACGAGAAGAACATTAATTGATTTTATTGATAATGTAAACTGTTTTAATTAATTTATATGGAATACGCAAGAAGATCGGTCAAAATCCCCAATGTTACAGAATTGCCGGGTACACCGAGGTCCGGATTTTCGGACCTGTCATACACGGGATAGCAAGAACCTCAATCAACCGACATTTGTGCCCCGTGTTCCGCCATCACGCAGAACTCACTCAATGCGCAGGGCCTTGACCGGATCGATAGAAGCCGCGCGGCGTGCTGGGATGATGCCCGGTCGCAGAGCCCTTGCCCCGTCACCATTAGGACAATTAACGTTGAGCTTGCCTGATGGTGTCTGGCGTTGAGCCTCCCGATCTGCGCAGCCGTGCAGCGCACCTGCGCCGCAGCGCAGCGGAGCCCAGCTCCTTCTCCTGCCGCGGGCGGAGGCCATCAATGAAATTTCTATCCAGATATCGCCTGCTGATTGCCGGCCTTGTTTCGCCCTTCGCTGCACAGTATCTGTACAGAGTGGTCTACCGTTTTCTGACCCACCGCAGCGCAGACACTGAGAAGGATTGGCTCCTCCGTCTCTCCCTCTCCACCGCGGCCATGGCCCTGCCGGGTTTGATCATCCTCGTCCTCGGCATCGTAGCCTGGCGCAGGCGCATGCTCACCATGCCGGGAAAGATTGGCCTCGCACTCGCGATCCTCTCGCTCGGGCTTGTTGCCGGACCGGTTCGCGACGGTACTAAACGCTGGAAGCAAACGCAAAACGCGGCAATGAGTCAGGTGCCCGCTCCCCTGTTTGCCACGCCCGACATCAACGGCAACATGCAACGGCTGGCGGACCACAAAGGACAGGTAGTAATCGTGAATATCTGGGCAACATGGTGTGGACCGTGCCGCGTTGAGATGCCCAGGCTCGAAAAACTCTACCGCGAACACGCCGGCGATGGCCTGATGATCTTCGGCATCTCGGACGAGCCGGTGGAGACACAGAAGAAATTTCTCGAGAGGGTCCCGGTCACTTATCCGCTGCTTACGCTCAACGGCGAGGTTCCAGACATCTATCGCGACATTGCCCGCTACCCCGCGGTCTTCCTGATCGATCGCGAAGGCCGTCTGGTACCGGCGCCTCCTCCGGAAAAGCCGGAGCAGCTATTCGCAGCGATTGATTCCCTGTTCCACTCAGGAAGTCAATCCATCCAGTAGATATTCAGCAACGCACAGCTCACTCAATCCTCAGCGCCTTCACCGGGTCGATGGAAGCCGCGCGCTGCGCCGGAATAATCCCCGCAATGGCGGCTGCCAGCACCAGCACTCCGATGGCCATGGCCATCACCGGCACATTCACGCTGGTGATCTCATAGAGCTGCGACTTGACGTAGCGCACGCAGAAGATCGCCACCGGCACGCCGATGGCCAGGCCCACGATTGCCTGCAGCATGGCTCCGCGCATCACCCCTGCGATCACGCGGCTGCGCGCCGCTCCCAGCGCCATGCGGATGCCTATCTCCGGCGTGCGCCGCACCACGGTGTATGAAGTAACGCCATAGAGACCGATGCCTGCAAGCAGCAGTGCCAGCAAACCGAACAGCGAGGTCAGGCGTGCGATCAGCCGTTCCTGGATGAACCGATCGTCGATCTGCTGCTGGAAGGTCTGGAACTTCACAATCGTGAGGTTGGGATTGATGCCGGACAGCGTATCGCCGACAACTTTCTCAAATCCGGCGATGGGCCGGCTCGTCTGGATGACGATGGCGCCAGCATACATCGAGAGGTCTTTGTCGAGAGTGAAAGTGGGATCGTCTTTGCTGCCTGCGGGCTGCGTGAGAGGTAGAAAGTACATGGCGTGGTCCTTCCAGTAGATGCTGGTGTAGGTGGTGTCTTCTACCACGCCGACGATCTCATGCGCTCCATCCTGGCCGGCGCTGCGAGGGCCGGAAAATCCGAAGCGGTGTCCGATAGGATTACGCTTGCCGAAGAACTGCTTCACGAACTCCTGATTGACCACAGCAACGGGAGGCGCGTTGTACGTGTCTTGCAAAGTAAAGCCGCGGCCCATCACCACGTGAGTCCCGACGGAGTCAAAGTATTCCGGGCTGCCTTTCACCCATGATGCGCCTTTGTTCAGGTCGGGATCGCCCTGCACTTTCACGCCGGAGCCCCAGTTGTTCTGCTCCATGGGCGTGTAGGTCGCAAGACCCACTTTCACAACTCCGGGAATAGCGTGGAAGTGGTCAACGATGGTCTGGTAGAGAGGTTCGAGCTCCGTAGGCTTGTAACCAGCCGCCTGCGGATTGATGTGCGCGATGTAGCGATTCGTGGTGTCCAGTCTCATGTCCACGTTCTGAGCCTTGCTCAGGCTCTGCGCAAACAAACCTGCGGCAACCAGAAGCACCAGCGAAAGTGCTGCCTGCACAACCACAAGCGAGCGCTGCAAGAATGATGCTCCGTGCGCGGTAGTGCGCGCGTTGGAGCGCAAAGCTTCAGCCGGATGAGTACGCGCGGCCATCAGTGCCGGTGCAAGTCCGAACAGAACGCCCGTAACAAGCGATAGCGCGAAAGCAAATCCGATGACCAGCAGCGAAGGCGAAGCATTCACCGGCATGTTGTGCTGATCAGGGAAAGCGAGCGCCAGCAGCGCATGCGCCCCGAGATACGATACGGCAAGGCCAAGCAAGCCGCCCATTCCCGCAAGAAGAACGCTCTCTGTCAGAAGCTGGCGCACAATGCGGCTTCGCTGCGCGCCCAGCGCCGAGCGAATGGAGATTTCAGCACGGCGGCTCATGCCGCGCACCAGCAGCAGGTTGGCAATGTTGGCGCAGGCAACCAGAAGCACCAGCGCCGCAATCCACTGCAGCAGCTTCAAATGATCCTTGTAGCCGTCCTGCATGTTCTGGATTCCGCCGCCGCCCGGAGTGAGCACCACATGGGTTTTGGGAAGTACCTTCTGGGCGCGCGGATCTGTAAATGTCTTGAGCGGAGCGTACTGCTGCTTGAGCAGAGCACTCGCCTTGGCCTGCAGCGCCGGTAATGAGGTTCCCGGCTTGATGCGGCCGATGATGTACGCCCACTGGGTGTCAGGATCGTTGAAGTACGGCGCGCCTATCACCGGATCCATAGAGTCCATGGGCAGGTAGTACTTCGGCGGATTGGTATCGATGCGGTCCCCATAGAATCCCTTGGGCGCAACGCCGATGATGGTTGCCGGCTTGGTGTTGATGTAGAGTGTGCTTCCCACAATTTTGGGGTCGCCTGAATAGGTTTCCTGCCATTCGTCGTAACTCAAGACGGCGGTGACGGGCGCGCCCTTTTGGTCGTCTGCATCCACAAACAGACGGCCCACCGCCGGTGAAAGTCCGAAGACGCGGAAGTAGTTGCCGGATACGAAGGTTCCCACAGCGGATTTGGCTTGGTTCTGTGTTCCGGCACGGCGCACGGTCAGTGGCCGCCAGGCATAGCCCGATTCCATCGCGGCCAGATCTTCAAACTCCGGCAAATCCTTCTTGAACATGTAATAGGTGTCGGTGGCAAAGAGCGAGTAGTCGCCGGTGTCGTGCCAGCCGCCGTTCACGCAGCAGTCGTCCTTGTCGCCGATGCGGATGAGTGTATTGGGATCCGTGACCGGTAGGTTGTTGAGCAGGATGGCATTCACCAGCGTAAACACGGCTGAGTTGGCCCCAATGCCAAGCGCCAGCGTGAGCAGCACCGTTACGGTGAAACCCGGCGTCTTGCGCAATTGGCGGAATGCATACCCCAGATCCTGCTGCAGAACTCTCATTCCCTCGCCTCCACACGTGTACTGTTACAGACTGTAGCAAGTCGAGTGCCATAGGGAATCTGCTCTGGCTTCTTGAAATCAACGAGTTAGAGATATACAGATCCCGGATATGTGTTCACATCTGAGAACCAGTGTCCGAAGCCGGACACTATAGAGCAGGTACTTTCAGGGGTGCCGATTGGCGCGGCTCAGAAGCCGTAAGTGCGTTCCAGGTCGCCTTTGTCGGGGGCGCGGGCAATGCGCGTAATCTCTCCGCGGTCGAGCCAGATAAGCGAGCAGTTGTCGCAGGCATCAATCACCACATTACCGGGGCCGGCGTAGAAGTGCGTATCCATGCGCAGGTTGCACTTGGGACACTGAGTCACGCGCTTCAGGTCCTCACGGTCTGCGGGAATCTGCACGGCAGAGCGGCCCTGCCCTTCTCTGATCTGTTCAATCAGATGTGGAAGAATTGCCATCGGCATCAGCAGCCCGTGACATTTCTTGCAGCAGAGCACCGCGCTCCCGGCAAGTTTGGCCTGGACCAACTGTTGAAAACAGACCGGGCAGTTCCGGTACCCGTCGGCAGGCTCACTCAGCACCTCGACACCTTCGTCGTCATGCTCGGGAAAAAAGACCGTGTGGCACGAGCTGCACTGAAAGCCCTCGGTGTCTGGACGAAGTGCGAGCGGCGCACCGCAAGAGGGGCACTGGTTCATTGCGGCATTCCACACTCCGCGCAGAACTTGCCGCGAGCGGGAATGGACTGTCCGCACTCCCTGCAGAACTTGTTGCTGGATGCAGTTGCAACTGCAACAGCGGTAGGAATCATGGTTCCCACCACAGGCGTTCTGATCTGTTTAGCAAGCATCTGCACCACTGCTGCGCCTGCTCCCAGGTTTTTGCTTCCGCCGCCGCTCGCCTTAGCGGTTGCGAATTCAAGCAGTTCAGCCGGCTCGTAACTGGAGTAGCGGCCCTGGCCGACTTCCATCTTCATGCCCACGCGCTGATCGAGCACCTTCGCAAGCTCCTCGGGTAAAGAAATATTATCCACAACAAACTGCGTCAAGGCGAGGCCAAGCTCGGCAAACAACGGCCTGAGGCCTTCTCTGATCTTTGCAGCCAGTTTGGTCGGGTTCGCAGCCAATTCGAGAAACGCAACGCTGCTGTCGGCAAAAAAGTTGCCGATATGCGCAAGGATCGTATTCCGCAGTTGTCCTTCGAGATCTTCGGCGAAGTATACGCCGCGCGTACCGCTCACCTGGCTAAAGAACGCCCTCGGATCGGCTATGCGGTAGGAGTAAATCCCGAAGCAGCGCAGGCGTACTTCCCCGAACTCGTGATCGCGAATCGTTATTGGAGTTGCAGTGCCCCACTTCTGGTCGAGTTGCTGTCGCGTAGAGAAGAAATACAAATCCGATTTGAACGAAGACTTGAGATTCCCATCCCAGTGCATCATGTCGGTCAGGACGGGAAGATGACCCGAATTCAGCGCGTGCATCCCCGGTCCGAGAACATCGGCAATTTTGCCTTCGCTCACGAACACCGCCATCTGCGACTCCCTCACCGTGAGTTGGCCGCCGTTCTGAATCTCAAGATCGTGCATCGGATAGCGATAGGAAAGAATGCCGTCCGCCGGTTCATTCCACTCAATGAAATCGATGAACTGTTTGCTGAGATATGCCGCAAGACTCACGTGGTGCCCCCCTGTCTTGGACGCTACCACGCGGTTCACTCGACTCGAATACCACGAACGAGGCACCGCACTCAGCCCGTCTGCCCACGGAAATCCCTGAACGTAACCGGAATCCGATACCTTTAGTTTTGACTGCTCAAAGCCGAGCTCTATGGCACGGTGAAAGGCCGCAAACCATTGATCGGGAACAGGCCGGTGGGGCCGCTCGCCGTAGAAGGCTGGGAACGGAACATATAGTGAATTGAAAAACCGAACGATGCTGCCGAGTAATTGCGCGTGTTGTTGGCGCTGAAGAAGCTTCCGGCAAACCAGTGCGGACTGATCTGGTACGCCATTTGCCCGCGCAGATCGTAGTTGGGGCCCACGCTGGTTAAGTCCGGCAGCATGGGATTGCCCTGCGCTGCTTCAAGCGCCTGATCGCCTGCCAGCGGCCACAGCTTTGTTTTGTCTGCCTGGAAGGCCTGCACGCCGAATCCCCCCACAAGATTGAAGTGGAGATTGGTGTTGTAGTGCCCCGTGTAAGTGAACGGAACATTGGCCAGGAAGTACCCTTGCGGGCTGAAGTATCCGCCCAGGCCATGCGTAAAGGCGTTCTCGTTCCTCTGGTAGTGCATCGCAAAAAAGTTCACGCCCACATTCAGCGTGCCGTACTCGGGAAACGTCTTCAACCGCCAGTACGCTCCGCCGTCGCCGTCGATGCGCCTATTCTTGAGCACGTTGTAGCCGGTCAGGTACTGGCCGCCCACGCTGAAGTAGAAGCCCGACTGAGCATCGCCATGCGAGTACTGCAAGTTGCCCTGGTTGTAGACCACTCCGCCCCATATCTGGCCCTGCGTGGCAAGCGTGTTGCCTGCGGGATCGCGCAGTCCTGCGTACGAGAGCTGGCTGTCTTTCACTGAGTCACGCACCGCGCTAAAGGTGAAGGGGCCATTTCCCGGCCTCCACATCAGCCTACCGGTAAAAGTAGAAACAAGAAATCCGTACGGCGTGTATCCGCCTGCAATAGCGAACTGCGGAAACGCGAGCTGCACTTCGCCGCCGATGCCCATCGCGTTCTGCTGCGCAGGCGGAGCGAAGTTGCTTCCGGCCAATGTTCCGATGGGCTGCGGAATTGTGGACAGCGCCGTGCCGGTCGTAGTCGTCTTCAGCACCGAGATAAGGCTGGTTCCATCGGCCTGCCCCGAATCCAGAAACACCGGCTTGGCCACGACAGTGAACCGCGCAAACGGCCCAAGAGGAAGCGACGCCTCAAACGGAGCCTCAAGCGCCGTAAGTTGGCTGTAACCCAAATCGCCGCTGCGATAGTTGACGAGTCCAGTGCCTCCGAGCCATCCGCTGTATCCGCTCTCAATGGTGTGCAGTTGCAGCAACGCCTCATCGCGCGGACTCATCGGCCTGCGAAGTCCGCGGCGCGACCAAGGCCCGCGCAGCGGCGGAAGGTTCTGCTGCTCCAGTTGCTGATCTGTAGCGCCTGCATCGGGTGTCGCTTGCTCAGCCGCAGTCTGCGCGGGCGGCTGCGCTTCCGGCGTGGGCGCAGTCTGCACCGCGGGCGCGCTGCTCAGCGGTGGAGCCGGCGGTTCATTCGCTGCAGTTTGCGCTGCAGTTTGCTCGGGAGCAGATCGTTGCGCACTCCTGCGCGTTGTCGTCGCTGCCCTGCGCCTTCTGCGTACAGTTTCAGTGGACGCAGCAGCGGAGGGCTTTTCCGGCGTCAATGCAGGCTGCGTGCGCGGAACAGAATACGCACCGGTCGCTGCCTCCTGTGCCGAGGGTGTGTACTGCGTGTCCGTGTACTGGCCCGAGTTTCCATCAGCCGGCAATGCCGGACGAACCAGCGCCTGAAGATCTTGCGCCTGCGCACCATCTGCTTGCGCACCTGTGCCGCTGACTGTTGCATTCGGCAGCGCATGCACCGCCGAGCCCTGTGTTAACTGACTATCGGTCTGTGCTGCAAATAGCGCCTGTGCGCGCGCGGCCTGGTCGTTCATCGGCTGCGACGTGATGCGCAATGGAGGTGCAGCGGCTTGCGCTGAATTTTGCGTGGCGCCAGTTCCCTGCTCACTCTTTGTCTGCGGACTGTAAACCGGCGGCTGCCCGCTATACGACGGCAATGGCGGCAGCACGATCGTAGGCTGCGGCTGATTGCCGGGATTCAGCAAGCGCTTTATGTCTCCGGGCGCGGCGGAGTTCTGTACGCCGGGCACCGTTGCCGTTTCTCCGTTGAGACTGTCGACCGAGGCGCCCTTCGGCATATTCGCAAGTGCGGCGCGCCAATACGCAGCCGCGCCCTTCTTATTGCCGCGTGCCTGTTCAAACCGCGCAGCCTGCGCCAGAATCTTCGGATTACTCGGGAAGCGGCTTAAAGCCTGAAGCAGCCAAGTGTGCGCCTGGTTCGTATCGTTCGCGCCCATCGCTGCGCCGATCGCGCCCTCGTAGTCGCTCGAAGCATTCAGCGGAATATTCTTGAACAGCGCCAGCGCATCTTCGGCGTGGCCCGCCTTGGCGTACGCCCCTGCAAGCGCCCTGCGCACATCCATATTGTCCGGATAAGTCTGCGCGGCGGCCTGCAAAATCTCAACCCCGCGTTGCACATTGCCACCATCGATATCGGCTTGTGCGCGGCGCATGGCCCAGTTCGACCAGATCGATGTCACCTGTTCGCGCTGATCCGCCGTCAAATCGTCGCGTGCATCCAGCTTCCTCATCACCGGATACAGCGCCACATCGTTCTCGCCGTTAAAGAGCAGCCATGCATGCTGAATCTCAAGACCGGCGGGGGCTGCTGCATTATTCTGCGCGTAGTAGCCTTCCACGCGATTCAGGTACGCCGTCGCGCGCCGTTTATCCTTCACCGCCATATACACGCCGGCAAGCGTCTGCACAAATTCAATGTCGGACTCAAGCATGAGCCGCGCGTCGGGCGGAATCCTGGCAAGCTCAGCCAGCGCCTCGGCGTTGTGGCCCGAGCCCGCCAGCGAAGTAATCAGTCCCTTGTACGCGTCGGTGGCCATGTTGTGCGAAGGATTCTGCACTATCGGAACCGCGCTGCCATCCCACCCGCGCCGAACCTGCGGAGCCTGTGCAGGCTCATAGCTTGCCCGCAACATGCGCGGCGAGGCAGTTGCTTCATCCCATCCGTAATCCGAGCGCAACACGCTCCGCCGCGAAGGATGATAGACCGCATCGCGAACAATCCACGCTCCGAAAGAGTTACGGCCAGCGACACGAATCGCACTCTGCTGCTGGAAGAGTTGTTGAGGCGCATTCTGCGCCGGCGGAATCCTCCTGAGCACAGGCTGTGTATCCGGCAATGGACCCTGATTCGGCGATGTCGACGCTCTGCCTCTTGTAGCCGGCGCATGTACATCATAAGGATCAGGTCCGTAAGGCGCTTCAGGCTGCCTCGTCTCATTCTCCGGAGTATCGTAGACGGGATTGAGAAGCTGCTTCAGGTCTGCGCCGTTCGAGGAGTGCCGAGGAGCGGCGCCCTGATCCGGGTACACCAGCTCGTGCGCCAGCTTGTCCGCAGGCTTCGAAGCGGGCATGGCCGCCAGCGCTGCTCGCCAATACTCTGCCGCGCGCTGATTGTCGCCGCGCGCCTGCTCGTAACGCGCAGCAAGCGACAGAATCGCTGGGTCTCTGCCGAAGCGCTCCAGCGCCACGCGCAACCACACCTCGGCCTGCGTCCTGTCGTTGGCCGCCAACGCCGCGCCAATCGCGCCTTCATAGTCGCCCTGTGTTGCGCCCTGCAATGAAATCGTCTTGAAAATCCTGAGCGCATCGCGGGCACGGCCTACGCGCGCATATCCCCCGGCCACGGCAATACGCACCGTCTCGTTGTTAGGAAACGCCTGCAGCGCTGCATCCAGAATGTCCACCGCGCGTTGCGAGTTGCCGTCGTCCATGGCTTCCGCAGCGCGTCGCACGCTCCAGTTGGCCCAGATGTTCTGCACCGCCTCGCGCTGCGCAACACTCAAATCGCTGCGGCCGCCAAGCCGCATCAGCGTTCCGTACAATGCTCGATCGTTGCCGGTGTTGTACAGCAGCCACGCATTTTGAACCTCAATGTTCGCCGGCGGCTGCGTCTTGCGCTTTGCGTAATATGCCTGCACACGGCTCATATTTACGGCGGCGTTTTTCATGTCGCCGTTCGCCGCATAAAGGCCCGCCAAGCTCTGCTCAAACTCGATGTCGCCCTCAAGCTGCTTGCGCACCGCCGCAGGCATCGCCTGCACTTCACTCATCGCCTCCGCATTGCGATTGGTCGCCAGCAACGTGCCGATCAGGCCCTTCCACGCATCCGCGCGCTCGGGATTGCTCGCGATCACGCGTTGGTAGATCGCATAAGCCTGATTGGTGTTGTTCCTCATCAGATAGATGCCGGCAAGCTGCAATTGCAGCGCAACACTTGGCTGGCCTCCGGCGGCAATCTCGATCTTCGCGGCCCGTTCCAGCAGTCCCTGCGCCGTTTCGTATTGGCCCGCCTGCTGATAGATCGCGCCCAGCATCGAAAGAAAGCTCGGATCGTTGAGCGACGACTGATACGTGGCGGGTGGAATCTTCTGCACTTCTGCGATTGCCCGCGAGTCCTGGCCAAGCTCGTGATACGCGCTCACCAGCCCCATCCACGCCGACGCATTCTCAGGCCTTTCCTTCACAATCTGCTCGTAGAGCGGAATCGCCTGACTGTAGCGATCAGCCTGCATCAGAATGCCTGCGTACTGAAGCTTCGTATCCGTCTGGAGCGTGCTTCCGTTGTTGGGGAACGGCAAAGCCAAAGCCTGCGCCAGCACTCGCTCCGCGTCTGCGCTGCGATTCTCTGCCTCGTACAATGAGGCCAGCGTACGCAGATATTCAGGATCCTTCGCCAACGCCGTCTTTACTCTTTCAGGAAAGCGCGCCGTCGTCGCCATGGCTTTCTGGTACTGCTTGTCGCTGGCGTAGGCAAGGAACAGTCCACGCCAGCCATCCTCGCCGACAGGCTGAACACCAACAAGTTGCTCGTAAACTCCGGCTGCGGCTGCGTACTGCTGCTGCTTGATCAGCACACCGGCAAGTCCGTTCAATGCCTCTGGGCTGCGCGCATTCATTACCAACGCTGCCTTGTACCGTGCCTGCGCAACGTCGAGCTGGTTCTGGTTAAAGGCTTCGGTCGCCTCGCCCATCACATCCCAGAAGCGCGACGTGGCCAGCGCATTCTCAACCGATTTAGCCTTATAGCCGTTCTCCTCAGCACGGGAAAGAAAACTGATGGCAGCCGCAAAGTCCCTTTGCTGCATGCGCAGAAAACCCATACCCGCCAGAACGCGGCCGTTATTCGGATGCTGGCGCAGCAGCGCATCGAAGCGGGTCTGCGCTTCGTCCAGCCGATGCGCATTGAGCGCCGCAAAGGCCCTGCGCTCTACCGCCGTACGTGCAATGCCGGAGTTCATCCGCGCCAGTGCCCGCTCGTTTATCCGCAGGCTGTTGGCAATCTCCGCATCTTCAGGGTGCGCTCTGAGGTACTGCCGCAACTGCCCCGCGGTTGAAGGATTGGACGCGTTCCAAATCAGCGCCTGTCGCAACGCCGACGCCGCATCAACATCCTTTGGATAAGCCTGCAGAATATGAATGCCCTCGGGCCGCGTCCGCGGATCGTACGTGAGCATGGTGCCCAACCCAATGGCAAATCGTGCGTTGTCCGGATGGCCCTGAACCAAGCCCCTCATGCCCGCAACCGCAGAGGACTTGCCGTTCACCGTGGCATACAAGGTCTGGTAGTAGGCCATCCCAATCTCGTTATCGGGAGGATTGTTTCCGTAGATCTGCCGGTAAATCCGCACCGCTTCGTCGGCGCGTCCCTGCCGGGCAAGCTCGCCTGCACGGCGTAGCTGCTCGCTTTGAGTCTGCGTGCTGCTCAGGCTCTCAATGCGCGCAATATTCGGATCGTTGGGATTGACGCGGCGCAAGCGATCCAGCGTCTGACTAGCGCGATCGGCGTTGCCCATCAATTTATAGTCGCGGGCCAGGCCGGCAAGTGCCTCGGCATTATTCGGATCGGCGAGCAGAATCTGCTGCCACAGTTGCACAGCCAGATCAGGACGGCCGCGCGACTCAGCAGCACGCGCCTTTTCAACCAGAACAGTGCGGGCGCTTGAAGCGGAACTTTGGGCGGCCGCATTTTGGACGAGGCATAGCGGCAGCGCCAGCAACAGGCAACCCGCAACAGCCGATCCTCTTATCCACGCCCCGCAGCCAACCTTCATCGGCCCATCCATTTTACGTTCAGCTCACCCGACGGGCCAAACTTGAACTTGCCATCCAGAAATCCCGTACCAAAAAGAGCAAGATTCTGGTCGTAAAGGGTCTGATTCTTGCCGTAAAGTCCCGTCGAGTCGTCTTTCATCAGGCTCATGCGGATCATTTGCTGCGCGCTCAGTGACGAACGCCCCGGGAATGCCCGCAGGTACGGCAGTATCGCGGCTGAAAATCCCACCGGCCCTGATTGCTCCGACGGAATGCCCTGCTCGCTCACTCTCACCGGCGGCGCATCATGATTTCCGAGATAACCGCCCATCGCGTCGATTGCGTTCACCAGCTTTTCGCGCACCCCATCGATATTGGGCTGCATGCCCGCCCACAAATAAACGCGTATCGCATCGTATCCACCGCCGGGGCCGTCCGTCTTGCCCGGATAGCTGCCCGGGCGCTGCTCGGCCGCCGGATAAAAGCCATCGCCCGGAAAGTAAGTCACCCAGTCCATCGCAAATCCGTGCCGCGCGCTCTGCTCTAAAAGCCTCGGTACATTGCCGGCAATCTGATGCCATGGCCCCGCGGGATCGACCACTGCAAGCCGGTCAAACAGGAACACCGGAACAAAGCTCGGATTCAGAGTCCAGGTCTTGTCGCGCTGGAACCCCACCGGCCCCGGCAACAGCATTAGCCCGAAGCCCGGCAGATTCGCCACTTCACTCTGCGCAATCTGCGTCAGCATGCCGCGGCCAATATCCGAGTACCGCGGAGTGCCCCACAGGCGGCCCGCCTCAATCAGCGTGTACGCCATCCACACATCCGCATCCGACGCCGAGTTCGGGTCCTGCACGCTCCACGTTCCGCTAGCATCCTTGGCCCAATACCGCGCCGGGAGATGCATCTTCAAGTCGCCCTGCGCCATGTTCACTTCGGTCCACGCCAGCAGGCGGTCGAAATGCGTGCGGTCGTTCGCCGTCAGCGCAAAGAACATCGCATAGGCTTCGTTTTCCGATGTCGTATGCTGGTCGCCGTTCGGATCGAATACGCGCCCCTGCGGATCGACGAATCGCGCCGAGTACGAGTTCCAAAGCTTCCAGGAACCGCGCTTGCATCCAGTCACCGCAAAGATCAGCAACAAACATAAGATCGGCAGCAGCGGCTTCTTGATGTTCATCGCTCGAACTCTCCAGGAGGCGCTTCTCATACCCTCAGAATTCCCGAGCTGAAACAGCTCGTTCGCGGGTCGTCAAACAAGGTCATTTGATATCGACTGAGACGAATACAACCCGTTCTCTTTGAGAAATTTGGCGCAGCCGCCCCAAATTAATGATGTGCGCGTACTGAAGGCTATTCTAATCCGAAACTTACTCTATTCTTCCATCTTCAAACGGGCACGTGCACGAATGCGCAACCACTGCCGCGTCCACAAGGCCAGCAGGAACGCCAGAAGGATCACAATGACCGCGGCCAGCCACGGCACCTGCCTCAGCCACAACTGCAGCCTTACCCACCACGGCACCGTTCCCACGTTGTAAACGTGCGAGCCGATCCGGAACGATCCAAATTGATCGCCGTGCAGCACCGAAACCGATCCCGAAATATCTGATGCCTGCTGCACCCTCAGAAAGTTCGTCAGGAACGGCTCGTAATAGCTTGCGTCTCTCAGGTCGATGGCAACGATGCTGCGATTGCTTCGCGGCGCAAAGGGCGACTCGATTCCCTGAATCACCGCATCGGGAGTACCCGAAGCCACAAGCTGCCCGGAGTCGGTGTGCTCATCGCTCTTCAGCTTCCACCATGCATGGTGGAGAACCTTGACGAAGAAGCCTTGCGTGTCGCGAACCTGCACCTGGCCGCTATTCATTGAGACAGGAAGTTCTTTCGCAAGCTGCCTGAATCCCGGCTGGTCGTCTCCAGTGCCCAGAATCAGCAGGTCGTTGTTTGTGCCCGCGTGCAATACGTCAGGCCCGGCCACCGTAACTCGCAATGCCGGAAAACCCGTCTGCCTGCCAAAGTGCCCCAGCAGCGTAACGAAAGCTTCCACTTCCTGTTCGGTAGGTGTGGGCGGCAGCACCACCGTAGTCTCGCTCAGGTCGGCGAGCCGCGTAAACGGGAAGCCCGCATTGGCAAAGATCTCCAGATTCGGCAGCGGCGCGTAATGCGGATAGCCGCGCAGATCGAGATAGGAGTCGCTCAGAATGGAGCCCTGCATGTTGATCGGCGTGGTGTTTTCGCAGCCAGGCCCTTTGAGCAACTGGAAGGTGAAGTCAAATGCAAGAGAGTTGGAGAAAGGACGCAGGTTCACCACCGGAACCGGCACATCCATCTGCGTAGTCTTTGAAACTTCCTGCCCCGGGATCAGCGGAACGGAGTCGAGAAACGCATTGTTGATCCGCACCTGCATCGAGGAGATGGGACCGATCGGCACCGAATTGTAGCGGTACACCAGTTTCAGCAGCGCGTTTGGCTTGTCCGTGTAATAAATGTCCGGTGGAACGCGAAAATACACCGTCAAAGGCGAAGTACCATCACCCTGAAGTTGTTGCGCGGTTGCATAATCCCAAAGCGAGATCGTCTGATCGGTACGCGCCCAGCGAGGCGCGTCGTCCGGCTTCCGCTTGTCCGGCAATTGCAATGTCTGAATCACCGATCGCCCGCCCGCCAGCATCTCGCTGTGCAGGGCGACGGCCTGTGCCGCAGCCAGCGTTTGGTCAGCATCCGCTCCCGCAATGATCAGCACTTTGCCATATGGATCGTTGGGATTGGTGCGCATGGCCACCGTGGGCGCATTGATCGTCGGCATCGCCAGTCCGGGCGGAAGGCCTGCCGGACTCTCGGCAATGTAGATCACATTGCCTTGGGGAATGGTTCCATAGTGAACCGGAAAGCGCACCGGCCGGGTTTCCGAAATCATTCCAAAGTAGCTCGTCACCACGCCCGCGGCCTGGATAGCTTTGAACGAAGGCTGTCCTGCAAACACCACCGGAATATTCACCGCCTGCGTCACAGCCTCATCGACAAACGGCACCGGCAGATGCTTCAGATCGTCCGCTACAGGCAGCAAATCGCCGCGGATATCAAGATACGTATTGCGATGAACCCGCGCCCACAGCGTCGTATTGGCCGGATCCTCGCACACCATCGTGTAGTGGCCGATGAACTCCAGTGTCAGCGTGTTGTTGTGCACCAGCAGGTCGGACGGTATGGTGAACTCCATCTCGGAGTCGCGCCCATCGGATCCGCCGTTCCGCCCCGGCGTAGGCTGCACGGTCGCAAACAGCGTGCCGTTCAGCAGCAATTTGATGTGGCTGATCTGCGGAAGAAGTCCGGGAGAGAATGCGTAATAAACATGGATTTTGGCGGATCGAACAACATGCGTCTCAGGCAGCGTGAAGTAGATGTTGTGCATGCTGTCAATGCCGTGCAGCTCAATCTGCGGCGAACCGGTATCGTTCAGCGTAAACAGGTCCTGATAGTGTCCCGGAGGAACCGTAGCCAGCTTATCCGTTGCGAAAGATGACATTCCCGGCGCGTTAGCGGCGGCCGCAACCTTTGCGGCAACTGGAGTCTTTGCGCTAGGCCCTGCCTGACCGCGCAACGGCGTTGCCCCACCCATCAGCAGGGCCGCGGTCATCAACAGGATGGATGTGCGCGCGATCGAAAGCGACTTCGGACCCTTGCCGTTTTCCCTGGTAAACAAACTTCCCAGGGTTGAATGCATACCATGCATCGATATAAGGAAGACTCTGCCCAGGCTGCGCACCGCATTATCGCTTTTGCGCGACTCACCCCAACCCAGCCACGAGTCGGCACGTGAATAGAGCACCATGGTCAAAATTTCCTCTTCGGCAATCGACAGGTTTTCAAATCGCACCCGCTGTATCGATCCCTCCGAGGAAACGATCGTTGCTGGCACATCGCAGCCTGCTGCAGGCGCCGGAAAGGTGAGACGAACCTGCGAATCGGGTTTGAGTTCAAAGGCCTCGCCAAAACGGATACTGGTGCCGCCGCTGGACATGTTCATTGTCTCTCCTGCCAGCATTCTTCCGTCAGGCAAATTGGCCAGCACCGGCGTTACTACGCTGATTCGCACTGACGTGCGCATCTGCCTCAACTCGCGCGCCACTGCCGTGCACACACCCAGCACAATCAGATTGAAAAGGCACCACAACACGTTCATCGCTACTGTGCCGGGGCGGTCACGGTCGAACACAAGAAAGCGCGGAATCGCAAACAGCAGCCCTGCGATATTGAACAGCAACAGGATAAGAAACGGTTGCGCGATCTTGCTGTCGAAGAATGTGCGCTTCACCACTCCGCCTTTGGCCGTCACATTAAACTTGCCCAGCTTGGGACTGATCAGCGCCAGAACCGTGGGCAGCAGAATGTAAGGCGCCAGAACCGTTTCATAAATTTCGTTCCAGAACGAGTGCCGATGCTCGCCCTGAATCCTGGAGTTGGTCATCACCGACATCGTCAGGTGAGGCAGCGCATAGGCCAGAATCGCCGCCCAGTATCCCGGGATATTCGTGTGGTTGAACAGCAGGTAAATCAGCGGAGCGGTAAGGAAGATTAGCCGCGGCACTGCGTACAGAAAGTGCGCCATGGCGTTGAAGTAGCAGAGCCGCTGCGGAAACGAGAGCCCCGGCGAAAGCAGTGGATTGTCGGTGCGCAGAATCTGCACCATTCCCCTGGCCCAGCGAATGCGCTGACCCACGTGCGCCGAAAGCCGTTCGGTAGCCAGGCCTGCCGCCTGCGGAATATTGATGTAGGCCGTATTCCAGCCCTTCATTTGCATGCGCAGCGAAGTGTGCGCATCCTCGGTAACGGTCTCATGCGCAATTCCGCCCACATCGTCCAGCGCCTCGCGCCGCAATACCGCGCACGAGCCGCAGAAGAAGCTTGAATTCCAAAAGTCGTTGCCGTCCTGCACCACCCCATAAAACAGCTCGCCTTCATTGGGAATAATGCGGAACTGATCGAGGTTACGCTCGAACGGGTCGGGCGAATAGAAGTGATGCGGCGTTTGCAGAATCGCCAGCTTACGATCGCGCACAAACCAGCCCACCGTCAACTGCAGAAAGCTTCGCGTAGGAACGTGGTCGCAATCGAAGATGGCAACGTACGGCGAGGAAAGACTCTCAAGCGCGTGGTTGATATTGCCGGCCTTCGCATGCTTGTTGTTCTCGCGTGTCTTGTAGCCGATGCCCGCCTCACGCGCAAACTGCTCAAACTCCGGCCGGCGGCCATCGTCCAGCAGGTAGACGTGCATCTTGTCCGGCGGCCAATCCATGTTCAGTGATCCCAGCGCCGTAAAACGAACCACATCCAGCGGCTCATTGTAGGTGGGGATCAGCACATCCACGTGCGGCCATTCCTCCGTATTCTCCGGCATCGAAACCGGTGCCCTGCGCAGCGGCCAGATGGTCTGAAAATAGCCGAGAAAGAGAATCATGAAGGCGTAAGCCTCGGCCAGCAGCAGGCAAAGAATAAAGAAGATGTCGAGCGCGCCCCAGTGGCTCGCCGGATCTTGAAAGAACTGGATCACCTGCTGAACGCGCCAATATCCATACCGGAAGGTACAGAACATCGACATCAGCATCAGCATCAGCGTGACGAGGTAGGAGTCGGAGCCCCGCGCAAGAAAGATCGCGACCAGCAGAGTCAGTAGTCCAAGAACCACCTGCTGCGGCCATGTAAGCGGAAGCATGGCCAGAAAACAAAACGCCGCGCCGGCCACGAGCAGAAAGACAAGCCGGAGAAGTTTGGTGAAAGCATTCTCTCCGGCTCCAATCTCCTGCCAGATGCCCGATGCGGTCATCGTTCACTCCAGCGCACGCCGCGATATGCGCTGCTTGCAGGTGCGGACTGGCTCTTGACCCATCCAGCAAGGTTGGCGAAATCTTCGGCCACGGTGGAGTTGGGCGCGTAGTCCATCACCGTCATTCCCTCGGCCAGAGCTTCGCTCACGGCAGGAGAACGGCGAATGCTGAAAGTCAGCAGGCGGTCGCCTAGCTGCTCGCGCAGTATCTCTCGAATATCAAGGTGCAGGGGCAACGACGAATCAAACTGGTTCAGCACGTAAAACGGCATCGCCGGTTTGGAGCTAAGGCTGGCGTTGTGCTGGAAAAAGCTGTCGATCGAGCTCACGCTCACCACCGAGTTCATGTCCGGCGTCATCGGCACAAGCATCAGCGGCGACATCCTCAGCACACGGCGAGTCGTAGCGCCTGAAGCAGTAGCCAGATCAACAACGATGCGGCTCATGCCCCGCGCGTGCTTCGATATCTCCGCGTTCAACACTTCCTGCGCCGCGGTCTCCGGCCCCAGTGTCTCCGGATCGATGGTCACCATCTGGATCGGCGCATCGCCGCTCGCTCCCGGAGGGCTGAAGGTCCTCAACATGCCCGGCCGCTGATCGTGCGCTCCAAAGAAGAACGGCATCAGCCCGTAAGGAGCCGTATCGACCAGCAGGACGCGTTCTCCGCGGCCTGAAAGCGCGCGGCCCAATGTTGCCGCCAAACTTGTTTTGCCTACGCCGCCTGCCAGCGAGAACACCGCTACTACAGGCGCGCGGGCCGGTGGAGCCATCGGAGCCGTCTCCGGCTGCGTGCTCGCACCGTCAAACACACCGCGCAACGCATACCAGCGAGAGGCAAGACGGTCACGCGATCCCTGCAGTGTCTCTTCCGATCCCGGACGCGGCTGCGCCGGCGGAGCCTCATGGTGCGGCTCTTCAGGCCGCTCCGGAGTCAACCATGCTGGACGGCCAGGTGTCTCGCGCTGCTCTTCCTGAACCCGTGCCTCGGGCACTTGCGGTTCGGGCATGCGAGCTTCATAAGCAGGTGCTTCTGGAATGCGCGGCTCAGGCACCCGTTGTTGCGGAACATATGTTTCAGGAACTCGCATGTCGGGAATGCGTGGCTCGGGAATTCGCGGCTCAGGAGCAGGAGTTTGATGAACCTGAATTTCAGGCGCTTTCGCTTCCGGCACGTAAGTTTCAGGTATGTGTACTTCTGGTACTCGCGCCTCCGGAACATGTGTCTCAGGAACGCGTATTCCACGGCCCCAGTCGCTGCCGGGCTGTGAGTAGTTCTCCTGCGCATGAACAACCGGTACTGACGCAGGCTCCATGCCAGGCCAACTGGGCCGTGCAGCAACGCGCGGAGGCGGTTCCATTTGTGGAATCTGCTGCGGCTCCGGTTGCAGCTCCGGTTCAGGATGAGGTTGAGGCTGAAATTGAGGTTGCGCCTGCATCTGCACTTCAGGCTGCGGCGCCGGTGGTGGTGGCGGAGGTGGTGGTGGTGTGTGCTGTATGACGAGTGGCTCGGGTTCCTTCGGCTTGATGAAGGCTGCAAAACGGTCCGCCAGCGGCCGCCTTGCAGGTGGTGGCTCGGGCCGCTCAAAGTGCTGCGGAGGTTCTGGCTCCGGCTCAGGCTGCGGCGGCTCCCATTGCCGCGCCTCCTTCGCTGCTTTCATCGCGGCAATCTGCGCCATCCAGTCCTGCGGCATCTCCTGCGCTTCAGCCGGAGTCACCTCGGGAGTCTGCTGCACATCGGCCCGGCGCTCAATCTGCTGTTGCTTTTGCAGGCGAGCCTGTTCTTCCTCAATCGCCTGTTGCACACGCAAGCGCGCCTTTTCACGCGTCTGCGCCCGCGCCTCTGAAAAGTCCCGGTATTTTGCGCCGTGAAGATTGGCCCATGAGTACAAAGTTGCCACATCTTCAGGCGTATCGCTCTGGTCGTACAGCGGTCCTCGCTCACTCATCGTTTTCCCCAGAACTTCCGCTGTAACCCCCGCTTTAGCGCGCTTACCCTATAAACCTCTAGCCATCTACCGCGCCACGGAAGAAATGAACGGACTAAGTCTTAAGATGCAGACCAGTTCCTCACCCCGAATCCTAGTCGTCGGGGCAGCTCGCAACAATAGCACTTGCACGGTCGCCGGACTAACACTTTCCTGTCATACACAGACCAAAAATCGTTGATTTGATTCGTGATATGGCCAACTCGTAACCTGTAACCAATGGGGCATGATTACTAACGAACCAGCCGGCCCGGTTACCCTAAAATTCCTGCAAAAATCCGACAGATTCGACATGAACTGCCCAGGTAATTCATCCCAACCCGTCAAACATCACCAGCAGTTCAATCCGGCACCACAAGTACACCCTGCCCGCCCACCGGCAATCCAAAGACCGCCTTCACGGCCAGGCTCTTCATCCAAAATTGAACCTTCAGATACACCTACCCCTTGTTTGCAATCAACGTGCTTGGTGGCAGATATGATCTGGTAAAGATGAATTCCGATTCAACTCCCCTCGATTCCAGGCCGGTTTAATGGCGAAGGATAGTCACCACCCTTTTCAATCCGACCCAGAATCAATCGCACGAACGCTATCGCCGCGCATTTCTCACCAGCCTTACATCCGTTATTACCCGCGCGACCACCCTGACGATCTCGCTGATCACCGTCCGCCTCACGTTGCGTTATCTGGGAGCAGAGCGTTATGGCCTGTGGATGACCATCACATCCACCGTCGGGATGTTGATGTTCGCGGATTTTGGAATCAGCAACGGCCTCATCAATCTCGTTGCGTCTGCAATTGCTAAAGACGACCGCATTGCCGCAAAACGAGCTATCTCAGGTTCGTTTTGGTCCCTTCTCCTCATCGCGGGCGCTCTCTTCGTCATCTGGAACTTCGCTTATCCGTTCCTGAACCTTCCCGCATTTTTCAATTTAAGGTCCCCACTGGCCATAGGCGAGGCCGGCCCTGCTCTCGCCGCTCTGCTTTTCTGTTTTCTATTAAGCCTCCCCCTCGGCGCTGTTGGTGAAACGCAATATGGGATGCAGGAAGGCGCCAGGAACAACCTATGGGGACTGGTTGGGTCAATTTTATCCTTTGTTCTCCTGCTCATCGCAATGGATCGGCACGCCGGGCTGCCCGTACTGGTTTGGGCGCTATCTGGACCTCCCGTCCTGGCTCTTCTGCTTAATGGAGTTTTCTTGTTCGCAGGGAAAAATCGAGATCTGACGCCGAGCCTTTTTTCTCTGGATATGGCGGCCAGCAGGCTGTTGCTAAAACTGGCGGAATGTTGTTCGTTATCCAATTGGCCATGTCCGTGGGCATGCAGACCGACAACATCGTCATTGCACGCATCATGGGACCGGCCGCTGCGGCGCAATATGCAGTGCCGGCCAAGCTCTTCAACATTGTGAACTCCGTTCTCGTTCTCTCTCAGGGCCTATTTGGCCGGCCTACGCCGATGCGCTGGCCCGCAACGACGCCGGATGGATCTTTCGAACCTTTCGCCGGGTGAGCATCTTTGGCGGCAACACCGCCATTCTCATCGCAGGGATATTCTTGCTATTTGGCCGCCAGGTAATCCCCTTATGGGTCCGCGTGGACCTCCACGTGAGTTTCGTCCTGCTATTGATCTTCGGAATTCAATGCGTCGTTTATGCGTACCTGCAGCCCATAGGATTTCTCTTGAATGGGCTATCGCGTTATCGCACACAGTTGTTGTGCTCAGCGGGCATGGCTATTCTCAACCTCGGTCTCTCCATCCTCTTCGTAAAACGTTTCGGTGTCGTCGGAGCGGTTTTGGGAACGGTCGTAGCTCAATTGGTCTTTCAGGTAATTCCGTTAACCAAGGCTACAAAGTCGGCTTTCCACCAGCTTCGCCAAGGACGACTGGACCTCGCTGGCCAAACTGAGTAAATCGGCATCGCTCGCGCTGTGGCCTCCGCTCTTGCAGACGGACAAGTGGAAGCCTACGCACACCCGCGCTGGCCGTCTCGCCGTGGCTAGGGTAGACTGAAAGACAGTACAGCAACCGACGGCGTACCAGCCATAAGCCATCACCACCCGGTATGCCCGCCTCGCCCCAACGCAAATTGCGGGCATTTGAATTCTCGGTGCACCCGAGAGCCGGTCACTGTGCAAAGCGGCGGCAGTTTGGTCATTCGTCCAGATCGGCTGTCCGGCATCAAAACTGAATAGCACTCAACCGGTTGTTTCTTGATTGAGTTGAGATTTGTGAGAGCTCGTAGCTCAGCTGGTAGAGCAACGCCCTTTTAAGGCGTGGGTCCTGGGTTCGAATCCCAGCGAGCTCACCACCCACCCGCAGTCAGCCGATTACGGTCAATCCCCCACTCGCTGCAGCGGTATTCCCCACCCAATGCAGAATCATGCCCCACGCCGCACAACGACATCCCGCTACTGATGACAAATCAAGCCACCTAACACAGCATCGTCCCTCCGAAGGCGGATGATGAGTGGAAGTGTTGACGTATTGTTGGCAAGTGCGACCTTACCCCAAAATGCACCAAAAATGGGCAATGTATGGTTAGGCGGTGACTCGGGCAGAAGCGCCGATCCAGACTCAATCTGAGGCCGGCCACATCCTGTATTTACCTTGTTGAATCGCTGTATTCAGTCCAGTAACACTGTCGACCGACCGGTCATCCAGCGAGGCGCTCCATGCACCGCCGCCCGATCCGTGAATGACCACAAGAACCTCCCGAAAGCTGGCGAAGCCGCCAAGCTCATAAAGGAGTACCTCGCGATCACTCGCAAGTCCAGCGAGAACTAGACGTGTGTGCGGAACACCTGGTTCGATAACATCCGTAGCCATTCGCTCACCAGGATTAGCCATGTCAAATGGCTGACCCGTGAGTTCGATGTAGTCGGCCTTCATGGATTCAAGCACTTCGCTGACTTTACGAACAATCGTGAAGTCGCCGTGGAGTGTCCGCACCACTTCGTCGAGTTGAAGACTTCAAGGATGCTGAATTCGATGCCAGATAATCACTGCGTCGCGACCTAATCGAATCTCGTTTACGGAATCGGGGACGGTGAGGACGTAAGCACTGTCCCAAGCCAAAGCTGGATTGAAAAGTCCGGGTTTTGAAAGGTGATAAAGAACAGTAATGGTGCTTCCGTGCCTTTTGACTGAGATCGCTCGGATCATGAAGGCACTTTGGTTCGGTTTAATCGAGATTCTTAACTGCAGCGAATGCGCGTCCTTCACCGGCTCCACCATGAAGTAATCCACTTCAGATTTGCCCATGATGTGGTTGTAGAACGCACTGCACAGTTTGTATCCAGCAATGCTGCATACAAAGCAGAGCACAACGCTCACTGCCGCGACGAGCCGATAGCGATACTTCATGGCAGTCTGGTTTTCCGTGTCTGAATCAGTCTACGCCCGAGTGGTCGCAACTCTTCCCTTTGGATAATTTTCGCCGAAAGCAGGCAAACAGCCATCTGCCTGATTCCCATTGCGGCTTTAGTCGAGCCAGCGGCTCCATCTAGAAATGGCAGTCGGGGGCATAAGTTTGTATTCAGTGAGGGCATCAGATTATAGCCGGCACGCAGTCCACACACCGACTTCACTGGACGTCAACCTCGGGGCCACTTACACCCCACCTACACCACCTGATCGTCCGCCTTCTCCAAATTCGTATCCTTGGCCGCACGTGACCACCCCAGTCGGAAATCCGTCACTCCATGCAATGAGAAATTCCCCTGCGGCGGAGCCGTAATGGCAAAGAAGTCCGCCCGGTGCACATCCTCCAGCCAGAACGCCGGACGCGGATCGGGCCCCGTCGGCGACACCTCTACATGCGACATCTCCAGATTGCGCAGGTGACGCACCAAGAACCCATGCGATGGCGTGGGGCCAAAGCGCAGAAGCTCGGGATAATCTTCTTCGTTCTCCGGCACCTTGATGGTGTGCCAGTCCGGCATGGGCTCCATCTCATCGCCCCAGCGCACGCGCATCTTTGTCGGCAACCCAGTATGCCCAAAGAAGCAGTTCGAGAGCCTCACATTCTCAATCATGTTCGAAGGGATGCCGGAGAGGATGGACGACGTAGACGACGCCGAGTTATGGCTCACCAGATTTGAAATCACCACCCGCTTCAGCGTGCCCGGCCGCATCGTGTCTTGCGGCCCACGATTACGCCGGTTCAGCCGCAAGAACAGCGGAGCATCCACAATGTCGCGCATCGTGTTGCCCGTAATGGCGATGTCTTCCACATACGCGCCATCCGAGGTCTCCAGCGAAATCCCTTTGCAACCCTCCAGAATGTTGCCCGTAATGGTGATGTTGCGGAAACCTCCGTTCGATTCCGTTCCGCATTTAATGCGGCCGTTCCGCGTCACCGGAGCATCGTCCGCATACTTCTTCCACGTGCCGCCAATCACGCTGCCTAGCTCGTAGTAGCCGCTCACGTAGTTATTCGCAATGGTCAGGTTATCCGTGGAGCGCGCATAACCCAGCGCATAGCTAGACTTCGGACAAATCGCATCGTCCCAAGGGCTATTCACCGTGCAGTTTGAAACCCTCACGTTGCGGCAGCAGTCGATGTCCAACCCATCGCGGTCCGTATCGATCAGCAGGTTGTCGATAGTCAGGTTGTCCACTCCCGTGGCCAGCAGCACAAAGTGCCCGCCCTTCAGCACGCTAAAGTCGCGCAGCAGCACATTGCGGCAGTTCTTCAGCGCAATCGTCTTGTTTCCCACGCCCGACTGTTCGGCAATGAAAACCGTGTACCCGCCTCGCGCGCCCTTCCCTGCTCCGTGTGAAAGCCCTTTGCCGAAGATCAGGCCGGGACCAACGATCGCGAAGTCATGCTCGTTCTCCGCAAAGAACAACGAATTGCGCCAGTGATTGTGGCCGAAATCCTGGTACGGCGTCCACGGATCATTCGGCTCTGCTGCGTCGTAGGTTCCGCCGTTGTAGCCTGTCGCCTCGCCGGGCTTGGGCGAATCCGCCGCTAAAATAGTGCAGCCATGCGAGAGATAAAGATCGACGTGAGATTTGAGATGAATCGTGAAGCACAGATACGTACCCGCAGGAAACATCAGCGTGCCGCCGCCCTTCGCGGCGATGCTCTCAATCGCCTTGTTGATCGCCGGCGTATCCACCGTCTTGCCGTCGCCCGTTACGCCAAAGTCGCGCACGTTGTACACAGCCTCGGCGGAATGCGCACTCGTCTGTGCGGAAGCTAGAGAAACATGGCCGACTGCGGCCCCGAGAGCGAGAGGTGAAACCTTCAGCAGATCGCGTCTATGCATGGCGCACAAAGCATAACAGCCCAGCGCGCCGCAGAAAAGTATCGCCGCCTTTCGTACACCGGGTTCCAATAGGCAAGCAGGCCGTACAACCGTACCGCCGGCCCTACGGCGTCCGCTCCGCAGCAGCAGATGCCGCCAACTCGCCCTCGAATCTCACGGCGTAGTCGTCGATCAGCTTCTGCACCCGCCCAGCTTCGCCCGCCCGCACAATCAGCCCACTCTCATGTTTCCCCTGGATGCGAGTTACAACCGCCGGGTCGGCAAGGTCGCGAATATCAGGCCCGGCACCCTGCGAAACGCAAACCACACCACCTGCATATCTATCGTGGGCAACTGGAGCCGCATACGGAGTCCGGCGCAGCTCGCCAACTTCCAGCTTTGCCCACTCGCGCCACAGGTTCACACCGGTCGCCGCATCCACAACCTGATCCACGAATGCGCCACCCACCCGCGCTCCAATCTCAAGAAAGTAGTAACTTCCGTCCGCATGCGAACGCAGAAATCTCGCATGTGTCACTCCTCGCACCAGACCTAGCGAGGGCGCCAGCTCGCGATTGATCGAATTCAGTTGCTGCGCATCGCGGCCGTTGCGATCGACCATATGCGTAGTAAAAATCTCATCCGTTCCCGGCAGTTCCAGCGGCAATACCCTGCTCTGCGACACCACTGAAAACTGAACTTCACCATCGTTCACAATCGAGTCCACGTGGAACGTATCGCCATGCACCGGCTTTTCCAGGATGAAGCGGCTCTGCGCATCGCCAAGCTCTTCCAGCACGCGCCATAACTGCTCCGCATCGTCAATTCCGCGGTCGGCCGCAAATGCGCTATTCGTGCGCGGCTTCAGCATCCACGGCCCCGGAACCCGCGCAACAAAATCACGAATTTCATCGTAGTTCAGCACCCGGCAAAACTCGGGAACCTTATAGCCGAACGCGTTCGCAATCACCCTCTGCGCCAGCTTGTCGCGGTAACAACCGGCAGTCGTGGTCCCCATGCCGGGCACGCGCATGTGCTCGCGAATCTGCGCGGCCGTCTCCAAATCGAATTCGTGCAGCGCAATCACGCGGTCGAAGCGGCGCCCGCGCGCCATCCACGAAACCGTGTTCAGAATCTGCTCACAGTTAAGCCCCGCGGGCATCGTCGCCAGTTCCTCAAGCGACTCACGCGGCCACACGCCGTCGCGATGCTCATCGAGAGTGAGCACCGTAACCCTCACGCCCATCTCGGCGCATTGGCGCACAAAGTCGTGCCCTTTCTCGTAACTTGCCAGGCAAAGAAACCGCTCGACCGGACCCATCTTCGGCCTCCGTTTCAATCGTTTGGATGGCTTCCATCTTCAGCGGCCGGCTCTCGAATTAGCCTCGGTAAAATAGCCGGCCTTCTGAATTAGGATAGTTCTACCACAGATCATGCAATGTGACCGGGCTCGCAATGCCTGCACCGCCACGCATCATCTTGTGCTGGATCTTTTAATGCTTTCAGCCGACGCAATCGTAAAGTTGCACGATCGACGAACCCGCGATTGGCACCTCGCCCAGATTCCCGCCAACGAGGAGCCTGCGCCCGGCGAGGTGGCCGAAGCCTGGTTGCAGGCCGTCGCGCGCCAGCATCGAGCTAACTTCGACCTGTGGCACATTGAAGATGAAGCGCGCACTCCCGGCGCATCGGACGCCGATCTGGCTAGGGTAAAACGCAATATCGACCGCACCAACCAACTGCGCAACGACCTCGCCGAAGAACTGGACCGCGCCCTGCTTAACTGGCTTGAGCCGCAAGGTCTGCCCAGCGCAGGTGCACCGCTTAACTCCGAGTCGCCCGGCCTCATTATCGATCGCCTCTCCATTCTGGCTCTGAAGATTTACCATACGAATGAGGAAACGCGGCGCTCCGATGCGGAAACGGGACACGTGCAGCGCAATCTCAACCGGCTCGAGATCCTCAAAGGCCAGCGTGATGACCTTGCAGGATGTCTCGACGATTTGTGGCGCGAAACCCTCGCCGGAACGCGGCAATTCAAGCTCTATCAGCAGTTGAAAATGTATAACGATCCGACGTTGAATCCTGCTGTCTATCGAAATCTTACCGGCCATAATACCGACCAGTAAGCCCGATCGTCTTCCCCTGCGCACGGCCACCCATTGACGTATTGAGGGGTTATGCGTATAAAAAGGGCCTGAGAAACGTTGAACTCAAATGACGTCTGCAACGGATCTCATTGGGCCCGAAACCAATTCCGGCAATACGATCAGTTGGCATAAACATGATGCAAGAGTTAAAAGCGGCGGCCGCCGGCCGCAAAAAAAATACGCCCGCGACCGCTAAGTCTGACGGTCACTCCGGTGCTGCGTTCCAGCACTATCAGTCTGCCGTGCAGCTGCTCCAGCAGGGCAAATTCGATCGCGCACGCGATGCCTTCGAAAAGCTCATGCCTGAGGCTCCCATGGAAATCAAGGAGCGCTGCAGGATCTATATCGCTACCTGCCAGCGGCAGGTTCAAAAGCCGCCGTTGGATTTTGCCTCACCCGAGGAACATTACGATTTCGCGGTGGCGCAACTCAACAACGGCTACTACGAAGAAGCACGCGAGCACTTCGACAAAATTTTGTCTCAGGCTCCCAACGCCGATTATGTTTACTACGGCCTGGCGCTGCTGAACGCCGTCACAGGCGAAACGCAGGACTGCCTGACGAATCTCGCGCATGCCATCGAGTTGAATCCAAAAAACCGGCTGCAGGCCCGTGTCGATAACGACTTCCAGAATATGGTGGATGATCCGCGCTTTACTGAGCTGCTTTATCCAGAGGTTCCGTAAGGCTTACACTTTTTAGTAAGGCTAGTGCCTGCACCTTTCGTAAGGCCAAAATTGACTCCCTCGAACTCCGCTAACGGCAAACTCGCTCCAGGTTTGTCTGGTGATACTCCAGCTGTCACACGTCCCTTGCGTGTGGTGGCCATTGGAGGCGGCACCGGGCTCTCCACGCTGCTGCGTGGCCTCCGCCGCCACGTGCTCGCACCCGGACGAACCGGTCCAGCCGATGCCGCCATCGACGATCTGGCTGCCGTAGTCACCGTGACGGACGACGGCGGTTCCTCGGGTCGCTTGCGTACCGGCTTCAAAATGCTGCCGCCCGGCGACCTGCGCAACTGCATGGTCGCGCTCAGTGAGGATGAAGCGCTGCTGGTTCGCCTCTTCAATCATCGCTTCGTCGCGGGCGACGCGCTCAAGGGACACAACTTCGGTAATCTCTTCGTTGTGGCGCTCACTGAAATCACCGGCGACTTTGCGCTCGCCGTGCAGCTCGCCTCAAAGATTCTTGCCACGCGCGGACGTATCTACCCCGTCACCACGGCAAACACCACGCTGGTGGCTGAGATGGACGATGGTTCCTTCGTCCGCGGCGAAACCAACATCACCGCCAGCCACAGCCGTATTGTGGAGCTCACCCTCGACCCTCCCGGCCCCTCGCCGCTGCCTGAAACAATTGAGGCCATCGAGCGAGCCGATCTCATCACCGTCGGCCCTGGCTCGCTCTACACTTCTCTCATCACCAATTTGCTCGTAGCCGGTGTCCCAGAGGCGCTCAAGAATGCGCGCGGTCTGCGCGTCTTCGTCTGCAACCTGATGAGCCAGGCAAATGAAAGCCTCGGCCTTACAGCGGCGGAACATATTGAGAAGATCTACGACCATACGCGCGCCCCGGTCTTCGATTGCGCGCTGGTGAACACCGCGCCCTTTTCTCCAAACACGCTGGCCCGCTATAAGGCCGAGGGCGCCGCCCCCATCGTCGCGGACGTGGAGCGCATACAGGCTCTGGGCGTCCGCTGCATTACGGGTAACTTTGCAATTGAAGAGAACGTCGTGCGCCACGCAACAGATCGCGTGACAGAGGCCCTGCTCTCGCTTGGCCGCGCCGCAATACTGCAAAAAGCGTAGTCGAATTTCTGTGCCATTGGCTTCATTTGCTCGAAACAGCTCGGAGCGCGAGGATTCGCGCGAACTATCAAAAAGGAGAGATGATGAAAAAGACTTCGGTCCTGATTGCCATTTCGTGTTTCTGTGCTCTTGCCGCCCTCGCATGGGCTCAATCAAGCCAAAAGCCCGGTCTGTGGGAGGTCACCAGTACCATGACCTGGCAAAAGTCCCCTCTGCCTCCGGGAATGACCATGCCCGCCGGAGCACACTCGCCCTTTGGCGGCGGGGCGCACACCTCCCAGGTCTGCATCACCCAGGCCATGATTGACAAATATGGCACCACGCCTCCGCAGAGCCAGGCCGAGTGTAAACTCACCAACATTTCAAAGAAAGACCACGGCATGACCGGCGACTGGAACTGCACCGGCCGCATGGCGGGTAAAGGCACTGTTGAAGCAACTTGGACCGATCCCGATCACTCCACCAGCAAGGTGCATTTTGTGGGCAGCATGCAGATGGGTCCCAACGCAACGCCAGTCGAATACACCATTGAAGCGTCATCCGTATTCAAAGGCGCCGACTGCGGCAGCGTAAAACCAATCGAAATGCCCAAAAACTAGCCGCGCGACTCTCGTACTGCCTGAACGCCTCCATACCAGACTCTCCTCGTCCATCTCCAGCTTGAATCTTCAGCGCAACTCGGGATGGACGAGGTGCCAAAACAACCAACCGTGTGCCGAACGGCAAACTGTCGCCTGTTTCCAAAAAGTTGTTGACCGCTCAAGGTGGCAAGAAAGCAGATCTGCAGTCGCGTTGATGTTTACTACAAGGCAATTTCCGGTTAGCCGGTCAACCCGGATCTTGGCCGAATTCAGAACCTAGTCAGGCATGTTACGTCATCGATTCGCAACATCCTCACCGTCCCCAGGTCTCCGATGGAGAAGCTTATCGTCAAGCTGACTGTAAGTTTGCAGCTATCTCAGGAGATCAGTGTTTCCATTCGACCCTGTCTTCGGGAAGTAGAAGTAGCTGCGCAGCGCCATCCTTATCATGCGGGAAATCCATTTTTGCATAATGATTGGGATTCACGCGTCGAAATACCTGAGCCGACTCAAGCGCCATCGCCTGCTCCGGCCGAGATAGAGACCTCAAGAGAACCGCAAGCGATGCCCCAAACAGACAGGGGGTCCGACGCCCATTTACCCAGACGGTAGAATAGAGACTGAGTGAGCCGAGAGGAAACTCAGTGCAAACAGTTTCCTGGTATTTCATGCACCTGGCGGGATCACTTTGATGGATTAGATCTGTTAGCGCGTCGAGTTGTCTCTGGTTGGATGCGCCGATAAGGATTCCGTGGGAAACCTGACCTGTTCCATAGACTCCTTCCAGAAAAAGCCGCAATACAGGTGTCTTCGCGAATCGCTGTGACAGCAACAGAAGCTCCTTCTCTTCTGATCCCGAGTCTCCATCCGGACCTCTCTGAACTTTTCGTGTAAGTTGTAGCCGGACACCCTCGTCCTGGCGAGGTATAACCTCATAGCTCGCAACCCACATCCGAGGTGGGCCTTGTGGTGGCGAGCTGATCGACTTTGCTGCAGGCAGGAACCGCTGGAGTCTCACTTCCATCCCGGGTGCCAAATCGGTGAATGCCATCCCCTGGTACGAATAGAAGAACAATGCCACTTCAGCTGCCGGCAACGGAATTCTTTGCGCAATCGCAGCTCGAGTCTCCAAGGCGGTCAGGCCCATAGGGAAACAACCGTCCTCGGTCATGCGTGCGATGCCGCGCGTAAAGTTCTTCCATTGCGCAGCGATATCAATTTTTCTGGCGAGCTTGTTCCATCCGGAAATTGTCGGGCTCCGAACGATCCAGTACCTCGAATCCAGGGATGACGCTGGACGAAGTGAGAAGATGTCACCATTGATCAGACACTGTTGACCAACTTGGCCCTTCGCGCCGGTGGAGCTACCCGAAAGAACGAGCGTCGATGTCTGGAAATCACTTTGATCCGAACTTTGACTGTCAGTCGGGACCAGCATTGGAGCGCCGCCGTTTTCTACAAGACGGTACCCATTTTCAATCGCACTTCTGTGGTGGAGGCACGCTGAGCAGCACAAGAGCAATGCACAGGGAACCACTTTCGTCAGATTCGCTGCAAAGTTTACACCAGTTCTCGTTGGCTCGACTATCTGGGTTGCTCGCTGTTTCTGTTCCTGAGTCGGCCCTACAAAATGCATTAGTTGCACTCCCACTTCGGGTTCACCCTCATCTGAGGGTGCAGTGTCTGCGCACTCACAAGCACTTTCAGCATGCCCAAGTCGGCTCTCATATGCCTTTTAGGGCGCTGGAAGACTCTGCTAATTACAGACGCTTGGGCCGGACCGTGGTGATCGTTTGATGTGCTCTGGGCGGTTTGTTGGCAACCCGGAAGTTATATGTCGGTGAACATTCTATATCCGCGATTCGAGGCCTAAAGGTCAGAAAATCGCCAAGCCGTTACCTCTAAATCCCCATTTCCGACCTGCTTTTTCGTTGGCATGACGGATTATGAACGCGACAAGCTTTTGCTTGGATCTGCAAACCCCTCGTTGTTTTGGCACGAAGAGATATCGCCCTTCCACCCCAATCGCCCACAATGTCCCGCCTCATGCCCGCGATTATCCTTCCCTGCAGGTTGAATGGTATCTTTTGTGATACCATTAGTAGGTGATCGAAATCCGTCAGTACGTTGACCGTCTCGGGCTGAATCTTTTCGATCGATCGTTTGAAAGATTGAATGAAACTGCTCAGGCATAGGTCACTGTTTCACTTGACCGCCTTGAACGAGGCAATCTATCAGCCATAAAGAGTGTTGGTGAGGGCGTTCAGGAGTTGCGAATCGACTCCGGCCCGGGCTACCGCATTTATTTCGGCCGGGATGGAGTACGGCTCGTCATCCTTTTGGGTGGCAGCACCAAAAGCCGACAACAAGTTGAGATTTCAAACGCCAAAGTCCTTTGGCAAGGGTATAAACATCGTAAACAGGAGGAACCATGGCGCTCACAAAAGCCTTCAATGAAACGGTAAAAGCCAGACTCGCAAAGAGTGCGGGCTATCGCCGCGCGCTCTTGAAAGAAGCCGTTGAGGCAATGATCTCCGGCGACCTGGACACAGGCAAATCCATCCTGCGCAAGTACATCAACGGAACCATAGGTTTTGTAAGGATGGGAGAAGACCTTGGCCATTCGCCAAAAGCGCTCATGCGCATGTTCAGCGCCACCGGCAATCCGCAGGCCAGAAATCTCCTTGAAATTGTCGCGTATCTTCAAAAAGTCGAAGGCGCAGTGCTCAAGGTAGTCATTCGCGCTGCATAAACGCCCCTCAGCCGCCTCGCGGATGCACTCGCAAGAAATCCCGCCCGCACTACCCTTCCACAGTCCGCTTCAACTGTCCGCAAGCCGCAAAGATATCCAGCCCTCGCGGCTTGCGCACATACGCCGGAATGCCCGCTGCGGCCAGCACTGACCGGAAATCCTCCACCCGCTCCGTCTGCGGCGTCGAGTACTCAATTCCTGGCCCGGGGTTCCATGCAATCAAATTCACCTTCACCGGCAGCCCGGTCCGCTTCGCCAGCCGCGCCACTTCTTCCGCATGCTCGGCCCGGTCAGTCACGGCGCCCAGCAAAACATATTCGAACGTCACGCGCTCGCGCGGCCGCAGCTTCACCATGCGTACCGCATCCACCACCGCACCGATATTCCACTTGCGATTGATGGGCATCACTTCCGCGCGCACTTCGTCGTTGGGAGCATTCAGGCTGATAGCCAGCTTCGGCCTTAGTTCCGCAGGCTCATGCGCAAAGCGCTCGATCCCTGGCACAATGCCTGAAGTCGACACCGTCATCCGCTGCGGACTGATGCCAACCTCCTCCACCAGCAAACGAACCGCGGCCATAAAGTTGTCGTAGTTCAGGAACGGCTCACCCATGCCCATAAACACCAGGTTCAGCCGGTTGCGCCCAATCTCCACGCCGTGCCGCGCCAGCACTGAGACCACCTGCCCCGCAATCTCGCCCGCCGTAAGATTCCTTTGAAACCCCAGCTTCGCCGTCAGGCAGAACTGGCAATTCACCGCGCATCCCACCTGGCTTGAGACGCAGATCGTAGCCCGGCTTCGTGTCGCGGCCAGGCTGATGCCCTCATGCTCGCCGTCCCGGTCGAATCCGCTGCCGTCCCCAACCTCGCCGCCATCCCCTTCCGGCATCCACACCGACTCAACCGTCTCGCCCGCGCCGCCGCTGCCCTGCACCAGGAACCGCTCCGTTCCATCGGCTGACTTGAACACCTGCGCAATCCCCGGCCGGCCAACCTCCCATCCAGCGGCCTCCAGCTTCTCGCGCAGTGATTTCGGCAGCGTCGTAATCTCTGCCAAATTGCTATTCCGCTGGCGATAGAGCGCCTCCGCCAATTGACGTCCACGCCACGCCGGCTCTCCCATAGCCACCATCACCGCCGCCAGCTCAGCCGCATTCAGGCCAAAGAGCGGCTGTCGGTTCCCTTCCTGGGGAACCCCGTCCTCAATGCGAACCAGATGTATGGATTTATCGGCCACGAAAAAACTCAGTCCCCAGTATTTCACCTCCTGAGATGCCCCGAGCATCCTCTTCCTCCAATTCCACCTCTAAGTCCCATGAAATGCGAATCTCCGCCGATTGCCCTAAAATTGTCTCTAGCCTGTAAACGATGACGACGACTGAGCGAAATCTTCGCCGTACCGTTCTCCCCAACGGCCTGATCGTGCTGACCGAGAGGATGGACCACCTGCGCTCCGTAGCCATGGGCGTCTGGATCAAATCCGGCTCCCGTTGCGAGCCCGCGGAGATCAACGGCATCTCTCACTTCGTTGAGCACATGCTCTTCAAAGGCACCCGCTCGCGCTCCGCCCAGGCCATCGCCCGCGAAATGGACGCCATCGGCGGCAACCTCGACGCCTTCACCGGCAAAGAGACCATCTGCTTCAACGTCAAGTCGCTCTCTGACCACGTCCCCGTCGCGCTCGACATCCTTAGCGACCTCGTGCTCAATCCCATCTTCGCGCCGCTCGACATCGAGCGCGAGCGCGGCGTCATCCTCGAAGAGATCAAGATCGACGAAGACAACCCCGACCTGCTCGTCCAGGAGCTCTTTATGCAGAGTTTCTGGAAGGGCCATCCCCTCGGCATGCCCATCCTCGGCACCACCGAAACCGTCGGCCGCCTCAGCCAGAACCAGCTATTCGATTACCACGGTGGCCGCTTCCACGCCGGCAACATCGTCTTCTCCGCCGCCGGCCAGCTTGAGCACGACAGCTTCGTCGATGCCGTCGCCGCCAAATTCTCCTCGCTGTCCATGGGCCAGCCGTTCGCCGAGCCCTCCGCACCGCAGCCCAGCGCCCGCATCGTCATGCGCAACAAGAAAGCGCTCGAGCAGGTGCAGATCTGCATGGGCGTGCCCGCACCGCCTATCACCGACGAGGATCGCTACTCCGCTCTCGTGCTCAACACCGTGCTCGGCGGCGGCATGAGTTCGCGTCTCTTCCAAACCATCCGCGAAGAGCGCGGCATGGTCTACTCCATCTTCAGCGACCTCAGCCCCTTCCGCGACACCGGCGCACTCTGCGTCTATGCAGGAACCTCCGCCGGCAAGGCGCTTGAAGTCATCAGCCTCGTCCTGTCCGAGTTCCGCAACCTAAAAGAAATTCCGCTCTCCGATGAAGAGCTCAAGCGCGCCAAGGATCAGCTCAAAGGCAACCTGCTGCTCGGCCTTGAAAGCTCCAACGCCCGCATGGCCAACCTCGCCCGCCAGGAGATGTACTTCCACAAGTTCTTCTCCATGGACGAGCTCATCGCCCGCGTCGACGCCGTCGACTCAGCCAAAGTGCAGAACATGGCTCAGCAACTCTTCGACCCCGCCCGCATAGCCGTAACCCTGCTGGGCCGCCTCAACGGCGTAAAACTAACCCATAGCCAGTTAGCCTGCTGACTCTCCAGCCGCCGGGTGCCCCATCCAGCTCGCAGTCTCATCGCGAGATCGGTGGGATTCCACAAACCTCAATCTGTCACCCTATCGCTATAACTAGGTGCCCCGGTCCCGCTTTTGAAACCAGGGCCTCTACGCAATCGCAATTACTTTGCTGCCGCAGCCTTCTTGTGCATCGTGAAAATGTGCGCCTGGTGACAGTTCACACACGTCTTGCCCTTCATGAAAGCATCGGTCTTTAGCTGTGCAACCTGATCGCTGTGGCAGCTCTCGCATGTGTCCAGCCCCGGCTTGCCCGCAAAGTCCTTTGCCGTTGTTTCGCCGTGGCACACCGTGCATTCCACGCCGTTCTCGGCATGCGGACTGGCCTTCCACTGGTCATAGATCGCCTTATGGCATGTTTCGCACGTATTCCCAGCCGGAATCAGCCGATGAAAGATGTGCGTAGGTTTCTCTTGCTGAGCATTGCTAGGTTGGACGGCAACAGCCAAAAAGAGAAAAAGAAACAGGCCGAAGCCAAACATACACGCGCGGAAACGATTCACTGAAAGGTCCTCCTGATTAAGTCCCATGAGTGTCAAACCGCAAATGGGCGCCAATCAGTGACCCAGATCACGTCACTCCGGTCAACCGGATAACCCATTCATCACGCATTTTGCAATGAGTGGGTTACCCGGCAATCGGGAAAGAAAACTCCAGGCACCCCAGTGTAGATCCTGAGACCGGGGATACAAAAAACCATCCCCTCACGCAGATCCCCGGCTCAAATTGAAATCAATGCCGATTGCCTGTCTGTTCAATTCCATATTGAATTGCTGCCTTAAGTACGTCGATTTTTATATCCGCTAATTTCTTAAACTTAATGCAATACCCCGTAACGTTTGCTTTGCCGAGCTCCTGACCAAATGTCCGCATGAGGTACTTCCTGTCATTCAGTCCCATGATGTAGATGGAAATGCCGGTTGTATTCGCACTCATGCCGATCTGATAGAACTCCTTGGTCTTTCCGTTCGCATATTGAATCCTCTGAGATCCATATCCAATGTTTGGGTTGGAAACGGTCTTGCCTTTCTCATCCAGTCCATCCAGGAACCACAGTTTGCACGTTGGCATCATCGCCAGAATCGTCTGATGCAACTGCTGCATTTCCCCACGCTTCGGTTCCGGTTGAGTGGCAATATACCTGCCAATCTGCTCCCGCGCATCCATGCAAATCTCCTGGCTCAACAGTATCAACTCAGTACCCGCCGAAGGTTGCCTGTGCCCACTGCCCCTTTGGGGTTCAACAGCCAAGTCCACGAGTCAACTTGCAATCTCGTCAACTCGGAAACTCGGAAACTGCCTTCCCCTTCTCCAAGCACCCAAACTGCGCTCAAATCCAAAACTCTTGCCAACTACCGTCCCCAGCGTTACTCATTGGCCATATTGTCAGTTACTCGCCCACCATGAGTGATTACAACGGCGTATTTCAGTATCTACCTTTCAAGTGGCCGACAATTTCGGCCGAGCTGTTTACTCCGATATAACTGACGAGTAGCGACAATCCGCACGGAACCTGTCAATGCGGATGACGGTGAGATTCAATCTCCAGTCAGTTGCAGCTGAGCTGCCGTTTTGTATTTAGAATGAGATGCCGAATGGATTGAGGTTGCGTTGAATACTCTGCCGGTTCTCGTTGCGGCGCTCTGCGTCTTCGCTCTCGGCTATCGCTTCTACTCCGCATTCATGGCGGCGCGCGTGCTTACGCTCGATGATGCGCGGCCCACTCCAGCGCACACGCAGGCAGACGGGCAGAACTATCTTGCCTCGCCCAAGATCGTCGTCTTCGGCCACCACTTTGCCGCGATTGCCGGCGCTGGTCCGCTGATCGGCCCCACACTCGCGGCACAGTTCGGCTTTGCGCCTGGGCTGCTGTGGATCGTTCTTGGCGCGGTGCTGGCCGGTTGCGTTCACGATATGACGGTGCTGGTTGCTTCCGTACGCCACAAGGGCCGTTCGCTGCCGGACATCGCGCTCAAAGAGATCGGCCCATTCGCCGGGAAGGTCACTGTCTTCGCGGTGCTCTTCATTCTGCTGGTCACACTCGCCGGTCTCGGCATTGTGGTGGTGAATGCGTTGGCCAGTAGTCCATGGGGCGTTTTCACCATCAGCATGACGGCCCCCATCGCCATGATGATGGGCTTCTGGATGTTCCGCTCGAATCCCGGAAAGATTCGCGTTGCCGGGCCATCGATTTTCGGCGTCGTGCTGCTGTTCGCAGCGGTCGCTGGAGGTCACGCGGTGGCAAACTCGTCACTGGCCGCGTGGCTTACGTTTACTCCTCACCAGATCACTATCCTCCTGATGATCTACGGGCTCGTCGCATCGTCATTGCCGGTGTGGCTGCTGTTGGAGCCGCGCGACTACCTGGCGACCTACGTGAAGCTTGGCACCATCGTAATGCTGTGCGTGGGAATCTTCATCGTGCATCCGCAAGTGCAGTTCCCGGCAATCAGCCAATACGCGCACGGCGGCGGCCCAATTATTCGCGGGCAACTGTTTCCGTTTCTCTTCGTCACCATCGCCTGCGGAGCGGTTTCCGGTTTCCATTCGCTGATTGCGTCGGGCACCACGCCCAAAATGCTCGATCGCGAATCGGACGCACGTTTTGTAGGCTACGGCGCAATGGCCGCCGAGTCGCTCGTAGCAGTGATGGCGCTGATTGCTGCCTGTTCGCTGGCGCCGGGCGACTACTTCGCTATTAACGTATCACCTGCAGTTTTTGCCAAACTCGGGTTCCATACCGTAGATCTATCGCAGCTCTCTGCGGAAGTAGGCGAGAACCTGGCTGGGCGCACCGGCGGCGGTGTTTCACTCGCAATCGGCATGGCGCACATTTTTCGCGGGCTTCCTGGTATGCACGCGCTGGTCAGCTACTGGTACCACTACGCGGTGATGTTTGAAGCGCTTTTCATTCTGACTACCGTGGACGCAGGAACCCGCGCAGCGCGATACCTGCTTCAGGAGTTACTGGGCAAAGTGGCCACGCCTTTTGCGAACCCAAAGTGGGTTCCGGGGATCATATTGAGCACCGGCATCGTCGTCGGCTCGTGGGGCTATCTCATTTACACCGGATCGATCACAACCATCTGGCCGCTGTTCGGTACAGGAAACCAGTTGCTTGCTACCATCGCGCTGGCAATCGGAACGGTCTACCTGGTGAACAACGGTAAGATGCGCTATGCGTGGACGACCGCAATTCCGATGGTCTTCGTCGGCATTACAACGTTTACTGCTGCGGTGCTTTCCATTGTCACAATCTTCTGGCCGCTTACGCATGCGCCCGGCACGCGGGTGCAAGGATATCTTGATTCCACCCTTATGGCGCTCTTCCTCGTTGGCGTGGTCGCCGTGGTATCAGCCGCGCTGCGCCGAATATGGGCAACGCTGCACGGCGTACCTCTGCCGCCCGAGAGCTTCGCGGCAGAGAGCGCTCTCGGCACGGACAAGATCGGCTGTTGCTGAGTGCGGTTGTGGGCTTCATGAGCGTTTTT
This sequence comes from uncultured Acidobacteriaceae bacterium, assembly GCA_963832645.1. Taxonomy (GTDB): domain Bacteria; phylum Acidobacteriota; class Terriglobia; order Terriglobales; family Acidobacteriaceae; genus Telmatobacter. Next base: position 491,033 of record CAWHUU010000002.1, read on the forward strand.
GGTTTGTGGATGCTTGATCGTCGTGACAGAAACTCCGGTGCTCGGGTTGGATAACCGCCTATGGTGACCCTTGCCGGAGAATTCGGCGGGTGGCCACGGCCCCCTTCTCCCTTCGGATCCAAACTGAGGGTGCCCCTCGCACCTGGGGGACCGGAGATCACGGCAATATCACTTCTCTTAATTCGGTTAATCAGAAGAAATCAAATCCGCAATGCCCTCCGGTATTCCAGTTCCGGCACCTTCACTGCCCTGCGACAACCACCGCCGCCCTCACAGGCACCAAAAAGCTGAAAGCTGAAGGCTGAGAGCTGTTTCTTCACAAAGCCATGTACCAGTTTTTCCCGTTTCAGCTATCGGTCTATGCATAGCCCAAATCAATCGAAATCAGCACCACAAGCTGAAGGCTGAGAGCTGAAAGCTGAAAGCTGAAAGCTGTTCGAGCGTTCCATTTCCCTTTCGCGTCTGTACGTTGTAGCATTTCTTCGAAAGGGCCGGCAGTTCCCGGCCTGTTCTGTGAGGCATCGGAGACCCATGAACTGTTCGTCAAAGCGCTCGATCCGCCGTACTTACCTCGATTACGCTCAACAAGACCGGCGGCAAGACGGCTTTACGCTGATGGAACTGCTGATCGTCATCGCCATCATCCTCATCCTCATGCTCATGGCGATCCCAACCATCGGCAGCTTGACGAAAAAGGGCAACGAAACATCCGCCATCAACTCTGTCCAGACCGTCGTCAAGGCGGAATTGCAGTACCAGTCTTCCTACCCTGCCAGCGGCTACGCATGCACTCTTCCTGCGCTTGGCGGCGATCCAAACTCAGGCCCGCCCAGCCCCAGCAGCGCTCAAATCCTTCAGGGAGATCTCACATCCGGTTACAAATCGGGCTACATGTTCACCCTCACCTGCAAGGACAAGGTAACCATCAACGGCACTGACCGGTCGAACGGATACACTATTACAGCCGTGCCGCAAACCGTCGGAAAAACCGGCGATCGCGGCTTCTGCGCCGATCAGTTCGGCAGCATCAAATACGACCCAGCAGGCGGAACCAACTGCACACAAAATCTCCAATGAACATAGGCCTATTGCTAAGGCGCGGCTCAGCCATAGCGGCCGCAGCCCTCCTCTCCACCTGCCTCTGCGCGCAGCAGAACGCGCCGTCTGCGCACGATATCGCCCAGCGCGTAGACCGTCACTATAACGATCTACACTCGCTTAAAGCACAGTTCAGCGAAACTTATGAAGGCATGGGCATGAAGCGCACCGAAAGCGGAACGCTCCTGCTTCAAAAGCCTGGCCGCATGAAGTGGGCCTACAGCTCGCCTGCGGGAAAAATCTTTCTGCTCGACGGAAAATACGCCTGGTTCTACACCGCGGGCGACGTGCGCGTGCAACGTACCTCCGCCAAAAAACTCGACGACCTGCGCTCTCCGCTTCGCTTCCTTCTGGGCCACACCCAGCTCGAAAAAGAAATCGATCACCTGACGATTTCACCCGGTCAGCATGGCACCTACACCCTCTCCGGCCAACCCAGAGGTATGGAAAACCGCGTCCGTCGTCTCTCGCTGACCGTCACCTCCGACGGTGTGATCCAGACGATCGAGGTAGAGGAACCCAGCGGAGCCCTCACTTTGTTCACGTTCAACGATGAGCAGACCGACGTGGCCATTCCGCCAGCGGCGTTCAAGTTTACTCCCCCTCCGGGCATACCCGTGGTAGACGCTCTACCGTCTAACTGACCCCCGATTTCCGCTAAACAATCAAATGTGCCGCCCCGCACATCGCCCGCAGTCATCTATGGGTGTATGTATGAAGTACAAGAATTCAATAAACGGAGCAGAACCTGATGAGCGAACCGGCGGAGACAATTGCTCAGGCATTTATCAGGGCCATTAACCGGCAGAATGTGGATGAGATCACGAGGCTGATGACCGAACAGCACCGGTTCATTGACTCGCTTGGCCAAGTCTTCGAAGGCCGTGAGACCTTGCGCCGCGGGTGGGCTAAATATTTCGAAATGGTTCCCGACTACACCGTGGCCATTGAAGAAACAATGTGCGATGGCCCGATCGTGGTGATGCTGGGCGTCGCAGAGGGCACCTACGTGTCAGACGGCAACCTGAAGGCGGAGAATCGCTGGACCACGCCGACGGCATTCCGCGCCTTCATCGAAGACGGCAAAGTAGCAGAGTGGCGAGTCTACTGCGACAATGACCCGATCCGCCAGCGAATAGCGAAATCGGGATGAGCGAGACATCGCTCCCAGTTTCCAGCAAATGATTGCGAACCTTTGGACAAGGTGATTCGCCGCCGTTTTCCCTGTCATTCATCGCGCAGTGCGTTCACCGGATCGACAGATAACGCCCGCCGTGCGGGGCCAAGCATGGCCGTGACGGACGTAACAAGAAGGGCCGCAATTGCTCCGGGGGATGTAATTGGATCGAACGGCAGAACACCGAAGAGCAAACTGCCCATCCCGCGCACCAGCAGTAGAGCTATTCCCACGCCCAGTATCATGCCAATCAGTGTCAATTTGAGACCATCTTTCAAAACAGACCGAAAGACCCCTCCTCGCAACTCCCCAAGTGCTATGCGAATACCAATCTCATGGGTTCGCCTTGAGACGGCGAATGCCGCAACTCCATAAAGTCCGAGAGTGGTAAGAAGCAGCGCCAACCCGCCAAGCGATGCAGTCAACCACACCGCCATACGGTTTGAGTAGGTAGCGAACCGCATGTGATCCATCAGAGTTTGGGCATTGATGATCACTGTGTCTGGACTAGTCTGTCGCAAGGCCTTCCTGGCAACTGGTAATAATGTGCCGGGATCGCCTATAGTCGTCAAAATCAGGGTCACTTCAGAACGGCTCCCTTGCGAGAGGGGCAGATAGAGATATGGTTGTGGCATTTCTCTGAATTCTGAGCATTTCCCGTTACCAGTTACGCCAATGATTTCCGCATCCCCGGCTCCTGCCGTCCAAGCCGCAAGTGCCGCCCGACAACATCCGTATTGCCGAAGAGCTTTTTCGCCAGCACTTCATTGACAATTACGACCCGCGGGCTAACCGCAGTATCTCGCACTTCGAGAGAGCGATGGCGGTCGATGCAACGACACCCTGCAATAAACCACTATCAGTCAGCATTTTAACAATTGTCCGGTTGCACTCTTGTCGCTATTGAGGTATTTTACTAACTGGTTAGTTAACTATGCCCACGATTACTCCCCCCCGCACACAATCCGAGCGCGCCGACCATACCCGGTCGCGCATCCTTGACGCTGCCATCAGCGAGTTCAGTGAGAGCGGCCTGGCCGGCGCACGCACTGAACAGATTGCCGAGATAGCCGGTGTGAACAAGGCGCTGCTCTACTACTACTTCAAGAGCAAGGAGGCCCTGTACAAGGCCGCGCTCGAAGCGGTGGCGCAACGGGTTCTTAATAACAGCCTCGCGGCTCTGTTGCCGGACAGCTCTCCTGGGGAGCAGCTTCTCCGCTTCGCGCTGAACCACTTTGATCGCATTCACTCTCAGCGCGCCTTCCAGAGTCTGATGCAGCAGGAGATGGTGCGCCTCCACCAAGGCGAAGAGAACGCGCTTTCAAACATCATCGAAAAGGTATTTCGTCCACACATGATGCGGATCCACGAGTTGCTGATGGAGGGCAAGCGGAACGGCGAAATAGTGAATGCCGACGAGTGGCAGATCATGTATGCGGCCCTTGGAGCCAACGTCTTTTACTTTCTTTCTGCACCGGTAGTTGGAATTATGACTGACGCGAATCCGCTGACGCGCAGCGCGATGCAACTTCGGCGCAAGGCGGCAATTGAGTACCTGGGCCTCGCCATCTTCACGGATCGCAAACTCGGAGAAGAAACCGCCGCCAGAGTTCTGGCCTCCACTCCGATGCCTGAGAGCGGCGAATTCAAAATGTTCGAGAGGAAAGCCAAGTGAACGCACGCAATCGAGTTTTTGTCATTCTGGCGTTACTGACGATCGGGTCGCTGATCTGGTACCTGGTCACGGTAAGGCCCACTGGCGATCTGCAACTTATCGGCACCGTTGACGCCAATGAGGTCCTGGTGAACTCGCGTATCGCAGGGCGCGTTGAGAAGCTCACCGTGAAAGAAGGCGACTACGTAAAGGCCGGGCAACTTATCGCAGTGATTGAGAGCGACGATCTGGACGCGGCACTGAAGGCCGCCGAGGCAACAACAGCAAGCCAGAGATCGAAGTTGAACAGCAGTGTTGAAACAGAAAAACAGAACGCCGGAGAGACACAAAGCGCCACCGCAAGCGCTGAAGCGCAGGTGAAGGTGGCCGAAGCATCGCTGGCGCAGGCAAAGGCAAACCTGGAACACCAGCAGGCCGATACAACCCGCACCGTTGCCCTCGCGAAACAAGGCATTATGAGCGCTCAAGCTCGGGATGAGGCGGCGACCGCGCTGCAGGCCTCGCAGGCCTCGGTTACGGCGGCGGAGAGCTCGCTTTCGGCGGCGCAGGCAACGCTACGCCAGGCGCGCGCGCACGAACTGCTTGCAGCAGTCTCCGCGCGCAACGTGGCATCGTCGCGGGCTGACGTTGCGAACGCCCGCGCCGTGGCTGACCAGGCACGTATTGAAAAAAGCTACGCGGAAATTGTTGCCCCTGTGAGCGGGCGCATTGCCGTGTGGGCTGCGCGAGAAGGCGAAGTCGTCACCATGGGTGAGGCCATCGTCAGCATCATGGACCTGACACAGACATGGGTCTACGCGCCGTTGCCTGAGACGCAGGCAGACAGCGTGAAGCTTGGTGACACGTTGCGGGTCGTCATGCCAAGCGGCGGCACCATCCAGGGCAAGATCATCAACAAATCCGCTGAAGCTGACTTTGCCACGCAGCGCGACGTCAGCAGCCGCAAGCGCGATATCAAGACAATTCAATTAAAGTTGCTCATCGACAACCCGGGTGAAAAGTACGTTCCTGGGATGACGGCGGAGGTCTACATTCCCAAAGACAAGCTGGTGAAGCAATGAGAACGGCTTTGAATGGTGGAGCCCAGGACGCGCAGGCGGCCATACGCGTGGAGCATGCCGTCAAGCGTTACGGCGACTTTGAAGCGGTAAAGGATGTGAGCTTCACCGTCAACGAAGGCGAGATCTTCGGCCTGCTTGGTCCCAACGGCGCGGGTAAAAGTACTCTCATTCGTATGATGACGACGCTCATTCCACTCACCGGAGGCAAGGCTTTCGTTGCTGGACACGACGTTGCAAAGCTTCCCGACGATGTGCGTCGCGCGATCGGCGTAATTCCGCAGGCGCTCACCAGCGACCCCGACCTTACTGTCGAAGAGAACCTGATTATCTATGCCAAGCTTTACAGCGTGCCACGTGCACAGCGCGCAAAAAATATCAACGAGGTCCTTGGAGCGGTGGACCTGCTGAAGTGGCGCGATGCCCCGACCAAAACGCTCTCTGGCGGAATGCGGCGTCGGCTTGAGATTGCCCGCGGGCTCGTCCACAATCCGCGCATCTTCTTCCTCGATGAGCCAACCACCGGGCTCGATCCGGTTTCGCGCATCGCCGTGTGGGAGATGCTAGACAACCTGCGCAAGACACGGCAACTGACCATGCTGCTGACAACGCACTACATGGAAGAGGCAGACAAGCTGTGCGACCGCATTGCAATTGTAGATCATGGAAAGCTCGTCGCCCTGGGCACGCCCATCGAGCTCAAACACAACGTGCCCGGCGCCAACGTTGTCGAAGTGCACTTTGAAAAAGATTCGCAAGCGTGGAAGGAGCGCCTTGAGAAGCTTGACGGCGTGACTAGCGTGCAACCGGAGAGCGCGGGCTTCTATCGGGTTATTACCTCGTCGGGATCGAAGACCACCATGCAACTGGTAGAGATGGCGACTTCATTCGGTGAGGCCATCACCTCACTCAGCGTGCAGAACACAACACTGGACGATGTTTTTGTCCACTACACGGGCCGCCAGCTTCGTGACGAACAGGTGAAGCCTCCGGTCTTTACTTTGCCGCCTCGCCCAGGAGCACAACCATGAACAGAATGATGGCTATTGTTGAGCGCGAGATGCGGAAGTTCTTCCGCTCGCCGATGCTGATGATTATGTCGCTGATGATGCCGGTACTGCAGCTCATCATCATGGGCAATTCATTTGGCGGCAAGATTAAGGGCGCGCGCGTGGCGGTTGTCGACTACGATCGCGGCCCTGAAGCCGTCAAGCTCCGTGAAGGCTTCGACTCCATCGCGGCCAACATCAAGACATTTACCACCGTCAACTACCAGAACGAAGTACAGGCACGCGAGGATGTTCGAACTGGCAAAGTCGATGGCGCGGTGATCATCCCTGCCCAGTACTCGCGGCGCGTTTACGCAAAAGATGCGCCGAAGGTCGGCTTTGTGGTAGATAACACCGATCAATTTACCGCAGGCAGCATCTCTGCGGAGATGCAGGCACTGGTAACAGCGCTCAATTTCCCAGTCATCCAACCGCGCCTGGCAAGCAGCATTGCGTTAAACATCGTGGAACTGTATCCGTACGTGGGATACATGAAGTTCCTGCTTCCAGCAGCCATCGCGCTCTCCATGTACGTTTCCGTGATGATCGGCGGAGGCATGCTCTACATCGATGACAAGGCCCGTGGTGTACATGAGGGTTACCTGGTCACGCCGATCACGCGCCTTGAATTGGTGTTCGGGCTCAACATCGCGGGATCGATCAAGGCTGTGATGAGCGGCATCTGTTTAACGGTGATTGGATCGCTGATGGCGGGGCTCGGAATCATCTTCCATCCCGTCATTATGCTGCAGACGTTCGCCATGATCCTGGTAACGGCGCTGGCATTCAACGGCATGATGTTTCTGATGATGGTGCGCGTAGACGATCCGCTGGTGCCGCGTGCAATGTTCGGTGTACTCAATCTGCTTTTGTTCTATCCCTCGGGCGCAATGTATCCCATCACGGCGTTTCCGGCGTGGCTCCGCGCATTGTCGGTCATCGATCCGTTCACCTATGCCATTCACGGTTTCAAGTCAATTGTGCTCAAGGATGGTGGCTGGGCCGCAATCCAATTTGACCTGCTATCGCTATTTGTTTTTGGAGTGGGCACCCTGCTGGTTGCGACCCCACTGTTCAAGCGAACGCTGTAGACGGGGAAAATCTCACGCGAATAGATCGACGGTTGGGCCGGAGTCCTCGCTGGAACTTTCCTGCGGCGACTCCGCCTGTTCTGCAGAGTCAGCCGTATCGCCATCCTGCCCGCCTGCCAGAGTCCTTCCATTTTGTGCCGAGGTTTCGTCGAGCGGTCCCGATGAGTTCTCGAGATCGAAGATGGCGGTGATCTTCTGTTCCGCTCTGCGTATCTTGCTTACAGGAAGCACGCGAATGCCAGCGATTGGGCCGATCTCCATTTCGCTCCCCGAATGTTTCTCTGAAGGGGAGATCGGCCGAACAGCAACGGACTTTAACTCTTTTTGAGCACGACTCTTTAATTCTCAGGGCCTGAGTGTATCGGCGAACTGACTTTCGCTCAGCGTTCCCGTGCCCGGCTTGCTACACTGAGGCCATGTTGGATGAAACCGAATTTCGCCGTCATGCAGAGCAGGCCCTCGCCGCTCTGAAGCAGCATCTCATCGAGCGCGAAGAGGCTGACGAAGCCGGATTTGAAGTGGAAGAACAGAACGGCGTTTTGAACGTTCTGTTTGACGAGCCGCCCGGAAAGTTTGTAATTACACCGAATACCCCGGTGCGCCAGATCTGGATTTCGGCGCTTTCCACAAGCTTCAAGCTGGATTGGGATATGGTGGGGTCGGCATTCGTATTACCGAGAACCGGCGAGGTGCTGACACCGCTCGTTGATCGCCTCATCGGCGAACATCTGGACAATTAGTTCACTGAACAAGTCAAAATAGCCGATGGTCCGGTGGTACACCGGACCATCGGCAGCAGGTTCTACTTAAGTGCGTAGATGGTCTTGAGGACCTTCTCCGCAACGTTGCTCGGCAGCGGAGCATAGGAGAGCTGCGAAGCTTCCGCCTCACCGGACTTAACAATCCAACTCAACATGTCCTTCAGCGTGGCTTCGTTTGCTGGATTAATCGGCGTGGCCGGAATCAACAGGTAAGTGAAGCTCGAAATCGGGTATGAATTCTGTCCCGGAGCGTTCGTGATTGAGACACGATAGTCGGCCGGCATGTCCTTGACGCTGGCAGCCGCATCTGTCACACCCTGGATGGACGCTTTTACCCAGTTCCCGTCGGCGTTCTGGATGGCTCCGAAGCTGATCTTGTTCTGGAGCGCGTAGATCAGTTCTACGTAGCCGATGGCGCCGGGGAGCTGGCGAACAAGACCGGCAACGCCTTCATTGCCCTTGCCGCCAACACCCGTGGGCCAGCCGGGGGAGGTACCTTTACCGGGGCCGTTTGCCCAGTCCTTGCTCACCTTGCTCAGATAATCAGTCCAAATAAAGCTGGTACCCGACGAATCTGCGCGGTGAACAACGATGATCTTCTGGCCAGGCAGCTTGACGCCCGGATTGTCCTTTGCAATGGCCGCGTCGTCCCAACTCGTAATTTTGCCCAGGTAGATGTTGGCCAGCGTGGGGCCGCTAAAACGAAGGTCGGTAACGCCGGGAACATTGAAGACCGGAACAACGGCGCCGAGAACGGTGGGAATGTGAATGAGCTTGATCTTTGAGGCCGCGAGCGCCTTGTCATCCATGGGCATGTCGGAAGCACCGAAGTCCACAAGGCCCGAGGTCACCTGGCGGATTCCGCCTCCCGAGCCAATCGACTGGTAATTAACCTGAACGCCGGGATGCGCCGAACTGTATTCACTGAACCACTTCGAATAGATCGGGTAAGGGAAGGTCGCACCCGCACCTGTCAGCTTCTGAGCATGAGCTGCACTGAGGGCGAACGCCACCAACGCAACGGCAACTAGTGTCTTTTTCACTTTGAACTCCATCGCGATAATTTACTGCCGTAACTCATTCTCTAGAGCCAATGTTACGGGGAGTTGAATCTGTACGATTTTTAAACCTCAAACCGTCACATTGGGGAAATGTTAACGCAGCGTTAACAAACACGATCTGAGCACAAACCACGACATGTAACGATTGCATCATCAATTTTGTCAACGGAGTGCTGAGTTGGAAGTTCAAATGAGCCTGAGTAACGCGCGGGAAGACTGACGGTATTTCTCTTTGAACTGACAGGGGCACGATGCGCGGTTCTGATCTTTGCGCCGATCAATAAGCGCATGTTGAAAAGGGGCTTACAAACAGGATCTGGCCGCAGAAAGATCGGAGATCCCAAAAGAGCACGGGTTAACTACAGCCGCTCATAAGCGTCGGTATGGATGTCTAAAACGGCGCGCCCTGATGGATCGACCATCTTTTGAAAGGCTGCATCCCATTCAAGTGCAGTTTCAGTACTGCAAGCAACGCTTCGCTCCCAAGGGACACAATTGGCCGCTGTCGCAGAGGGAAAATGCTGCTCAAATATCTGGCGGTAGAAATAGGCTTCTTTCGTTTCGGGAGTCTTGACTGGGAAACGCTCTCCGACTCCAGCCATCATTTTGTCTGATATCTCATTTTCAGCCGTTTCCTTTAGCGTGTTGATCCAGCTATACCCGACACCGTCAGAGAACTGCTCTTTTTGGCGCCAAAGCACCTCATTAGGAATGTAGCCATCAAAGGCCTGGCGCAAGGGCCACTTTTCGATCGGACGCGAATAGTTTGCATTTCGCGGAATCTTGGTTTCCGGATCCATCATCATAGCTACGTCGAGAAACTCGCGGTCGAGGAATGGTACGCGTGCTTCGACACCCCACGCTGCCGACGCCTTGTTTGCTCGGGCACAGTCATATAGGTGTAGCTTCTGAATCTTTCGAACGGTTTCTTCATGCAGTTGACGACCATTGGGAGCCTTATGGAAGTACAGATATCCACCAAAGACTTCGTCTGCACCCTCGCCAGAGAGAATCATCTTGATGCCCATGGAATGAATTTTGCGCATGAGCAAATACATGGGAGTGGTCGCACGAATACTTGTAATGTCGAACGACTCCAAGTGATAGATCACGTCCGACAGGGCATCGAGCCCCTCCTGAACGGTGAATTGGATCTCATGATGGACGGAACCAATATGCTTTGCGACAGAGCGCGCTGCCAGGAGATCGGGCGCCCCTTCAAGACCGATGGCAAAAGAGTGCAGTCGTGGCCACCATGCGGCTACACGATCGTCTTCATCCACTCGTCGGGAACTGAATTTAGCTGCAACCGCAGCCACAACCGAGGAATCAACCCCGCCGGAGATGAGTACCCCGTATGGAACGTCACACATAAGTTGGCGATGCACCGCCGCTTCTAGAGCCGACCTTAGCTTGACTGGATCATAGGGTTCCAAGGGGTAGAATCCTGGTTCGGCCCATTTGGGTTCGTAGTATCGCTGAAAGCCCTTTTCAGCTTCGTGTCCGAGAAAATAGTGCCCTGGAGGAAACTCGCGGATGCGTTCACAGGTATCTACCAAGGCCTTCATCTCGGATGCCACATAGAGATTTTCCTGGCGATCCCACCCGACATAGAGAGGGTTGACTCCGATTGGATCGCGAGCAATAAGGTAAGTTTTCCGCTTCGGGTCATATAGCACGAAGGCAAAAATGCCGTTCATGCGATTTAGAAAGTCTTTGGGATCTGTTTCGTCGTAAAGATAGAGGATTACCTCACAATCCGACGACGTTTGAAACTGATGCGGATTCCTGAGCTGCTGGCGCAGGTCTTTGTGGTTATAGATCTCACCATTAACGGCGAGGACATTTCCGTTCATTCGGTCAATCAATGGCTGGGCGCCATGCTCAACATCCACGATACTGAGCCGCTCATGCGCAATGATGGCTTTGTCGTCGCTAAATACCCCGCTCCAATCAGGGCCGCGATGACGGACCTTCTTAACCATCCTGAGAGCCTGACTGCGCAGATTTGCATAGTCGGAACGGGAAGCATCAATATTCAATACGGCTAGAATTCCGCACATTTCGAAGACCTCTCAAGTATTTATATAGGCTGCAATCTTACTTAAGTGATAGGTTCGGAAGTATCAGTGAATGTACAACTTCTGAGCTAATTACAACTTGAGCCGGCGGATATGGAAAATAATGTGCGGAAATTTACCGATTCACTGAGTTAATCCCTGTTAGGAATTGGGGAGATGTAGCATCAGGGGCAGTGTGAAATGGAACGCGACTCCCTTACCGAGTTCGCTCTCGGCCCAGATACGCCCGCCGTGCGCTTGGACGATGTGCTTAACAATGGCAAGCCCGAGACCGGTGCCGCCCGACTCGCGTGAACGCGCCTTGTCGATCCGGTAGAAGCGCTCGAAGATGCGCTCCAGATGCTCTGAAGCAATGCCGGGGCCAAAATCCCGTACAGTGAACTCAACCTCGTTCTCCAATGCGCGTGCGCCCACGCAGATGCGTTTCCCTTCCTTGGCATATTTGAGCGAGTTCTCAATCAGATTGCCAAACACCTGATTCATTGCGTCTGGGTCTGCCATCACCACCAGTTCCGGCGCACCAGTCGATTGCAGCGTGACGCCCGAGTCGACCACGATGCCGCCCAGCGATTCAATCGCATCCTGCAACAGCGCGTCGGCGCGTGCCGGCTGCATGGCCAGCTTGTAGTCGGGACTTTCAACGCCCGCCAGAGCAAGCAAATCCTCGGTCAAGCGGTTCATGCGCGTGGCATTCTTTAAAATCACGCCAAGAAATTCGCGCGTCGTATCGGAACTTGGATTTGGATCTTCAATCAGTGTTTCTACGTAACCCTGGATCGAAGTGAGCGGCGTACGCAATTCATGGCTCACGTTTGCCACAAATTCACGGCGCGATTTTTGCGCATTCTCAACGCTGGTTACATCGTGTAATACGGCGAGCGCACCCCCGCTAGGCAGCGGCGCTGCATGCACTTCAAAGACGTGTCCGGGACCAAGCACCGTGGCCCGCCCCGACCTCACTTCATGGTTATCTAGCGCGCCTTTTACGCAAGCAAGAAGTTCGGGGTCGCGAACCGAATGCGCCAGCGGACGCCCTGGATAAATCTGCGAACCCGCCATCCGCTGCATCACGGCGTTCGACCAGCGAATGTTCCCCTCCGGCGTGATGGCGACCACTGCTTCCTGCATTGAGTCCAGAATCGCGGCAAGCTCCTGGCGTCGGCTTTCGAGCTCGGCAAAGTTTTTGCCCAGGCGCTCAGCGGTCCGGTTCAGTGCCGTCTCCATCGTGGAAAGCTCGTCGTGACTGCCTTCTTCAAAGCGGGCCGTCCAATCGCCTTCAGCTATGCGGTGCACAAACGACACCACCGTCTCCAAGCGCGCGGAGATTCGGCTTGCCACCCATGCTGACAACGGAATCGCCACGGCCAGCGCAATCAGCCCTGACCAGATGGCCTCGCCGCCCGGCAGATGGAACGCACCCGTCCGCCACAACAAACCATGAAGGACCAACTCCATGATCAGTGTTTGAAACAGGAGCAGCAGAACAAAGAGCGCCAGCAGTTTGGTGAAAAACTTATGCTTCAATGAAGTGACTCAATGTCTATTCGCCTTTGGGCATTTCGAACCTGTAACCGGCCCCGCGAACGGTCTTCAAGTATCGCGGATCTTCAGGGTCGATTTCGATCTTCTCACGAATCCTGCGCACATAGACATCCACGGACCGCGGAGTGACAAAGCGCGCGTCGCCCCACACCGCATCCAGCAGGTGATCGCGGCTGAATACCCTGCCCGGATGGCGGGCAAGATAGTCCAGCAGGCGAAATTCAGTCGCGGTGGTCGTGGTCAATGCTCCACGCACTTTCAACTGCATCGCGCCGGCATCCACGATGACATCTTCAAAGGTGATAACCGACGGCGAAGATGGCCGCTCGAACCGGCGCAGCACCGCTTTGACGCGAGCAACCAGTTCCCGAGTTGAAAAGGGCTTGGTGATGTAATCGTCCGCGCCCAGTTCCAGGCCAAGAACGCGGTCGTTCTCTCCGGCTCGCGCAGTCACAAAGATGATGGGAATCGTGGAAAGCCCTTGATGATTGCGTAAGCGCCGGCAGACATCGAGTCCGTCGCCGCCGGGCACCATGATATCGAGTAGGAACAACGCCGGCGGTTTGCGCTCAGCATCCGGTATGAGATTGGTGGGGGTGGTGTAAAGGCGAGCATCAAAGCCGGCCCCTTCAAGGTGATGCTGCACCAGCCGCGCGATGTCCGATTCGTCTTCCAGTACAAAAATGGTTTGGCTCAAACGGTCTGCCCTCGTCCGGCGGCCGTATTCGCTGCAGGCTGCGCAAGCCGCGCGGAACCATTAACAGAGTACTTCAGCCAGGCAAACATATTGCAAACGTTTGGTTAATTTGATCGTTCGCGGAGGAAGTGTTTGAACCGTCGAAACCGGGTTCGCGTCGCCTCCTGAAAAACGGGGATTCGCCAAGTCAAAGGCTCGCACAAATACCATTAGACATTGGCCTTTCCTCTGGATAAGCCGGAAACAAAAGGCTCTTTTCTCTTGACGTTCTACTCCACGATCTGCAACACTCCGTGCGCGTATTCCCGGACATTAGAGTCACCACCGGCCTTCCCCGGTAGAACAATGCCCTGAAGGTCTCGGCATGCTTTGCAGGAATCCAGCGGCAAAAGCGACACAATGCCTCTTATCGATACGCAGGAGGAACCATGAAGAAGTATTTCGCAGAACTTGTTGGCACGTTCATTCTGGTGCTTTTTGGTTGCGGAACCGCCGTCGTGGCGGGCGACAAGGTCGGCATACTAGGCATTGCCTTTGCCTTCGGACTGGCACTGATAGGCGCCGCATACGGCATAGGCACCATTTCGGGATGCCACATCAACCCCGCCGTGAGCCTGGGCGTCTTCGTTGCCGGGCGAATGACTGTGAAGGACATGATCGGATATTGGATTGGCCAGTTCCTTGGCGCGATCCTGGCCGCCTACCTGCTCTATGCAATTGTGGCGGGAGTTGGCGGCGGATATAACCTCGCAGCCAACGGCCTTGGCCAGAACGGTTGGGGCCCCGGTTACCAGGGCGGATACGGATTGCATTCGGCAATCCTGTTCGAGCTGATCGCCACCATGATCTTTGTCATAGTGATCCTCGGCTCAACGCAGGCAAAGGCTCCCGTGGGCTTCGCAGGTCTCGCGATCGGCATCACGCTGGTGGTAATCCACATCTTCGGAATCCACATCACGGGCGTGAGCGTGAATCCGGCACGGAGCCTCGGTCCTGCGCTCGTGGTCGGCAGACAAGCATTGTCGCAGTTGTGGCTCTTCCTGCTGATACCGTGCGTGGGTGGAGCAATTGCGGGACTGCTTTTCCGCTTTAAAACTCTCGAAGCAGATTAGACTCTAATCCAGCATCAGAACCTTTGCAGGCGTGAGCCATTTGGAGGCGGGGATGGCTCACGCGCTGAATCTCATCTACTGATCCGATGAACTGCGAATCTCGCTCCGCTATCGATTCACGCCCGAGCCAGCAGACGCAGCCGAACGTAATCCGCAGTCCAGTTCCCTTCCTCATCGCAAAGTACGGGCTTCAGCAGCCGAGTTGCCTCTTCAACGATCTTCTCGCGCACCTCTTCCGGCATCGATTCCAGCACGCCGCGGCGGAAAGTTCTGATCCATCCACTCATGCCGCCTTCAGGCAGCAGCGTGGGCCGCGGGATGAGCGCGATCCTCTCGACTGTGAAGCCGTGCTGCTCAAGACGACGGGCATAAATCTGCGGCGTGGGATAGTAATTGACATCGTCTTTGCTGCCGTCAAAGCCAAATCGTTCAATCGCGCTGCGCATGGCTACCCTGATGCCCGCGATATTCCCAAATCCGCCGAACTCCGCTGCAAATCTGCCGCCTGGTTTGAGCACGCGCTTCACGCCGTCGAGCATGGCATCGTGATTGCGGACCCAGTGCAGAGCCGCATTTGAGAACACCCCATCGAAGCTCTTCGCCTCAAACGGATTCGCTTCGGCGTCACCCAACGTGACATCGAGGCCAACCGCCTGCGCGGCAGTCACCATCTGCGGCGAGGAGTCCAACCCCGCCACACTGGCTCCGGCTGCAACGATCCGCTTGGTGAGTTGCCCATCGCCACAGCCGAGGTCGAGAATCCGTTCTCCCGGCTGCGGTGCAAGCCACTCCAGCACCCCGCCCGCCAGTCCGTGAACAAATGCGCCATTCAACTCGTACTGCTGCGGATCCCAAATCTGCGTCACCAGTTGTCTCCTGACACCAGTTTCGCGAATCAGCAGACATAAGACAAAGCTATTCTAATTTGGAGTTTGATAATTAATCGTTATAGACGGAAATCCGGCGAGATGCCGGCTGCGCGGATCCAATGTCCCCATGCTCTCGCATGGAAATGGCGTCGCTTAACGCGGGTTGTAAATCAGCTCCAGCGTCACGCCGCCATACGGCTCGGTATCCACATAAACGGCGCGGCCTTTACCTTTCGCCGTCTTCCACGCTGCGGACTGTGAAGGAGGCGCGCCACGTGCCGTCATCTGCTCGATGGCCGCGTCCATGTCCGTAACCGTTAAGCCAAGGTGGTGAAAGCCTTCCCCGTGCTTCTTTCCGTATTCCACATAGATGTCCGGCCCCGTTATCTGCTGTACCCACTCGCGCGGAGCGTCCCCAGTGCGATCCCACCCCAGCCACATCTCATAGGTACCCGGCTCGCCGCGATAGATGCGGTCAAGCATCTTGGCGTGATCAATCGAGGCAAACGGCTTGAAGCCGAGACTCGTGTAGTACGCATCTACTTTGCGCACATCATTCACCACCCAGGCAAAATGGTCCACCTTGCCCAGGGGATAATCGTTGGCCACGCTGCCCGCCGTTTCTGTAGCTTGATCCGGGTTGTAGATCAGCCCCAGCGTGTTGCCGCCGCCCTCTTTGGCTGTGTCAAGATAGGCCGCCCGCCCCTCTCCCTTGCTTCCCTGCCAGCTATCTTCCACCGCCACGCCCACGCCCTTCTGGCGAAAGTACGCAACCTGCTCATCAAACTCCTTCGGCGACTTGACCTCGTAGCTCACCACGCGGATCCCGTCTCCGTGCTGACGCAGCCCATCGCGCCAGAACCGGCCTCCACTCACTGGCTCAATCCACCTGATCTCCAGACTGCCGATGTGCCCGGTAACCTGCTTCACCGTTGCCGGGTCGGGCTTGCCGCGATACGTCAGGTTCTTGTAATACACCACTCCGTCGCGATGAATGTCCCGCACTCCCAGATGCTCCCAGTAGCCCACCACACGGTTCAAATCCTTGACTACCCACACCACCTGGGCAACATGATGAAAAGCATCCTGATCCAGCGTTGGCTGAGCAGTCGCAGGCTCTTCACCCAGCGCGCCCAACGTCAACGGCAATAAAAGCATCATTCCCACAAGCGATCTCAAAGCACGCACTGGATACACGCCACTCCCCTGACTTTCAACCAAGCATGAGGTTATTCCTGCGAAACAACGATTGGCAACTCCGCCATCCACGACGGACCGCAATCAGCCAATTGTGTATTGATTAGCCGCATCGAGAAGGGTAAAGGCTTCAGATCGTCTGCACAGGCAGCAGCGTAAGGTCATCCACCAGGCCGACTTCCTTCTGCACGAAAGGTTCGCCATAGCGCACGCCGGCCAGCAGCCCATAGTGCCGCGCCTCGGCGAAGGTACGCTCGCGTATCTCCTCTTCAGGCACAAAGAGGCCGCTGCCGGTGGACTGGTTTTTGTATTGCGATTTGTACGCCATGAGCGCGGCGTGGCGCTGCTCAATGAATGGCGTAATATCAACGACGAAGCTTGGGCGCACATCGGCATACAGGCTCGCATACACAATCTTGAACGGGCGATGAGGCTGAGCGCCGGTATCCACCTTGGCAAGACCTGAGACAAAGCACGCATCGTAACCCAGCACACCTGTAATGGCGTGATCCGGATGCCGAGCCTGCCAGTAAGGCAAAATCACAACACGCGGCCTGACCAGGCGAAGCACGCGAGCAATTTCAATCCGGTTCGCAATAGTGTTTTCAACTGCGCCGTCGGGAAAATTGAGCGCCTGACGCCAGCCAACACCCAAAAGCCGGGCCGCCTCAGCCGCCTCATTGGCGCGATCCTCCGCGGTCCCCCGCGTTCCCGCTTCGCCTTGCGTCAGATCGAGAATCGCAGTACGCAGACCGCGCGCCGCCATGCGCAACATGGTTCCGCCGCAGGTCTGTTCCACATCGTCGCGATGGGCAGCAATTGCCAGCACATCGGCGATGGACTCGGTACTCACTGCGGTTTGAACCTCAGTAGACAGTATTGTCGGTATCGGATGCGGCGTCCATGTAGGCAACGTCATAGGCAGTGCCGGTCACCGTTACATACTGGTTGTCGATGGACGTTCCGTCTTTGGTTGAGTTGATGTACACCTGCCCGCCCTGTGCGGAATAGATCTTGTGCAGTCCGGTAACCGCCGCAATGCCGGTCGCGTCGCCAACGTACGGCTCCAGCAGAACCACCTGGTTATTGGATGTGTTGTACATCGTCAGGCATCCGAACGGCTGGTTGTTATTGAGCCGCTCCCCCTGATTGCACTTGGTCATTCCAATCCACAGCGTATTGTCGTCGGCCAGGATCATTCGGCTGGGCCCACCCGGAATTCCATCGCTGATCGAAACGGGATTCGGCGAATTGGAAGTGGACGCCACAACGGTGTTGTTGGTCAGATCCAGCATAGTAAGAAATCCGCCCCAGTAGGTGTCAGGCATCTGATGCTGGCCCACCACGTACATAGTGGTGTTATTGATGAGCCCATTACTGGCCCCATAGGGCACAGGAATTGTCTTCATGGGAACAGCGTTCGCATTGGCGCATGGCGCGGAGTTACACGGAAGCAATCCCGAAGTCTGGCCCAGCGCGAAGATCAGAGGTGAAACCGGAAGCACGGAAACCGACGAACTGGTTCCGCCACACTCAGTTCCACAGCTCAACACGTATGCTGTGCCGCCATCCACTGAGAACAGCGCCTTGACCGGCCGATCAAAAACCAGCGGAGCACCGTAAAAATTGCCTGTTGCATCGATCTGATCGGGGCTCTGCACCTGGAACAGGCACCATCCCGGCGCGTTTTGTGGCACGCAATCCACGGCGGCCTTGGGCCAGTTTGATGGTCCGCCTGAGTACTGCACAGACTGCGCCGCTGTAAGCTCGCGCGGGTAGTAGGCGTAATTCGAGTTCCGCACAAACGCCAGCGCCATTGATCCGCCCGGGTTTACGCTTACACGATAAACACCCGGAAGGTTGAGCGGATACGTACTTCCTTTGGACATATCCACAACCGTCAAAACGTGCGATTGCTCGCTGGCGGCAATCACGTACTTCCGGGACCGGGTCATGAAGATGCTGGAGGAAAGTCCGTTCAGGCCGGATATGGTCGATCCAGTTTTTTCGCCGCCGTAATCCACCGGCACCAGGCTGCCGTCTCCCGAGCCATAGACGACGCCAAGCCGCTCTTCAGGCATGTTCTGGATGGTGGTCGGAAGTTTACCGCCGTAGCCGGAGATGCTGAAAGAAGTCGGCTGCCCCCTATAGCCGCTGCGGATGTCGTAGTAGGCATCCACAAACTGCAGTTCGCCCGTGACAAATGCGCCGGGGTTCTGAATCGCAATCAGAACGCGGTTCTGCAATTTGCTTGGCGGCAAGCCGCGCCCCGCAAAGTAATTGGTGGTTCCACAACCTGCTAGAAGAAACGCAACCAAAAGGGCCGCGCAGGCGCTAATCCAAAGACTGCTCTTCTTCAAAATCTCTTCCCTCAATCGATTGCGCGGAACTCCCGCGGTTGCGCGGTACAGTCCGCGGATAATGGCGATGCCGGGGTCACAGGCGCCGCAAAGTTCCTCAAACAGGGTTCTTTAATCGGCCGGGAAACCGCAAAAACCGGCTCCTCGGACCCCATTTCTGCCCAGCTTATGACTCCCGAAGTATAACAAAGCAGACCACTCCTCCGGCGCGGTCCGCCAGCGTGTCTTGCGGCAATTCCTGAGACATAATTACCCCCTTGGATTTCGTGCCCCGTCGCCGCTTCCTGGCGCAGTCGTTCAGGAATTGCGATAGCATTGCATGTGAATGACCCAGCTTGCTGAGATTCTCGCCAACCGCCCCCTGCTCGCCGACGGTGCGATGGGTACCGTTCTGTACTCGCGTGGCATCTTTATCAACCGCTGCTACGACGAACTGAACCTTTCGGATCCGGGGCTGATCCTCTCTGTCCACGAGGAATACCTGCAGGCCGGGGCGGAGATTCTTGAGACCAACACCTTCGGCGCCAACCGCATTCGCCTTGCCCGTTACGGCCTGGCCGGCAAAATGGCCGAGATCAACGCTGCCGGAGCGGAACTGGCTCGGAAGGCCGTTACCAACCTGAAGGAAAAGCAGGACTGCGAAGCCTGGGTCGCTGGTTCCATCGGACCGCTTACCGTGCGCCTGGAGCCGCTTGGCAAAACCAGCCTCGACGAGGCCCGTGCCGCATTTGCCGAGCAGATGCGGATTTTGGTGGATGGCGGCGTGGATCTGCTGATCATCGAAACCATGCCCACGCTGAATGAGGCTCACCAGGCGCTGTTGGCCGCGCAGGAAGTTGCGCCAAACCTGCCCGTAGGCGTCATGATGACGGTGGATGACGAGAGCACCTGCCTTGATGGCGCTTCGCCGCAGCAGGCCGCAGCCTTGTTGACCGACTGGGGTGCCAGCATCGTGGGCGTCAACTGCTCCACCGGCCCCACCACGGTGCTGACCGCGGTTGAAGCCATGCGGCCCGCAACCAGGCTGCCCCTGATGGCGATGCCCAATGCCGGAGTGCCTCGCGCCGTAGGAGGCCGCAACATTTACCTGTGTTCGCCGGAGTACATGGCCAGCTTTGCCCGCAAGGCGGTTTCCTCCGGCGTCCGAATTGTAGGCGGATGCTGCGGCACCACCCCAAACCACATCCGCGCCATGCGCTCCGCCATCCGCGCCATGGACGAACAGGAACTCATTGAGGTTCAGGGCACGGTTGAGGTTGAGAATCCCGAAACCCCCGCCGCGCCTCTCGCCGAGCGTTCGCGAGTGGGTTCCCTGCTGGCTTCGGGCGAGTTCCTCAAACTGATTGAGATCGTTCCGCCCAAAGGCATCGACTGCTCGAAAGAGATTGAAGGCACGTCGTCGATGGCGCAGTTGGGAGTTCACGCCATCAACGTGTACGACTCGCCCCACGCCTCGGCGCGCATGAGCGCCCAGAGCCTTTGCGTTCAGATTCAGCAGCACACCGGGATCGAAACTGTCCTCAACTACATTTGCCGTGACCGGAATATCTTCTCCATTCAGTCGGACCTGCTGGGCGCTTCGTCCATCGGCCTGCGCAACGTTCTTTGCGTCACTGGCGACCCGCTCAAGCTAGGAAATTATCCTGATGCCACTGCTGTGTTTGACGTTGACTCCATCGGTCTCGTCAACATCGTGCACAGCCTGAATCGGGGACTCGATATCGGAGCCAACGCCATCGGCGTAAGCACCAATTTCACCATTGGCGTGGCAGCCAATCCCGGCGCGCCGGACCTTGAAAACGAGTTGCAGCGCTTTGCTTTCAAGGTTGAAGCCGGTGCCGAATACGCCATCACCCAGCCGGTCTTCGACCTCGGACTGCTCGAGCGCTTCCTTGAGCGCATCAAGGACCACAAGATTCCCGTGATCGCAGGCATTTGGCCGCTCATCAGCCTGCGCAATGCCGAATACATGAAGAACGATCTGCGCATCGCCATGCCTGAGGAGATCATGCTGCGCATGGCACAGGCCGATACGGCGGAAGCAGCCCGCGAAGAAGGCACCCTAATCGCCCAGGAGATGCTGAAGGCCGTGCGCCCCTATGTGCAGGGCGTTCAGATTAGCGCACCGTTCGGCATGTTCAACGTGGCCGCCGACGTGATTGCCGGCGCGCTGCCGCCCGGTAAAAACACGATTCCAGGAATGATGTAACCTATGACGGCCCGCACCAAATCGCACAAATCGCCGCAAGCCGATGGAGCAGAAGCAATGCCTTCGTTTGAAGAATCGCTTAAGAGACTCGAAACCGTCGTCGATCAGCTTGAAAAGGGCGAGCTGACGCTCGAAGAGTCGCTCAAACTCTTTGAGGAAGGTGTGAAACTGACCGCCAGCTGCAAAAAAGAGCTCGACGACGCCGAAGGCAAAGTGCAGATTCTGGTAAAACAGCGCGACGGCTCACTGAAAGCCGAACCATTCGAAACCGAGTAGCCGCAACCTCCGGTCCCGGCAATTTCATCTCGAGCAACGAAGCCGGTTTCTCAGGTTCGGCGCGCTTTTGGCGCCTACCCTGAGATACCGCGAATCTCTCCACCTCGCACGCCTACTTGAAGTGCTGCAACCGCTCGGCCCACTCGCCTGACGAGAAGAAACGTGGCCCAACCTCAATCAGCCGCGGAATCATCTGGAAGACGGCCACACGATTCCATGGATGGCCGTTCCTCATGCGGAAGCCTTTCTCATTCAGCGCCGCAACAATGTCCGCATACGAGTAGTCCTGCGTCACCAGGTCCATCATCAGCATCAATGCCTCGCGCTCGCTTGGATCAGACTCCAGCCGCTTGCAGTCGTCTGAGACGCGCAGCCCATAAGGAACATCCTCGTCGAACTCGTTTTTGCTAGGCGCCTCGGCATCGGGCAGTTCGCGCCGCCACTCAATTGCCACCATCTGCCACCCGGCGCCTGTGCGTTGCCGGATCACCTCGGAACTGAACGGTTCTGAAATCACATCGCGCATCCGCTCAAAATAGGCCATAGCTCCCCCTTGCTGAAACTTAGCTCCACTTCTGTCCAAGCAATTCAAATGCCAGGGCTCCACAGCGGCCCATCGAATATAAACCCAGACACAAAAAGGCGATAGCCGAATCTGCGTGCCGTTGATTCTCCCGGCAACATGTCCATAAACGCAAATCCTTGTCCACTTCCGGACAGGCTGCTAGGCGCCATACTTCCGAGTGCTCTGTGCTCGAAACGTGGGATACCGCAGACCTCCCCACTCCAACTTGCAGATCATTCCTGCTCTCTTCCGCACTATGGCTGTGGAGAAAGTCTATGACTTCTGCGAGCAGACCAAGCCACCGCGCCAATTCTCAATTTGTCAGGGATGTGCCTGGTCCGTACCATCCCCTACCCACTCCCCCCAACCGGGTGCTGCGATCTTGGTGCAGTATTTGGGAATGAATACTCATTCCAAATGGCTTACCTAAATGGTTACCGTGACAACCTGGTAAACATCAACCTCAAAAAACGGCGCGTTTTCATGCAAAAAAGACGCGCATTCATGCCGGAATGCGCGCCTTTTCAATCTGATTTCGGGCTTGTCCTCGTTCTAAGGAAGACAAGCCTGCACTGGTGGGTTCTTTACCCAAGCCACTTGGGGTTCGCAATCGTTCCGTCGAAGTGCGGTGAAATCTTGTAGAGCTCAAACTTTCCGGCCTGCGCAGCTTGGCGGGTCTTGTCCAGCAACTGCGCTACCTGCGATTCAGACATTGGCTTGAACGTCTTCACCGCTTCAAAGGCCTGGTCGAGAACCTTCTGGCTGTCAATGCCGGCGATCTGGACGGCGATCGGCAGGTTGAGGCAGTAGTGCAGCCCTTCAATAGGCGTCACGGTCTTGCTTTCGAGGACAAAGTGATCACCGAAGGCCTTCATGCCCAGCGGAGCAATGCCCTCGCGCACCAGCACCGGAAGCACATCGTGCGCAAAGCTGCGGAAGTGCGCATCCATTACGTTGAGCGGCATCTGCACCGTATCGAAGTGGACCTTGTGTTGCCGTGCTTCGTCGAGCATGCGGAGATGAACCAGCGGATCCTTATGGCCGGTGAAGCCTATGTAGCGAATCTTGCCTGCCTTCTTGGCGTCACCAAGCGCCTCCATCGCTCCACCCTCGGCGAACACGCGGTCGGGATCGTCGAGCCGTATGACCTCGTGAATCTGCATCAGGTCGATGTGATCGGTACCCAGGCGCCCCAGGCTTTCATCGATCTGGCGCGCGGCTTCGACTTTGGTGCGTCCGTCGAACTTGGTCATGAGGAAAACCTTGCTGCGATAGCCGCCGGCGAGTGCCTTGCCCATGCGGTCTTCGCTCACACCGCCGTTATAGTCCCAGCAGTTGTCCATGAAGTTGATGCCGCGGTCGATAGCCTCATGCATCAACCGGATCGACCCCTGCTCACTGAGTGCGCTTTGACCAAGATGATAGCCACCCAGCCCAATGGCAGAGACACGTTCGCCCGTACTGCCGAGCTTGCGGTAGATCATGCCGTTCGAAGCCTGTGTGGTCTCTTCAGCAGTAAGCAAAGAAGCGAGCGAAGCAAGGCTGGCAGCAGCAGCGGCAGATTTTACGAATTCACGGCGATGCATAATGTACCTCCGGTGACGAACTTAAGGTTGACCAACTTGAAGCGAGAACCGGCAAACCCTGAGCTGCAAGAAGCTTCGGGCCCCGCAGCAGGCTCTGCCTACCATTATGCGTGAACAAAATGCTGATGAGATGTGATGTGGCTAAATTGAAGCCGAGGAGATCCGCGCGTTATTGCGATCTATATTGTCCGCGCTTTGAAGGCAGGATACGGATTTCGTCGTCGTTGCTGGATTCCGCGCGTGAAGTTCCGTTCGACTTGGAGTGCGGGTCCTGTACAGGAATGAATTCCCTGGGCGAGAGAACCTCTGGTTCCGCGATGGCTTGCGTTGTAGATTGCATCTCGGCCTTGACTTCCGTTTCAATTGCTGCCGGCTTAGGATCTGGGACAGATTTAGAAACATTGACGGGCATCGCGGCCGGCTCAGGGTCGGGCTGATTCGCTTCAGGCTCAGGCTCTACCACCGGTTGGGTGACATGCTTTCGGTTCAGCTCTGACGCCCGGGCATCTGTGAATAATCTGCGTATGCGGTCCATGCGCGACTCGGCATTGGGAGGCGCCAGTTCCCGGGACTGCTCCGCCCCTTCACTCGCAGGAAGATGCATAAAGTCGCCAGATCCACCAGAACCTCGTTCCCAGAACCAGTCAGGAAGCATTGGAGGCTGGATGTGCGGCGGAACCGCTGCCGGATAATCTCTCGCGATAGGTTCAGTGGCGCAGGCAGGCGCGGCAGCTTCTGGATCACGAGCAGAGGACGAAAGCCGCCATGGCTCCTGCTCATCCTTAGGCAGTACAGCCTTTGGATGCGCTACTTGCTCGAATGCAGGTTGCGGCCACTGGTATGTTTCAACGGAATCTCTTTGGGCCGCAGGCTCCACAGCGGTCCTCGCCTTCGCAGGCAGCGCATTCTCACCACCGGTAAAGTTCGGCTTGGGTTTAGGCTCCTCGATAATCCCGTGCCAACTTACAGGCCACATCGAACCGGAGGCGCTCTGACTGAAAAGATGCTTTTCCATGTCGTGTAGGGACTGTCGGAATAAGGGGTCGGCCTTTGCCTGCTTTACCCTGTTCAATACGAATCCTACCGCACCAATCTCCAGCCTCTGCAACGTATTGATTGCAGCAAGCAATTGTTCCCGAGTGGTAACTCCCGACTCAACCACGACAATTGCACCGTCAACGGAACGCGCCAGGTATTCCGTCTCAGCAGAGAGCATCAAGGGCGCAGTATCCACAAGCACAAGCGTGTCGGGCGCCAGTTCTGCCCGTGCGGACGTTTTCTGTCGCAGCGCAGTGACTTCGGATGTGTGAATATCACGGAGAGTATTGCCGCGGGTATCCAGGAGAGCTGCTCTCCTCCCCATAATGGCAAGATGATCCCTCACACGCTCTGCGACCGTGGTCACTCCGGTGTAGCGCGATGTGCCGGTAAAGATGCAGGTTTGCAAATCTCCCTTCCTGCTGGCGTGATCGATAACCGCAGCCAGCCGCAGCAGATATTCCGTGGCTGCAGCCTCGGACACCTCGCCAAAATCCGGCAGCACCGCCATGGGTGCTGAACCCAGCGCCTCTTCGACATCGGCTGCGATGTAGACCCGCGGGTCGAGCTTATTGGCAATAACAGCGGCAAGCAAACCAAGAATTAGTCCCCCCAGCACCAGCGGCAATACGCCCTTCAAGAGCTTTCCCAAGCTAGGGTGCAACGGAGGAACCGCGGCAACCGAAATGTGCACCGCACCGGGCGCACTGTCTTCGAGCAGCAAGTTGTGCAACTGCTCATCGACCAGCGAATAGCGATTGCGCAGCCTGACGATGTCCGTCGCCAGATCGTTGACCCGTTGCAGCTTGGGAGTGGCGCCGGCAGCCTCATGCGCGAGTTGGCGCAGTTGGCCATTCAGCTGATCTTCAACCCGCGCTGTGCGCTCCAGATCAGTGCGCAGCTTCTGATGAATGAGTGCTGCAGCCTTCGAGCGCAGGTCGTTCATCATCGCGTCGAGACTGGTGTTGATCTTGGCCAGTTCATCGGCGGCCAGCCTGTACGCCGGATTATCCGGAGTGAGGTTGGCCATCTGCGTAATGAGCACAGCTCGCCGTTGATTGAGCGAGGTCTTCATGCTGCTCAGGCCGGGATCGGCAGCAATCATATCGTCGGCTTCGGCATCGAGCGCGGCGGAAGAACCTCCCTGCACAGCCCTCATGGTGCTGAACTTCGCCTCCGCCTGATCATGATCGGTCTGTGCCTTGATCAGCTCTTCGCGCGTCTTTGCAATCTGGTCGTCGATCATGTCAGGCGGCGCGGTACCTACGGACGCCATGCCGAGCTGCCTGTTCAAATCGTCTTGTTCCGCATAGTCGCTCTTGAGCTCATTTTGAATTCGATCGCGCTCTTCACGCAGAACCGCAATCCGCTGAGAATCGCCTGCGTTCCCCTCACCCGATGCTTTCTCTGCAATGCTATTGGCAACAGCATTGGCGATCTTGGCGGCCAACTCCGGATCGGAAGCGTGTGCGGTGATTGCCACCTCGTAGCCGGTGCCGATGCGCGCTGCTTCAACCGCGTGGCCGAGCCTTTCGGCTGCTGCTGCTTCGCTTTCGTTTTCATGCTGCCACGCACCGGGCCCGAGCGCATTCATTGCACTCAAAAGTACCGAGGGGTTCGAAGCGCCTTGCACCTGCTGTTGGATGTAGGCGTCGTAGGCCGCTGCATTGACCGAGGAGTTCTGTTCGCTGCCAGGTGTCATCACCTTGGGCTGAACAGGCTGCACGTAGATCTGACTCTTGGCGATGTACACCGGCCACGTGATGATGGCATACACCAACGCAAACAAAACACCGGCAACGGCAAAGCCCAGCGCGAGACGTCGATGCAACTGGAGTGCGCGCAGAAGATTCAGGCGAATGAATTGTTCATCGCGATTGGAATGGAGATTGGAAGGGGTACCTCCCGCATGCGCAGGGGGGTGAACTGCCGAGCCATCAGGACCAAGCGGCGGAAACGAGCCAGCATGCCCACGCTGCAACTTCATAGCACCCCCGCGTAGAGTGCGATGGAAGCAACAGTGACCAGAGGATTGAAGCGTTCCAAAATGTATGTGCCGCGATAGAAGCCGCTCTTGGGAACGTAGATGATGTCGCCTGGGTGCAGCGTAACTTCCAGCGACGTGGCGGGATCGATTAATTGCTTGAAGGTAAGCACGCGAGAGTTCCCGCTCGATGTATCCACAATCTGAATGTGAGCATTGTTGCCAGCATGATCAGTAAGACCGCCCGCCTGCGCCAGCAGGCTGGCTACCGTCGAGTTGTATGCCAGCGGAATCGCGCCAGGATGCTGAACTTCTCCAAGAACCGAAACGAATCGCTCAGAGACGCTAGGCACATATACAACGTCGTCGCGGCGAAGCCGAAGGTCCGCCAGCGCGTTGCCTTGCTCCATAAGCTTTCTGAGTTGAACCCACACAACCTCGTTACTGCCGCGATAGATTGCGCAACGCTCGGGGATCTGATTGACCTCGGGAATCTGACCTGAGCGATTCGGTCCAGCTTCTACTCCGCCGCGAGCCATAAGCTCAAGCAGCGTTGGCGTTCCATCAAAGGTATAAACGCCGGGATGATCGACAGCACCCAGCAGAACAACGCGGTTGGCCGTGTATTTGGTAATTGTCACCTGGGCAACCAGGTTGGAGTAGTATTTCGAAAGCGCCTCGTCGATCGCCTTTGCGGCTTCACTGCGCGTGAGGTCAGCTATCGTGATGTCGCCCGCCAGCGGTAAACTGATTCGACCATCGGGACCCACTACCACTTTGGCCTGCATCTCCGGCCGGCCGGCAAAGTCGATGGTCATCTCGTCGCCCTTGCCGATGCGATACTCTTCATCTTTTGCCGGCTCGAAATTTCGCAGGTTCTCCAGCGGATTTGTCTTCAACTCTGGCGTAGTCTGCGCTGGAGCTTTATCGTCAGCAGCGGGCATCCCTGTTGTCTGCGCAGAATTCACCTGCTGCGCGGAAAGCACGAAACTTCCAGAGAGAATCAGAAGCACGCAGATTAATCTGAATTGGCGCTTCATCGTATCGCCTCTCAGCCGTAATAACCGACCTGCACGAGCATCTATGAGCTCGCTTCGAACCTGCAAATTGGTTTGATTCCTAATCACTCAATCTCATTCTAAGCATGTTGTGCAACATCATGGCCAATTGACCTGATACCGCTCCATACATCAGGATAGGCCTTCACCGATATCTCCCGTATCCCACAAACATAGCTCAGACCTCGTGGCTCACTAGTAATCGGAACCGGCGTTGGTCACCCACAAATCGGTTACCAACGAGCTGAAGTTCAATGCGGCAAGATCGTCGTGTCTAGCTTATCTATGGCACGCAAAAAATCGTTCATGATCGCATCGCTTGCCGTCACATTGTCTGGGTGCAATAGCATTACTACGTTTCTTTTACTTGCTTCACGCAGAAGCCAATCCATCGGGAACCGATTCACATCGCGCCAGGAAGGTTCAAGCCAGAAAGCCGAGGGATAAATGGCCAGAGCGCCCTCCTGCTCCGGCATCAGTTCAGGATCTTCAAGATTCCCGAAGAAGTACTTCATGCCTGCAGCCTGAGCCCAGGGCAAATACCGTTCCGGCTCATAGGGAGCATAGTGATGCCAGCCATAACGCATTCGCCCGGAGCCGTGCTTGGAAAATGCTGTTACCCGGCGGTTGAGCCATCGCTCGAGATCGCTTAGCTCCTGCTGAAACGTCTGGGCAGAGCGGGAGTTTTCAAGATGGAGGCCGTATTGATGTCCGCCCTCTTGCATCATGCCGCTGATTGCCGGCGTTGGGTAGGAGCACCGTCTGAAAAACACATATGCAGGTTTGCCACGTTCATTCAGAATCTTGAGGATTGCTTCGAGATCGCGAAGGTAGCCAAGCCCGTCGACACGCGGCAGATAATAATCAGAGGCGACGCGGCTGGCAATATGACGCAACAACCCCTGTTTTCCGTAAGGGCGGTCAACGTCGATCCTCAAGATTAGCGCCATCTCTCAAACCTTTCAATTCAGCCGCAGGGATCTAGGCATCGACAACTTTGAATAGATCCTCTTTCAACGTTTGCCAATTGAAGCTCTGGGCGAAAGTCATGCTGTGCTGAGCCAACGTTTCGCGCTCCATAGGATTTAAATAAAGCCGCCGGATGGATGCCGCCAGTTCGCCGGCATTGCCGGGTTCGTAATACGCCACCTGATCCTCCGCGAAGTAGTACTCGATGGTGTGCAGCCTCGGTGCAACCACAGGGATTCCCAGATGAATATATTCGAGCAGTTTCACCGGCAACATTAGATCGGTGGCAACATCGCGCAAGTTGGGAATGATGCCCACGGAGGCACCTTGAATCATCTCTGCTATGGCTTCCACGCGGAACATCTTTCTGTTGAAATTGATCTTGTTCTGCGCAGGAGAAGCCGAAATCTGTGCTTCCAGCCCATCTGCAGCGTCGCCATCTCCGAAAATTTCCAGTCTGGCGCAAGGGCATGATTCCGAAACAATCTCGAAGGCTTTCACTGCAAGCTCAAGACCTAGCCTCCGTGCAATGGTTCCGTGAAATACGATCCTGAAAGCTCCAGCCGCTTTTTGCACGGAGCGGCCATTGCTCATCATGGAAGGGTCGGGGACATTCGGCAGCACCGTGATTTTATTGATGGGCGCGCCGCGGCTTACAAGCACATCGCGATGAGGATGATGAACGCAAATCGCCTTGTCGGCGATGCGAATGCTGCACTGCTCCTCAAGAGCCAGTAAGCGCACCAACCAATGCTGCCGCGAGATTCCGAACTTCGACATATACAGTTCCGGCATCATGTCGTGGATGTTTAATACGACCTTCGCGCCAAGCATTTTCGGAATCAGCCCAGCCAGCACCAACATGTCAGGCATGGTATGCACGTAAATAACGTCGTACCGCTCGTGCCAAAACAAACGTAATACTTTTAAACTGGCCGCAGCGATGAAGCGCAGATAAGCGCCTACATATCGCATTCCGCTGCTGCCGCGGTAACGATGCTGCTTTAACCGCATGAGTCTCACGCCGCTGACGTTTTCGATTGCTGCGTCTGAGTCGTCCGACAGCGCAATGAAGTCTACACGATCGCCTCTGCGCACAAGCGTCTCCGCCTCTCGGCGCGGGCGCGCATCGGAGAGGTAGTTTGTGTAGGCGACCATGCAGATCTTCTTCATCGATGACTAGGAAGATTCCCTCTCCGCGCCCTACTTCAGCGCAATCGGTTGCAGGCGCTTCTCGGCCGATTGCTGCTCGCTGATTTTCAGTTCGAGCTGCCGCTTCTCATTTGAAGCTGTAATCGCATCCAGAAAATCTGAGTTGAACCGTTGCCGAAGCAATTCAATGTTGGGCATAACACAGTGGCCGCCGATGTGCCCCGGCTGAAACAGGACGGCTGGCAGATAGGCAATTTCGCGAAAAAATCGGCCAATTTCCAGATAGTCCGCGTCTACGTCTGTCGCAAGACGGTTCATCTCCTGCGCCCAGGCAATCAGCAAACCGAAGTACGTTGTCTCAAGCAGCTTCGCCAACTCCAACGCTTCGGGAGTGGACATTGTCTCGGAATGCAGACCTGCCGCCTTAAAGTGCGCTGCCACGCGTTCGACCGCCTGCGAGTCCGCTCCGGCAACAAACTTGACATATTTATAGAGGTCATCCGCCATTTGCGTGTGCTTACCACGAATTGGACTGTAGACACATGGAATTCCACAATCTGACTCGATTGCACGCGTTGTTCCTGGAACCACGGTGCTGTTGATCACGATGACTTCAGGTGAATAGCGTTTCGCGAATGCAACAACCAGACTTTGGAACTTTGCCAGATTCTCAAATGAAATGCAGATATGCATGATGTCGATCGAGGTGTCGACTGATACCGGCTCAATGTCGATGCCGATCGCCTCAGACTCTCCCTGCATCAGCACCTGCAAGAGCGGCCTGCCAACTTCACCCATTCCAATCACTAATATTGTCTTCTTCATCATGTCGTTCACTTGGATTTCCCCATCTGGTCGTTTGTGCTATAGCATTCATCGGGATCGAAGGCGAGCGGGCTTCCTTCGCCGCCGTCCACGCCATGCATCACGTTGAAGTAGCACGCCTGTGCAGGATTGCCGTAGCTATGCCCACCCGGCCCCGACCCGCCGCTTACATCAGGACCGGTGGCTGGAAACGGAATCGTACCCCACCACTCTGGTTTCGATTTGAGATAGAAAGATGCGGGCAGATGCTGCGGCGCACCCGAAGCCCATGTAACTGAGTTCGTGATGTTGGAGTAATTCCCATGTAAGAAGTCCTTGGAAGCTACGCCTGTGCGGTGGCATGGTGGAGTGCCTCCGCCACAGCCGGTACCACTGCCATCGTCGCTTGTGCTGCCGTACCCGAACGACCATCCATACGCAACAGCATCGTAATTTCGCCGCGATGGAAACTCGATTGAAGCACTTTGCTTGAGCGGCGCATTGTATCCCTTCAATGACTGCATCTGAGCTGAGCCAACAACGTTTGCCACGTAGCTGTCCGCAGAGGCGAGATACGAAAGATCGACTGCCCGCGCTGCCTGGAAACCGTAGTGCCCTTTCATGTCCGAGCAAGACACTGCCTCTCGTCCAGTTGCCGGCGCGCAGATTCGATTCACGCCTACGATCCAATTGCGAAATGCAACAGTATGGCTCGAGCTGCCCCACACAGGGTCTTCCTCAATCTTGGTTACTACGTTGCCTTCAAGCAAGTTGAATTGCGGGTGTGCACCATGAAAGATGATGCCGCCAATATCAAGATTGGGTGCGCCACTGTCAAACTCTCCGGTGGTGTAGTTATAGGCAATCAAGTTTCCTGCAGCGCCCCACTCCAGCATGATGGCTGCATGGGTACGCTCGACGATATTGTTCTGAACGAGAGTTGCCGTTGTCTTGTGTCCAATCTGGATGTCAGAATCGTGTGCTCCAGGACTATGCAAGTATGCATTTGAAAAGTAGCTATCTCGGATCTCGTCGTGATAACCCCAGTAGATTTCAACATGATCGCCGTCAGCGTAGTTTGATTCCACTCCCTTGATCCAGCAGTACGCGCACATATGCATTCCAAAATTGGCGCCATAGCCCGAGTTTGTCGCGTACACCTGAAGGTTCTCAACACCGGCATGCTCGGCCGACATTTCAAATGGAACTGCTCCCGGCGAGTGTTTGTATGCATTGTAGAGAGCCGGCGCAATCGACACTCTTCTGCCAGACACAGCGGTCACGTCAACGATCTGTCCACGAGCCACTCTTCCCGTATCGGTCCACCCGCCGTCACACCAGTTGCAGTTGCCGCCGCTGCCGGCTGAAGTTACAAATCCGGGATCGTTTGCCTCCGCAATGACGAGTTGCATGCCGGACTTGATTCCTGATGTGTCGGTCAGTTCGATCTCACGAGAGCCTGCCTCCGAGCCGCTCAATATTCCGCGAGGATCATATCGAACCGCGCCCGAACCCATGCTGATCACATCGCCACCGTCCTTTCCGATTGCCTTCAGGATTGTCAGTTGGGCGCCCGCGCCACGCAAAGTGACATTCGATGGAATTTGTATCGTGCCTTTGATGGTGAAAATGCCGGGCTCGAGAAGGACGGTCTGCCCGTCACCGCAGGTGCTCAGCGCAAAGTTGATCTGATCTACTCCGGCCTTTGGCTTCAACCGCGAGCACACCTTCGTGCGTGCTGGAATTTTGCCCGCGCCTGCCGTGCTCCAGTCAATCCCGCTTCCCGCAGGGAGGATTGATGTCCAGCCTTGGCTCCAACCAGGCACAGCAACTCCGCATGCCAGAGCCAACATCGCCTTTGTCACGAATCCCCTCATCTTATGCGGATACTTGCTCCTCCTGTCGAAGTGAGATCATTTCCTGAATCAGTCCTGCCATTCGGCGGATTGGCGCGAGGCCACGGTGAAGCGTAATGACCGCGCAAAGATATAGAACCGAATAGATCAGCGACACAATGACAATTCGCAACGCGGCAGCGGCGATTCCTTGCGATGAGATTGCGTCAGTCACAGTCTGTGCTGCAAGAAAGCTCGTAGTCCCCGCCGCGAGGGCCGCCGCAACGTAACGCCATGCGATCGCCGCCACATCGCCTGCACCAAGCCCGATGGGCGCACCGGCGAACCACATTGCCGGCAATGTGAGAACCCAAAACGAAATGCACCAAGCAGCCGCTATGCCGTGTGGCCCCCAAGGCATCGCGGCCAGAAACAGGAGAATCGTAACTGTCCACTCAACCACGCCCCATCGCAACCAGCGATCGGCACGTCCTATGGAAAGATGAATCCATCCATGCGTTCCGTACAACATCATGGCGCCGATCCCAGGTGCGAACCACACGAAGATACCGCTGGCCTCTTCCCACCGCGGACCGAGCAGAACCAAGATCAGATCCTTGCCAATCAAAGTAAGGTCGCCAGCGATCCACATGCCGAGGAAAGTCGTCACGGCCATAGCGCCTAACAGGTACCGACGGAATTGTGCGCTGTTACTTCGCGCACGGCTCAGGGCTGCTACCGCGACGATTGAAATGGACGACACCAATTGCGATGCCGAGAGAGAGAACAGGTCGTAGGCTTTCTTGTAGAACCCAAGAGCGGGTGCACCAAAGCGCCAGCCGACCAGAAGGTTGTCTGCGTTACGTGCAAAGTAATTCAGGCTGAATCGGCCATAGGTGAATGCGGCAAACTTCGTCATTGAGGCAGTCGCTTCAGTACGATGCAGCGGCCCTGGCATCCAGCGGCAGAGAATAAATGCGCCAATCGAAGTACTGAGTGGCA
Organism: uncultured Acidobacteriaceae bacterium; assembly: GCA_963832645.1. Classification (GTDB taxonomy): domain Bacteria; phylum Acidobacteriota; class Terriglobia; order Terriglobales; family Acidobacteriaceae; genus Telmatobacter. The sequence continues at coordinate 524,339 of CAWHUU010000002.1, forward strand.
ATACGCAGAGGCCCCCAACCAGGGCCCAGTATCCCCACCCCGCCAAACCAAGTGCAATCGAAGCCGCAACCGACACTGCCTTAGCCACGATGTCGTTTACCGCCAGAGCCGAGAAACGCATCGCGCGTTTCAACAGCGCCAGGTGAACTACCGAGATGCTTGTGAGCAAAATTGCAGTTGCAGCACCGCGAGCCACCGACGCAACCAGTGGCTCGGCATAGAACCACGCCAGAAGCGAAGCGGCCGCACCAAATCCTGCTGTCAGGAAAATTCCTCCACCGAGGGTCATCCAAAACAAGTTACTTGCGTGCGAATGATCAAGCTTCTCTTGTTGAACAACTGCCTCAGTGATGCCGTTGATGCCGAAATTTGAAAACAGCAGGCTGAACGTAGTGACCATGGCGACTACGCCAAAATCCTTGGGAGTAAGAATGCGTGCCAGCACCACCGTTGCGGCCATCTGGATAATAAGCGATGATGCGCTCGAAAACACGGTCATTCCCGCGCCTCGCACCGCGAGCTGACGCAGCGTTGTCTCAACTTGCGTCGATCCACCGGCAAACTCTCCGCTGGTGTTAAATGGCCTCAATATGACTCCCGTATGGACTACCTGCGAGTATCCGTTTGCTTCTACCTTCTTCGCTTCCCGCGCATTATCGAAGAATTCTTAACTGTTTTGGCTGCACACTGCGCATCCAGGAAAGTCCAGGAAGCGCCCTTGTTTCTCTAACAGTCGACACATCCGGGCTCTCCGAAGCGGCGAGCAGAAATGCGATCCACATCAGACTCAACATGCGGAAGCCCGCTTCTGTCATGCTGAAAATCAGAGCCGCCGTCATAAGAGCAATACGCAGTCTTCCTCTCTGTCGATCGTGACGAAGTTCGCTTATCGCGCGACTAAGCCCCGTAATGATGACCCCACCCAACAGTACAATTCCGATCCAACCCAGGTTCAGATAGATCTCCAGGTAGCCGTTGTGCGCCTCTTGAATTCCGTTGACACTCATGTGCCAAACTTCTTGCAGCCGGTTTCCGAGCCAAAAGCTCTCAAAACCCGCACCAATCCACGGATTCGTATGCAACGCCAACACGGCCTGCCAAATCAGCGTGCGGTCGGTAAGTGTAGCGTTGCGGCCTACGGCATGCAGAATGCCGCCAAACGTGCTCACAAACAGCGCCGCCAGTGGAAGCAGCACGGCGACAGCGATGGCCAGCGGAACTGCGGCGGGCCATCGCAATACATTTCTCTGGCCCGCTAACACCATCACCGCACCGGCAAGAACCATGCAAGCCAGCGAAGTCATAGAGTCCGCTTTCACGATCAGCCAGCACGCGACCAGAAAGATGATGCTGTGCGCAATGATGTGGCTGCGGCGATTCTCCATTCCTCGATCTTCGATTGCGCAGATTGCCGACCAGAGTGAAAACAGACCGCATATCATCGCGAGGACACCGAGTAGATTTTTGAATGTCGTCACTCCGAAATACATCACGGCCCCATCGCCGGGGCTATAACCTCTCCCGAGATCGGGATAGCAAATAATGAACAGCAGTGATAGCGGAAGCAAAACAAAGGCGATCCGCTTTAACATATGCTGAACAGCTTGCCAGGGCTGCGAATCGGTAAGCACGATCATGACCATTACCAGATCGCCAATCGATTTGCTCCAACGCTTGAATGCAATGAACGGAAAGTCAGACCACAGGACACTGAGCAGGCAATAAGCAAAAAACAATAGCAGTGGCAGGTTCTGCCGCAGGAATCCCTTCACCCGGAACCACCGAATGTTCAGAATCACCAGACCCGCCGCAATCAGGCACGCATAGAATGCGGCGTCGACCGGACTCGATTCCGAGTATTGCTGCGCAAGAGTGACGACGGGTCTAAGTGACAGCCATTCGGTAAGCGAGCGAGAACCGGAAATGAGTAGCCACAATGTAGGTATCCACAACGCAGGCGAGGGCCTCGCATCCGGCTCGCGGTCAAGATAGAAGAGCCAGGCGATTCCTGCCAAACAAACGATTGTGCCTATCAGCTGTGTCATCTTCAGTCAATAAACAGCCGGTGAATGTGCTCCAGTGTAAGTAGTTTGTGAATCGTATCCGTGTGGTTCTGCCGCCCCTCGCAATGTTCCGAGACCATGCGCTCCGCAGCGCCACGCTCAAGGTAAGGACGCGATTGCGCTCGAGCATCGAGCAAAATCTCGCGAACATAGTGACTCAACTCATCGCGATACCACACTCGAAAATGAGTAAACTTGTGCCGCCCTAGAAACAGCCGCTCAAGATGTAAGTGTTTCAGCGCCTGATCCGCGCGGACTACACGATCGGGCATGCCGTAGTCCCATGCGTACTCGGCCCTAAATGTCGTTTCGAAATACGCCTGCCGCAACACCGAGGCCCAGCCGGGTAAGCTGCCCCCCTGGCCTCGATCGGTTCTGATCGATCTCAGCTTCGTGTTTGCATCGGCAATCAGGCGGAGCGATGTGCCGTCATCGTTCAGGGAGGATTTCGGCGCGCGATATGCGGCTTGAACAATCTTGTTGTCAAGAAATGGCGAGCGAATCTTCTGTTGAGTCTGCTCAAGCGCCAGCAGCCCTTGCTGTCGCCACGGTGCTTGATAAAAGACAGCAAACGAAAGCGGGTGCTCTGCGAGCAAACCGGAATAGATTTCCCTCGCATTGCGCACTGCGCCATCCAAGGTGGACGCGAAAAGTCCCTGAGATGGGGCGGCAGGCCTGAACGCACGCACTTGGCGCAACACTTCACCCCCATAATTGCCCGTTACACGCACCGGCGCGATGCATGCCGCCCGCTCGCTCACATAGAGATCTGGAGCATGTTTTACCTCAACGCAGCCGTCTGTCAAAAAGACAGTTTGTTCGGCATAATGAGGAAAGCCTTCAAGGAATTCTCGGCCTGCAATGATGACTTCATGCTCGTGCCCGCACGCTTGTGCGACCCTCCGTGCAATCTTCACGTCCTGCGATTCGCGATATACACCACCAAAGGTGTAACTGCGCAAACTCCCGGGCGCTGCCCTTGACCAGGAGACGAGCATTCTCGAATCGAGTCCACCCGTGAGCGAAATGCTGATCTGCTCACGTCCAGCAAAATATCGCGGAACTTTCTCTGCAAATGCCGTCTTGAGTTTCTGATAGTAGGATTCCGCGTCGAGCGGGGGCTGATCTTCCCATTCCGCAGGGTTGAAATATCGGCCCTTTAGCGTGAGGTTCCCATCTTGAAACATCCACGCACTGGCTCCAGGTAGAACCGAAATCCCTTTAAAAATCGTTCCATTTTCAAGGGCGCATCCACAGGTGATGAACTGCGCAAGCCCGTTTGTATCGATTGATCGCGTCTCCGCGTCGACCGCGAGTATCGCCTTGGCTTCGGCCGCAAACAGGAACGCATCCGCTGTTTCGCGGTAATAGAGCCGATGCATCCCATAGCGATCATTGAACAGAATGATCCGCCGGTCATTCTTATCAATCAGTATGCCGTGGAAAAGACCGTTGAGTCGTTTTGGAAAGCACGGATCGTTCTCTGCGGCCTGGATGAGATGCGACAGCTGCCCCGGGAAGGATTCGGTCTCCGAGAAGACTTCGCCCGAAATCAGCAGAGTGAGATCGCGGCTCTCATTATGTATAGGTACATTTTTTAAAGATGCACCCTTGTGTTCAACCCAACCTGCGTAAATGCCGAGATCCTCATTACACCATGTGCCGGACACGTCGGCGATCCCATGACGAAGAGCCGCAACCATGCGAAGCAGCTTTGCTTCGGCGTCGTGTCGCGGCAACTTCGTAATGAGACCAACTAATCTCAGCATCGTGACTCTCTATTCCCAATAGTCCGACAGCGCCGGATCATGCACTGTCGTCTGCGAGGGAACCTTTCGTTCCCCGCGCTGATCGGGATTCATCTGCAACATTTTGATTCTTGTTATCCATAGACGCATAGTCGTACCACCTGCGCCTCATTTCGAGTCCTGCGCTGATGACACTGCCAGGCAGCATTCCGAACAAACCGCGATAGAGCTTCGACCTTACGCAAAACGAACCCCATGGCGTGAGCGGAACATAATAACTCGGCACCGACATCTCCTCGAATCCATTGCGAAGCTTGAAATCGCGAAGAGAGCTATCGCGCTTGTTCCAAAGGCTAAGGTCTCCATATACCAGATACGAAACTCCCCTGGAAGCGCATAGTTCCACGGCCTTTTCAAGCAGTGCGTTCGTAGGACGCTTTTGTTGATATGTCAGTTTCGAGTTAAGTTGCATGATTGTCGCGGTCTCGCCGCGATAAATCAGCTTTAGAAACCCAATCAGTTCCTCACCTACGTATGCGCAGATGAAGTCACACGAGTCGAGAAATGATCCGTGATCGCGCTTCACCTGCTCGAAAGGTTTGCCGTAGTGATAGAAGCGTCTTCCCTGCCGAATCGGATTTTCATTCTGGATGCTGACGATTCCGCGCACCAAATCGTCATTGAATACTTGCACCCTGACTTCGACCCCACGCTTCTTCGCCTGCCTGATATTGCATTTTGTTCCGTGAGATACCTTTTGCCACCACGCGTCGTAACTAGAGACATTTGCAGCGGCCAGGCTTCGCAACTCCGCTGGATATTCAAAATGAGGCTGGATGTCAGGTTCTCTCTGCGAAAAGTGAAAGATATCTGCCCCGATTTCGGCATGCCTCTCTTTCAATATCCGAATGCACTCTGCAGGATCGATAACGCCATGCGCAAGATAGTCTTCGTCGTGCAACCTCGCTATTCTGATTCGCTTTCCGTGCACAACAAGTGTTTGCCCATTGATGTCAATGGCAGGGACGTTCACCCATCTGCCTCGCACGCTGATCTCAATGGTTCGAGGTTGAACTGGAACCTTAGGCACCGATGCAGCCGAGTCAATCATCGGAATTCCCGTTTGATCGCCCTCAGACTAATCCGAAACATATTCCTCCCGAATCGGACTGATCCCCACGCGCATCAAAACCTTCCCGAGGTGATCCGATATCTTTACCATCAGCCGCATGAAATATTGCTGGCCAAAAAGCAGAGTAATTGGCAGAACCAGCAGATAAACCGGGATGGCGACAAGAGACTTGATGATGTTAAACGTTGTGCAGTTTGGCTGCAATGCAGCGGTCGCTCCCTGCAACATAGCCTTTCGCAGAATATAACTACGCTTCCAGCGCGCCGGAGGAATGGTTTCCGACACAATCGCCTCTGCCGACCAAATGAACTTGTACCCGGCTTCAATCTTTCTACGGAAGAAATCCTGATCCTCGCCTGCGCGAAATTTCGCTCGAAACGGCTCTGGATCGCAGATAAACATCCCGCGCTTCAGCAATGCATTACCCGTGCGCGACTCCTTCCAGCGAACAACCGTGCCGGTGGGATTCACTTTGCGGGAGTAAATACCGCTCTTGCTGAACCAGGCCGGCGGGACTTCTTCAAAATGCCGCTTTACTACTCCTAATACTCCATCGACCCTATACTCACAGAGATTCTGATAAAGAGTCAGAAGCCATGTTGGCTCGGGAAATTCGTCGTCGTCAATCAGCGCGATAAATGCGCCCTCAGCATGCGCAACCGCTCTATTTCTCGCAAGTGCGATATTCCTGCGTGGCTCCACGCAATACCGGATCGGCACTTTGCATACCGAACCCATCTTCGCGACCACGGAACCGCCCGATCTCTCAATATCGTTGTCGGCAACAACGATCGAGTAAGTAAACAGGTCCTCAGTCTCCTGCTCATTTAACTTGATCAAAAGCCGTCTAAGCATTCGGGGCCGTCGAAAACTGCAAACACACACGGTGATGTGGGGCAGAGCATTCCTTTTTCCCGAGCCAAGCCAGCCCAGGTCGAGCGGAATCGCTACACCGTCCATATTGGTTTCCATTCGGTTCATGCTTGGCTTTCCTCAGTATGGGCATGCAGGTGCTTCCGCAGCACATAACCGTCTGCAACTCTCGATACCCCCGCACAGCGATGTAGTTCTCCGCTCATCAAAAACCTGTACTCCTCTTCACGTATCGGATGCGTTTCGACTTCAACGTTGAAACGCATGCCCAGTGCAAAGATCCGCTCTAGACGCGCGCCCGGCTCCACCGGCTGCATGTCGAAGAAATAGTCCGCCAGTCGATGCCGCTGCGCCAATCTCTGATCCTGAATCCGCCGATAAAATCTGTTCACAAATCGCTTTTCTCCAGAACCGAATGAAAGATTCCTGCGCACAATGCTCCGGACAGGCAGCAACTCCTGGCAAATCACATTAGCGCATAGATGCATATGATGATGGCCGTCGAACCGATCTGGGACACCACCGTAGATCCGGACGAATTCCTCAATCTGCGCCTTCACGACGTATTCGAATGACGCAGTAAGCCTGGGATGGTAAAGTGCCTGCGCGAGCCGATTCTTGTTAAGCGTCCGCGCAATTTCCTTTTGATGCTCAACGAGTCGCGATGGAACTTGCACTGCCGAAAACTCCGTAGTGAAATTCAAATGGAGTCCTGAGTCAATGTTCTCTTGACGGGCGACTACTGCAGCCCTCTCAGAGTCTTCCATGAACACCATGGCGCTAACGGACGAAACTGATCCGGCACGATAGCAATCGAGAATCCGACTCGTAGTTTCGCGATCGCGGCCCCAGTCATCGGCATTAACGATCACCTCCGCGGAACGATCATGTATGCCTTCCGCCGTGCGCGCAAACGTCTGCGCAGCAAATATGCTGGCATCACCACTCTTTCGAATTGATAGCCCTTTGCTCACTGCGCTCATAGTCAATTGCGCCCTGCCAAGCTTTCTTACCGATGATTCGCCAGGAACCTTTCGAGCAACACCCCAGCTCTAACGAATTTCTCCAAACCCTATCGGAGCCACAGGGCCCTTAGGGCCGGTGGTTCTCTTCGATCCAAATTTCTCTCTCAGGCGATCCATCTGTTCGCGCCTATGAAAGCTGATGAATTCGCGTGACACTGGCCGCGACTGACGCCGTATTGCGGCGCCCAGAAATCCAAGCCCCACCGCCACACCACGCGATAGATACGGCTTCTGGGTCAGCTGATAAAGCGTTCGAAAGACCTGCCATACAGGATGATTGCCCATCGCGTAATCCATCGCGCCGGTATTGATACCTGCCTGCCATACGCTCTGTTCTGCTGTTCCAGTCTTCCGGTGATGGACGCATACCTTCTCGACGAACGAGCGGGTCTTCCAGCCTTTCATCCTTGCGCTGATCACCGCAATGCAATCGATGGTTCCGAGCTTTACTGGCGCATATCCTCCGATGGACTCAAAGCATTCGCGCCGAAACATCTGGCATGCTCCAGATACATGTTGGAGACTCGTGAATCTGAAGTCGTATGTTGCCCCATCCGCGTCCACGTAGGGCGTCCCTACCACTCCAAGCTCCGGATCGCTGGCAAGTTTCCCCAGCAGGAAGGCAAAGTAGTCGCCTTCGAAGGTGATGTCGGCATCCAGATTGACGATCACATCGTAAGCCAGATCTTTAACACGCGCACTGCCCGCCTTGAACGCAAATGCCTTGCCAGCAAAGTGCCGCTCAGTGCGCTCAGGCATGCGGACAAATTCAATCCACTCATACTCACTTGCATAGCGCCGCACAATCTCGTTGGTGCCGTCCGTGGATCCATCGCTGACGATGATCCAGCGCATTGGGCGCACTGTCTGCGCAAGAACCGACTGAATGACCGATTCGACGAACTGCGCCTCATTACGTGCAGGCGTGATCAACACATAGCTTGGAAGTGCGTGCGACAATGATCCTCCTTTCTGCGCGACCTGACTCCATTCCTGTCGACGTCAGGGCCGGAGCGCGTTTTTTACCTGCGACACAAATGCAAGGGCCTCCTCAGCGACCCGCACTTGCTGGTCTCTGGTAAGGTGCGGGTACATCGGCAACGACACCACTTCGGCGCAGAGTCGCTCGGCAACCGGGAAATCAGCACGGCTGTACTTCAACTCGGAATATGCAGGCTGCAGATGGAGCGGAATTGGGTAATGAATTCCGGTGCTGATTCCGGCCATTTTCATATGATTCATCAAACCCGATCGATCATGGGAACGAATCGCATAGATGTGATACACAGCGCGCGAAGAGGAATGCTCATTCAACAGAATGAAACCGTCGTGATCCGCTAAAAGACGGTTGTATTCCGCGGCACGTTGACGGCGCTGTTCGTTCCAACCTTCGAGGTGTGGAAGCTTGGTACGCAGCACGCCGGCTTGAATAGCGTCGAGGCGTCCGTTATAACCCTCAAACTCGTGACGATACTTCCTCACCTGGCCGTGATCGCGCAGCATCCTTACCTGGCGGGCCACAAGCGAGCTGTCGGTTGTAACCGCTCCACCTTCGCCACACCCACCCAGATTCTTGCCGGGATAAAAGCTGAATGCGGCGGCGTGTCCCATGGAACCTGCCTTCATCCAGCGACTGTTTTCGCGCGAGAAATACTCTGCGCCGTGCGCCTGGCAAGCGTCTTCAACAACAACCAGCTCATTTGCGCGGGCCAACTGCAGGATCGCATCCATGTCGGACATTTGGCCGTATAAGTGAACAGGAACTACTGCCGTAACTGGTCGCCCAGTGCGGCGGCTGATGGGTCTGCCGGACATATCGCGTACGCACTTTTTCTCCAGAAAGTGCTGCAGCTTTTCGACCGACATATTCGCGGTCCGCTCGTCCACATCCACAAATTCAGGAATGGCTCCCGCCTGCGTGATTGCCTCTGCCGTGGCGATGAAGGTGTTGGGTACTGTAACTACGGAGTCTCCGGATTTCACTCCTGCGGACATCAACGCGAAGCGCAGTGCATCGGTCCCACTGCTCACGCCAATGCAGTGCGATACTCCGCAGAATGACGCAAAGTCCTTCTCGAAACCCTCTACCATGGGCCCGCCAACAAATTTCGCCTCGCGCAAGCTTTCGCGAAACACGTTTATCAATTCACGCTCGAGTTCACGATGAGGCGTCGTGAGGTCGAGGAACGGTATGCCTGTCGACGAGGCCACTCTTCCGGCCGGTTCAATCGTGCGAATCACTCGAGCTGGATTTCCGGCCACAATTGTATTTGCCGGTACATCTCGGGTAACAACGCTTCCGGCGCCAACCAGTGCGTTCTCTCCAATGGTCAAGTTACATAAGATTGTTGATCCTGACCCGATCGATGCACCTGTTCTTACGGTTGTCGGCTGCAAAACCCAATCAGCATCCGTCTGCAAGGTCCCATCCTTATTGGCTGCACGAGGGTAGAGATCGTTCGTAAACTTCACACCATGTCCGACAAATACTCGATCTTCAATCTCCACGCCCTCGCAGATGAATGAGTGGCTTGAAATCTTGCACCGGGCTCCGATGCGAGCATTCTTCTGAATCTCGACGAATGCGCCAATTTTGGTCTCGTCCCCGATCTCGCATCCGTACAGATTGATGAAACGGGAGAGACGAACATCCCTGCCCAGCTTCACATCGCTCGCAATTGAGTTGTAGTTGCTCATAGATAAATCAGTGCGCCTCGCTTTTCAAGCGATTCGCTGGCAGCCTCCAGCATCCTGACCACGCGCAAGCCGGAACACCCGTCGTTAAAGGGCTCCTTGCCGCTCTCGATGCATTCAATAAAATAGATAAGTTCGCGGCGCAATGCTTCGCCCTGCTCCACCTTGGGCGCCCACATATCGCCTGACCGATAGTGGACGAGCAGGTTGTACAAGCCTTCATTGCTGGTAATATTCACGCCTCGATCGTAGACCTTCAACTTTTCATCGGCCTCAAGGTCGTTCCATACCAGCATCTTCTTCTCGCCGCCGATGAGCGTGGTCCTTACCTTTACGGGCGAGAGCCAGTTGACGTTGATGTGGGCAATCACCTTGTCAGGAAAATAGACCGTCATGAATGCGATATCTTCGTGGCCATTCAGGTGCTTCTGGCCAGTCGCGACAATCGCTTCGGGCATGGTCTTGATGAGGTGATTCATGATGGAAAAGTCGTGTGGGGCAAGATCCCAAACCACATTGACGTCGTGCTGGAAGAGGCCAAGATTCACGCGTGTTGAATCGTAGTAATAGAGCTTGCCCAGCATCTGTTCATCCAGCAGTTCCTTGATCTTTTGCACTGCGCCAGTAAACAGGAAGGTGTGGTCCACCATGATTCGCAGATTCTTCTTGCGGGCAAGTTCAATGAGTTTCTCTGCCTGCACGGTACTGCTTGCAAAAGGTTTTTCCACGAAAACGTGTTTCCCGTTTTCGAGTGCAGTCTTTGCCAGTTCGTAGTGGGTCCAAACCGGAGTGACGATCGCAACGGCGTCAATCTCCGACGACACCAACACCTCCATCGCATCCGCGCTAAGGTTTACATCGGGATATGCCCGACGCGCGCGGTCGCGGGCGGAGGAACTCAGATCTGCGATTGTATGGACTCTGGCTTTATCGAGAGACGAGAGATTCCTGACGATATTCGGGCCCCAGTAGCCATAGCCGATCACCCCGAAATTCATGTCAGTCCCACCGTTCTCCACTTATTACTTCCTTCGATCCTTGCGTCGTTCGGTCTATCTTTGACAGTCTGATCCAAATTCGCCGGGTTCAAAATGCGCCTGTTCCGCGAATGACCGCAAACGGCGTCTGCAAAAGTATTTTCAAATCGAGCCATAGTGACCATGCCATGGCATATCGCAAATCCATACGGACCATTTCGTCGAACTTAACCCGGCTGCGCCCGGTCACCTGCCAAATTCCGGTGATCCCCGGCTTGGCCGCGAGCACGCGATGCCGGTGCCACGTTTGATAGACCTCAACTTCATACGGAATCGCCGGGCGGGGCCCAACAAGCGACATCTCTCCTTTAAGCACATTCAGCAATTGAGGCAGTTCATCAAGACTGGTCTTGCGCAAAAACCTCCCTAATCTCGTAATTCTCGCGTCGTCTTTGATCTTGTATTGACTTTCAATCTCGACATCTAGCGCATCCTCGATATCCGGAGCATCTTCGCGAGAGCGATCGGTAATTAGGCTGGTTACGAATTTCTTGTGAACGTGCTCATTGCTTCCTGCGTACATCGAACGGAATTTCAAAAAGATGAATTGCTTGCCATGTTGTCCGATTCGTTTCTGCCTGAAGAAGACCGGCCCCATTGAAGTTGCCTTGATGGCAAGTGCAATCAACAGAAAGAGCGGCGAACAGACAGCCAGCAGGAGAGCACTGACGGTGAAGTCGATGACTCTTTTGAGGACGAGGAAGGTTTTCTTGCGCTTCGCCTCGAGAGTGAGATCCATGTACAAGACGGAGTCGCCGGGATGGTCGGAACCTGTGAGATCCCAATGGTCAGGAAAGAGGTGAAAACCAAGCCGGACCTGCCTCCATTCTTCCGAAGTCAGATTGCTCTCAAGCAGCATGCGCATGCGGCCCGCGACTGTGCCAAGTACCGAATTGCGCTGATTCGCTTCCAGGCCAGTGAAAAGTGCACCGAGAATCACGCCTTCCTGATACCAGCCGATAATGTCTGTATCGCGGCTGTGCTGCAGCAATGTATTTCCGATGGCTTCGAGTATCGCGGGATCCGCATCTTGAATACCGGAATCGCCACATTCAGCAAGCATCAATAAAAAGGGCGCGTCGGTGCGTTCAGACCGCTTCCTCTCAATCGCCAGCATCCGCCTGAACTCACTGTCATTTAGCAGACTGCTTTCTCTTTTTGGCTGCGGAAGGGTCTCCCGAAAGTTCTTTGCTACTTCCCGATTGGCGAAAGCAGAAGACACCGGTACTCCTCCTCACACGTAGTGTATAGACGCTCACTGCAACTCGTTCTATGCTCGTTTGTCGCCTAACTCCTTTTCAATCAACCATTAGAGCTAGCTTTCCGTGGCGCTCAAGTAACTGAACCACCGTTACCAGAAACAGGAATTCGGTGACCTTCAGCAAATCAACTCTGCAATTTGATTCGATTGGTCTTCACAGTCCTGAAAAAGCCCTTTTGTTCACGCGAAGAACAACCACCAGTTCCTCCACCAAACATCATCGATGAAATCCTTGAACCGGCAACCAATTAAAAGGCGAAATCAGTCAGACAAGATAGACTTGGTTTCAAATCATGACCGTTTTAAATAGGGCCCGATGACGTCGAGCTATTCAACCGGTCTGCAGCCAGCGATGCCGGAGTCCTTATTGTGAATCAAATAGTGCTTGCCCCTGCAGCAAAACAACTTGAACTTATCCACAGCGGGCAAATCTCCGTGCCTGAGTTGGCGGAAGCGCATATTCGCCAGATCGAGTGGCTGAATCCCCAGTTGAATGCGCTTGTCGATTTCGATGCCGAACGCGTCCGGGAACAGGCAAAGCAGCTCGGTTCAGCGAAGCATCCGCAAGGGCCGCTGCACGGCCTCCCCGTTACGGTTAAGTCATCTATCGCCACGGCAGGTTACCGCTGCGAGATAGGCAGCACTCTGCACAAAGGCGAAGTTCCTGCGGAAGACGCCGTCGTGGTAGCGCGCCTTCGTGCGGCGGGAGCGCTCATCCTGGGCACGACCAACTGCCCCGAGTTCCTGATGGCATACGAAACAGACAACCTCCTCCACGGCCAAACCCGCAATCCATGGGACCTGAACCGCTCGCCTGGTGGATCGAGCGGAGGTGAATCAGCGGCCATCTCTGCAGGCCTTTCGGCAGCAGGGCTCGGCAGCGACAGCGGTGGTTCTGTGCGAGTACCGGCGCACTTCACTGGAATATGCGCCCTCAAGCCTACCCCGGGCCGCTTTCCTGGGCGCGGACATCTGCCGCCCTGTGTCGGGCCATTTTCCATTCTTGGCGCCATTGGACCCATGGCACGAACCATCGGAGATGTAGAACTGCTTTTCAGGGTGCTTGGAGGGCAGGATCGGCACGATCCTGTCAGTCCGCCTGTCACACCCCGCGCACCTCGTCTTGAGGAGCTACGCGCACAAACGATTGGGTACTTTGAAGGCGATGGATTGGTTCCCGTTACGCGGGAGACCCGCATAGCGGTCCAGGCAGCAGCACAGTCATTGCGCGAAGCGGGATTCCGCGTCGAGCCCTTCCTCCCAAGCCAACTGGAGCCGTTGCGCAAGCTTTGGACCCGGTTCTTTGTTCAATGCGGAGCGCTTTTCTACGAGCCGGAAATTGCCGGTAAGCGCGACCAGCTAAGTCCCATCTTCAGTGAGTTCTTATCGATAGCGGCTGCCGAGGGTGAGTTGAGCACGCCGGAATTGCTCTTTGCCTGGGCCGACCTCGATCAGCTCCGCTCCAGGTTTCTGGCAGAAATGGACGCCTTCCCCATTCTCCTGTGCCCGGTGGCGAGCATTCCAGCGTTCCGCCACGGCGAGCGGGAGTGGATGATTGACGGCACCCCAGTTAAGTATCTGGACGCAGTACGCCACACCCAATGGTTCAATGCACTCGCGATGCCGGCAGCCGTAGTGCCGGTTGGGAGCTCTCCTGATGGCCTCCCAATTGGAATTCAAATTGCGACTCGACCATTCGAAGACGAAACAGCTCTGGCCGTCGCGGCCATTCTCGATGCCGCTTTCGGATATGAGACCCCAGCAATCTGCAAAAAGTTGGAATCTTAAGTACTTAAAGTCGAGGCACGAAGATTGTAAATTGTTTCTATGTGGTCGCATTGCATCGTGGATTCTACATTTCACTTCAGATTTGGATCTATTTAACTATTTAAATTTAATGATGTTACGCCACGATCCACCAGGGGGGCCGACTCCTGACATCGGCAAAATGTGCAAATATTCCACACATAGAATGCACCCTATCCCCCTTTGATTGCTCCCCGCTGCCATCTAGACAATCTTGCACCCCGGAGCCGATCCACATTCAAAATAAAGGAGAAAACCTTTTCTCCGATTTACCTTACCGCATTATTTCAAGTGCAGAAAAAAACATTGCCCATTGTTCAAATTAAGTGCTAAAGTACGGGGCTAGCTTTGGACAGATAGATTTTCACGTTCGAACTGCTGAGGTTCCGGCCGACCGTCGGCATAACTAAACCCACGATTCAAGTCAGTGCAGAACCTTTTTTGAGGAGGAGAAAAATCCATGTGGCGTAAACCAATTGTGCTTTCGATCATGATGGCATTCGTCTTTGCTGCCGGCGCCTTTGCGCAGGGCGGCGGAAATGCTGCCATCACCGGCACAGTGTCCGACCCTTCAGGCGCAGTCATCGCCGGCGCGAAAGTCTCGGTGACGCAGAAAGCAACAGCTTTCAAGCGAGAAGACGTAACCAACAGTGCTGGACAGTTCAACTTTCCGTCACTTCCCCCGGCCACTTACACGGTCAGCGTCGCTACTCCGGGATTCAAGCAGTATGCCTCGGACATCACTGTTCTGGCAGACCAGACCCGCAACATGGACCTACACCTGCAGGTAGGCGAAGCGACGCAACAGATTACAGTGGAGGCATCGAGCGTCCAGGTCAATACCACCAGCCCGGTACTGGGACAGGTGATCGAGCACGCTCGCCTCACCGATTTGCCACTAAATGGAAGGAACGCAGCCGAACTTACGCTAATGGTTCCTGGAGCCATCTCGGCAAACACCAATAACTCAGGCGCATTGCAGGGCGATACAAAGCAGATTCCGGGGGCCGAGGCAATTGCGGTAAACGGTGCCCGGCCTGACCAGATTGGCTACAACCTTGACGGTGCCAACAACGAAGACCTGATGAGCAATGTTAATCTTCCATTCCCCTTCCCTGATGCTCTGCAGGAGTTCAGCGTTCAGACCAACAGCTTTGACGGGCAGTACGGAGCTAACGCCGGCGCGGTCGTGAACGTGGTCACCAAGTCGGGCACCAACGAGTGGCACGGCGATGTATTCGAGTTTGTCAGGAATCGCGAGTTCAACGCCCGCAACTACTTTGCTAACGCGAAGGATCCACTCAAGCGTAATCAATTTGGTGGTGTTGTAGGTGGACCCATCTTCAAGAACCACAGCTTCATCTTTTTCGGATGGCAAAAAACGATCGTCCGCAGCGTCAATAACGCCAGCACCGCGACCGTTCCGATCCCGCAGAATCTGACCGGCGACTTCACCAACTATTTGACAGCGGGTCCTGCCAACCCGTTGAGCGGTGGCCAAACGGTAACAATCACAACCAATCCGTGGAATAACACTCCGTTAGCCCAGCCCAACATGTTGGGGAGCTTACTTGACCCTGTGGCACTCAACATGGCCAAGCTGCTGCCGATTGCTTCGGCGTCAGCAAATGGATTTGTTACCTATGGCACACCAATCAAGCAGGATTTTAACGAATACGTTGCACGCTTCGATCAAACGCTGCGCGGCCAGGACCGGCTGTTCGGGCGTTTCTATTACAACAAGTACAAACACGCTCCGACTTATGACGGCAAGGACCTGCTGACGGTGGGTCCGGGTTCCACGATTCTGGTGCAGAATTATGCACTCGGCTATACATCGGTCCTCACTCCAAACCTTGTCAACTCGTTGACACTTGATTTCGTGCGCTCAGCATCTGACCGCGGCCAGCAAGGCGGCCCTGGGGGCAATGTTCCGGACATGAGCACGTTTGGTTCAAGCCTGTACCAATTGCCTGCAGCGGAGAGCGGCATCCGGAATTTCGCCGTCTCGGGCAACTTCACCATTGGTGGCTTCAACGATGCGAAGTTCATCAGAAATTCCGTCAACCTTCGCGAACTGTTGAACTGGGAACACGGCAAACACAACTTCACCTTCGGCTACGATCTCGAAATTGATAAGTCGATCATCCGTAACACCGACCTCGAGAACGGCAGCTTCGGCTTCACGAACGATATAACCGGACTATCGCTGGCGAATTTCCTCATCGGATTTGAGCACACGTTCAGTCAGACCTCGGGCGACTTCTCCGATTCAATTGAGCACCCAATGGGTGTATACGCCAATGATAAGTGGAGAATTTCACCGCGACTGACGTTAAACCTCGGACTGCGCTGGGAGCCACAGTGGGTCATGAGAGAAATCTGGGGCCGCATCGAGCAGTTCCGGCCGGACGCCTACGCTGCCGGCGTTCGATCTTCTGTCATTACCAGCGCGCCCGCAGGCCTCTTTTTTATTGGCGACACTTACAACGGCACCTCTGTTCCCGCTGCCGGCCAGTCGCCCGACCTCAACAACTTTGCTCCACGCGTCGGCGTGGCCTGGGATCCCACGGGAACAGGCAAGATGTCGATCCGCGCCGGCGGTGGCCTTTTCTTCTCCTCGCGTTTGCCCGGATTGTTCCTCAACGACGCGGCGATTTCGGCGCCATTTAGCTTGCGCATCGATCTGAACGACGGTGGCGCTCCTGGACAGTCGCAGATCGGTTCTCTCTCCAATCCAGTGGTGAACTATCCCTCTTTCTCGAGTGGTTTCCCGCAGCGCTTTACCCTTGCTACGGCTCCCAAGAACGCCCCCTTTGTGGCCAACCCAACCATCTTCGGACTGCAGCCGGGCGTAAAGTGGGTAACACCAGAAATCTATAACTGGAACATTACCTACGAATACCAGTTGCGAAATGATACGGTGTTGCATGCATCCTACGTCGGGACCCGCGGAACACACCTTAGGCAAGACGTAAACCTTAACCCCGCCGTCTATATGGCCGGCAGCGGACTGGGCACGCAGGCGCGTCGGCCTTACCAGCCGTTTTCAACCATCTACCAGAATCACAACACTGGAGCCAACGCCTATAACGGAGTGCAAATCGATCTCGAAAAACGGCCTGCGGGCGGCGCCGGAATTCTGAACCAGATCATGCTGCTTGCCAATTACACGTATTCCAAGGCTATGGATTACGGGCTATCAGAAAATGGCGGAATCACGGACGTCGGTTCGAGTATCGGTTCCGGCATGTCCTACTACGATCCGCGTCAGCACGCCTTCGAAACCGGCCCGGCGACCTATGATCACGCTCACCGCCTTGTCGCTTCCTACGTGTGGAATCTTCCGAAGTTGACCGGGTACAACGCAGCAGAACGGACATTGCTGGGTGGCTGGCAATGGACGGGATTGTACTCTTTCCAGACTGGCGATCCTTTAACCATTACGGCTGGAACCGACAGGTCCCAGACTGCCAATGGGCAAGACCGCATGGACTTCGTCGGATCGGGCTCTCTCGGCCAGAGAGCTAACCCAACACCATGCGCATCCAGTGTTTCTCACTGCGTGGCCTGGCTTGACAAATCCGTGTTCGCAGTCCCCGCAGTGGGTACGTACGGCGACTCGGGCAAGGGAAACTGGCGCGGGCCAAATCTGTGGAATGTGGACACGGGCCTGCTGAAAACATTCACGCCGATGACCTCGCACGAGAGCCTCAACTTCCAGTTCCGCGCCGAGTTCTTCAACATCTTTAATCATCCGCAGTGGGCGGATCCCAACACCACCTTTAGCAACGCTGCCTTTGGCACTACCCGAGGTACGATCAACGGTAGCTCGGACTACCGCGTTATCCAGTTCGCTATGAAGATGAACTTCTAGCGCGGTTGGGCGGATTGAATTCCGCCTGGTGTCTCCGCTTTTTCTAGCTTCCTGGAATGGGGGTGGTGAACTGAATCCTAGTTCACCACCTCTTTCTTTTCAGCCCTGCTTACGTGGTATCGTCCTTCAACAATTCCTCTCACCGAAAACTATCTAGCCGGATCTGCGGCTCTACTGGAGAGACTCCGCTCCCTTCGTATAAAGTGGTGCAGAAGTAAAACAAGTCACGCCATGCGACCAATTGACGGCGATGCGAGGGAGAAAGAAATGAATAAATCCGGAATAGAAAATCCTGAATCCTGCAGATACTCCGAAATCGAAGCGATCCCTTCTGTTTGTGTCGCTCGCAAGCCTTGCAGCCCTGCTTCTGGTAGCCGCAACTTTCACTGTCCTGACGGCCAGCGCTGCAACTCCCGGCGATGCGCAAACACCTCAATCGGCAGAGGTGCAAACCGCTAGAGAATACCAATCCGACCCGGCGGCAATGCTGGATGCTTACCGCCACGTTGAAGTGGCTTCAGTCTCTGACGCCATCGAGCAGCTGCTCGGTCACCCGATGTTTCTCTCGCACAGGATGCAGGCTATTTTCCCTACGCACTTCGCCGGGTACGCGCTGACCGTGCGGCTTGAAAAGCATGAGAATCACGATCCTCATGCGACGGACGGAATGCTTGAAGCCATCGATAATGGTGCGAAGAATTCTGTCTACGTCATGTCGATTGAAGATGGCGCAGACATAGCCGGTATGGGCGGATTGATGGGGACCGCGATGGCGGCTCGCGATTTCTCCGGTGCTGTCATCGACGGCACCGTCCGCGATACTGCCTATCTCCGCAAGATCGGCTTTCCCGTTGTCGCAACGGGTGTTACGCCGTCTACGCTTGTGGGACACTACCGCTTTGCCGGATCGCAGATTCCTGTGGCAATTGACGGTGTAACCATTCACCCGGGTGACATTGTTGCAGCGGACAATGACGGTGTGGTGATTGTTCCACGGGCGCATGCGGTCGACGTGTTGCTCCTTGCGCAGCAGATGGATTTCAAGGAGCACTCCATGTATCCGCTTATCGAGAAGATGAAGGGAATTGTGAAAGTGGTACAGCAGTACGGACGGTTGTAGTATTCAAACTGCCGCTTACGCCTATTTTTCACTAAGCCACGCGGCCACAATTGGATGGCCAACCGTATAAGCCGCATCCAGAGCTGGCAGATACGCTGTGTAGTTGCCGTGCCGCTCGCTTTCAAGATTTTCAGCAGCCGAAATTCCCGCGGGTGGCATATCGAAGTTGCTGGCAGTGCGCAACAGCAATACACGATTCCAGTTTGCCTTACCCTGTAACGTGAGCGCGTGCAGCGCGAGCAAGGTGCCGGTATCGTTCATCGCCGTTGTGCCCAAGTACGCCACACCGTCTGTCTCAAACTGAACCCAGCGGTGCGCCCAGGCATCCATCAACTTACCGTGCCAGAAGATCTCCGTGGCAAGATTTGCGCCCTTCTGCACAACCGGACCTTTCGTGGTTCCAGCAAAACCCGTATATTGCAGGCGCAGTTTGCGCATTTCAGGACTTTCAGGAAGTGCTGTTTCTTTCGTCAGCGCGTAAGCCCAGTCAAGCAAGGCGAGATTAAGGCGAATCACATTACCGCGGCGATTGGCGTGCGCATCGGTCCCGCGCCAGACACCCACATCATCTTCCCAGTTGGCGCCGCCCTTCGGATCAGTTTGTGTTTCACCGTCAAGCGAGAGAAAGCCATCCGGCCACCTAGCCGGTTTTTCGCGAGGATCGATCTCTTTGGCAAGATCGCCGTTAATCACAAAATCGGTCCACACCGCAGATCCAATCGTTCCGTCGGCCGGAGAAATACCCGCGATTCCGTTCACAAGCCAATGACTTTCGCGCAGGTCAAATCGCGGATCGCTGCCAAGGGCCATCAGGTTAACAGCAGGATTGATGTTGCCCGGGCCAACGACAATGGCGATCTCAGATCCGTCGGCATTGGCACGTACCTGGTGCGACATCCCGGCGACGTCAATTGTTCGGTCAAGATGATCGCGTTCCACCCAGTACTGCAATTCACCCGGGTGGTCACCTGTGTCCGCCCCTGTTTCAAAATAAGCAACAATGACCACCTTTGGCTTAAGCAGCACCGGCTGCGCAATCGAAGATCCGGGCACCGCCAAACCGATCGCAGCGAGGGCAGCCATTGAATGCCGAAATGACAAACGAAAGTGCATGATCCCACTATAGCGTGCCCTGGCAATGTGGCTGGACCCATTCCTGATAGAACGACACCCGTATTAACGAAGCACATCAAGACCCTAACGTTCTCGTCGAATTGGAACTGCGCGCAACATCGTTAAACGCATTGCGCACGCGCTGGAGACGAAGCACATGAAACGAATAAGCATCGTGTATCACTAGCGGTACGCAGCCCTGGGGCAACCACAGGTCGGTCATGCTATTCACTTTCCCGCAGGCTCGCTGGCGTGAATATCACGGTTAACTGCAGTAGTCATTTGTGAAGAAACCAACACGTGAATCAGGACGATGCAATCAAAGATGCCGTTAGGGCATGACTAATCGCTTCAAATATAGCTATGCCCTCCTCATAAGTAGCGCTACAACACAGGTTTGTTTTGTCCGGCGGCGTTCTTCTGGTTCGACTGCCGTGCCTCGCGTGCGGCAAAGAGCATCTTTCGCGTGGCATCGGAACCGGCAATCTGCAAAGCGGTCGAACGAGCGCCAATATCCATTTGGAAGACCAAGCCAGGTGGTTCCGACTGTCCTAGCCGGTTGGTACGCCGCTGACCCCACTCTTCTACAATTGCTTCAAGAACGCTGTATTGAGAGCAGGCCTGGCCCGCATTCTTGCCATCGAAGCCATTCACAATCATGCTTTGCATCTCCGGGTCGTTAAGACCTGTGCAGGTATTGGAGAGCATCTTGGCCGCTTGTCCGGTCACTTGCTGTCCTCCTTCGTCATAAAACCAGAAAAAGGTGTACGTGTGAGTAGCATCCTTGGGGCGGGAATCGGACTCGTGACCGTACTTTGCTCCAAGCGCGGCTACTGTGGCCTCAACCGTCGGGTGGTTGCTCTCGTTGAATTAGAAATGGCGAGATACCTGCGCCACAAAGGGCCTCATGGGCTGGGTGGTCAGTTCGATGGTGATTATCTCAAGTCCGCCGCCCTCGATGGGGTTCTGGAACAAAACACGTGAGGTGAAGGTCTGATCCGGAACATCATTCATCTTGAAACTAGTTGGTCCTGTGGAAAGGCGAGGATTATTCGCATGAATATCGGCGATAGCTGCTTTAGCGGGCATCCCAAGATAGACACCGACGATATCGAGCTTGTGACCGGTCTTCGCAATCTGGTCCATCGACTCGGCAGAGCCTCTCGGAGCCGTACCGGTCGATCCCGCATTAGAAGATTTGGAGCCGTACACTGAGTTGAACTGGTCCATTGCACTTTGCTGTGAATACACTGCCGCAGTCAGAACGATTGCACTCAAAGCAATGCTGGCGGGAAAGATGCATTTTGGCATTTTGGTCATCCTCTAGAACGTGGCTTTGTTCTGCTGTACAGCGTTCTTGTCAGCCTGATCCTTCGTCTGCTGTGCCGCAAGATACTGAGCATGGGTTACCTCCGAGGCACTGCGAAGGAGAGGATCGGAGATCGCCGAAACAGCCAGCAGTGATACCATCTTTTCTTCGGCCGGACCGTTCTCGGTTCGAAGAATGACTTTGAGTACGATATAGGGCGCACAAGTCTCACCGTGTCTCTCGGCATCAAAGTCCGTCTTGGGTTGATACCCATTGGCGACGATACGGGTTGCGTCTCGTTCTCTCAACATCGCGTCAAGAGAGTCCGCACAGATTTTTGGCATGTTCGCTACCTGTGCGCCTGAGAGTTGATTACCTGCGCTGTCGTAAACCCATTGATATTCGGGATTATTGTCTGGGAAGCGAGGCGGGATGGAAGGCTGTCCATAAGCAGAAGTCATGGCCTGCACAGACTGCTGAAGGGAGGGACGCTTACCCACGAGATAGTAGACGTTCCGTGAGACGGCATCGATGACCGGAGCATTCGGAGCCATTGTGAAGGCTACGTGAACCTCCTCATGAGATGCGTTCGAAGAGATAGGTTCATTCGCATCAACGCCGCTCAGTAACTGCTGAATCGGGATGAGTTCAAAGGTGATCGGCAGCGGAGTTGCGGTGAGGATGCTGTTATGCGCTTTTAGAGCGAGCATGGAATCGCGGACCGACGTGCCTAGCTTGATATTTGCAACTGAGGACCTTGGCATTGTAGAAGCGAGCTGAGCCGTTAGCTCAGGAGTACCCGGAGGACCTTCCTTGACTTTGTTGCGCTGTGCAGCAGGAGCAGCCGTGGTGGTATGCGCCGCACCACCAGCAGTTGTTTTGGCGGCTTGGGCGGCTTTGGCGCGTGCTTCAGCCTCGGCAGCCTGCTACTTAATCTTTTGCCAAATGCTCTGCGCTGGCGCGACAACCGAAAGAACACTCAGAATCACGAGACACGTAGACACTCTCTTGAGGCCCTGCATATATATGTCCATCTTAGGGTAGGTTGAGGGAACCGAGTTAGCGGTGTCGCTGTGGCAATCTGGCGCCGATTCCCGCCGGACAAAGCAGATCGCCAATCGCAGAAACGGACAATCCATTCTCATCGGGCTGAACTATTTTCCCCGATGAATCTCTCCAGCGAGTCCGGCCTTTAGCGAAGCCGCTGGTCCAAACACCTTCATAGTGAAAGAGGCCTCCTTGTGTATCTGTAACCGTGCCGTGAATGCAATCTGCAATCACGCGGTAAACTTTGTGGGCCTCTCCCTTGAGGGTTTTGGCGGCTTCCTTGTTACAGTCGGCATCTGGCGACCAGTTCTCGCAGTAATCCTTTGCCGCTTTAAGAGTGATCCTTCCTTCCGCTACAGCATGCACAGTACCGATTCCCGATCTGGAGGTGATCGTTGGGCTCAGGCATTTGCCGCAGATCGGAATCCAGTCAATCTTCGCGTTTTGCGATTCCGCGAATGGCGCAAGAAACAAAATGGAGGGGAGTAGCAGAAATCTGGATAGTCTCATCGCAGAGCCTCCTCTAACCTTCAGCCCGTGCGAGCAGGAACTTCTTCACACTGGAGAAGGCGAGATAAATCGAGGCAAGGATGGAGATGTAAGCTCCCACTCCCACGGAAATCTGTTTCATGATTTCGGCGCGAGCTGCGTCCATGAACTCAGCGGGCGCGCCGCTTGTCATACTAGTGAGAGCGTTCCGCACCAGCACTGCGACCAGCAACATGAAAAGCAGTGGCAGAATGCCTCCCAAGGCTGCGCGCTTGTCTTTCCAGACGTAGCCTATAAATGGTCCGGCGAGTGAAACAAAAGCAAGCAGTCCATAGAAGCCCGCGCTTCCATTCCCCTGCAAAGTCGCCAGGCTTTCAAGCGCATTCTTTGAATTGATGAAAGTGAGAACCCGCCAGAAGGTGAAGTCCATCTTTCCGGCAAATCCGGCATTAACTGAAATTGTGCTGAGGAAGAACCAGCCCACAAACAGCAGGCCCACCGCAATCAGAGTGGGCAGCCCAAAACGGGCAACGACAGACGATGCGAGTGCGCCGCTCTTTGCCCTCGCCGCTGCCAGAGCCTGTTCCGCCTGTTCTTTCGCTATTTGCGCTTCCGGCACAGCGGTGATGGACTTGATCTGATTGCTTTCGTCGAGTTCAATTTCCACGACGAGCCCAGCACGGGGCGCAATTTCCGATTTCCATACGCCTTCCAGGGCAAAAGTGTATTGTTGTCCTTCGGCCATCAGCAAACCAGGGCCTGCAGATGCATCACGTAAAATCTTGCCTCGTTTTTTCATGGCGATCTCCTTGTTGCGTGCAGTAATTTGCCGTTCGATAGGGGAGGGCTGTTCTGCAGAAATGCTAGAATTCTCAAAAGCCGGGTGATTCCTTCCTCAAGAATTCACAACACAGCGTTCCTACTTCGCTATGCGTAATCTGACTCAAAGAATCGTCATGCCGACAGAAGATTTTTTGGATAAATCCGGTCCGAAATTCCAGGGCAGCAGAAGTGCGGAAGATCAGCGACAGTTACTGAACGATATTTTTGCTTCCACGTATCAGGAACTGCGCCGCCTCGCGTCAAAGATCAGGATGGATGATCCCAGAGCGACGCTGAATCCCACAGCTCTCGTCAATGAGGCGTGGTTCAAACTTGCCGACTATCCACTGCCCGTAAAGTCGAAGCTCGAATTTAAACGCATTGCCGCCAATGCGATGCGTCAACTGCTAATTGAATCGGCGCGCCGCCGCAATGCAGACAAGCGCGGCGGCGGGTTGGCATTTGTGACGTTTGACGAGTCCTTGGGGCACACCCCGGCAACCGCTAAAGACCTGCTTGCCCTTGATGCGGCTCTTGAAGCATTTTCGAAAATCAGTCCACGACAGGCCATGATGGTGGAATGCAGGTTCTTTGGTGGATTGGAGATCTCGGAAATTGCAGAGCAGCTCAATGTTTCAGAGGCCACTGTTCTGCGTGACTGGCGGGCAGCTAAAGCCTGGCTTTCAGTAGAACTTCGATCACGTGGTTAGGGAAACAGGTATGGACATAGCTCGATGGGACAAGATACAAACGATCTTTCACCAGGCGATCGATATGTCCGCGGATCAACGGGCGTCGTATTTGGCTTCTGCATGTGGTGAGGACGACACGCTCAAGGGACATGTGGAAGCCATGCTTGCCGAAGATGCCTCTCTGCTTGACCAGGACATTTCCCATGTAGCACAAGCGCTGTTGTCGCCTACGGAATCGCTCAAGTGCTTTGGACCTTACAGGACGCTGAAGCTGCTTGGCGAAGGCGGAATGGGAGTTGTGTACCTCGCCGAGAGGGCGGACCTTAAAAGCCTGGTCGCCATCAAGGTGCTGCGCGATGCATGGCTGCACCCCTCGCGCCGCGAGCGCTTCGACAGCGAACGCAGGCTGCTAGCACAGCTTAATCACCCCTCCATCGCTCGACTCTATGATGCAGATGCCTTTTCCGATGGGACTCCGTACTTCGTCATGGAATATGTAGAGGGCCTGCCTCTCACGGAATATTGCGACATGCACCGTTGCAGCGTACCCCGGAAACTGCAACTCTTCCGCGCCGTGTGCGAAGCTGTGCAGTGCGCGCACGAACACGCAATCATTCATCGTGACTTGAAGCCCTCTAATGTACTTGTCAAGAAAGACGGATCAATCCGTCTGCTTGACTTCGGAATCGCCAAGCAGTTGGAGAGCTTAGATAACCAGGAGACCGTAACCAGAACTGTTCAGAGAATGATGACGCCGGCATACGCTTCTCCCGAGCAAATTCGTGGTGGGCGCATAACCATTCAGGCGGATGTTTATTCCCTCGGAGTGATTCTTTTTGAACTTCTTTCGGGAGAACTTCCATTTGACCTTGTCAATTTGACTCCGGACGAGGCTGTTTCGATTGTTGCCCAACATGATCCGCCAAAGCCGTCTGTCATATCGCGCCGCAAATTGAAAGACGCATTGACTTCTAGCCGTCCTGACGAGGCTATTGGGAAATCTCAGTGGGCAGATCTGGATGTACTTTGCCTAACCGCGATGCACCAAGAACCGGATCGGAGATATCGGTCAGTCGAGGCACTAATTCGCGACATTGATCACTACCTCCAGGAAGAACCGCTAGACGCCTGTCCGGATGGCATTCTGTATCGCTCCAATAAATTTGTCCGCCGAAACTGGCGGATCGTAACTGCTGCCACTGTCATCCTGATCCTGTTTGCTTCTTCCGTTGCCTACTTCGCGATCAACATCACAAGGGCCCGCGATGCCGCACTGGCCGAGTCGGCGCGCACGGCACGCATTCAGGCGTTCATGATGAACCTCTTCGAAGGTGGAGACGAAACGGCCGGTCCTTCAGATCAGATGCGCGTCGTAGATCTGGTAGGAAATGGCATTCAGGAAGCAAATGCCCTGGGCAACGCTCCCAAAATACAAGCGGAGCTATATCAAACGTTAGGCAATATCGATGGCAAGCTGGGACATCTGGATGAGGCCAATACTCTGCTACAGCATGCCCTGAATCAACGCAAAGCGCTTTACGGCCAAGAGAGCCAAGAGGTGGCCGAGAGCCTTGTGGCGCTGAGCCAGCTAAGGACTGACCAGGCACGCTTTCAGGAGGCAGAACAACTCGCCCGGCAGGCAATCGAAATCGATACAAAAGTGCTGCCTGCTAATCACCCGGCTAGAGCCAGGGCCATTTCACAGCTGGGCTTGGTTCTTGAAGACCGTGGTGCTTACGATGAGGCGATTCCAGTGCTTGAAAATGCAGTCCAAATTCAGTCTGCGCCGGTTGGTGTCGAAGCTGATCTCTCCGCGAGCCTGACAGAACTTGCCAACTCGCACTACTACCTTGGCCATTACGAGGTTTCAGACAAATTGAATCGCCGCGTTTTGGATCTTGATCGCCGCCTGTACGGCGAACGGCATCCACAGGTGGCAAACGATCTCATCAATCTCGGCGCCATCCAGTTGGATGAAGGTCACCCCGATCAAGCGGAAAAGTACGACCGGCAGGCGCTGGATATCATCCAGTCTTTTTACGGCAAGGACAACGCGGAAACGGCTTCGGCGATGACTCTGCTGGGGCGGGCTCTTGTCACTGGTGGAAAATACGATGATGCAGCCAACATGCTCGAGCGCGCTCTGGTCACTGAAGAGCATATCTACGGACCTGTTCATCCGCGCATTGCATCGACCCTAAATGAGTTGGGCAAGGTCGCTCAAAAGCAGGGAAAGCTTAAGCTAGCGGAAGCAGACTTCAAGCGGATGGCCGACATCTACCGAAAGACCTATAGTGGTAAACACTACTACATTGGGATTGCACTTTCTAATCTCTCCACCGTTTACGTAGAGCAGAAACGTTATAAGGATGCCGAGCAGCTGCTTCGCGAAACCTTGAATCTATATGCCGAGACTTTGCCAAAAGATCATTTGAACACCGGCATTGCACATATCCGGCTTGGACGTATTCTCCTTCAAGAACAACGTTATGCCGATGCGGAGGCTCAAAGTCTTGCGGGCTATCAAATCCTGCAGAAGCAGAAGGAGCCTCCGGAGAGCTGGATTCAAGGCGTTCGCAGTGACCTGGCAAAAGAGTACGATTCGCTTAATCAGCCGCAGAAGGCTGCTGAGTTCCGTTCAAATCTGAATCCGTCCTGACAGCATCTTTCACTCCACGCCGAGATCTTGTGGCAACACAGTGTCAACATCTCAGCAAATGATTTGCCTGCAAATAACTTGCTTCTGCCAAATCACACGAAGAGTATTCAGCTGTCCACTCGCCAGACTGATTTCGGCGTTCCCTTCGGTAATCGAGGTAAATGACATGTACCCCGATCCGGTTGCTCGAATGGCTGCGGAAGACCTGAGCCATCTTCAGCATGATTACGGTACTGCCAGGATCGTGAGAAACTTTGAACTTTTACGCTACCTGACTTGATCCTCTCCTCTCCACTGTCGCCAGAACCTCCTCATGGAACGTGTGTCACGACTGAGGAGGAGAAACCGAAAAACTAACTCTTCACTCATCACCTAAAATTAGGTAGGCCAACACCTGCTGATTCCTGATCAGCAGCATTGTCACTCACCGATCAGGACAGACCAAAACAATCTCTTCTTAAAGGAATTGTGAGCCTAAACGGTTGCTTGGGCCTGATCGACTTAGCCTCAAGGCTGGGGTGCTGGGTTCACTGAGACAGAGAATACTGGAATAAGGCTTTTAAGCGCGGGACTATTCTTCTCAAAATCATCCGGGTAGTAGGCGAGGTGAAGTGCGCCCTCGCTTTGTAGAACTTTGATCTGCTCCGTGAACTTGCGAGTATTCAGCGCGCTCTTTTTGCGCCAATCCACAGCCTGCACTTCAAAGACCGTCATATCTAATCCGTTGGGCTGAGTCCGAACTGTTTTGACTAGCGCTGCAAGCCACTTCTTCCGCCTTCGAGCCTTCTCCAACTCTGGCATTGCCATCACCGCGGTCAGGTTGTAATTCGACAGGAATGCGGGAAGCGATTGCGCAAACCAGGATTCAGCTTTAGGGTAAATCACTGGTTCAGCAAACAGATTGCGAGCGGTTGCCAGTTCTGGGCTCCACTTTCGCACATGGTCGGCGAGCTCATTGGTGAATTGAATCAGCGCCTGAGTGCGATTCGGGCCGGGTGCTGGCGCTTCAGAACCAAGATCATCTGTATCCCGCAAAATGGCATCGTCGCTGAAGAGAATTCCCGCCACTGGACCTGAACGCCCAAGGTCCTCATAAATCTCGCCTATAATTTGCCGTGTCTGGGGCAGGAATGGATTCAACCTGACAGGCGTCTCCGGTGCAACTCCTGCCTTGGGCTTGATTTGAAGTCGTGATTGCAGACTCTTATCTGGCAATTGCCAGGCAAGAGATGTCATCCACGCATAGACTTCCACGCCGCACCGCGTCCGCAATTGCCACGCCACCCGCGCGAAGAGATCTGCGCGGACTGGAAGCACCCGATTGGGAAAATAAACGGAGGACGGCGCTCCAGAGCCATCGGGATCTGCAAAAGCCTGCAGCCATACCTGTGTGGGATGAAGTTTCTTGATGCGGTCGAGAAGTGCACTTAGGTTTCGCTCCTGCTGCGCCGGATTAGGATCGTAGACATAATCCAAATCCACCTGAACCGCCCGAACATTGCTTCTTAGCTCGAGGTTTCTGAGTGACCAGTCAAGATCCCCGGGAGTTGGGTTCGACACCATCACTAGCCGCGGAATCGCTGTGAGGCCTGTGAGCCCAAATTGCCTATTCGGGAACGTGACTGGCAAATCCAATGTGAATGTAGCTAATAGGCCGAGAGATTCAGCGACTTTTTCGGCTGGCTGTGTATAGGCGCCATATGGCCACATGATCGCGCGAGGAGCGTGTCCGATCTGGCGTTCAATTTCCTTCACGCTTCGGGTGAGGTCGGCCCGGATTCTAGCCGAATATTCGGCGTCGGATTCATATTGATGCGTCTTAGCGTTATATGCATGGGCCAACACGGCGGGAATCAGGTTTCCCTGCGGATCGGCCACAATTCCCTGATGCAGTCCCCACGAGTGCGAAGCAATCTCAACCAGTCCGCTGCGATCCATTTCACGGAGCTCATCCCAACTTGCGAAATCATCGCGAGTGAAAGTTCGATAGTCGTAATCAATTTTCTCGTCGGGAGCCCGATCGGCCCAAGACCCTACGACTGCGACAACTGCGTGATATCCGTAAGCCTTGAGCAGTGGGAAAACCTTTGTATAGGAGCTCTTCAAGCCGTCATCGAAGGTGAGCATAACGGCATGGTCCGGCAGCTTCGCCTTACCCTGCCGCGCATCAATGAATTGCTGCAAGCTGATAACGTGATATCCATGTGACGCGAGCCAGTCAAACTGCGAAGCAAGATTACGCGTACTGATTGCATACTGATCTGGGTCGAGGCTTGAGTATCCTGCGTAGATCTTTCCGGGGATTTTGGCTGCGCTAATGTCTGTAGCACCCACATCGTCGCGCACGTCGTGATAGCAGAGGACGGTCACATCCGCCCCCTGAGCATGCAAGCCAAGACACATTGTCACGACAAAGCAGATTAGAAGAAGAGTCCGTCTTCTCATTTCTCACCCCACGTCAAGCCAAGACTGGCGTCAAAGTAGGGCTCTCTGACACCATCGTACGGGTGGCTGTTCCATACAAACTTGCCCAAAAGGCCTAACCTCTTGGTTAGGGCCCAACGCTGCGTATAGTCCGCTGAAATTGCGCTCATAAAGCCGTAGTCTTCCTGCCAATAGGGCGCAACCGAGATATTGAACTGCTGAAGGAGACGGCGATCGTAATGACGCCAGGTGATCCAGTCGATTCCGGCATTCATGCCAAGTGAGGCGTCATGTTTGGGATTGAAATAGATGCGACTTTGATCCTTGGAATTTTCCGAGGCCCAAAACTGGGGAGTGAGATTGATTTGCAGGCGAGGTCGCGTTAGAACTCGCTGCTCCCATGAAGCCGTGAGTTCAGAGCGTGCATTGCCGTCGCTGTAAAGCATTTTTGTGAAAGCTACCTGGATAGAACGCGATTCGCTTTGCCACCACTCAGCACTCGCCCGGCCGCTGCGTGCACGAATGTCGTTTAGTCGAGCAATCAACTGAACGTCGGTCACATTATCCCAGTCACCTTCAACACCAAGACGCCATTGATCGCCTAGTCTAAACTGTGCTCCGGCCGCGCCGGTGGGAATCCAGCCCGGGTTTGCCGAGTCGGCTCCGGCTTCTCCCCAGAACGACTGGCGATTGTAGCTGTAGCTGATTCCAGCCGCAGCTCGCGAGCGATGCGTGGAACCGGCTACAAATTTGCCAGAGTCACCGACACCGTGAACATAGGCGCGCCAACGGTATCCGATCAGCGGGCTATATAGATACGCCTGAGAATGCAGCACATTTCCAAGATACTGTCCGTTTGACCATTCATATCCGGAGAGCACAGATCCTTGCCAGCCACGCTCAATCTCGCGAGTGGTTAGAAACTTCTTGACCGATTGACTGGTGCCTTCACGTCTGAGAACCTGCGAAAGCTTGGCGTCGGCCTCTTTCAGACGGCCGGCGTTTTCTAGGATCTGGGCATCCTGCAAAACAGGAAGCTCGTCTTTCTGATCGAAACTGTTCGCAAGTTGCTCCTGTTTCAATGCGCGTAACGGCCAACCGCGCAGGTCAAATGTCATGGCCAATGCCCGGCCCAAACGGGAATTGGCCGGCGCCATCGCCAAGAGATTCTGCAGCCGTCGCTGCCCTTCCGCAGGCATATCGGCAAAGGTCCGCATTTCCGCGGCCTGCAACCCGAGAGAAGCATGGAATGGATTAGGCTGAGGGTTCTTCAAATACTGACTTTGCAGCCACGCAGGGGCATTCCGGTAAGCTTGATCGATTGTGTCAAAGGCCTGCTGAATTTGTTCATCTTCAAATTCGGCATAAGCCAAACCGCTCCACAAGCCTCCATCCTCGGGCGTATGCTCTGTCAACGTACGATACAGCGCAATGGCCTTTTCTGGTTGGCGTAGCTGAAGATATGCGCTGGCCACGCTGGCAAGAGCATAGTCTGGCACCGCTATGCCAAGACGATGAAGTTTCTCCCAGGACTGAACAACTTCCTGCATCCGGCGTAGATTGTGGAGCGCCAGCAAGCGATCCGCTTGAGCTTGTTTCCAGATCGCGTCTCCTGGCGTCGATGACGAAATGACTTCGTCCAGCACTGTGAGTGCACGCTCACCGTCGGCCTTTTGCTGAAGCCAGCCATTGTCATCCCAATCTGACCATCGGACGCGTTCTGCACCGGTTGCCGCGAGCAGGCGCAACTTCTCTGCAGCATCCGGAGTAACGCACAATTGCTGGGCCCGCGTGGTCCCGCCCAACTGCGAAAGTGCCTGCGCGATTTGACAATTAAGTTTTGCGCTCTGCCCCTGACTGGTCGCAGCAAGCTTTTGGTACATGGCAATGGAACAGGCAAAATTCTGTTGCCGCTCGCAGAGGTATGCCTGTCCCCTCATCACGTCCGGCTCAGAACCGTGCTTCTCAAATAGGGGCTTCATCAATGCCGCCGCATCTTTGTCATGTCCTTCATCGACCAGCACCATTGCGCGTCCGAGCCGCGGCTGCCACCGAACTGGAGCAAGACTCTCTGCTCTTACGAAGAGCTCGATCGCCTGACTGTACATGTGTTGATTGCGAGCTGATCGAGCTGCCGCTTCGACCACGCCGATGTCATCTTTCGGGGTATTGGCACGAGAATACAGATCGAGGGCGTAGGCATCCTCTCCTGCCCAATTGGCAACGACGGTTGCATCTGCTAGTAAGCGAGGGTCTTGCGGAAATTTGGCGACCAAACCCTTCAGGATGACAAGCGCTCCCTTCGGGTCACCGGATCGGGCTTGGATGACAGCCGCCTCTCTTGTTCGGGTTGGTGCAGATGCCGTCTCTGCGGCAGAAGCGATGAACGTCGAGAGTAGCAGCAGCGCCAGAATTGCGAAACATGCAGGCATAGAGCGAGCATCGCAAAGACGACCGCTGCTCGCTTTGACGAATTTTCGCATGTTTTCCACTGTCCTCTGCATCATGTGCGCGTCCGCTGAATTTGCCATGTCTGAACCTTTGGAGGTTTACGGAACAGCGCAGGCACCGTGTAGATAAACGTAATGACCGCCATCATGATCCAGTAAATAATCGGATAGAAGACGGAATAGATCATCGAGCGCATGATTTGAGTGTCGTAGCGGCGATCGACCCAGGCACCGATCGCAAGTTGTGCGATACAGGTGGTCGCTATGGCCATGCCCCAGAAGTTAGGGAAGGGAGAGGCTCCCACGGGAGTGTACCCGGAGAGCTTACATATCGTCCAAAACGCTGTCATAAGTATGAAAACACATGCCCACAGAATTGACGCGCAGGACTCGTAATAGATCGGCCACATGCGCCGAAGCTTCCACCGGAATGGAATTTCGCGATGCCGGGCAATCGCTTGCGCCAGACCACGAGCCCAACGCCTGCGCTGCTTCCATAATTCACGGCCGTTGGGGGGGACCTGCATCCAGACGATCGCACGCGGCTCATAGCGGATATCCCAGAAGCGCATCTGAAGGCGCCACGAGAGATCCATATCTTCTGTCGCCATATCCGAAGAGAATCCGCCTGTCTCAATGAGAGCGGTACGACGGACGGCGAAAACAGCCCCCGAGACCGTCAGGATTCGACCTAGCACGCGTTGTGCTCGACGCTGCATCGAAACAATGGAGGAAAACTCCACTGCCTGCAAGTGCTGCAAGAGATTTTTGCGATTGCGCACCCTCGGGTTGCCGGTCACGGCCGCAACGCGGGTTCCGAGAAAATGAGGAACCACGTATTGCAGCAGCTTGGGCGAAACGATGATATCGGCATCAATAATAAGTAGGATTTCACTACGACAAATAGGGAGGGCATCATTCAAGCCCATCGCCTTTCCTTCATTTACCGTCTTGTTAAGAAGTCTAACGCGCGGATCTCGCAGAAACTGTCGAGCTTTCAAGCCTGTGTCATCGGGTGAGTTGTCGTTGATGATGATGATCTCAAAGTTCGGATAATCAAGGGCAAGGAGCGCTTCAACCGTCGAACTGATCGTATCTTCCTCAGCGTAGCACGGCACCACGATTGAGACCGACGGCAGGTCGCCCTCGAACTGCAGGGACGTCTGTTCCTGGCCCCTCCGGAAGAAAAGCGATAGACAAATCCAGATCCAGCTCATTGCGATGGGGTATATGCCATAGAACTGGAGAGCCATGGCATATATCAAGGTATGATCGATCGCTCGAAAGAACGGCCAAAGCACTTTCAGGTGAAGGATCATTTGATGGCCACTCCTGAAACCTCGACGGAGCGGTAAACCTTGGTATCACCTTCAATCGAGACGATGATCTCTCTACTGTCGCGTGCTTTATCGTCTATGACCAGCACCCGCCCCAAAGAGTCATGAGAATATTTCGGAGAAGCATAGCGGGTTATCGAACCGCGCCGCCCACTCGCGGCAATTCGCTTGTTGTGTCCAATCCACGAGTATGCGCCGATGTGGATTAACAGGAGAGACACAATTAGGACAACGACGAGGATGATTTCATCCGCGTGTGCCGTTTGGTGAGTAACGCGAATCCACTCAACTACAAATAGAACCCATCCGCCGATCGCGGAGATGATGTAGAAGACCTTACGGAGCAACGATTTGCGATTATTTGGCGTGGCTCGGGCTCCAATCCTCCAGAGCACGACGCAGCTTGCAGGGTTGATTCGCCCCCAGAATGATCTACTAATTTATCTTTAGCGCATTCTCATTCTAGCTGATTCTCTGCACAGTGGTATGACGCACCAGAATCTATCCCTCCCACAAATGTGCTACAAGCAATCACACCGGCGCCCCACCACAATTCCAATCGCCACTGGAATCAACATAATCTCTCGCTTGATCACCCTTCCATCGATGGGCCCCGGAGCAAAACAGGCCAAAGAACTCCGCGCGAACGAAGCTTTACGGCGAAGTAGAAGTAGTCCATCGCCCGATTTGAGTCTCTTGAAATGAGCTGCATTGGCAACTCGATCAAGTTGGTTCAGAACAAGGGAGCTACGCGAATAACGCGAATGGCACGCAGCCTTACACGTGAGCAATTCCATGGACTTCTTCGAGGACTGCATGAGTCTATCGGTTCGCTCGCATTGCTCTCGGTGTGCCTTGGTCCCAATATCAGTGAAGCATTGACGCTCCAATGGTCAGACGTGGATTGGCTCCAAACGCGAATCAGCATCCAGCGAGAGATAGTAGAAGAAGTTGTTGTCAACGTGAAGACAGAGGACTTCGCACGAGTACTTAATCTGATAGTAGACATGCTGGAACGTTTGAAGGCGCAGAAACAGGCTTCGAACTCTCCAGCTCCCGGTGATTGGATCTTTGCATGCCCCGCCAAGCCCGGTTGGCAACTTTATGCTACACGGGTGTATGGCGTGAGCTAGTACGTGCTGCGGGAGCTGCGGGAATCAGCCATCTCGGTAGGCATGGCTTCCGGCACACCGAAAGATCTTCGCTGGACGCTGTGGGGACAACCGTTGCTGCACAGCAGTAGATGACGTGGTATGCGGATATCCGGACAACATTCAACATCTGCGGTGACGTAGTGACGGACGAAATGGCTTCGGCTGGCCTTAGAGACTCGGATCTAGCTTTTAAGGGAAATGGAGCGCAAGGGGCTAAATTGAAAATAGATTGGCTCCTCAGG
>CAWHUU010000003.1:0-97393 GCA_963832645.1 uncultured Acidobacteriaceae bacterium
CGGGCGACGTGGTCACGGTGACGGTAGAGGGAGTTGGAGAGCTGACGAATCCTGTGGTGGCGGAATAACTGGTTAGCGAGTCAGCAAGTTGACAGGTCAGCGAGCCAGCGTACCACTTCGCGGTGAGTTCGCGACGACTAGTGGCCTGTCGCAGTGAGTTCGATAGTGCGAATGCGTCGAGTCAGGCCGGATGTGAAAATCACAAAAACCGCGGCAGTAACCACCGCTGTTTGAAAGTTGATAAATATATCCGTCGCCACTACTGTCCAAAATAGCGGATATCTGTTTGCCCCGAGAAATGTTTGAGGAGGCTGATCCCCAGTTACTCTGAAGTGGGTTCCGAGACAGGACCACATTCAGAGGAGAGAGGATCAGCCATGCTTCAAGTATGCAATGTGTACTCGCAGCTTCTGCAACCGTTTTCGCGGGGCAGTTCGCACGTGCGGTCAAGCACCAGGAGGCGGAGCGCAACACCAAGGGGTTCAGCAGTTGGGAGCAGTTTGTGGCGATGCTGTTTTGTCAGTTGGCGCATTTGAATTCACTGCGCGAAGTATGCATGGGACTGGCCAGTTGTGAATCACCGCTGAAGCATCTTGGGATCAGCGCCACGCCGAAGAAATCGAGCTTGGCGTATGCCAACGCCAACCGCCCGTGGGAACTGTACGAGTCGATCTTTATGCAGTTGTTGGAAAAATGTCAGATGGAGACGGCGGCGCATAGCCGTCGCAAGTTCCGTCTCAAGAACAAGCTGATGAGTCTGGACGCCAGCATCATCGAGTTGTCGGCGACCATGTTTGACTGGGCCAAATACACGCAACAGAAGGGTGCGATCAAGCTGCATCTGTTGCTGGACCACGACGGTTACCTGCCCTCGTTCGCGGTGGTAACGGAAGGAAAGTACAACGAATTGAGCGTAGCGCGGGACTTACGCCTGAAAGCGGGCGCGATCCTGGCCGTTGATCGCGGCTACAACAATTATGTGTGGTTCAGGCAATTGACGCGGGACGGGGTCTTCTTCGTCACGCGGATGAAATCCAACACCATCTACACGACCGTTGCAGTGTGTGCGGTTCCGGAAAAAGGCAACGTCCTCAATGACCAGATCATCTCTGTGCCCTTTGGGGACAAGAAAGGCGAGGCGCCGGTCCTGTTCCGGAGAATCGGATGATCGAAGCAGCAGCCGACCCCAGTCGCACGAATACCCGCCTCCTCCGCCTGGAGGTGCAGCACCTAGCCTAAATGTCCGGCCTCCCAGAAGTGATTTCGATAGAAGCCGGCGCCATACTCAACCAGAATATCCATGTGTTCAACAATCCTCCCAAGGCTGAAGGTGCCGGCCTCCGGAATGTCTTGGCCGCAGGAGACGCTAGCAATCCCCCTCTTTCAGTAGGAATAGCGGAAGGCCATGCAGTCACGCCGGCGGACGTTGCCACAGGAACTCAGACCACATAGACTGCGCAGTGTCTCGACCTTTTCTGGATTCCGAGCTAGCCATGGTCAAGTCAGAACCGTTTGGCCGCGCCTCTATCAATCTGCGTATGTCAACAGTCACAGCGTAAAAGCGAACGGCGATTATCTGATCGAGCACTCGCGTACGATGCATTTCTCTATCCGGTACTGAAATAGATCTCGTAGTCGGGTACTTCTTCCTGTTTCTTCGCCCGCTCCCCAGCCATACGCGCCGGGTTTGATCAGCCGCTGAGTCGATTCTGCTGTCAACACCCGCGGTGTCGGTTCTTCATTCAGGTGGCTGCGGCCAGGCGATAAGAGATAGATGTCGCTGAGAGGATCCACCGATATCTCTAATGGAGAGGCGATATCGATGGTAACATGGCGCTCTATCCGGCTAGATGCTGGGGGAATATGCGAAATATGTAAGTGCTGTAGTTATCGGTTGAACGCTTTCGCAGGACTAGCCCAGAGTTTAGCTGTAGCTACGCGACTTCGAGAAGCAGCGCTCATAATTCGTAGCACGTTTTTGGCAGGTGACAGAGAACGCTTCAAGTGATACATGTCGGTCTGACGTCCTTGGGGATACTGCTTAGCCGTTGGATCGCTGCTTTTGGTGTTAGGGTTCTTACGGGATCTATCTTGTGGATGGGCTGCAACAGAGGTCGAAAAGTACAAAGAAGAGAACTTAGACTGATGGTATTGAGTTGAACCTTTTTCTTGCCGCCACTCTTGCGATTGCGCCCTGAAATCGCCTGACGCTCGATTTCGAAAGCCGAAGACGTTTCGCGGTCCCGAAAAGGCTAGGGGATTGCGGAGCGATCGCAAAGCAGCGAAGGTCATGAAGAACTGAGCCCTCCGCGCGGTCCACTCTCGCTCGAATTAATGGCCTTGGATCACAGTCTGGCTGCGGAACGGGATCGGCTGGTCGACTTTCTTCCCGATGTCCTGGAAGCACCGCTCGATCATGGGTACGAGAGGATCATTGCAGTTGGCCTGTTGCTCAACAACCTTCCAAACGATCAACGCCGGCGTGCTGGGCGCCTTCTCAGTTGCCATTTCCCAGCGCTATTCCGATATTTGAACCGTGGAAACATCCGTCGCCGTTCCTGCGGGGCTGCAAATCCGCGCGTCGAGCATCTCGAACTGCGCGACGCCGCCTAGAAGGTTCACGCCATGCCCCCACCCGCCCGTACCACCAAATGTCACCCCCACTCCCCCAAGGTGATTCAGCATTTCGGTGAACTGCGCCTCGTTCATCTTGCCGTACACGCTCGACCACGACGTGTAGATCAGCGGGCAGCTTAGTGTAATCGTCTGGTTGTCCTGGGTTCCCAGCGTGTACCCGCCCGAGCGGCACCACCAGCGATGATACTCGTTGTTAAAGTCGTCGTTCGCATGTTCAAGGAAAAGGTGGAAACTCGCGGGCCCTGACTCCCCCTTCTCCACATTCGCGCTGTACACAGGCTCATTCGAGGCTACGCGAAAGGTCATCGTGAGCACCTCCCCGGTCAGGTCCTTCGTCGCCTTGATGGGAACCACCACATAGTGCACGGAACCGGGTACGGTGGGCATGTCAAATTGCCAACCTGACATTGTTGCTGTTGGATGCGACGGCATCCTCTCCCCATATAGGATGTTCCAGTTGGCGGCGACCATATCGACCGTGTTAGGCAAAGGCTCCACGGAAGACGAAGGAGCAGCCACGCCTCCGCAGCCCGTCATTCCAAGCAACATAATTCCTGCCAAAATAAGAGTTATTAAGCCTTCAATCGCCGATCTCATCAAAGCCCTCTCTCCAGTGCGCAGTTCGAAACAAAGTTTTCGGCTACAAATACGGCACTTATGCGTGAGTTACATGAAGTGTTGAGCTTCTGCAATAAAGAAGCGGCGAGAGCTAGTGACGGATGAAAAGTAGCTACTGATTGAGTCTTTGCTTCCCAATCCCAGGCGGTGCCACGATTAGCGGAGGCGACCACCAGCTCAGAATTGAGTCTGTTCGGAGTGCATACTGAGGGCTCTGCAAATTGTGCCCCGGTGGCGACTTCCGCGCGCCGGGTTTCCATCACGAAGATCAGGTGCAGATCAGAGTTGCTCATCATAGGTCGCGTCGCCGCTTCGAAAATGACTGGAAGCTCGGCTCCTCGGCCGCCCAAATGTTGTTGCGCACCGAGTAATTGTTCTCATCCGTCGCACGGCTAGCAACATTTGCCAACTTGCGCCTTGAGGTTGACTTGGAGTCAAGTGACACAATTCGCTCTAGAGACGACCGCTGATGAAGACAAGCACACATAAGTAACTGCTCGCTAAGTCACTTTTCGGGTCATTGGTAGCATCAATCGTATCGATGAGATTAAGGAGTTTCAATGCCACTTTTGTTTCATCCAATTATGTGATGAGAATCACAGCGGAAATCCTTTCTCCGGTGTACTCCCCTTGCAGAGTCGGTACCCGTGAGCGCCGAGGGCACGCGCCGTAGATATCTCGAATGCGCTGCGAGTGCTCTTCGATGTTGTCGCTGTCGGAGTCGGGTTTAGTGCCCCGATCGGGGAAGGGATCGTGAACTATCACGAGTTCGAGGTCGGGGAGCCACGGCTGACATGTTGTGGGAGGTTCGAGAATTGAAATTCAGATATGAGATATACAGTTAGTTATGCAACTAAAGGTAGGTGTGGACGAGAATTGATTCAATATCTATCCGAATCACATCACATGAGGTTCTTCCTCCCCCACTTCGGAAGCGCTGCAAGTGAAGTTGCGCCAACTGAGTACATGGCGTTGATATCTGTGTTAGAGGGCCCGGTGGTGTGACACCTGATTGCTGGAGAAGATCGCAATTTCCATTGCGGTGGGTGATACTTGAAGCATGGCTGATCCTCTCTCCTCTGAATGTGGTCCTGTCTCGGAACCCACTTCAGAGTAACTGGGGATCAGCCTCCTCAAACATTTCTCGGGGCAAACAGATATCCGCTATTTTTGGACAGTAGTGATCCGTAGCCGAGGATCAATGTGCTGTCCTGATTACGGTAGTCATACACTGCCTGCGCTTCCGCAGAAGTAGGTAGGACGGAGGGAGAAGCGGCCGTCGTCAGCAACCTATCCGAGATATTCGAAGGCGTGTCGATGTGGTTCTGAAATGGCGCTTCGACTCGACTTGATTTCCTGCTCGCCTTAGATGAGTTGATGAGTTACGTTAGAAACCCGGTGCTCTGTTGTCTCGATGGCGCACGGAAGAAGCGAGCCAATCCCCGACCGTTCCCGCTACGGTGGAGACGAAATGGATCAGGTTCTGCAGGCCGTGCCGCCGACGCATATGCGGTGCATTGTACCGACCGAATCTTCCCGCTAGCCTCTCAAACAGATGGGATTTCATAGGAAAATGACTTGAGAACGCGGCTCTCGAACTCTTGAATCGTCAACTAGATCGCAAGCCCATGAGGTTTTGGCGCAACACAGGTGGTTGGAAATTGTGATCGCCGAAGCTTCCTGACGAAACATATTCGAGCAACAAGAACACAGAGCGGCAGGTCGGGTGGACGGTCGTTTTGCAAGGGAGCTTACTCTCCGGAAACGTGGCTAAGGGCTGCATCGCGCTGCGCCAACTCCGGAGCAGGCTGCAGCGAGTCTGCGGGTTCCCGAATGACGGTCATCGACTTGGTGATGCCCAGAAATTTCTCCCGCACCATTACGCAGTCGGGAAACAATTGCTGGAATTCGGAAATGGTCAGAATCTTCAGCGATGCATGATATTCAGCGGCCTCGCTCCGATTGGGCCGGTAGATCAAACCCCAAGCGGTGAGGTATCGGATAACAGGGTAGTAACCCAGCAGGCGCGGAAACCAGTGAATGAACAGGCACATGTAATGAACTTCGAAAGGAAACCAGCGGTTTGGCGACTGGCAATAGACTGCCTTGCCCACCCGTCGCAATTCCCGCGCGAAGAGAACCTGGTTCTCCCGGGTCCCAAGGTGTTCGATAGTCGAATTCGAGTACGCCAGCTGGAACGCCCCGTTTGGATAAGGCAGATTCATGCCGCTTCCCACTCTTGCTTTGATTCCGGGATTCTTGGGTTCTTCGTCAAAAGACAGGTTGACCAGCGTGATATCCCGGGCGCTCTCGCCCCAGAACAAGGGCGTTCCGCCCACATCGATCACGCTCTGATAAAAAGCTTCGGGGAATCACGTTCAAAGACACGCTGGCGTTTGATGCGAAAG
Organism: uncultured Acidobacteriaceae bacterium; assembly: GCA_963832645.1. Taxonomy (GTDB): domain Bacteria; phylum Acidobacteriota; class Terriglobia; order Terriglobales; family Acidobacteriaceae; genus Telmatobacter. The sequence continues at coordinate 5,664 of CAWHUU010000003.1, forward strand.
CGCGGCCCGATGGTATGGTAAAGGCGACTAAAGGCTCGTTGGAAGATCATCGTTAGCCGCCCCGCAGGAAACTCTACCGTGGCGGTAGTACTCGAATCCCTGACGTTCGGCACACCCCGGCGTGAGAGGCAGCACCGGGTCAAGGCGATCCAATGCCTGAATTGCAGTTTTTTCATCCTCGCAGAACACCGCTGCATGACGGGGTGGGTTGAGGTAAAGCCCGATGATATCGGCGGCTTTGGATTCAAAGTCCGGGTCATCGCTGGCCATGTAGCGTTCCAGCCGATGCGGCTTCAGCCCAGCCTCTCTCCAGGTCCGATGGGCGGTGTCTTTGCTCACTCCCAGGGCCGCAGCCAGCTTGCGGCAGCTCCAGTGCGTCGCCCCATCGCCGGGCTTCTTACGCGTTGTCGACAGAATCTTGGCCCGCAAGGCAGGCGTCAGCACGCTGGCCGACTGGCCCAGATGATGGGTATCCAGACCATCCATCCCCAACCGCAGGAAGCGCGTCTTCCAGCGGATGATGGTTGGTGCCGCAGTTCGAAGTTGCTTCTGGATCATGCTGAAAGTGACACCTTCGGCCAGAATCAAAATCAACCGCGCACGAAACACATATCCGGCGGGCAGAGAACGATACTGAGCAATGCTGCTCAGTTCCTTGCTCTGCTCTTCGCTCAGCATCACTTCGGTAGTCAGAACGACTACTTAGATGATAACTGCGCCACTAACGTTTACTCGGCGACAGGCCACTAGTCGCCTGCAAACATCACGCGATGAGAGGCCCTCTTGAAGGGCCTCTGTTTGCTTTCGAATGTGCTGTCTAATTCGCACTCTCCGCTGTTTTGGGTTCGGGAACGAGCCAGCCATAGAGGCCGACCCCGGCGAAGCAGACGACAGGTACCAGATATGCGACCTGTATCCCGCTCTTGTCTGCCAGAATGCCCATCACCTTGGTGAGTGCGGCGCCGCCCAGGATTGCCATGACCAGTAAGGAGCCAGCGGTCTTGGTTTTTTCTCCCATGCCTTTGAGGCCCAACGCAAAGATGGTTGGAAACATGATCGACATAAAGAGGCTGGTGGTAAGCAGGCAAATGGAACCGAACCATCCATGGCTGGCGACAGCGGCGATTCCAAGAGCAACGTTGATGAATGAGTAGACCACGAGCATGGTTTGCGCGCGGAAATGGCGCATGAGCCATGCGGAGCTGAAGCGGCCCACGGCAAACGCCGCGAGCGTTCCGGTAAGCATGTAGCCTGCGGCCTTATCGCCTATGCCGGTGGCAGATTCGACATAGGGGATGAAGTAACTCCACGTGCCGACTTGGGCGCCTACATAGAGAAATTGTGCAACCACGGCAAAAGCAAAGTGCGGCTGCAGCAGGCTGGCATGCTCTGTGCCGGCAGTTGCCTCCGATGAAGGCTCCTCGCCGCCAAGTACGGGGAACTTCGTCATCAGTACCAGAAAAGCCCAAATGAAAGCTACGGTACCGAGCACCATATACGGCGCGACGACGCGCAACGTTTCAGTGTGCAGGTAACCCTGATAGGTTCCGGCGGCCTGCATGGCGGAAACCTGGGAGGAACTCAGTTCAATGCCCGAGAAGATGAAGACCGTTCCGATCAGTCCGGCCGTGATAGAGCCAAGCGGATTGAAGGCTTGCGAAAGGTTCAATCGCCGTTCGCTTGAACCAGCCGGGCCAAGTTGCGCGATAAAGGAGTTCGAGCCAGTTTCAAGAAACGATAAACCACTGGCGATCACGAATTGCGCGACAAGAAAGAAGGTGTAGAGCCCTGCCTGAGCAGCAGGATAAAACATCCAACATCCCGTACCCAGCAAGCAGAGGCCCGTGACAATGCCCATTTTGTAGCCGAAGCGGCGCATCAACTGTGCTGCCGGTATGGCGAGAGTAAAGTAGCCGAGATAGAACCAAATCTGGATGGATGCGGCGTTGGACCGATTAATGTCGAACGACTTCATGAACTGCCGGATGAGAATATCGTTCAGGTTGTTTGGAATGGCCCAAAGGAAGAAGAGTACTGTAACGACGACAAACGGCAGCATCCTACCTTGAGGAATCAACCGGGCGTGAATATCCTCGTTGTTCGATGACGCGGAATCGGCGGAAGCGGCTGGTACCTGAAATGCCAACTAACCCTCCTTGCGATGCGGAAACACGGGTTTTCGAAAGCGTTTTCGTTCAGGGCGCTTTTGGGCCTGGAAGAACGCTCCACCCTTTGTATCAATCGCTGCTAGATAAGGCAAATTAAAGGAAGTTACCGGCTGATTGCAGCGAAGCTAAAGGACGCGCGCGAGCCACTTGCCGGTGTGGGAGTGCAGGTTGCCGGCGACTTGCTCCGGCGTGCCTTCAACCACGATGTGGCCTCCGCCTTCGCCGCCTTCGGGGCCGAGATCGATGATCCAGTCGGCGCTCTTGATGATGTCGAGGTTGTGCTCGATGACGATGAGGGAACCGCCGCCATCGATCAACTTACGGAAAGCTGTGAGAAGCTTTGAAACGTCGTCGAAGTGCAGGCCGGTGGTTGGCTCGTCGAGGATGTAAAGCACGCGGCTGGCCTGCGAGGGTTTGGCGTTGGCGTTGGCGGCGCGAACCTGTGCGAGATGCGCGGCGAGCTTGACGCGCTGCGCTTCACCGCCGGAGAGTGTGGTAGCCGATTGGCCAAGGCGCAGGTAGCCGAGTCCGATTTCGTCGAGGACGGAGAGCTTTTCAAGCAGCCGGGTGTGGCCGGCGAAGAAACGCAGCGCTTCCTTCACGGTGAGCTGCAGGACGTCGTGGATGCTTTTGCCTTTGTACTTTACTTCGAGGATGCGCGGCTGGTAGCGCGTGCCGTTGCAGTCTTCGCAGGGCAGTTCGACGTCGGCGAGGAATTGCATTTCTACGGTGACGGTGCCATCGCCCTCGCAGGTGTTGCAGCGGCCGCCGGGGACATTGAACGAGAAGTGACCCGGCGTGAGCGAGCTGCGCTTGGCTTCGGGTTGCGAGGCGAACAGCTCGCGGACGAGGTCGAAGCCTTTGATGTAGGTGATGGGATTGGAGCGCGGGGTGCGGCCAATGGGGGTTTGGTCGACAAGCACGACGTCGTTGAGGCGCTCGACGCCGGAGAGCGAGGTGAAGGTGCCGGAGGGATCTGCGCCGTCGGCCTGACCGAGTGCACGCGCCACGGCGCGGTAGAGGACTTGATGAACGAGCGTGGATTTGCCGGAGCCGGAGACACCGGTGATGGCTACTAGCAGTCCCAGCGGAATTTCGACATCGAGGCCGTGGAGGTTGTTGGCGTGAGCACCACGCAGGACAAGCTTTTCTCTTCCCGGTGCGCGGCGGCGAGTGGGAACGGGAATAGAAATTTTGCCTGAGAGATAACGGCCGGTGATGGAGTTTGGATTGGCTTCGATTTCGGCGAGGACACCTTCGGCCATGAGCTTGCCGCCGAACTCTCCAGCGCCGGGGCCGAGGTCGAGCAGGTAGTCGGCGGCGCGGAGGATGTCGGCGTCGTGCTCGACGACGATGATGGTGTTGCCGAGGTCGCGCAGCGCTTCGAGGATGTGGATGAGGCGCGCGGTGTCGCGCGTATGCAAGCCGATGGATGGCTCGTCGAGAACGTAGAGAGAGCCAACGAGGTGCGAACCGAGCGATGTGGCCAACTGAATGCGCTGGGCCTCGCCGCCGGAGAGCGTTGAGGCGAGACGATCGAGGGTGAGATATTCAAGGCCGACCGCGTCGAGGAAGCTGAGGCGATGGCGCACCTCGGTCAGGATGGGGCCGGCAATCTCTTCCTGCATCTGCGTGAGTTTGAGCGCGTCAAAGAACTCCCGGGCCTGGGAGATGGTGAGAGCGGCGGCCTGGCAGATGTTTTTGCCGTTGAGGCGGACGGAGCGGGCTTCGGCGCGAAGGCGCTGGCCGCGGCAGTCGGGGCACTCAGCGTAGCCGCGGTACTTGCTGAGCATGACGCGCACGTGGAGCTTGTACTTCTTCTTTTCCATCTGCGCGAAGAATCCGAAGACACCGGCGTAGCTGCCTTTGCCGCGTAAGATGACTTCGCGGGTCTGCTCGGGGAGTTCGCGCCAAGGCACGTCGAGGGGGATGCCGAGATCGGGGGCCTGCTTGCGCAGGTCGGTGTACCAGGGCCGGTACTTGGGCCGGTTCCAGGGATCGATTGCGCCCTGGGAGAGGCTGAGAGTCTTATCGGGAATGACCAGGTTCAGGTCGAAATCGACAGTATTGCCGAAGCCCTGACAGCGCGGGCAAGCACCGAAGGGATTGTTGAAGCTGAAGAGGCGCGGCTCGGGCTCGGTGGCGGGACGATGGCAACTGGTGCACTCGTAGGCTCCGGAGAAACGCAGCCTGCGACGCTCGGCGCTCTCTTCCCGCGGAGCCTCTTCAAAGATGACTTCGCCGGATTCGCGATAGGCGATTTCTACTGCATCGACGATGCGGGGGCGGGCTTCGGAGTTTACTACGATTCTGTCGAGGAGCACGAAGACGGGCAGCGTGAAGTCTAGATCGAGGAGCGATTCGGGCGTGGAGAACTCGACGATCTTGCCCTGCTGCCAAAGGCGATTGAAGCCACCGGTGCGTAGCTCAGTGAGCCGGGCCTTGAGCGTTTCGGTGTGTGGAGAGTCGGCACTGCCGGTTGCGGGCTTGGCCTTGGAGGCGGATTTTGCGGTGCGGCCTGTGGACTTGGTCGGCTTTGGTGCGGCAGGCTCGGGCGCGGGCGTTGCAGTCTGAACGGGAAAGAGGACGTTCAGGCGAGTTCCCTCACCCAGCGCCTGAATGACGTCTGCGGCTTCGTCTACTGAATCGCGCTTGACCAGCCCATCGCAATGAATGCAGTGGACGGTTCCACAACGTGCGTAGAGCAAGCGCATGTAGTCGTAGATTTCGGTGGCGGTGGCGACGGTGGAGCGCGGATTGCGGGTAGTGTTCTTTTGCTTGATGGCGATGGCCGGGGCGAGGCCATCGATCTCGTCCACGTCGGGCTTTTCAATCCGCTCAAGGAACTGACGCGCGTAGGCGGAGAGCGACTCGACATACCGGCGCTGTCCTTCGGCGTAGATGGTGTCGAAGGCGAGCGAACTCTTGCCCGAACCGGAGACTCCGCTGACGACGGTGAGCTTGCCGTGCGGGATCTCGCAGGAGATGTTTTTCAGGTTGTGAGTCCGCGCGTTGCGGATGATGATGCTGTCGTTCAAAGGGAGTGCACCGGCAAGGAGAAGTCTGCCGGCAGCATCCATGAGGCCTCAGAGAGGTTCAGAGCGCAACCAGCCATTCTTTATTATAGGGCGCTTGATTGGATGGTATTGGCGGTGGATTTCTGGACGAGATGGGTCCGGTACCGTTGCAAGCAGGGGCAATCACCTTCGATATCGCATGAAGTGGGTTGGGGGCAAGCGCCTCACGGCTCGCCCACGCGGTCTTCTGTGGCGATGTGTTTGCTGACGATTTGATAGAATGCCCGCGAGACATCGCGATAGGCCTGCAGGCCATAGCAATGCTGCCGTTCGTGCTGGAGGATCTTCGATCCGCCCCAGACAACGGCGAACGAATGGAGGAGGCGTCGGTATGCGGTTTATCTTGGCTTTGCTTGCTTTCGGAATGGCCTCTGCACTGCAGGCAAGCGTGCCCTCTGGATCGATCGATGATTTCATCACGACCGAGATGCCGATCTCTGGAGCACCGGGCCTCGCCTACGCGGTCATCGAAGACGGCAGGATTCATTCAGACGCACGTGGCGAGATGCTGATCGGAAGCGGCAGGAAGGTAACGCCAGATACTCCGTTCCTAATTGGCTCAATCTCGAAGAGCTTCACAGCAATGGCCGTATTGCAACTGGTGGAGGCGGGCAAGGTCGATCTGGATACCGGGATTTCGCGCTATCTTGATGTGTTCTCAGGCCGCCCGTCCGGCGCAATCACAATCCGCCAACTACTGAGCCACACAAGCGGCTATTCAACGCTACAGGGCAACCAATCCCCGACTGACCCGAGCCAAGACAAGGACGCGCTAGCGCACCAAGTGAAACGGATTGCGCAATGGGCTCCTGCCTACGAACCTGGAACCAAATGGGAGTACTCAAACGCAAACTACCAAATACTCGGCGCCCTCATCGAGGCTGTGAGCGGCCGGGAATATGCGAGCTACATCGAGACAGAGATTCTTGAACCTATCGGCATGGAGCACAGCTTCGTCGCCGACGGAAAAAGCCATGACGCGATGGCAACAGGGCATCGACCCTGGTTCGGCACGAGGCTCCCTATCGAAGGGAGCATGACCGATCGTGCAACTGCTCCGCAAGGCGGCGTCATAGCAAGCGCCCGTGATCTGGCTCGATATCTGGGGATCGTGATGAATGGCGAGGATGACATCATCAGCGCAAGGGCAAAGGCCGCCATGCTGCACCCAGCCAGCGCGGCGTCGCCATTCTATGGCTTCGGATGGTTCGTCGATGACGAAAAAGGAACCGTGTTCCACACCGGCTCCAGCCCCGGAATCGAAACGCTCGCGACCATGATTCCGGCAGAGAAGAAAGGAGTTGTCGTCCTGGTCAACGCGGGGAGCGGAATCGGGTTTGGCGAGACCACGGAACTCCGGAACGGCATCAGCGCCAGAGCACTCGGCTTGGATTACGCTGGCGAAGGGAGCCGCTGGCAACAAAAGGCGGTGTTTGTCGGATTAGCTCTCCTGCCCCTTACGTTCTTATTCAGCATGATCTGGGCATGGTTTCATCGCGATGCGCTGCGCGCTAAATCCGGTCCATTCGGCTTGTTCAGCCTGTGGTTTCCCCTGCTCACGACGCTCGCGATCGCCGGGACCTTCTTTTACCTTATCCCGCAGCTCTTTGGCGTATCGTTAGGGACTTTGCGTCTTTTTCAACCTGATCTGGTGCTGACGATGGTCGCGACCGCAACGACTGGAGTGATATGGGCGGTGTTCAGGCTTGGCGTGGCCTACAGCGGGGCCAATAGGGCTTAGTCAGCAGCCGCCGCTTTCATGTTCCCGCTGAGCAACGCCCTACGTCTCAGATTGGGCGCTTATCTCCGCTAATGCGCTCATTGACTGGGATAACTGCTGAAGGTGGGCGGCCGGCATCGCTCACATTATTTAGGGAAGAAAGCGCCACTTGCTGCTTTCTTATTCAACAGCGCAGGGCGTAGATGACCCGCTGACCTTCACGCCGACTTACAGATTTTCACATGAGGATTTTGAACGGATCTATTTGAGCAGATTCTTTGCGCGCGAGGGCTGCTTGGAGCTGCGGTCCGGTAAGTGCGGCCGTGACGCGGAGCTTCAGGCAGCCAATGCTGGAACTTCTGCGAACTCCAGCGCCAGTTGAACGTCGCCTTCGCGGTTGAGGATTCCGGAGAGGCCCAGGAGGGCTGTTGACGCGCAGGCTGGACATTGGTTTGCGCAGTTACCTACGCAACTGCAGTCCTGGCAGAGATACGCTGAGGTCAATGGGATGTGCTGCAATTTGGATATCGTCATGCTGGTACCCCACCCGTGATTTTTCGGGATGCGAAAGAGGCTTTGGCGATGCGCCGGTGACTGCGAATCGACCTGCGTACACCTCTCCCGGGTTGGATGGATGCGACTGTTTTGAGCGTGGTCGTTTTCATATCTGGGGAAGATCACCGATCGCACATTGCGATCATGAGTAAACGTAGCGCGTCATAGAGATAGTGCGCGATTCCGGAAAAGCGTTACAGGGAGATGGCGCTTGAGGCACCTGGAGTGGTTACCTTGCAGTGAAGGTTCAATTACCTTCGCCGGGCCGACTGAGTGCAATCAAGGGCTTAAGGTAGGGGATGCCGGGGTGCTTGCCTGCGCGTCCAATGTTTGGGGAGTTCAGAGGTCCGGGAACTCTGGCCGGTAAACTAGTAATTGAGGTAATTTGTGGTTCGCGCTGCCCTTTCACTCCTGCTCGCCGTTTCGTTGTCCGCTGTAATTGCTTCCGCTCAGGATCCTTCGTCAAGTTCAAGCGGAGGCTTGAAGGTATCGGGAATCGGTCCCGATGCCGCCGATGCGAACTTGCAGGATGTGTCTCAACAGGTGATTGCCGCTGAGGCTGCGATTGCTAAGGCCGATTGGGCGACAGCCGAGGCCAAGCTGAGCGTTTGGATTGCGAGCCATCCGGAGGACGCGCGGGCGCTGTTTGACGCCGGCTATGTGGCCGATGCACAGAACCGGCTCGACGCCGCGGCGAATTACTATCGGCGGGCCATCGCGGCTAATCCGAAATCGTTTGAATCGCACCTCTCGCTGGGGTTGTTGCTGGCACGGCAGGGTAAGCCAGAGGAGGCGCGTCCGGAGCTGGTAACTGCCACTGAACTGGATCCCGGCGACGCAGGACCGACGCTGAAGGCTCGCGCGTGGCGCGCGTTGGCGCAGATCGACCGCCCTACGCCCGGACATACGGGCGACCTGAATGCGGCGACTAACGATCTGCTTGAAGCGCTGAGGTTAACGCCAGAGACTCCGGCAGATAAGCTGCTGGCTGCGAATCTGGCGGAGGAGGCTGGGGATTACGAAGCCGCTGAAAAGGCCTATCGGCGGTTGCTGGAGGATGACCCCAAATCTGAGCAGGCGAACGCGGGCATTGGGCATCTGCTGATTGAGCAGAAGAAGTACCCCGAGGCGGAGACTTTTCTGCGCGAAGCGTTGGAAAAGCTGCCGGACGATCCGACGTTGACGGCTCAACTGGCGGCTGCGCTTACGGCGCAGGACAAGGCCGAGGCCTTACCGCTTCTGCAGAAGCTGCACGCTGCCCATCCGCAGGATATGGACGTAACGGGCATGCTAGCGGAAGTGCTTGGAATTGCAGGTGATGTGGCCGGATCGGACAAGCTCTATGTTCAGATGCTGGCGGCGTCTCCCAACGATGCAGGCCTGCTGGTGTCTCACGGGCAGAACCTGGTACGGCTGGGCAAGGACGGGGAGGCGGTAGCCGCGTTCGATAAGGCAACACGGTTGAATCCGGCGAACAGTGACGGATGGAGCGGGTTGGCGTTTGCGGCCTCAAAGATCAATCAGCCTACGGTTACGCTTCATGCGCTTTCGATGAGATCAAAATTATTGCCTGAGAATGCGTCTACATACTTCCTTTGGGCCACCTCTTACGATAGGCTGCATCAAAAGAGTCAAGCAGTAACGTACTATCGGCACTTTCTTGAGGCCGCAGCGGGCAAGTTTCCTGATCAGGAATGGCAGGCGCGACAGCGGCTTCAAATCCTTCAAAAATAACTGCAGTACAGGCCAAAGGTTCTTTCACAAGACAGTCGCAGCAGTCAGTCGTACGAGCCGTGCACTTTTCCCTTTTGCCGCGATCAATACGTGTATTCGATTTGCTCTTGCATGCGCGTAGGTAAAGTCCTATATTCACGGCACGAGGAGTAACCGCAAGACAGCGGAGGTTCCTTATGCGATCAGTTGCTAGCCTGGCAGTCGCCGTCCTCCTCATTACAGCTGCGCTCCCCGCCTGCGCAAGTGGACTCGATAACAAGTTACCCGACATGGAAGGAATTCAGGCGCTGGAGGACCGTGCCAGTCAGGCACAGCCGGGCGAGCAGTGTTACCTTTACGCCCAGCTGGTTCACCAGATGACCGAGTTGAGCGTTCGGCAGTATGCGCAAGGCAATACGGGAAAGGCCACCGACCTACTAAAACGTGTGCAGCAGTTCGCGCAGAAGATTCGCAACTCAATGACGAAGAACGACAAGCGCATCAAGAATGCCGAGATCCTGCTGAGCCACACGGCATTCCGGCTTACGGAGATGCTGCACTCAAGCAGCTATGAAGACCGCCCTCTGGTTCAGGACACGCTTGCGGATGTGTCCGAGGCGCAGAAGGAGACCATGTTCAAGGTCTTCAAGAGATAGATCGACTTTCATTCCATTGTGAGATCGATGGCTGACGGTGCGTTTCTGGCGCGCACTTTCGCGGCGCGGCCGTAGTGTGTTTGAATGATTGCGGCAGAGGGATTTCCGATGCGCGTTGCCATTGCAGTACTTTGCGGTTTGCTGGTTGCCACGTCCCTACAGGCTCAGAAGAAGAAGCGTGACCCGCTGACGCCTGCGCAAGTGGACAAAATTGCCGAGGCCGGCATCGACCCCAACGCGCGCATAGAACTTTACACACAATATCTAGGCGAACATGCCGACGCGATCAAGAAGCTCAGCGACCGCGCGAAGTCTGATGCGCGTGCAAACAAGCTGAACTACGAGCTGCTGGACTTTACAGCGTTGCAAGATGAACTGGGCGACAATCTGGACACCTATGCCGACCGCAAGGCCGATATTCGCAAGTCGCTCCAGAAGCTGACAGAAGCCACTCCCCGCTGGCAGGGGATTTTGCGCGCGCTGATGGGCGAGGCAGGATTCGACCTTGCGCGCAAAGAGGCGATCGAAAGCGGCCATGACCTGGCAAGTCAGGCGCAACGCCTGCTGCAGGAGCAGGAGGAGTACTTCAGACAGCATCCCGACGAGGTTGGCCAGGACCGTTGGGAGCCCAAATAGAAACGGAAAGTACGTGGATGAATTCAATTAGCAAGACGTGGTGCGTGTTGGCGGTTCTGCCATTGCTGTTGTTCCCTGCTCTTTCGCGCGGGCAGTCGAAAGAGCATCGGACGGCGGTGACAATTCGCGGCGACGAGTTTTTGATTAATGGCAAGCCGACCTACGCAGGCCGAAGTTGGCATGGCCATCGCATAGAAGGATTGCTGTTCAACGCGCGCCTAGTGCAGGGCATCTTCGACGACGCCAATCCCGAAACGGTTTCAAGATGGGCGTATCCTGACACACACACCTGGGATGCGAATCGGAACACAGATGAGTTTGTTGCCGCCATGCCGGAGTGGCGGCGGCATGGGCTGCTGGCGTTCACGATCAATCTGCAAGGCGGCTCACCCGAGGGCTACTCGAAGGGACAACCGTGGCTGAACTCGGCATTCACCGACGATGGTGAGCTGAAGCCTGCTTACATGGCGCGGCTGGACCGCATTCTCAATCGTGCCGATGAGCTGGGAATGGTGGTCATTGTCGGATATTTCTACGCTGCGCAGGCAGCGCATCTTCGCGATGAAGCTGCGGTGATTCGCGCAACGGACAACGCTACGGATTATTTGCTGAAGCGTGGCTGGCGCAACGTAATGGTCGAAGTCGATAACGAGTGCGACATCGGCTTTCGTCACGAGATCCTGGGACCGAAGAGGGTGGCGGAATTGATTGAGCGGGTCCGGTCAAAGCAAGTTAAAGGGCGTCACCTGTTGGCGGGAACATCCTATATAGGTGGCGCTATTCCGAGCGAAGCCGTGGTGCGTGCTTCCGATTTTCTATTGCTGCACGGCAATGGAGTCTCGAATCCGGAAGACATTGCGGCTATGGTGCGCAAGACCCGCGCGGTTCCCGGCTACACGGCCAAGCCTATTCTGTTCAACGAGGACGACCACTACAGCTTCGATCAGCCGGAGAACAACATGACTGCGGCAATCAGCGAACATGCGTCGTGGGGCTTCTTCGATTACAGAATGAAGGGCGAGGGATTTGAAGACGGATATCAAAGCGTGCCTGTGGATTGGGGCATCAGCAGTGCTCGTAAACGCGGGTTCTTCAATCTGCTTGCCGAGATAACAGGTGCAGAGGCGGCCCACTAGAACTCCGATTTACGACGGCCCGGCACCACTGACAAGGCGGGGGTGATCTGCTAATCTCCACATTGGTGAGCGCCGATTTTGTCCCTATTTTTCAGGAAGAGTACCGAGTGTTGCGCCCACGTGCGCCGATGCCGCCGATCTCTGTGCGCTTCAGGCGATTTACTTCGCTGAACACGACGATCCGGTTGCGCGAGGGGCAGATCAAGGTAAACCTTTCGGACTTGCTGGAGGGTGCGCCCGAATCGGTGATACGCGCCATTGCGCACATTCTGCTGGCCAAGCTGTATAAGAAGCCAATCGATGCGACGCACAATCTGCGATACAAGCGATTCGCTTCAAGCGCGGCGGTAACGCGGCAGACAGAGATCATTCGCCACGCGCGCGGCAGCAAGCGCTACTTTGGCCCCGAAGGACGCTACTACAACCTTGAAGAAGTGTTCGACTCGCTGAATATGCGTTTCTTCGGCGGCATGCTGGGCAGGCCGGAGCTGACGTGGAGCGAGAGTCACGCCAAACGCTCACTGGGCCACTACGATGCGGCGCACAACACCATCGTGGTGAGCCGCGTTTTTGACCGGCCTTCAAGCCCACGTTATGCGATCGAGTACCTGCTGTACCACGAGATGCTGCATCTGAAACATCCGGTGCGCATGCGCGGGACGCGCCGCTGCGTTCACTCAGCCGAGTTCAAGGCTGAGGAAGCGCTCTTCCCGCAGTTGGCAGAGGCGATGGCGTTCATCAAGCGGCTTTAGCGCGCAAGTGCTCATCTCGCCCCGGCCATGCTACACTTCACGCGCACTTGTTTCAGCCGATTTCCGCAGCCCAATTTCTGAACTAAGCATTTGACCGGAGAACGGTTGAACATGGCGGACTTTCTCACTTGGAGACCTCAATGACTGATGCTCTAAATCCCGCACCCAAGCCTTCTGAAACTCTCGACTCATCCGTTTCACGCCGCTCCTTTATGAAGGCCGCAGGCGCCGCCGCCGGAACGGTAGCCATTGCTCCCGGCGCGCTGTGGGGACAATCAAGCAGGCCTTCCGCTTCGAATCGCATTACGCTGGGCATCGTGGGTTGGGGCATGATTGGGCCGACGAATACGAAGGTGTTTCTGGAGCAGCCGGATTGCCAGATTGTGGCGGCGTGCGACCTGGCCACGGAGCCACTGCAGAGGGCAGTCGACACGGTGAACGCCAAATATGGCAACAAGGACTGCAAGGCGTATCGCGACTATCGCGAGATGATGGCCCGCGACGATATCGACGCTGTGATGCTGGCGGTGCCGGACCACTGGCATGCGCTCGTGGCTATTGAAGCCGCCAACCGCAAGAAGGATATTTACGGCGAAAAGCCACTGGCCAAGACCGTTGAGGAGCAGCAGGCTATTGTCCGCGCGGTGGAGAAGAACAACATTATCTGGCAGACCGGTTCGTGGCAGCGCTCGCTCAAGCCCTTCCATAAAGCGGCTGAGATCGTCCGGAACGGTTTGATCGGAGATGTGATCAAGGTAGAAGTCGGCTTGCCTGGCCCGGATAACGACTTTAAGCACACGACTCCCGAACTGCTGGCGAAGCTGGCGACCCTGACGCCGAAGGTCACTGATCTGTCGCAGATAGTTCCGGGGACGCCGGCATGGGATATGGCCATCTCGGATCCTCCGCCGGATATCGACTATGAAACGTGGATCGGCCCCTCGCGCATGGAGCCTTACGCCAAAACGCGGCACTTCATGAACTGGCGCTGGAACTATAACATCGGCGGCGGGCAGTTGATGGACTGGATTGGCCATCACGGCGACATCGCCCATTGGGGACTGGGATTCGACCTGTCTGGCCCCTCAGAGATTGAAGGAGTTGGAAATTTCCCGGCCTCGAACGCCCTCTGGAACACATGCCAGAAGTACCGGATCGAGTGCAAGTACAAGAAAGAGGTCACCGGCTACTCGAACGACGTGATGATGACGATCGCCGGCGGGCACCCCTCAATTGTGATGGGGACCAAGTGGATCGGCACCAACGGATGGGTGTGGGTAGACCGCAGCGGCTTTGACGCCTCAAACGAAGACTGGGTCAAGATGGAGTCACTGCCTGAAGAACTGCGCAAGGTAAAGCTTTATGAATCACCGGAACACCGCAGAAACTTCCTTGACTGCGTTAAGTCTCGGAAGCCGACTATTACGCCGGTTCAGGTTGCGCATCACTCCACGATTCCGGGACACCTAGGGCTGATCTCTATGATGGTGGGACGGAAACTGCAATGGGATGTGGCCAGCGAAAAGATCATTGGAGACAGTGCGGCCAGTGAGTTACTGACCAGACCTTACAGGGCGCCCTACAAGCACGTTTAAGCGCACTGAACTTCCCCTGCTCCTGAGGGGAAGGCATGGTTTTACGGCGAGCGCGTGTTCAGCTCTTTTTAGATGTGACTGCGGAAAATGCAGCCACGGCCTGGAGCACGCGCTTGCTGCCGCAATGCGGGCATGCCACCTCAACTCGCTCAACATCAGTCATATGCAGTAATTTCGTAAACTCTTTGTTGCAGTCCTGACAAAGGAATACGTATGTCGACATGGCCGTTCTCCGGCGATCATGATAGCGCCGTTTCCGATGTGCGGCGCATGAGTCCAACCCGAAAAGTAGCAATGGAAGAGCGACTCTGCTTAGAAGCGCGGATAACTGTGGGCTAAGTGAGTTGGATGGCGGCGGTCTTTCGGGCGATTCCCTTAGAAGATGCGGCTTTTGGCTTATAAGTCCACTTTTCAACAGTAACCTACCGGTGCACACCTAAAGTGGTATTTGAAAGTCTCGAAGTTTCACTCAAAGTAAAACTTTACTGCAATTCCTTGATACCCTGCTTCCCGCAAAAACAGTGATAACTACAAACAGGCTGAAGCAAATCTGAGGGTTGCAATCACTAAAAAACTATTAACGCATCTGGCACAGATACCTTCTATATGCTTTACTTGGTAACGCAAATGTAGAGTACCAAGGTTATCTTCTAGAGAGGCGTTTTTTCACCTACCTGCGAGCTAGAGGCCATGACCTTCCACATCAAATCCGTGGTGTCGATGTTGTTGCTTCTCTTTCCGCTCGCTTTGTCCTCGCAAACCAATGCACAAATGGGAGTTCTGCAAGGTGAGGTAAAAGATCCCACCGGTGCGGTTGTGCCTGACGCGCGGGTGACGCTTGCGGGCACGCGACAGGTACACGAAACGCATACGCACGCAGACGGAAGCTTCCAGTTTCACACGTCTCCCGGCTCCTACACGTTGAAGATCAGCGCCAAGGGTTTTACGACTGCGTGGAAAGGTGTGGAGCTTTCGACGGGCGCGGTGAAACAGATCAGCGTGCCGCTGGAGATTGCATCCGATCGCCAGTCGGTTACGGTGATGGCCAGCGTGAAGAGTGTGGGCATTGGCTCAGACCAGAATGCAAGCTCAATGGTCTTCAGGGGCAAGGACCTCAACGCGCTTTCAGACGATCCGAACGAGCTGCAGAGCGAGCTGCAGCAACTGGCGGGTGCCGTGGCCGGACCAAACGGCGGCCAGATCTACGTGGATGGTTTTGCGGGCGGCCGGCTGCCTCCCAAGTCTTCGATTCTTGAGATTCGCGTAAACCAGAATCCGTTCTCGTCGGAGTACGACAGGGTCGGATATGGGCGGGTGGAGATCATTACCAAGCCCGGATCGCAACAACTGCACGGAAGCCTGAGCGCTTACGGCAATTCATCGGACATGAACTCGGCTAATCCGATGCTCAGCACTCAGCCGAAGTACTACATGTACTCCTACTGGGGCGATTTGAGCGGGCCGCTGGGCAAGAACGCTTCGTTCATACTGAGCACAAACAAGGTCGTACGGCAGAACCAGAGCATTGTGAACGCTGTTGACCCGCAGAATCCCTCAGCCAGGATCAGGGAAGCGGTTCCGAATCCATCGAGCGTGATGGTGGTCAATCCGCGGATCGACTTCCAGGTTGGAAAGCATATCATCACCCTCCGGGACAATTACTACGAATCCAAGGAGAATGGCGGCGGCATAGGGGTTTTAAACCTTTCTTCTCAATCTCTTAAAGCCACACTCAAAGGGAACACTTTGCAGTTTGGCGACACCTGGCTTGTCGGCCCGAAGATGGTTAACGAGCTTCACGGAGAATGGCGCAGGTTGCTCAACAGCCAAACGGCTGCATCGGGTGCTCCTGCCGTGATCGTCTCGGGCGCTTTCGCCGGGGGCGGTAATCTTGGCGGGGTCGTCCGCGATAACCAGAACATCTTTGAATTGAGGGATATCGGTACTGGGACCGCGGGCAATCACACGCTGCGGTTTGGTGTTGCTCTGCGTGGCTACCTGGATTCGAACTATTCAACTTCCGGCAGCAACGGTGTTTACACGTTCAGTTCGCTGGCCGCCTACCAGGCGGGGACTCCATCACAGTACGCTGCGACCATCATTAACAACCCCGTTGCCAAGGTGTTTATGGCCGATGGGTCAGCGTTCTTTCAAGATGACTGGCGGATTAGACCCAACCTGATGCTCGGAATCGGCGTCCGCTACGAGGTACAGAACTGGATTCGCAATCATAACGACTGGGCTCCGCGTGTGGCTCTGGCATGGAGTCCGGGCAAGCCCTCCAGCGGCAGTGGAAAGACTGTGCTTCGTGCGGGTTACGGGTGGTTCTACGACAGGTTTTTGATTCCGACTGCCTTCGAGTATGATGGCTCGCCCTACGTTATACAGGCGATCCACGACAACCGGGTCAACCAGCAAAGTTATGTTGTAAACAACCCCACCTTCTTTAATGCGAACACACCGGCTTCGCAGAGCCAGATTCTGGCCTCGCCCTCTACGGTGCCTTCCTATCACACGATCGACCCCAAGTTCCGGTCGGCGTTGAACATGCAGGGCGGCGTGGGGGTTGATCAGCAGTTCATCAAGGGCTTTACGGCCAGCCTTACGTACTTGTTCACCCAGGGAGTCCACCAGTATTTTTCGAATAACGTGACGGCTCCGGTGTTTGACACGGCGAGCTACAGCGTAAC
Organism: uncultured Acidobacteriaceae bacterium; assembly: GCA_963832645.1. Classification (GTDB taxonomy): domain Bacteria; phylum Acidobacteriota; class Terriglobia; order Terriglobales; family Acidobacteriaceae; genus Telmatobacter. Next base: position 22,362 of record CAWHUU010000003.1, read on the forward strand.
CGGCCCTCCTGCAACGGTAAACAACTACCAATACCAGTCAGGCGGGTTCTACAAGCAGCACCAGGCGGTGGCGACCGTCAACATTCAAACTCAGCGGTTGATGCTCAACGGCTCCTACACCTTCAACGTGGCGAAGAGCGATACGCAGGGCGTCAATTCCTTTGTATCGGTGCCGCAGAACCCCGGCTACGACTACGGCACGGCCAGCTTCGGCGTGCGCCACCGGTTTACGGTGATGCAGAGCTTCACGGCGCCATTCGGATTTGTCTTTGCGTCGTTACTTGCCGGGCAATCGGGAACTCCGTTCAATGTAACGACGGGTTCCGATCTCACTGGCAACAATCAGTTCAATGCGCGGCCTGGCTACGGCGTATGCGGCACTCCGGGCGTGGTTTCGACGCCATATGGGTGCCTCGATCCGAATCCTGCAGGCAAGGGTGAGCGCATTGTGCCGTTCGGCATCGGAATGGGCCCCAAGAACCTTCTGCTGGATGTGCGGTTGAGCAAGACGTTCGGCATTGGCCCGAGGATGAAGGTTGAGTCAGCCGGCACAACGCTGAGCGCCGGCAGCGATGTAAGCGACCGCGGCCTGAGCAACAATGGGGGAGCAATCCTCCTGAACGCCAATACTCCGCGCCGGTTCAACCTCACGTTTACGGCCGGCGGCTCGAATGTGCTGAACATCGTGAACTGGGGAACTCCCAACGGGGTACTAGGCTCTCCACTGTTCAACCAGTCCCAGTCGCTGGCGGGCGGCGCGTTCGCCAATCCCACGCCGGGCAACCGGGCAGTTGTCTTCCAGACCAGTTTCTCGTTCTAAGATGCTCGCAACAGAGGCTGCGTCAGGCAGGCTTTTGGACGGCCGAGACGGTGGACTGCTGCTCTGTGACCGGCCTGCGGGCTGCCCAGAGGATGAGCGCTGCACCTGCGACCACGGATCCGAGACTGGCGAGTTGTGCATTCGACAAGCCCCATAATACGTGCGGGTTGCGGCGGATAAATTCAACCAGAAAGCGAGCTAATCCGCTGAGCACCAGGTAGTAGCCCACGATGGTTCCGACGGCATGCGGCTTTCCTGCCCGACGCCAGAGCCACCAGCCGATCAGCAGGCCGACAGCGAACTCGATCAAGGGAGTTGGATATACTCGCACACCGGCTGGGGTGGGCACTACACCGTCTGGGAAGCTCATGCCAAAGGGCCAGGGCAACTTGGTTTCGACTCCGTAGCAGCCGTCTCCTGAGAGCAGGCATCCGATTCGCCCGATGGCGTACCCAATGGCCGCGGATGGCGCAGCCAGATCCAAAGTCCTGAGCATCCCGATCTTGGCACGCCAACCCTGGATGACGAGCGCGGAGATACCGAACAGGAGTCCTCCGAACCAGGCGAAGCCGGCCGAGTCCCACAGAACTTTCCAACCGAAGTCGCGGAATTCGCTGGGGGTGTCAAGCACGTGCCAGAGCTTGGCGCCGACGATTCCGGCCACCACGGCTACGGCGACCATCTCCACCGCATCGGCTGAGAGCCGGCCCCGTTTGAAGCTGCGGTCCATAACGTAGGCGGCTGCGACGGAAGCCACCCAGAGCATTAAGCCGAAAGTGCCAATCTCGTGAGGCCAAAAGGGGATGTGAATAAAGGGATACATGCCACTCCCAGTATAGACTCCCGGGAATTTAGAAAGATTTCAACCGAGCAAGAAGAGTGATTTTGCACACTCGCGTGAGGCGTGATTTCAGGCGATACTGGGTTCATGGCTACCACGACTGATCAGGGACTCGAGGTTCTCTATTCGCGCCAGCAGATTGCCGACCGCGTTGCTGAAATGGGTGTTCAAATCACCAATGACCTGAATGGCGAAAAACTTGTGATGATTGGCGTCCTTAAAGGCGCCGCACCGTTTCTTGCCGATCTGTCGAGGGCCATCCAGGTGGACGCAACATTCGATTTTGTCGCTGTTTCAAGCTACGGCAAGGGTCAGCGCTCTTCCGGAGCGGTAAAGCTGATCAAGGATCTTGACCACTCGATCGAGGGCAAGAACGTGCTGGTAGTCGAGGATATTCTGGACACCGGACTGACGCTCGCGTATCTGCGGAAGCTGTTTCTGCAGCAGCATCCCAAGACACTGCGCATCGCTACGCTGCTGGACAAGCCGTCGCGGCGCATCGAGAAGATCAATGCGGACTACGTAGGCTTTTCCATCCCCAACCTTTTCGTGATTGGCTATGGGATGGATTACGCGGAACGATACCGCAACCTGCCCGATATTTGCCTGATGCCTCCCGGTGAGCCCGATTAGCGTCTAACCAGATTGAGGCCGGCGCAGAACAACCGGCTTTCCGAGCAAGATAGGCCGAAGGTTGTATTGACCGATGGGCTGAGAGTGCGGCATTCCATTAGAGAGGCCGCAACAGCCGCTCACCGGTCGGAATGAGCATTTGCCACCATTCCGGCGAATCGCGTCTGATCTCGCGCCTTGGCGCTTTGCGAAGGCAGGTTTTATACTCGTTTGCCGGAGCATGACAGGCAATATTGGACTTAACCCATTTAAAAGGGAGCACGTTGGGCGCAATTAAGCCAATTGATCGATCAGAGCTGGAGTTTAACCACGGCACCTTTGATTCGGCAGCGTTTTACGCGCTGGCATTGTCGAGTTCCGAGACGCTTGCCTCGGTTATTGATTCCGCATTGCTGAGCTCCGGAGCCACACAGGACAAGGTGGAGCGGCTCTGCAGCGATGCCGTGCAGTTCCGTTTTGCGAGCGTCCTGGTTCAGCCCATATGGGTTCCCACGGCTGTGAGAGTTCTGGCAGGCACGGGTATTCCTGTTGGGGTTGTACTGGGATTCCCTTTGGGGGCGTCGCTTACCTCAACTCTGCGGCATGAGGCCGCGGCGCTGCTTCGGTTGGGAGCGCGTGAGCTGGATATGGTTGCGCCGATCGGGCAGCTTAAGAGTGGGAATCGCCACGGCGTGGAACATGCCATATCCACCGTTGCGAGTGTCGCGCATCATCACGGCACAACACTTAAAGTGATTCTTGAAACATCACTGCTTACCGTGCAGGAAAAATTGGCAATTGCCGAGCTTGCAATCCAGGCTGGTGCGGACTATATCAAGACATCCACCGGCTTTGGAACAAACGACGATACGGTAGCGGACGTAGCCATTATGCGCGGAGTTGCAGGGGCACGGTGTGGTGTTTGTGCGGCTGGAGGCGTAAGGACGCTGGCTGCGGTGAAGAGCCTACTGGAGGCCGGAGCCGATCACATCGGCACGTCGGCGGCAGTTTCAATCATGCGGGAATTTGGCGCCAGGTAACGACCAAAGCCTCCTGCCCTTTCCAGGTCTGAACCGGTTTGCAATGAATCTCGTACCCTGAGTGAGCAACACCATTCCAGCAATAATTTGAGGACGCCAAGACGGGACGACGATGGCCCGGATTTTTCCTCGAAAGTGGTTTGCCTTCGCTGGGTTATGATTGCCTTCGATACCTCATGGAAGAAAATCAGCAACCTCCCCATCACGGATCTGAATTCGAGGGCGATTACCGCCCCGCCGCATCATCGCGTCTGGATGCAAGCCCGCGGGTAGAGCCTGCGGATGTGGCTTATTTGATGAAGCTGACGGACGCGCTTAATACCACGCTCGACCTGCAAACTCTCTTGAACAGGACGTCGGAGCTGGTGCGTGCAATTATTCATTACCGAATCTTTGCCATTTTCCTGCTGAACGACCGCACCCGCGAGCTGCGGATGCGTTTCCAGATTGGCCATTCTCCCCAGGTGGAACGGATCCGGCTGCCAGTCGGCAAGGGGGTTGCGGGGCAGGTTGCGCTCACACGCCATCCGATTCTTTTGAACGATGTGAAGTCAGCGGATTATTACATCGATGCCAATCCGGAAGTGAAATCGGAGCTCGCGGTCCCTCTGATCGCCAAAAACCGGCTGATCGGCGTGATGGACCTGGAGAGTACGGAACCGGACTACTTTACAGAAGAGCACTTGCGCGTGCTGACTTTGACGGCGTCGCGCATTGCCCAGGCCATTGAGAACGCTCGCCTGTATGCGCGGGTCTCGCGGCAGGCGCAGACGCTTGAGGTTCAGAATGAAATCGCTGTGGAGCTGGCGTCGATTCTTGAGTTGGGGCCGCTGCTCGAGCGCGTGGGGCAGTTGCTGCGCAGGCTGATTGACTACCAGATGTTCAGCATTATGCTGCTGGACGAAAAAGGCGAGACGCTGATCACACGCTACGCGTGGAGGTTTGGCTACTCTCATGCCCCGCTCAGGCGGATTCCGGCGAATACCGGGCTGGTGGGAGCTGCGGTTCGGGAATGGCGGTTCATCAACGTTCCTGATGTGACGAAAGATCCGCGCTACCTGCCGATGAATGAAGAGACACGCTCAGAACTGGTAGCGCCGCTGTTTTACAAGGGGCGCATTATTGGCGTTCTTGATCTGGAGCACACGAGACCACAGTTCTTTACCGAAGAACATGAGCGAATTCTGACTACGCTTGCGGCCCAGGTAGCGATTGCCATCGAGAATGCGAACCTGTACCAGGCGGTTCGCGCACAAGAACGGCAATTGGAGCGCGATATAGCCATGGCGCGCGAAGTGCAACTGCGTTTGCTGCCTGAGACTGCGCCGAAGCACAAGAATGCCGAGATGGCGGTGCGCTTTTTGCCGGCACGAACCATCGGTGGCGATTTGTACGACTTTGTTGAGTACACAGCGGATCGCACGGCGATTGTGCTTGGCGACGTGAGCGGCAAGGCTGCTCCGGCGGCGCTGTTTGCGGCAATGGTGAGCGGGATCATGCGGGCCGCAGCCGCACAACAGCCGGAGCCGGCGCAGATGCTGGAACTGTTGAATGAGGCACTGCAGGAGAGGAAGCTCGAATCGCAATACGTGACGATGTTGTTTGCGCTTTGGGACGATGAGAGCCGGACGCTTAAGGTTGCGAACTCCGGCGCGGTTCAGCCGGTAGCCTGCACCGGGAACAAGTCCGCGACGGTTAAGGCCGAGGGGCTCCCTTTGGGACTTTTTCCTGAGGTTTCATACGAGGAGATCACAGTCGCGGCGCAGCCGGGAGATGTGATCGTCTTTGCTTCAGACGGAATTACGGACGCAGAGAACGAAAAGGAAGAGATGTACGGTGAGGAGCGACTGGCCAACATGCTTTGCGCAAATCGGAATAAGCCGGCTCTCGCCATTGCCGATGCCATCCTGGAAGATGTGACGCGGTTCCAGGGGAACAAAGACCGGTTTGACGATGAGACGATCATCGTACTGCGTGTGCGGTAGGGACTGCTGAACTGACCTGACGCCGATTCGATAAACTCAAAGAGAACCGTCATCTCCCCTGGAGCACGCTTGGAAACCACAACACAGGAACGCGTCATACACCCGGCACGCAACATTATGGGAAGCCTGCGGCTGCCCGGTGACAAATCCATCAGCCATCGTTATGCCATGCTGGGCGCATTTGCCGAAGGCACTTCGCGCTTTAGCAATTTTTCAACGGGAGCCGATTGCGCTTCGACGCTTGGTTGCATGCAGGCGCTAGGTGCGACGGTGAAGCGCATCAGCGGCGACGCCGTGGAGATTACCGGCGTGGGTGGACATGTGACGCCGGCCGGTCATCCTCTCGATTGCGGCAATTCTGGATCGACGATGCGAATGATGTCCGGGTTGCTTGCGCCGCAGGAAGGCCGGTTCACTATGATCGGCGACGCTTCCCTCTCAAAGCGGCCGATGGAGCGGATTCGCAAGCCACTGGAAGCGATGGGAGCGAGTGTTACGCTGACGGACGGACACGCGCCGCTCACGATCGTGGGGCGAAAGCTGAAGGCGATTGATTTTGCGACGCCAGTGCCCAGCGCGCAGGTGAAGACCTGCATTCTGCTGGCGGGGTTGCAGACTGAAGGCACGACTACGGTTCGTGAGGCCGTTCGCACTCGCGATCACAGCGAACTGGCGTTGCGCGCATTCGGAGCCACGCTCGACCGCGATCAGGTATCGATTACGATCACCGGCCCGCAAACGTTGCACGCGATTGAAGCGACTGTTCCGGGCGATCTTTCTTCGGCAGCTTTCTTTCTGTGCGCGGCGGCGCTGTTTCCGGGATCGAATCTGGTGCTCGACGGGTTGGGCTTGAATCCGACGCGCGCGGCGTTGCTTGATGTGCTGTCAGCGCTGGGAGCGAAGATCAAGGTATTGCACATTGAAGAAAAGCACGCGGAACTGGTGGGCACGGTGCAAATTACCGGCCCGGTGGAAGGGCTGGGATCAACGGAGATCAGCGGCGCGATTGCTGCTCAGCTTATCGACGAGCTGCCGGTTCTTGCCGCGATTGGACCTTACACGAGCGGGGGCATCCGCATTCGCGATGCGAAGGAACTGCGCGTGAAAGAGTCTGACCGTATTGCTCTGGTTGCGAAGAACCTGAAGGCGATGGGGGCGGAAGTCGCGGAGTTCGAAGACGGGCTCGACGTGCCGGGTGGGCAGAGTTTGCACGGAGCAACGATCGATTCGGGCACTGACCACCGGATTGCAATGGCATTCAGCGTGGCGGCGTTGCGAGCATCGGGCGATACGCTCGTCCAGGGTGCGGAAGCGGCTGCGATCAGTTTTCCGGAGTTTTTTGATCTGCTGGATCAGGCTGCAGAACGGTAACGACAGATTCATCGCAGAGAGAAAAGCCCGGCGCGAAGCCGGGCTTTTTGGTTGGTGAACCGCACTTATCTTGCGGCCGGTGGCGGAGGCGTCATGGACGGCTCCTGGCTTGGCGGCGCAGGCTGAACGCCCGGAACCTGCGGTGCGGCTTTGATGTCGCCTGAAGCAGCGTCGGGCAAGTTGATGCCGTAATGCTGCAGCGTGGACGCGAGCACCTGATAGAGTCCTGCGCGGTCTTTTGCATACTGGGCATGGGCGGCAATCAGGTTGTATTCGGCATTGGCAAGGTTGCGCTGTTGCAGCAGGACGTTCGCCGTGGTGGAAGCGCCAAGCTTGAGCTTCTTCTCTTCGGCATCGAGGCTTTGCTGGTTGTAGTCGCGCGCTGCCATCGCCGACTGCACAGCGGCGCGATCGTTGGTGAGAGCGTACTTGGCATTCACCACCTGCATGCGAATCTGCGTGTAGAGCTGAGCCAGGCGAAGTTCGGCCTGACGGTACTCCATCAGCGAGCGCTCCTGAACCGACTGGGCAAAGCGATTGCGCAACGGAATGGTAAGGTTGAAGCCAATGCCCTTGTCGGGAGCGGTGCTGTTGAACACCCGCTGAACCGCGGTTCCGTAACCGGTTCCGCCAGTTGGACAGGTGCCGCCGCAGTAGGCAGGATTCAAGCTCTTGTTGATTTCACCGGCAACGCCCTGGCCCATATAGTAGCCGTAGACATCGAACGTCGGCAGCAGAGCGTTACGGGCGCCCTTGAGAGTAATCTCATCGTTCTTGAGCGTCAGTACTGCCTGCTCCAGTTCCGGACGGTTCTGGAATGCAGCCTTGACCAATGCCTCAGTGTCCTCCGATTCCTCTGGAATCTCCTGCAGGCTGACGCGATCGGTCGGGATGACTGGCGCGTTCGACAAGACAGCGTCGTTAAGGTTGCGGGCGATGGCCTGTTTGATGATCTGCTGCTGATAGTTGAGCGCATTTTGAGCGCTGATGAGAGCCTGCTGGTCGCTGGCCTGCGTTGACTCTGCGTTGACGACGTCAAGTGGCGCCATGGTGCCGATCTGAAGCTGCTTCTTGTTGTCTTCCACGAGCTGCGAGCTCTGATCGAGTGCGCGCTGCTTGGACTGCAGGTTTTCGTACGCCTGGACCAAGCCCCAATAAATTCCCTCCACCTGGTTTACGGTGTAGAGAATCTGCTGGCGGAAGGTGGCATCGGCGATGCGGCGATCATTGAGCGCCTGATACATGAAGCGCTTGTTGATCCAGATTCCTGCGCCTTGCAGGAGGTGCTGTGTTACCTGCGCATTAAAGGTCGACAGCAACTGCGGACTGTATAGAGCGACCGTATTGTTGGTTGTCGCGTAAGTGTTGTTGAACGCGACCTGAAGATTGGTGCCGGTGACGAAGCCCTGATTCAGGGTGAAATTGTATTTGTTGGTCGAACTGGTGCCCCGCTGGAAGAAGCTTGTTGCGGGAAGATGATTGCGGTCAAAGGAAACTGCGCCCGTCACGGAAGGATCGATGGACGCGGGAGTGGGACCGGCGCCACCTGTGGTGAGCGTAAGACCGCTGGTGCCCGATCCGGCACCGCCGGAGCCGCCGGTAGTTCCGCCGGGGCCGCCACCTGTTGAGAGGGTTGCGCCGGAGTTGCCGCCGCTGAGCGTGTTGGTTACGAGACCTGAAGGCACACCCAACGGTGCCGCTCCAGTCTTGGTGCGCAGAATATCGGTATCGGCAATGCTGAGGTCGTAGCGAGCGATCGCGAGGTCGTAGTTATTCTCAAGAGCGAGCGCGATGGCATCGGAAAGGCTGAGGTAGATCTTGCCGTCCTTGATCATGTCAGATAGCCGGACAGAATTAACAAAGCTCGCCTTGCCGATGCTGGTGGGACGGTACTTGTTAAAACTCCAGATTCCAGCGTAGGGTTTGGAAAAATCCCGGCTAGCACGATTGAGATCGAAGGGCTCAGTCGCGATGGGGGCAGGAGCCGCAGGCAGGGCCGATGCTTCCCTGTCTGGTCCATTTGAGCCGGCCGGCGTTTGCGCAATGAGGCTCGAGGGCATGCAGGAGACCAGCGTCAGCATGACGGCCGCACATGCACGCAGCTTCGTTTCTCCCTTGTTACCCCGTGAACGTTTTGTTGCCATATGGTCTTGAACTTCAGGCGATATCAATTTTTGCCTTTCAAACGCACGAATACGGCGCAATTGCATGATTTTTCTCCACAAAGGAACGCTGAGGCATGTGGGGTGCCATTCATGAAGACGTTCGGAAACCCCTTCCGGACGCAATTTGTCACGCTCCAAGACGATTTTCGCGTCGGGAAGATGATTGCTTCACTCAACCATACGCAACCCCTGGCCCAATCGTTCCGTTCAGCCCATTGCATGCCTTCTGCCGGTGCCCGTAATCCGTTATTAACCATCAGCTTTGTGAAAGTTAATAAGGGACGCCAAGACAATCACATGCAGAAGTCTGAGTATATCCCAATGACGCTGGTCTCCCCGGTGACCGGCACGGTCAGGTACCCTGTAATGCAAAGTCTCCAATGTCTGAAACGGTTCCAATTTTGCCTACTCTCCAGAACTTGAAGATTGTCGTCGCCTATGACGGCTCTGACTTTAGCGGTTGGCAGGTGCAGCCGGGCGAGAGAACGATTCAGGGGGAGATTCAGGCGGCTCTCGGGCGCGTGACCGGCGAGGGTCCCCTGCCGCAGGGCTCGGGGCGCACAGACGCGGGTGTACATGCACTTGGGCAGGTGGCAAGCTTTGCCCTGCAAGCGCCGATTCCAGCTGATAATCTTCGGCGCGCGCTGAACCGCACCCTGCCGGACGCGATACGGATTCTTGAGGCGGAGACGGTCCCGGAGTCGTTTCATGCGCGCCACTCCTCCACGGCAAAAACATACGAGTATCGCGTGTATCGTGAAGCAACCTGTCCGCCGTTTCTCGCGCGGTACGTTTACCCCTGCATATGGCCCTTGAATCTTGGAGATATGCAGAATGCGGCCAAACTGCTGGAAGGTGAACACGACTTCCTGAGCTTTGCGGCCACCGATCCGGACCTTGCGGCACGCAGCGAGGAAGAGGATGCGGATCAGCCGCTGAAGAGTTCCATTCGCAGAGTGTTTTCGTCAACGTGGGAAGAGCAGCGGGATGCGGCGGGAACCTTGCTTGTTTATCGCGTGCGAGGAAACGGATTTCTGCACCACATGGTGCGCAACTTTGTGGGAACGCTGATCGATGTGGGACGGGGACGGATGAAGACCGATGCAATTCCGGAGATTCTGGCCGCAAAGGCGCGTGCGGCGGCGGGACCGACCGCTCCGGCGCGTGGGCTGTTTCTGCACTCGGTGGAGTATAGCGAACGAAGTTAATGCAATCTGGCTGTGCACATTCGAGTCTCCGCTTGATGGTCCGCGAGAAGATTCGGGCATCGAAGTACGGTGACTCCGGTTTTGCTATAGTCTGAATCCATCTGCATGGGGCTTTTTACTCGCAGTTCGTCTTACTCCCGCGTGACCGCGCTGGCGGCGCTCAGGCCGGTGCATGCGGCTTTCTCGTGGCTGCACGGAAATCCAGGAAAGATCATGGACTGGCAGGCTGAGCTGGTGGCAATTCCCGCGCCGCCGTTTGGCGAACAGGCACGATCGGAGTGGCTGGCCGAGCGTTTCAACGAAGTTGGCCTGCGCGGTGTTGAGATTGATGCGGTGGGCAATGTAGTTGGCACGCTTGCGGCCACGCATCTGCCTGAAGAGAGCACGGGCCCGGTGATTGTTCTCTCCGCGCATCTCGATACGGTCTTTCCTGCCGGAACGCCGATCAATCCGGTACGCGATGGCGATGTACTTCGTGCGCCAGGGGCATGCGACAACGGCGCAGGCGTTGCCGGAATGCTGGCTATTGGCCATGCGCTCACGGATGCAAAGGTTGAGATGCGCGCGCCGCTGGTCTTTCTGGGCAATGTGGGCGAGGAAGGCGAGGGCGACTTGCGCGGGGTTCGCCACTTCTACAACCAGAAAGCTCTGGCGGGCAGGATTGCCGCGCATGTGGTTCTGGATGGTGCTGGAGCCGACTCCGCAGTCACGCTGGCTCTGGGCAGCCGCCGATTTCAGGTGACGATCAACGGTCCCGGCGGGCACAGCTTTACGGATGCGGGCACGGTGAATCCGATTTTTGCGCTGGCTACTGCGCTGGCGGAGTTGGCCGAGGTACCACTGCCTGAGGAGCCGAAGACCACGCTGAGCGTGGGCACCATTCGTGGCGGCACCAGTGTGAATTCGATTCCGGAGAGCGCAAGCGCGAATATCGATCTACGCTCGATTGATCCAGAGCAGTTATTGCGGCTGGAGGTTGCGCTGCATCGCGCGGTTGAAGATTCAGTAGCGCACTGGAACGCCCGCGGCAGAGTAGTGGCAAGCAACGGAGACAAGCCGTTGACCTTCACGATTACGAAGATTGGCGACAGGCCGGCGGGAGCGCTGCCCAACGACTCGGCGATGTTGGATACGCTGCGCGCGATCGACAGGCATTTGCGATTGCGCACCGATCTCCGGCTGGGATCGACCGACGCCAACATTCCGTTGTCAATTGGTGTGCCCGCGCTTTCAATGGGCGCGGGAGGCGAAGGTGGAGGAGCACACACGCAGGCCGAATGGTACTCCGCTCGCGACCGAGAGACGGGACTGCGGCGCGTGCTGCTGTTTACGCTCGCGCTGGTTGACTGGGCTGCGGAGCAGTAAAGCTGCGAAGCAGCCGGCACACGATCTGCTACACTCCGCGCATGCGAACATGCCTGCATTTCATTTGTGCTCTGCTGGTCGCCGTTCAGGTTTGCGGATGCCGCGCACGGCAGAGCGTAAGCGCCATGACATCCACTGAAGGCAAGGCACCGATGGTGAACTCTGTTCCCGACGTGATTTTCTACAACGGAACGATCTATACGGGCGAGGGACTGGGGCAGGACACGCCGAAGATCGTGCAGGCGATGGCTATCGGCGGCGGCAAAGTGCTGGCCGTTGGGAGCAATGAAGAGATCAGGCGGCTTGCGGGCCCGTCGACGCGGATGCGCGATCTGCGCGGGGCCGGACAGGATGTCTTTGTCTTTCCCGGATTCAACGATGCACACCTGCACCTTGGCAATGCTGGGTTGACGAAGCTGAATGTGGACCTGACCGACGCGAGTTCACTCAACGATATGCTGGAGCGCGTGGGAAGTTACGCCAAGAGCACACCTGCGGGTCGCTGGCTTACAGGCGGACGCTGGGATCAGACGCTCTGGGCCGACAAGGTGCTGCCAACGCGGCAGGAACTCGACAACGTGACGAAGGGACATCCGGCACTTCTTGAACGTGTGGATGGGCACATTGCAATTGCCAACTCTGCCGCGCTGGCTGCCGCGGGTATTACTGGAAAAACTGCTGTGCCGGAAGGCGGCGCGATCGACCTGGATACACAGGGAGAGCCGACGGGTATATTGCGCGAGTCGGCGCAGGATCTGGTAACGAAGGTGATTCCGCCGCGCCGCCATGAGGAGCGGATGCGTGGAGCGGAGCTGGCGATCGCCGATGCGCTTTCGCATGGCGTAACCAGCGTGCAGGACAACAGCGACTGGGAAGATTTTCTTGTTTACGAGGAACTGGAGAAGGCGGGCAAGCTGAACTTAAGGATAACGGAGTGGCTTCCTTTCAAAGCGCCCATTGACGAGCTGAAACAGATGCGCAGCCATCACGATGCGAATGACCCGATGCTGCATACAGGAATGCTGAAGGGATTCATGGATGGCTCTCTGGGCTCGCGGACAGCGGCGATGAAGGCTCCTTACTCGGATGATGCCGGCAACACGGGATTGCCGCAGTTTACGCAGGCGGAGCTGAATGCGCTGGCGCTGGAACGCGCGAAGGCAGGATTTCAACTGGGCTTTCATGCCATTGGAGACAAGGCTGCGGAGATGGCGCTCGACGCATTTGCTCAGCCGGGAATCTCTACGCAAGCCCGCAACCGCATTGAGCACGCGCAGGTGGTGGACGAGGCCGACGTGGCTCGCTTTGCGAAGCTGGGCGTGATTGCGTCGATGCAGCCCAGCCATCTGCTTACGGATATGAACTGGGCGGAGTCGCGGCTGGGCCCGAAACGCGCGGCCTTCTCGTATGCGTGGAAGGCGTTTCTGGATGCTGGGGTTCCGCTGGCGTTTGGAACGGATTATCCGGTGGAGCCGGTTACGCCGTTTCGCGGGTTGTATGCCGCGGTGACACGCATGAACGAAGCCGGAACCAAGACTTATTTCCCTGAACAGAAGATCACCAGGGGACAGGCGCTTTTTGCATACACGCAGGGTTCGGCCTACGCGGAGTTTGCCGAAAAGCAGAAGGGCAAGCTGGCGGCGGGATACGATGCAGACTTCATTTTGGTGGACCGGGACCTTTATTCCGTTCCGGCACCGGACCTGCTGAAGTCGAAGGTGCTGGAGACTTATGTCGCCGGGCAACAGGTGTTTGCCGCCGGAATAAAGGCCCGCTAAAGGAAAATAGCCGGACAGTACCTCATTTGCGGCCGGAGTTCGCAACTCTTTTGAATTGAATCGCGTCTAAACCGCAGTAACAGGAAAATTGTGTCCAGGAAACCGAGGGCCCGGCTTTTGAGCCGCCGGAGATACGAATCCGGCCTAACTCATTCGATGCAGACCGGTTTGCCTGCAAATCGCTATACTAGGAACTGGTGCAATCGTCGGATTGGCAACCAAACGAGGTCAATTAAGAATGAAATCGCTCTTCGAACGGCTTTGGAAACGCCGCATGGCTTCAGCCTTTGTAATGCTCGCGACGCTTTCAGCCGCCATTCTTGCCGGCTCCTATGCGGCTCACGGCGTACGCGGACAGGAACAGGAAAACAACAGCTCGGATGCGACACCGCTCAAGGTGACGAACTCTTCTGTTCCGCCGAATGATTTCGTTAAGATTGCCCGGCAGGTGGGTCCGGCGGTTGTGAACATCAATACGCAGACCCTGCCCAAGCAGACCACCAACCGGGGCGGTACGCGGAACTTCCATTTTGGAACACCGCCCAGCCAGCAGGCACCGGGCGGCGGTGATGACGATCAGAACGGACCTTCTGATAACTTCCAGGACTTTTTCAACCGCTTCTTCGGCGGTCAAGTTCCGGATGGCGGCGACCAGGGCGGCGGCGTCCGAGAATCGCTAGGCTCCGGATTCATCGTCGATCCGAAGGGTTACATCATTACCAACTTTCATGTGGTCGACAAGGCCGACAAGATCTACGTCAAGCTCTCGACCGATCCTGACACGCAGGATCTTGGCCGTCCGGCTCGCGTGATCGGAACCGACAAGGCGACCGATCTGGCTGTGATCAAGATCGACACCAGTTCCCCGCTGCCCACGGTAAAGATTGGCAACTCAGACAATGCGGCGGTGGGCGACTGGGTAGAGGCGATCGGAAGCCCGTTTGCGCTTTCGCAGACCGTGACGGCCGGCATTATCTCGGCCAAGAACCGCACCATCGACCCCGGCGCAGGCGGTCAGTTCCAGCACTTTATTCAGACCGATGCGGCCATTAATCCGGGCAACTCCGGCGGACCGTTGCTGAACATGAATGGCGAAGTGATTGGCGTGAACACTGCCATCTACACGCAGTCGGCCGGGTACCAGGGCATTGGATTTGCGATGCCTTCAAACACCGTGGTGTCGGTGTACAACGACCTGATCAGCCCGAGTCACAAGGTAACGCGCGGGTCCATCGGCATCCAGTTCCGTGAAGGGCTTTCGGGCGCTGTGGGCCGTGTATACGGCTTCAAGAACGGCGTGCTGGTTCAGGAAGTTCAACCGGGTGGACCGGCAGACAAGGCTGGCCTCAAGCCCGGCGACGTCATCAACTCCATCGACGGCCACTCGATCAAGGACGGCAACGAGCTTGTCGGCGAGATCGCAAGCCGCAGACCGGGTTCGACCGCACGGCTTGGTTATTTGCGTGAGGGCAAGCAGAACGACACGACGGTGACGATTGGCGACCGCGACAAGGTGTTCGCGCAGATGACCGGTAGCCAGACCGAATCCGCGCCCGGCGATGAAACCGATGCCGGCGAGAGCAAACTCGGCGTGGTGGTTCGTGACCTGTCCCCGTCGATCGCATCGAAGCTGAAGACGCCGGGCGTCATGATCACCTCGGTTCGCTCGGGATCGTTCGCTGACCTGCAGGGACTGGCGCCGGGATATGTGATCACTCATGTGAACAAGCAGCCCACGACAAATAAGGAACAGTTCAATGCCGTGGCAAGCAAACTGAAAACCGGTGACGATGTGGTGTTCGAGATCGTGGATCCGCGGCATCCCGAGCAAGGCATCAATTACATCGGCGGAACCTTACAATAATGCGAAACGGCGCCTTGTCTCCGGCCGGGGGCGAGGCGCCGTAAGTCGCCAGGAGTTTAAGAGTTATATAACGGGAACGATTTTAGGCCTTGTCGCAGTGCTCATAGTTTCGCTACACTGCTCCAAACGGCCCGAAAAGTTCTGAAGTCCATTAGAGGTAGCGTTAAAGTGTTTTTGTCGCGTTCAACTTTTGCTTTGGTTCTCTCAGCTGCGCTTGTTGTCCCCTGCGCGTTTGCGGCTCGCGTGCATCGCGCCCCTACCAGCGGAAAATCAAAGACGAGCAGCAGCAGATCTGCTCACAAGACGAAAACCAGTGCAAAAACCAGAGCAAAGACCAGCAATAAATCGCGCCGCACGAGGCGCAGTGCGCGTAGGGTCCGCGGCCAGCAGAAGATCGATTCGGAACGTGCAACCCAGATCCAGCAGGCGCTGATCCGCGAGCATTATTTGTCGGGCGATCCCTCGGGCAATTGGGATCCGACTTCGATGGCGGCTATGCGGAAGTATCAGTCTGATCACGGCTGGCAGACCAAGCTGACGCCCGATGCTCGCGCGCTGAAGAAGCTTGGGCTGGGGCCGGATTACTCGACCGCGCTGAATGCCAAGGAAGGCAATTTTGGTCCACCGCCTCCGGAGAGCACGATTCCGACGGAGCAGGCCTCAGGGTTTGCGTCGGCTGCAGGCGTGAACCAATAAAGACAGTGGTCAATGAACGGGCGCTGATTCAATTTCAGAATTCAGGATTTGCACTTGAGGCCGCTGCTTTTGTCAGCGGCCTCCGGTATTTGCGCGGCTTTTGCGCTATGGACGGAACGGTGGCATTCCTTCCTGCAGGAATTGGTACCGCTCCTCAACGGTTGAGGGTGTTACCGTGATGGGATCGTCGAGGTGCAGGACGAGGTGGTCCGGCCCGTATTTGGGCCAGAGTGGAACACCTTCACCGTTGGGATCGCCGGTTCTGGCGAAGTTCGTCCAGTAGGTCATGATCTGCTCACTCAGCTTGCGGTCTTCCGGCCGCCATTTGGCTTCAGGGCGCGTGTCCAGCGTGCCGAATACGTACTCAATGTCGTCGGAGTGAAATGCCTGCCAGTCAGGATGGAATTTGCTGGGTGGAGCGGGCAACTCAAAATGATAGCGGTAGACGGGCGAGCCTCCGGTCTGGGTGTGCACCTGGATCCATTGCCAGGTGCCGAACGCGATAAAGCTGTCGCCGGCGTAGTCCGATGCCGAGCGCTCGGCCTGCTCGTCGGTGTTGCCCGGGTAGAGGCGGAGAAACTCCTGCGCTCGATCCCGCAGGTGGACCTCAACCCAGAGTTTCCATCTCGAAGCGGTCATTCCCTTGGCGTAGGCTTCATCGCGGTTCCAACCGGCCAACAGAGGAACATGGGCCTGAAGACCCTGCGCGTAGGTGTCGGGCACTCTGCGGGTAAGCACACGCTGGTCGATGACTGGCCTGAAGTGGGGAGATCCCGGCCGGGTTGTGGCTTCAAGGATTTGCGCAGCCGGAAGTGCGCGCAACTCAGCGATCGAGTTGACGCCAAGAGCGGCGACCCACTTTCCGTCCTGCTGTTCGCGGATCGACAGCGCTTCCATTGGGAGACTCTGACGAAATTCCGCGCCGCTTTCACCAATGGCCTTATGAAACAACCCGTTCGCCATGGGAGAAGCCATAAGCGTACTGACGGCCATGGAACCTGCGCTTTCGCCGAATATAGTCACGTTGTCTGGGTCGCCACCAAACTGCTCGATATTGGCATTGACCCATTGAAGCGCGGCGATCATGTCCATGAGCCCGTAGTTCCCTGCCGAGCCATTCGCTTCCCCGGCGAGATCGTCAGTGACGAGAAATCCGAAGACGCCGAGGCGGTAGTTAATGGTGACCAGCACTACACCCTTGGTCGGCAGGAAATCGCCGTTATGGCGCGCTTCAGATGCCGAGCCTCCCAGGTATCCGCCGCCGTGAATCCAGAACATGACCGGCAGCTTGCTTTTGATTTTGGATTTTGGGGGAGTAAAGACATTGAGGTAGAGGCAGTCTTCGCTGGGGCCTGCGTCCTGAAAGGTCATATCGCCAAAGATGGCACGCTGTTCGCAGCGAGCACCGTAGCGTGTGGCGCTGCGGGTGCCTTTCCAACTGTCGGCAGGCTCCGGGGCTTTCCAGCGCAGATCGCCGACGGGAGGCGCCGCATACGGCAGGCCGAGGAAGGCTCTGACTTTTCCGTGGTTGATGTGCCTACCGTGAACCTTGCCTTGCTCGGTTTTGACGGTGAGCTGATCGGCAAGGGCATCTGAAGAAGCAGTCAACATAAACATGGCAATAAGAAAGATATGAATTGCTTTCGTGCGGAGATACATGCTCGATCTCTCCCGAGCTTACGATAACAAAGTTAATGATGCTGAGCTGTGACGTTACGCCGGTTCGTTGCGCTCGAGTCTGGGGCATTAATCATGAATCAGGTCACGTTCCGGGGCCAGCAGGTCGGCCATGGTTTCGCGGCGGCGGATGAGGCGGGCCTTCGCACCTTCTACCAGCACCTCTGCCGGGCGCATTCGTGTGTTGTAGTTTGAGCTTTGCGACATTCCGTAGGCGCCGGCGTCGAGCAGCGCGACCAGGTCACCGGGCTCAAGCGGAGCGAGCTTACGATCGCGCGCAAAGAAGTCACCCGACTCGCACACTGGACCAACCACATCGACTGCGCGTGCTGCTCCTGAGCGAGGCCGCACGGGAACTACGTCGTGGTGCGCCTGGTAGAGCGCGGGTCGAATGAGGTCGTTCATGGCGGCGTCTGTAATGACAAAGGTTTTTTTGCCATTGCGCTTTACATTGAGCACGCGGGCAACGAGCGCGCCAGCCTGCGCTACAAGAAAACGGCCGGGCTCGATCAGGAGGCGACCTTCGAATCCCTCAAGCGCTTGCTGAATGGCCGTCGCGTATTCGGCCACTTTGGCGGCGGCATCAAACTGGCCACCGTGGTAGTCGATTCCGAGACCGCCACCTGCGTCGATTGACTTGAGGACGATGCCTTCGCGCTTGAGCTGATCGGCAAGTTTTCGAACGCGCATCATGGCCTGGCCAAACGGCTGCGCAGATCGGATCTGCGATCCGATGTGCACGCTGACACCGTGAGGAATCAGCCAGCGGTTCCCTGCTGCCTTTTTGTAGATGGCGAGCGCATGGCGGATGTCGATGCCGAACTTGTGCTCGCGAAGGCCGGTGGAGATATAGGGGTGCGTGTCGGCAAATACGTCTGGATTGACGCGCAGAGCGAAGCGCGCGGGTTGCTTGATCTTGCGCGCGCGGGCTGCGAGCAATTCCAGTTCCGCTTCACTCTCGATGTTGAATTCCAGAATGCCTGCCTGGAGGGCAAGATCGATCTCAGCGGCAGTTTTGCCGACGCCCGAGAAGACGACGCGGCCGGCGGCGTCGGGCGCCGCGGCGAGTACCCGCTCGAGTTCGCCACCCGAGACAATGTCGAAACCTGCGCCGCGGCCAGCGAGCAGCTTCAGAATGGCCAACGCCGAGTTGGCCTTGACCGCGTAGCAAACCAGGTGCTCGCGGCCGGCCAGCGCATGCTGAAAAAGCCCCAGCCGCTCCGCAATCTGATCGGCAGAGTAGACATAAAGCGGTGTGCCGTACCGACGTGCAAGGCTTTCCAGAGAAACCCTGCCGCAATGGAGGGAGGCGTTTGGCTGGGGACGGACGAAAGGGCGCGAAGATGTCTTTTGCTGTGTCACAAATGGGGTCCAGATCGAAAATGAGGCCTATCTTGAGCGTACAGCATCCGAAGTAACGTTTGTGAGAGGCAGAATTACTACTACAATGGCGGCATGGCACAGTTTACTAAGGTGGATATTGTTGGAGTAGGGCTGAATGCCATCGATACTCTGATATCTTTGGCTGACTTTCCCACTGTTGGCTCAAAAGTTGAATATACGGGGCGAGCGATCGCTCCCGGCGGCCAAGTGGCTTCTACCGTGATTGCCTGTCAGACCTGGGGCATGAGCACGCGTTACGTGGGTAAGTTCGGCGATGACGAAGGCGCGCAACTGCACGCCGAGGCCTTCAGCAGCGCCGGCGTGGAAACGCAGGTCAAAACGGTTCCAGGCGAGCCGAGCCTGCAAAACGTGATTCTGATCGACAAGAGCGGCGACCGCTCCGTGTTATGCCAGCGCAATGACAATCTGGTGCTGCAGCCGGAGGACCTTGACCGAGACTGGATCGTGAACGCCCGAGTACTGCATGTAGATGGGCGCGATACCGCGGCAGCCATCCAGGCGGCAAGGTGGGCTCACGAAGCGGGAGTGCTTGTGTCAGCAGACCTGGATGAGCCGTATCCCGATATCGACGATCTGCTGGAGCACGTCGATTATCTGATAGTGAACAACGATTTCTCGCGCAGGATGATGAACGAAACCGATACCGAGCGCTGCCTGCGCCGGATGCAGGTTCTGTATGGATGCCGGGTGACGGCGGCGACGCTTGGCGAACATGGCGTGATGGCCTGGGATGGGAAAAAGCTGATCCATAGGCCCGCGTATCGCGTCCCCGTGGTAGACACGACTGGAGCGGGCGACATCTTTCGTGCGGGATTCCTCTATGGCTTGCTGAAGGAATGGCCGCTGGAACAGCAGCTTGATTTCTCATGCGCTGCGGCTGCGTTGAACTGCATGCATAAGGGCGCGCGGGGCGGCGTTCAAACCGTGGAGGCAGTCGAGGAAGTGATGGTGAATTATCCGCGGTACGGTGAACCGGAGCCCGTCAGTCCCGAATATTCGCAAGCCAGCGTCGCATAATTTCAGCCACTTTTTCGGGCTGCTCATATGCAGCAAGATGTCCTGCGTCCGGCAGCAGATGATACTCGCATCCGCCGGGCGCGGCGCGAAGCACTTCCATCTCCCCCGGGGTCACCGATCCATCTTCGCCACCTGCAACCGCGAGTACTGGCACGGTGATGGTTGCCACAGCGGGCAGTGAGTCCGGACGGGCGGCGAGGCCGGCCTGTACTGCTACCAGCGCATTCTGGGTGAGCGTCATGCGGCTGCGCAGTTCCGCCACGATGGCAGCTCGGCTGCCGCGCGCGGTTGCGCCGATGAGGGTCTGCGCCATTCCGTCGAACATCGCGTTGAGGTCTCCCTTGCGGGCTTGTGCGATGTTGGCAGCGCGTTTCTGAAGACCTGCCTCAGTGTCGGGCTGGGGCTTGGAGCAGACGAATGCCAGCGCGCGCATCCGGGCCGAAGCCTGACGCCACAGCTCTAACAGAACATATCCGCCGATGGAGCAGCCGGCAAAGATGGCCTTATCGATGGCGAGGTGGTCCATCAGCTCAAGCGTGTCTTGCGCAAGCCGCTTCATGGTGAGCACCGGCGCATTGGGAACGAGGGCAAAGCCGCCTGCGGGAAGGCTGGCGCCCAGCTCTGAAGCGCCGTGGCCGCGCAGATCGGGCACAATGGCGCGCACGCCGGGCAAGAGCCCGACGAGCGGACGCCAGTAATCGTGATCGAAGGGAGTGGGGTGCAGAAAAATTACGGGGACACCGGTACCGAAATCGATAAATGCCAGCCGTGCCCCAGAGGAGGAGTTAAAGAACCTCATATACCTGGAGGATACGCCCCCGGATGGGTATTTGCAGGCAGGCCAAGGGGTTCCTCTGGGATTCCGACCCAGCCTGCCAGGTAGGCAACACCGAATACTCCGCCGGAGATGCACAGCAGAATCACGGTGATGATCCGCACAACGGCAACATCCCATCCATAGGAACGCGACAGAGCCAGGCAGACACCGGCGATCTGGCGGCCTTCACGGGGCCTCATCAGGGGCCGGGCGGGCATGGGCTGCGGAACGTTGATGGATGACCCGCAGTTTGAACAAAAGCGCGCGCTTGGCGGCAGTGCAGTTCCACATTGATGACAATAGACAGCCATGGCCAGCTCCTTAACCAGGAATATTCTTCCTGACAAATGATACGAATTTCCGGGCGAGGTGGTTCCCTTTCCGCCGGTCCCTAGTTCTCTTTGTACGGCGTGCGCAGGCGCTTGCGGGCCGTGTCGGCGCGCGAAGTACTGGGACCCGCGTCGATGGCTCCGTGATAGTCTTTCACGGCCTGTTCGCGCTCGCCGATCAGATCGTGGCACTCTCCGGCGGCGAGCAGCGAGCGGATTTTGAGCTCGGGCCCCACATCTTTTGCGGCTGCGGCTTTTTCATAGGCTTCAGCGGCCTCAGCAAAGAGCCGTTGCCCGCGCAGCGCGTCGCCTAACCCGAAGTAGGCCAGCTCCAGTTGAGGTTCCGCGAAGTAACCGGGCTTGGCAGCCAAGGCAAGCAACTCGCGATAGGAATTGACTGCCGCCATTCCCTCGCCTGCATCTTTGCGAAGATTCGCCTCCTCAAGATGGAACAGGAAGTCGTGGGGATACTCTTTCTCAAGGCTGAGGATAACCTTGATCGCTTCCTGATACTTGGCGTCGCGGCGAAGGAAGAGCGCCATGGCGGTGCGTGCCTCGACGCTTGTATTGACACCGCGCTCGGATACGTCGCGAAGAAGTTGCATTCCGGTTGACTTCGATCCGGTGATGCCCACAAAGCCAATGAAAAATCTGAACGGCCAAGGCAGCGCGCCTACTACGTATTCGTAGACACCGACAATGAGTTTGGCGTCCACATAGTTCGGGTCGAGTTGCAGGACGCGCTGCGCATCGTTCTTGGCCTTTGTGGCCAATTTGAATCCGCCGCGAAAATCGCGCTTGACCATGGCGTCGTATGTCGTTTGCAGGGCATATACCCAACCGCGTGCGAATAGCGCGTTGACATCGTTTGGATTCTTGCTCAGGCGCGTATTTGCCTCACGGATGGCTTCGTCGGCCAAGTCCATGACCCGCTTGCGGGCCTCCGGGTCGTCGCGTGTGGCGTGATTGCCACTTAGAAAACCGTCGTTGGCATAAAACGTGGTATCGAGCAGGTCCTGGCGGTAAAGCTCCTGAAAAAGCACCGCTTCAAGCAGATAGGCGGTGGCCTGGGGGTCGCCCGGATGCTGAGCGCGAATGTGCTCAAAGCGCTTGATTGCGCCGGAGTAGTCAAGATTGTAGAAATGGGTGAAGGCGTCTTTGACCTGGGGATCGTAGTTCATGGGGTTGGTATCGCCGCCCGCTGCCCAGGCACATCCGGCAAAGCAAAGCCACGCGACCACCCACGCGATCATCCACGCAACCCTGCGCATAACCACTCCCTTTGCGATCACGGAGCTCACACCTAATACTTTATTCCACCAGCCATTTACGTGTTTTTGCAGTCATGGCAAAACTCCCGCTTGAGCAACAAACCGTTTGCTTTAACATGAAGGCATGTGCCCTCCAGAGAGACTGAAGACGGCTGCCGTTCAAGGCGCTACTACGGCGTCGAAACACCTTGATCCTGTTGAAGATGCCCGGCAGCGTTTGATTGTTGCCCTCGATTTTCCGAATGCCGGCGCGGCCTTTGACCTGGTCAACAGACTGGAATCGCGCTGCCTGTGGTTCAAGGTCGGGCTGGAGTTGTTTGTGGCGGCGGGTCCCGGGCTCGTGGAGCAACTTGCGGAGCGGGGCTGCTCAGTCTTTCTCGATCTGAAGTTCAACGACATTCCCAATACCGTGGCTGGAGCGGTACGCTCCGGCGCTGCACTGGGCGCGCGGATGATGACGGTCCACGCTAACGGCGGTCCGGTGATGTTGGCGGCGGCGCAGACGGCGCTGGAAGACATGAAGAATCCTCCGCAACTGCTGGCCGTAACGGTTTTGACGAGTATGGATCAGGCGCAGGTATCGGCGGTTGGTTTGGAACGCAGTCCCGCGGCTCAGGTGGCGCTGCTGGCAAAGATGGGACTGGGCGCGGGCATCAACGGCTTTGTGTGTTCTCCGCAGGAGGTGGCCACCCTTCGATCGATGGCGGGACCCGGGGCGAAGCTGGTGATTCCCGGCATCCGGCCTGCGGGAGGTGCGGTGGGCGATCAGAAGCGGGTGGCGACGCCGGCAGATGCTTTGCGAAATGGGGCGAGCTACCTCGTGGTGGGTCGTCCGATTACCCAGGCGGCTGATCCGGCAGGGGCGACGGAGGCGATTCTCAAGGAGATGGATGCGGCACTGCAAGCGCAGGAATAACGGTACGGGTGATTCGAATCGGGAACTGGTACCCCAAAGACTCTAGCGGCGGGAGTCCGGGATGCGACTTCGTACTACCCTCTAGAAGCAGAAATTGTCTTCACAACCATTGAGTCCCTGAACGATCCTGCATTTTCCAGTCCGCGGCAAGATTGGTAACCGTCGGAGTGGATTACACCCCGAACTGACGCAAGTGATGATCCAGATGTTTGTAAGTCAGAATCGCCCACTCGTCGGGCGTCAGTCGGCCAAAGAAACTGTGCGGGGAACGTGTGCAACCGGCGGGGCCGGCACCTGCAAAGCGGTCGATGAGAACAGCCAGGCGTTCGCGTTCTGTCTGCAGATCGGGTTCATCCACAACTAATAGATCTTTGGCGGTAGGTGCGTTTTGCCGAATTGGCGCGTCGTTGCCGAGCACTCTCGATTTGATCATGCGACCGAGGATGCTGGACAACCCCACGGGCGGCGGAATGCGGTCGCCGACAGCCCACTCCATGGCAGCTGCACAGTGGGCGACGGCCTGCGGTGCACTCATTTTGCCCCACCGACGGGGGCTATCCGGTTGCAGGCCGGCGAGCCGTTGTTTGATCTCCGCGACGTCCGATTGTCGATACAGATTGCGCATGAATCCAGTTAAATGGAAACCGGCGCACTGAGCAAGCGTCACCGTTTTACCCAAAGCTACCTTCTTTCGCTCCTTAAGAGAGATTGAGCGTCTGCTACTAACGTTCCTCGGCGCGCAGGGCCAGGCCGTGGGCGACTGAGGTGAACTCGTTACCGCCGCAGATGCGGTCTATCCCGAAGCGGGTTTCGAAGATGCGGCGTACCGCCGGTACAAATGAGCTTCCGCCGGTCAGGAATACGCGATCAACTTCGCGACGGTCAATACCGGAATTGCTGAGTAACGTGTCGATGGATGTTTCGATGGCCTGCAGATCGTCGGCTATCCATCGTTCGAACTCGTCGCGAGTGACGGGGATGCGCAGATCCAGACTGCCTTCGCGAAAACGGAACTCGGCAGCATCGTCGCGAGAGAGCTGGAACTTAACCTGTTGCACTGCCTGATGGAGTTGGTAGCCGAGATCCTCTTCGATGAGTGCTATCAGGGCCTGAATCTTCTCAGGCTCCAACGCGCGAATGCTGGCACTCTTCAGAATCTCCCGCACATTGTTCGTCCGCAGGAACGACAGGTAATGCCAGCGTTCAAGATTGGCGTAGATCCACGCCGGCACAGCGGTCAGGATCTTGCCGAGCGATCTGGCCTGAGAATCGGAGCCAAGCGCCGGCGACACAAGTTTGCGAACAATGCGGGCGTCGAAAGCGTCGCCGGCAATGCCCACACCGCTATTGCCGAGCAGGTCTTCAGGAGTCCGCCCGCGACGGCGCACGTTAGCGCCAACGCGGAGTAGAGAGAAGTCGCTGGTACCGCCACCGAAGTCGCCGATCAGGATCAGCTCGTCGTGATCAAGCGACGCTTCATAAGCGCAGGCCGCCGCAACCGGCTCCATTTCAAAATCCACGTCCTCAAAACCAGCGGCCAAGAACGCCGCGCGCAATCGAGACACCGCGAAGTCATCGTCCTCAACCGATTCAGCGCCTACAAAGCGAACCGGACGACCCACCATTGCGTAACGGACAGGTCTGCCGAAGTGACTTTCCGCATTGACCCGCAGATCGGAGATCATGCGTGCGACCAGATCCTCAAGCTTGTAGCGACGTCCGAATACTTCGGTTCCGGTAAGCGAGCGACTGGAGAGGTGAGATTTGAGCGACTGGATGAGCCGCCCCTTCTCTTCGGCCTGAAGGTATCGCTCGATTGCTGTAGACCCGGTATAGGCGTGAGCTTTGCGTGGGCCCTTTCCTGCGTTGAGAAGTTCAAGATAGAGAACCGAGCGAACTGATTCGATTGGACCCTTAAGCGAGGGGAAAGACGCCAGCTGGATCTCAGAATCTTGATTCAATATCGCCACAGAACTGTTGGTTGTGCCAAAGTCGAATCCAACGGCGCCCATGTGGCTTCGAGTTGTTTGCATTGTCTCTATCATTTCGTAATGGAGTGGAACGTCAGGCTTGCTGCGTTTGACCAGCCAGTGGAATAGGATTTCGAAATTGCATTCCCTCAAGGGCTGAAGTTCATTGATCTTGTGCCGGTCGCGGCACGAGTCAACTCGTGCCCGGATTCAAAACGCCCGAGGAGTTGAGTACTTTCGCAGCCTCTGATGCCGTGCTCTTTCGAAACAGCGCATTCTCTGAATTGTGCATCTGCCACCAACAAAAAGCCCGGCAGGTTGCCAGGCTTTTGTTTTGCTCAAACTTATGAGTGCTACTTAAAGTTTTTCGTAGAACTCGCAGGCAGAACACGAGATATAGACACCGCCTGGGATGTTGCGTTCGCGGTCCTTAACGCGCTTGACGATGCGCGTGGGCTTGCCACACTTGGGGCAGTCAGTGGACTTCGTCGTGTCCATTACCTTCTTACGATCACCAGTCTTTGCAATCTTTGCCATGGGTTGGGTGTTTCTCCTTCGTAAAGTGTCTCTGCACTCACGCGCAGCAGAGTGCGCGCGGCTTCAACGTCGCGGTCATGTGCTGCCCTTCATTGCAATGGAATTGCGCGGAAGGCGCGGGACTCGCTAACTTCAGTTTACATGAATCCAGCCCGCAATTTCAGTTGGTCTTGTTCGTCTGCGGGGTCTGGCCGGTGGTCTGCTGCTGCGAATCCTGTACCGTGTCAGGATTGTAGCCGGGGACATCCTGTGGCTTCTCCTTGGGCATCTGCACCGGGCGCATTGTGTCGCGATTTCTCTGGCCCGGCGGAAGTCTTGAATCCTGCGGGTCGGTTGGAAGCTGCTCACCCGGCTTGCGCAGCGTGGGAGGCGGAGCGGGAGCCTGCCTGTCGGGATCGCGATGCACATCGCCTTCCTGCACGACCTTGATGTTGTTGTCGGCAACGACCGGTCCGCCGCCGGTACGCATCATGCCAGACACCACATCCTTGGTAAAAACCTCCGGAGGCTCGCCGACTTTTGCGATTTCAACGCGGATGACACGGTTGCCATTGATGCGTACGAACTCGACTTCCTGAGGAGGCATGCCGTAGATCCACTCTTCAAACGGCATCTGGCCATCCATTTCGCGCGACTTGGCCCGCGGGGCTCCTTTGGCAAACATCACCATCTCGGTGCTCATTCCCACCATTACCTTGTGGTTCAGAATGGCGTCCTTGAGCGGAGTCGGAAGCGTATCGGTGAATGCCTGAACGGGCGTCTTCACATCGAACGAGATAAGCGGAGCAAGAAGATCCTTGACCTGCTTACCGGTCACGGCCGGTACCGAGTGCCCAAAGTCAAGGGTCAGGCGCGCACCCTGCGGATCTTTCAGGTCCTGGACGACGGGATTGGTGTAATTGGGATTTGTCCCTATCGAAATGTGACGCAGGAAGCGATGCTTGGCGTCGGGTCCGCCATTCAACTGGAAGATCATCTTTCCGTGGTCGATTTTTAGATCGGTAATCACAACGCGGTCTCCAGGCTTGGCGGAGATGCCGTTGTTGATGGCCATGTCGAGGTACTTATCGCCCGCCGGATTGAGCTTGCCGTTAGCGACAAGAGTGATGCCTTTGTGACCACGCGGGAATGGGCGCATGGCGAATCCCTGTTCCGCTTCAAGCACCCGAATCAGTTCATGGCGGTTTCTCTCATCCATGGGAGCGGTGGGCAACTCGACTTTGGTCGGCGTGATCTGCGCATAGCGCAGGTCAACATGGTCCCCTTCACCGTCCGGCACGGCAACTGGACCGCCATTCTTGGTGTCGATAGTAATGACCTGCGCGGCAGCCGACCACACAGCGCACGTTCCCGCCGCCGCGCAAACCAGCGCAATCAACCTGACGCAGCGAAGGCGATGGAACCAAAAAGGACGAGCGTGCGTGCTGGAGAATGCCCGGATCATGGGAGCCTCCCACGTAATTCCACTATTATGGCGCAAAACTACAGAACCGGTCAGCCCTCAGGATAGCCGTTTGCGAATTCCCGGGCTCAAATGGTTCGATGCTATCGAAGTGAACAGGGTGAGCCACATCGGCTTGGCGGCTTTGCAGTCTAAAACTGCGGATATTGGTGAAATTGAAGGGCCGGCCGATCAGGACGCGGCTTCGGAACCGTGATCTGCATTCTGTTTAGGCTCAACGCCGGAGGGGGGAGCTGGGCCAATCTGGACCAGGGCCGGGGCGGCTGGTTCCGCCGGGCCCATTCCAGCTGTGTGCTGTGCCTGTGCTGCTGGGCTCAGATCGACTGGAATGCCTCCCGGAACGATTTGCGGAGCGTTGTAGCGATAGTTGAGATCGCGGGTAATACGAAACACCACGGGCAGCGCCACGAGGATGAAAATTACGGTGATCCAACTGTTTTCGAGTCCAAAGCCGCCGCCGGTTACCCAGAACGGGCCCATGGGATTGCCTTGAATGACCGGCGACTTGTTGTTCACGCCTGTCACTGCCAAGCCGAAGAGCAAGGCTCGGCTCGCCTTCCAGCCGAAGTTGAGGCCCCAGCTTACCCACAATGCCGAGGTTCTGAGATAGGCAGCCGAAAGCACCAGAGAGATTGCCAGGGAGACAAAGATGCTGATGCGGCTGGCTCCGGGCAGGAGCGATTGCACGATTGCGTAATATGCGGCGAAGCCGAGCGATGCGCCGATGGGGCCGACAGCATGCACAAAGCGCTGGAATCCATATCCACGGAAGGCTACTTCTTCAACCAGGGTAGCGAAGACGAAGAAAGCGGCGTCTGCGACGAGCCAACCCCACGAAGAGGCGTCAGTGGAGAGAGATATTGCGATTCCCCCGATGAGGACCATGGGCAGAACGCAGGCAATTGCGAGTCCCCAACCGGTGGCCAGGCCCAGACCGATTTCTTTGAGCCATCCTTCCCGACGCGGCAAGCCCTGTGCGCTGAAGGGGTGCAACTGGCGGTTCATCCAGAAGCCCATGGACGAGTAGCCGACGATCAGGAGGAATGCGAGGATCGCCTGCTCAACCAGCGGAAACCACGAGTAGGATGCAAAACCCGCGGCACTGTGCGACGCGAGCGATCTGGCGATAAAGAAATAGAAGACCGCAAAGATGAATTGGAAATAGGCCCGAATGCGGCTGTCGGGCTTCGGCGTGGCATTAGGCGCACTCATGGACACCTCCGCGCGCGATCGATGTGGAGATGACCACGGGAACCTGCCGGATTCGTTGGGGACGTAAAGCCACCCCATGTGCCATGACATTCCGTCAGGAGTTTGACCATTTCAATCCGTTTTGCCACCAGAGATTTCGGGTACCGGGAGCAGTACGTCAAGGGAATTAGCTTTCCGTATAAAACTGCGCGATGTTGCGGAACTTGTGTTGCCGTGCAGATACCAGAGCCTCGATTGGGATACTCTTTAACTCTTCAAGATGTTTCCTGAGGACTGCGCCCACCATGCCCGTGCCAGTTTCGTGATCGGCATGGATGCCTTCAGGAGGTTCGCTGAGGATCTCATCGACGCAACCAAGCGCCGCAACTTCCGGGGCGGAGATCCGCATTGCTTCAGCTGCCAGCTGTTTGTGTGATGCATCGCGCCACATGATGGCGGCGCAAGACTCCGGCGTGATGACGAAATAAAGCGAGTTCTCGAGAATCAGCACGCGGTCGGCAACGGCCAGAGCGAGAGCGCCACCCGATCCACCTTCACCACTGATGAGAGAGATGGTGGGAACGCGAAGACGCGACATTTCAAAGATGCTGCGGGCGATGGCCTCAGCCTGCCCGCGTTCTTCAGCGCCGAGACCGGGAAATGCGCCGGGGAGATCGATAAACGAGATGACAGGGCGGTTGTATTTCTCGGCAATCTTCATGCAACGGAGGGCTTTTCGATATCCCTCCGGGTGCGGCATACCGAAGTTGCGCTTGACGCGCTCCTTGGTGGTGCCACCCTTCCGGTTACCGATGACCAGGACCTCATGCTCGCCCAGACGGGCCATGCCGCAGGCTACCGCTTCATCGTCGCCGAATGCGCGATCCCCGTGTATCTCGCTGAAATCCGTAAAGATCCGCTCGATGAATTCCATGGGGTAAGGCCGTTGGGGATGGCGCGCCCTTTCAATTCTGACCCACGCCGGAGAGCTTTTCTCTGCTGCGTGAGAAGACCCAAATTCGTGATCGCTCATCTGTACCCTATAGGGCTGACGGCAGTTACGCCATTTGCCCCTCCTTGATTCTACAGGCAATGGGGCACCTGGAACAGAGGAACCGGGATTGGTGACCCGAAAGTCCGGCTCCGGATGCCAAGATGAGTTGGCGGATTGTTACTTTGCGCTGAAGTAGCGGTCGTGATTCGAACCGTGGATGGACGAATGGCAATCCGTGCACGGCGTGGCTGAGCTGGGCGTGTGAGCAGCGTTGACCTGGGTATCGGAGACTGTCGCCGCGGGCATATGGCACTCCAGGCAGATGGTGTTGATTTTTGCCTGTTTCATGAGCTTCGGATTTGCTCCGCCATGCGGTGTATGGCAGGCTGTGCAGCCTTCCTGACGGACTGCACCATGCTGGTACTTGAATGGTCCGGCAAGACTTGTATGGCATTTGAGGCAAGTGGAGTTACGGCGCGCGATGGCCGACTCCAACTGCGGCTGCAACACGCCGTGCGGATCGTGGCAGGATGTGCAGCTCAT
The DNA here is from genome assembly GCA_963832645.1 of uncultured Acidobacteriaceae bacterium. Taxonomy (GTDB): domain Bacteria; phylum Acidobacteriota; class Terriglobia; order Terriglobales; family Acidobacteriaceae; genus Telmatobacter. The sequence continues at coordinate 52,235 of CAWHUU010000003.1, forward strand.
GCCTCCTTCGCTCAACTTGTGATGGACCGGCTCAGAGAACTGAGATTTAACGCCGGCATGGCATTGATAGCAGAGCGCGGGCTGCGCTGCCTTAAGCAACTTCCCTGCCTTACCTGCATGAACGGAGTGGCAACTGACGCAGCCGATATTTGCCTTGGCGTGCGCGGAACGGGCGAAATCGGGATGCCGGCCGGAGTGGCAGGTTTGGCAGAGTGCGTCTGCCTGCTGTGCAGTGAATCTGGAAGGATTCTTGATCTGGGTTATGTCGCCGTTGCTGTCTGCGTGTGCCTTTCCGTCGCCATGACAACTTGCACAGGTGATACCGCTGCCGGCATGCGCAGGTGATGCCGCGCCGTGCGGAGTATCCGCGAATCCTTTGACCAGATCCGCATGGCAACTTGCGCAGGAGTTGGCCGGCACCTGTCCGTGTGCCGTAGCTGCTACGGAAATCACGATTCCGGACAGAAGGGACGCCAGGCGTAGCGCAGTCAATCTGCGCAGAGCTGCGCCGAGACACTTCCGAGCGACGATGCGAAGAAAAGGCATGGGGCTTGAGGTTTGCCCCAAATACTAACACCAGAGACGCGGAACGAGCCACCCTTCAACCCGCGTTGTTTGTGTGACCGCTGCGCTGCGCGGCGAGGCGGGTGAGCGCTTCGCTCTGCTTGACCATCTCGTGGACGGAGAAGCCCTTTTCCGCCAGTGCTCCCGTCGGACAGGCCTGCACGCATTTTCCGCAGCCGGTGCAGTTGCTGGAGTGGCCCCACTCATCTTTAAGATCGCTGACCAGCCGCGAGTGGATGCCGCGCGAGGAGACTTCCCACACATTTGCGCCTTCCAGTTCCGCGCAGACCCTTACGCAGCGCGTGCACAGGATGCAGCGATTGTGATCGAGAACGAAGCGTGGATGGGACATATCCACGGGCAGTCGCGGATTGTTGTAGGCGTAGCGTACGTGCGTTACGCCGAGCGACTGCGCCATGGTCTGCAGCTCGCAATTCCCGTTGCTTACGCAGGACGAGCAGATGTGATTCCGCTCGACAAGAAGCAGCTCGACCGCCATGCGGCGATACTGCGTCAGCTTCGCCGATGTGGTCTTGATGGACATGCCGTCCTGAATGGGCGTGGTGCAGGACGGCAGAAGACGCTCGGTTCCGGCCAGTTCAACCATGCACACCCGGCATGCACCAACGGCGTGAATGCCCTTGAGATAGCAGAGCGTGGGAATATGCTTTCCGTTGGCGCGTGCGGCATCGAGGATTGTGTCGCCTTCTCGCGCGGCAACCAGTTCACCATCAATGCGGACTGAAATCGTTTTGTTCGGCATCGGCTCGCTCCTATTCAACTCGCACTTAAGGTGACTTTGAGATCGCAGCGGAGACAACGCCGACACTCCTCAAGCGCCTCTTGCTCGCTGAGTCCTGCGACCACTTCCTGCTGCGTATGGGCTCTGCTTTCCGCGGGCAGAGATTGCGCCTGGTGGCGGCGGCTGAGGCTGGGTTCGCCCGGAATCTGACGGCTGTATTCGAAGTCCGGGAAGAGGCTGGCCCAGCGGCTTTCGCAATGATCTGATTCGCTCATGAGGCGTTCATCGATGTTGCGCGCGGCCTGTTTGCCGCCGCTCATGGCGTTCGACATGTTGGATGCGCCGGTGATGACGTCGCCTCCTGCGTAAAATCCGGGGCGGCTTGTTTCAAGCGTGAAGCGGTCTACCAACAGCGTGCCTTCGTCCTTGAGCGCGAGGCCCGAAGCGCGACAGAAATCCTGATCGAAGGTTTCACCAACGGCGAGGATGACGCTGTCGCACTCGAATCGCTGCACTGCGTCAGTAGGGACGGGGCGGCGGCGGCCGGACTTGTCGTACTCGCCGAGGCGCGTCTTGACGATTTCGATTGCCTTGACGCTACCATCGGTTCCGCCAACGATGCGGTGCGGCGCTGCGAGGTAGACGATGCGAACACCTTCTTCCTCGGCGGCGCTGATCTCCTCGTCGATGGCGGGCATATCTTTACGCTCGCGGCGATAAAGGATGGTAGCCTGCGCGCCCATGCGCATTGCGGTTCGCGCCGAATCGATGGCGGCATTGCCGCCGCCGATGATGGCTACGCGCGAACCCACAGTGACGGGCTCGCCGCGCGCAACCGATTCAAGGAACGGCAGTGCCGGGTAGACGTTCTTAAGTTCAGTGCCGGGAAGGTAGAGCCACGATTCTTTCCATGTTCCGATGGAGAGAAAGACTGCATCGAAGCTGCCGGCGAGTTCGTTCAGGGGGAGGTCAAAGCCAACGCGGGTATTGAAGACCATCTTGACGCCCATGGCTTCAATCAAGTCGAGTTCACGGCAAAGCACCGATTTGGGTAGACGGTATTCGGGAATGGCAAAGCGCAACATTCCGCCTGCTTCGCTGCGTTCTTCAAAGATAGTGACGTCGTGCCCGAGCATGGCGAGGTAGTACGCGGCGGTGAGGCCGGTAGGGCCAGCTCCGGCGACGGCTACCTTGCGGCCGGTGGGGGAGAGGCGGTGCTTTTTGATGCGCTCGACCATGCTCTCGAAGCGGTCGGACTGGTAGACTTCGTCGGCGATGAAGCGATGCACTTCGCGCATGTTCACTACTTCGTCGAAGCCCTGACGGCGGCAGCGGTTATCGCACGGGTGCTGGCAAACGCGGCCTGTCGATGCCGGAAGCGGATTGTCGAGGATAACGGACTCGAATGCGTCTTCGAGCCGGCCCTCCTGGAACAGTTCGAGGAAGCGCGGAATGTTCATGCGCAGCGGGCAACTGTTTTCGCAGGGCGAAAGCGCCAGGTCCTGACAAACGCCGGCGCGGCAGCGATGCGCGAGGATGTGATCTTCATACTCGTCGCGGAAGTGGCGGATGGTGGTGAGAACAGGGTTGGGTGCGGACTGACCCAAGCCGCATAAAGAACACTCGCGGACCATGCGGCCGAGTTCGTCGAGCAGAGCGAGGTGATCAACGGTACCTTCGCCTTTCGTGATTTCGCTGAGCAGACTGAGCGCTTTGTTGAGGCCTACGCGGCACGGTACGCATTTGCCGCAGGACTCAGAGTGGGTGAACTCAACAAAGTAGCGGGCTACGTCGACCATGCAGTTATCTTCGTCAAGGACAACCATGCCGCCCGAGCCCATGATGGAACCAAGCTGCGCGAGCGACTCGTAGTCAACGGGAGTGTCTAGCATCTCCAGGGGGATGCAGCCGCCGGACGGCCCGCCGGTTTGCACTGCCTTTACGCGGCGGCCTGCGACCGCGCCCTCGCCAATGTCGTAGATGAAGCTCTTGAGCGGCGTGCCGAGCGGCATCTCTACTAGTCCGGTGTTCTGGATTTTACCGACGAGTGAGAATACTTTTGTGCCTGGACTCTTGACGCTGCCGGTTTCAGAGAACCACGCTGCGCCGCGGGCAAGAATGGGAGCGATGTTGCACCAGGTTTCAACGTTGTTGATGTTCGTTGGCTTGCCGTAGAGACCTTTTTGCGCAGGAAATGGCGGACGTGGATGCGGACGGCCGGCGAATCCTTCGAGCGATGCGATCAGGGCCGTCTCTTCTCCGCATACAAATGCACCCGCACCTTGCACCAGCTCGATGTCGAAGTTGAATCCGCGGTCGAGGATGTTGGTGCCGAGCAGTCCGTATTCGCGCGCCTGCTCGATGGCGCGGGTCAGGCGACGCACGGCGAGCGGGTATTCGGCACGCACGTAGATGATGCCTTCGGTAGCGCCCATCACGTAAGCGCCGATAATCATGCCCTCGAGCAGCGAGTGAGGGTCGCCCTCGATCTCGTTGCGGTTCATGTACGCGCCGGGATCGCCTTCGTCGGCATTGCAGATGACGTACTTGGTGCTGCCCTCGGCTTTGGCGAGGAAGTCCCACTTGTTGCCGGTGAGGAAGCCTGCGCCGCCACGCCCGCGCAGGCGCGAAGCTTTGATCTGATCGATGACCGCGTCTTTGCGGCCGTCAATCAGCACCTTGTAGAGAGATTGATAACCGCCGACGGCGATGTACTCTTCGATGTCGGATGGATTGATGAGGCCACAGTTGCGCAGCACGATCTTCTTTTGGCCCTTGAAGAACGGAACCTGATTCCAGAGAGGGATCTTTGGATAGCCCTGCCCATATTTCAATTGGCCGGTGATGTGATCCCAGTCCTCGATTTTGCAGTAGACGAGGTCCTGCGGCATTTCGCCTGAGTGGATGCCCTCAAGAATGCGTCCAGCGTCGTGCGCATGCACGCGCTTCAAAATGACGAGCGGTCCGCCAGGCAACCGTACGCCGACCAGGGGCTCCTGGAAGCACGAGCCGAAACAGCCGACGCCGGTTAGCATGACGTCGAGCCCATTGCTCTGGATGGCGCCATTGAGAGCGTGGAACAACTCTTCAGATCCGTTGCCGCGCCCACACGTGCCCATGCCCACCATAATGCGGGGGACCTGCGGCATTAATTTGGCGAGACCTGATTCACGTACCGCGTTGAACGAGCTGATGTCCTGAATTCGCGGCATTATTTTGTCTCCTGTTTAAGCACCTTGATCTCACGCTGTAAGCTGCGTTCGTTCACGTGGCTGAGGATGTGGTGGTTGAATTCAACGACAGGGGCGAGCGCACACTGGCCAAAGCAGGCCACGGTACGGACGGTGAACTTGCGGTCGGGTGTGGTGAGCGCCAGTTTGTCGGCTTCACTCGGCTCGTTCACGTCGTGATCGCTGAGTCCAAGTTCGAGGCACAGTTTCGCTAGCAGATCGCGGGAGCCGCGAGTGTGGCACGCGGTTCCGCGGCAGACACAGACCACGTTGTCGCCTTGCGGATCGAGATTGAAGAGAGCGTAGAAGGTAGCGGCACTGTAGACCCGCGCCGGGGGAATTCCAGTCTGCTCCGCGATGTAACGCAGCACCTCCAGCGAGAGGTACTTGTGCGCATTGGCGGCCTGTACGGCTTCAAGGATGCCCAGCAGTGCACCTGGTTTATTTTCAAATTTGGCGATGGTCTGGTCGATGAGCAGCTTCTCGTGAGAGTCGAGAACAGGAGCCATACTCTGGCTTACGGCGGACGGCATAGAATCCTCCCCACCTGACTACTGGACCGCGTCTGAGGAGAAGACCCGATGAATTAGGAAAAGTGCACTCGCCAATAAAAGTATTCCGGCGAAAGTCAACATGGCGCTCCAACAGCTTTCGCACACGCGTACGCTTCTCCGCAGAAACTGTCCGATGGAACATTGAGTCTGTTTCGCGAATTCCGATGTGCCTCGGGTCACAGGTGAATGTGACTACTGGATCGAGAGCAATACCCACGTGATCTGCGTGTGCCAGGCAAAGCAAAACACACTTTGCCATTTCTCAAAATCTCGTGACAAGGATCACCAATGCGGCACAGAATGCGGTCATGCGGAATTCCTTTCCACTGATTTTTGAACGGTGGTACACTTCCGCATGCAAAATTCGCGCAGCTGGCACGTCCAACGTTTGGCGTTCCTGCGCACTTCGCCGACGTGGGGTCTCCGGCCATGGAATCCACGATGCAGGCAGTTCGACGCGTTGATGGCAGAGCTTATCCGCCGGATTACTGCACTCACCTCTTGAAGCAATCATCACCAACCACGAAATCCAAAATGCGCTCTTGCTGCGCTATAGAGCTGCACGATTGCGCAGATCACAGCATCACGCTGCGCCGCCATGTGCGCGGAACGTGAGAAAGGATGGCGATCATGACAAAGCCTACGCTTCTGGTTCTTGCAGCCGGAATGGGCAGCCGATTCGGCGGCGGCAAGATGGTTGAGCCGGTCGGCCCCGGCGGTGAAGCAATCCTTGATTACTCGCTGTTCGACGCGCGGCGAGCCGGCTTTGGGCGAGTTGTCCTCGTCGTCGGGCGCGAGATTGAACCGTGCATCCGGCAGCGCATCGGCATAAAGAACGAAAGGCACCTCGGACTGGAATACCTCCACCAGGATGTGGCGCGCATCCCCTTCGGATATCGCGTTCCGGCTGGGCGCATCAAGCCATGGGGGACGACGCATGCCATTCTTACGGCGGCGGGAGTCATTCGCGAACCATTTGCGGTGATCAATGTCGAAGACTTCTACGGAGCTGACAGTTTCCGCGCCCTTGCAAGTTTCCTGCAGTGCGGCGGCGCGGAACAGGCAACTCTTGGATGGGTGCTTCGCAACACTCTCTCAGATGCAGGAGCGGTTGCGCGCGGCGTATGCCAGATTGGCAGCGGCGGGCACCTGGAGCGCATCGTCGAGCTGCGAAACATTGAGCGAGTTGGCGGCCACGCCTGCAACACCGATGCCGCTGGAGACGAAACACGATTGAGTGGCGATGAGATTGTTTCGATGAACATGTGGGGCTTTACGCCCGACATCTTTCCACTGCTGGAAGATGAATTCGAAAGATTCCTCGATGTAAACGGCGGGAGCCTTGAAGAGGAGTGCATCATTTCCAGAACCATCAACGAACTGCTGATAGCGGGAAGAATTCGAGTGAAGGTCCTGAGAGGCGCCGATACCTGGTTCGGGATCACTTACCGCGACGATCATGCACGTGCGGTCGAGCGAATCCGGAGATTGATCGAAAGCGGGGAATATCCAAAAAGGCTGTGGTGATTTCCGATGGAACGCCGACCGGTTTATGCTCTGGAGAGACAAAAGATCACCCGCTGACGAGGCCAATGCGTGGAATCGCATGGGGCAAGAATCGCGTCTGACGGAGACCGGAGAGATGCGTGACCGGGAAACTGGAAATGATCGTGGGGCCGATGCGGAGCAACAAGACCGCTGAGCTGCTGCGAAGAATCGAAATACGGCGGCAGTACGCCAAGCAGCACGTGATGCTGCTGAAGCCGAGCACCGACACGAAGTCAGCGGCCGGCGTGGTGGAAAGCCGCAATCGCAACGGTTGCGGGAAGATGGAAGCGGTTGAGTTTTTCTCGTCCGATCCGTGGTCTGCTCTCGACGTCATCAAGGCGACGGAACAGTCGATTGGCAAGCGCGTGGAGTGCATTGCAATTGACGAAGGCCAGTTTGTGCAGGATCTGTTTGCGTTTACTCGGCATCTGCTTGAGAGCGGACACGATGTGATGGTTTCCGGCCTGGAACTGGACTTTCGCGGAATGCCATTCGGAGAGATGCTCGATCTCTCGTGGCTGGTGCGGACTTATTCTGGAAATATTACGGAGCTGGTGGCGTATTGCTCGTGCGGCGCCAAGGCGCTGTATCCGCAGCGGCTCATCGACGGCAAGCCCGCATCCTATGACAGCCCCGTCATCATGGCCGGCGACAACTATGAGCCTCGTTGCGCAGAGCATTTTGTGCTGCCGGGGCGTCCGCACTAAGGTGTCATTCCAACCTGGCTTTGGCCGATTGGCCAAAGCCAGGTTGGAATGACATAAGGAATCTGCCGGCGCGGCCTATTTTCTGGGCTTGCCGTTGGGTTTCTGACTATCTTTGAACAGCTCCTCGTCATCCACTTCAGTTCCCCGCGCGCTAGTCACTGTCGGTTCCTCGTCCGGAACATCTTCGTAGGCAGCGACTTCGACTTCCGGCTGTGTACCCAGGAGCAGGTCCATGCGGTAGCCTGCGGCCTCCGCTGTTTCGAGAGCCTCATCCAGTGTCCGGCTGAGTACTGCGATCGATTCGCGGCTGGGAACAGCGTCGGCAGCCAGGCTGAGCAGCGAGGGCATCAGCAGCCACCACAGCAGTTCCTCATACTGCTCGCGCACCATATAGAAGTGGCCTTCCGCTTCATGGAGACCTGTGAGCCAACCCACGTCCGGGTCTTGCCACAAGGCTGGAGCAAGGGCAACCTTTTCGGTATCGACTGTTGGCGATGAGACATTCGCGTCAGCGACTGGAGCTGCCGTTGCTGTCTCGGGAGTTTTTGCCGCGGCAGTTGCAGACTCAGGTTCCGCGGATTTGGCCTCGGGCGCAGGGGTTTCTTTTCCGACGCCTGCTCCGGTGAGCAGAACCACCTTGATGCGGGCGGCAACGCGCCAGCTTTCTTCGCCTTCGAATCCAAGAGCTCCGAATGCTTCGCCGAACGGCTCGCGCAAACGCAGGCGATCATAAAGGTCGAGCGCAACGCGTTCCGGCTCCTTTACGTTGATGGACTCGGACAACAACTCGAGTGCGCACCAACCCAGGATCGGACCCCACATTGCAGTGGCTGTGAATTGCGGACTCGGGCTTGGCAGCATGCGGCGCGCGGCTGAAGTCCATGGCTTGGGGAACAGCGTCTCCATGGAAGGAATGCGCATGGCAGCACGCAGGCGCTGGCGGAAGGCCTGCATCAGCAATCCTGGATCTGCGGGCAGATTTTCGGCCTTGGGCTGCTGTTCCTTTGGCAGACGTGACAGATAGGTGGCTTGAGCCGCGCGCAGAAATGCCTCGCAACGCCTCCACGCCTCATCGAAGAACTCATTGCGCTCCCCTTCGCCGGGTCTGGCTTTGTCTAAGACCCAGGCTCGCGGCTGCTCGGCAAGGTCGGCGAACTGGCGAACCAGCGTGGGATCAAGAAGCCTGCGGAGTGCATCGTGCACAGATTGAAGTTCGAGGCCAACCAGGGCGTCGTCAAGATTGCGCATGCCGCGTCCGTGCAGGTAATCGCAGAGCCTGTCCCAGGGATGGTCGGCGGTCGGCTGAAGTTCACGCCAATCGACAAAGACGTGGCACTGGTAGGCGTTCAGATCGAGTGTGAAGCCGCCGTTGAGCACTTCGTCGGCACGGCGCAGATATTCAAGACCAGTGAGCGAGTCACGGAATGCCAGAATCTTGTAGCCGTCATTGCCCAGGCCGAGCCCTTCGCGAAGGCGCTGCTGCCGCAGACCACCGGCTCCCTTGTCAGCGTAGGCGGCGGAGTAATCGACGGTGCCGTGGGTGGTGCCGTAGCGATTGTTATAGATGACAAGTGCACGCTCAATGCCATTGCGGTTGGAGTAGGCAAAGACGTTTTCATCGACGTTGCCGCTGGGAGTAAAGAAATCGTAGAGCAGGAAGTTGTTGCTCTCAGCAAAGAGCCAACGCTTCTTGAGGAGTGGCGCGATCTCGCGATCGTGGCGCTCGACCAGCCACTGGTCCGGCGTTTCTTCGTAGCGCGGCCAGCGGTACTCCATTCCGTATTTCTCGGTATAGCCTTCGATTTGCCCGTGGCCGAACATGGGCAGGCCGGGTAACGTGGACATGAGCACCGCCACGCCAAAGCACTTATCTCCGGTTCCAAACTGATCAATCGCCGTACGCTCATCTGGATTGCTCATGAAGTTCACGTAACGCTTCATGATGTCTGGATCGAACTCCAGACGTATTCTTGATAACCGAACGGTACTTGGCGTTATCTTCATCGCGCATCATGACCATGAATGCACTGTTGTACACGCGGTGCATACCCAGCGTACGGACAAAGTAGCCTTCCATGAGCCAGAAGGCCTCGGCCAGAAGCAGGGTGCCAGGAACTTCGGCGGCGACGCGGTCCACCACTTCGCGCCAGAACTCATGCGGCATGGCCTGGTCGAATTCCTGCTGGTTCATGCTGTTTTCAGCGCGCGACGGGATTGCGCCGCTGGAGCCCGGGCCGGGGAACCAGAGCCTATGGAAATGACGCTTGGCAAGGGTCATGGCCGCATCGAAGCGGATAACGGGGAACAGACGCGCGACATGGAGGATGGTCTGGATGACCTGTTCGCGAACCGCTGGATTGAGATAGTCGAGCTGCGCGGTATCGTTCCAAGGGAAGCTTGTGCCGTCGTTGCCGTGATAGATGTAGCGTGTTTCACCGGAGGCTTTATCGCGCCGCTGAAAGACGACGGCGGCATCGGACTGCTCGAAGTAGTGATCTTCAATCTTGATTTCGACACGGCTGTCCGCGGAAAGATCAGGGCCGTTGAACGTGTAGGCCGGATACGGCGGATGGGGCCGCGAGATGAACCAATCCGGATGCTCGACCACCCACGGCGAATCGATGCCCATGTGGTTCGGCACCATATCGCTGGCCAGCCGGATCCCGTGGTGGTATGAACGATCACGAAGGTGGATGTACGCGGCCTCGCCGCCGAGATCATCGGCAATGCGGTAGTCGAAGAGCGAATACGCCGACGCCACGGCATCGCTGTTGCCACAAAGCTGCTTGATTGTCTTCGATGCCCTGCTCCGCTCCCAGATGCCGATGAGCCAGAGGGTGTTGATGCCGCGATGCGCAAGCAAGGCCAGTTCTTCGTCCGGAATCTCATCGAGCCTGCCAATGTGTCGGCCGTACTTCCGGCTGAGTTGCGCAAGCCAAACGTAGGTGCTTTTCGCCATGAGCACCGTGCCCGGCATCCAGGCCGTGTCGGGTGAAAACTTCTCGTACTCGACGGCTTGACTGCCAAATTCAGGCACTTGTGCCCCTCCTGTGAACGACGGCCATTGCTGCCGGCCACTTTCGCGGTGACGCCGAGCTGCATCGGCTGCCTGCTTGGCGGCGGGGTTGAACTGCATCCAGATGGCCAGTTCTTCTTCCTGGAGGATCTCGCCGGCAACTTCGAGAATCCGGTCGAGGGCATCGCCGATGAGAGGCTTCCACATTTGCCGGATGAGCTTGAGCTGATCGCCCAGCGAGGCCGGCGATCCCTCGGCAGGGAGCCGCAGCAGATCGAGAAGATTCATCGACTTTGCGTTGGGCAGTGGAATCAACGGACGCGATGCGAAGTACTCCGGCATTTGCCGTGCGACCTGGCGGTATGCGGTCTTTTCTGCGAGCGTTCGGTCTTCAAACAGTTCTTCAAACGGACGGAAGGCGGGATTGCGGTTGGCGGTCCACAAGAGCGTGAGTTCTTCAAGCGCTGCAGCTCGGTGCGACATGTTGCCGGTCTTCCCGGCTAGCCATTGCTTCGGTGTCGTCAGGCCCTTGATCACACTGGAGCCGGGAAACTGCTCCACAAAGGCAAGCAGCATGGCATCGACCTTGTCGCGGCCCACCTGTGCAGAAAACCAATTTAACGCCGCGTTCATGACATCGGGATCGAACTGCTCACGATAGCGTGCGATGAGCACGTGGCTCGCCTCGTCAATGAGGCCCATGGCGTAGAGCGCGCCAGCGTGAATTGCCCGGTCGGGATTATTTTCGGCGTCGCGCACCTGGTTCATGCGGTACGCAAACTCCCGGCATGCCGCCATATTGGCGAAAACTACGTTCCCTGTATAGGAAAACAGGGTTTCGGCGAACTTGTAGCGTTCGCGTGCATTCCGAGAAATGTGAAATTCCATCATATGAATTGCTTGTCCCTGGCAATCTCGATCTAATCCGATGCCGTATCGCGCTCATCGAGAGCCGTTTACGGCCTGACGGTACATCTTATAGAACAAGGCCCCGCGAGCCAAAATGTAAAGGTACATCAATTTGCGAGAATGTGCAGAGGCGTATTCGTAACTTTTGAGTGCTCTTCCGCCGCCTCGGCTCCACGTTACTCCTATCGGGCCGGGATGTCATTTGACGCCGTTTGAGAATTCAGTTGGACCGAACCTCCCCTTGAATTCCGCAACCAAATAGAATTCTTGGCTCCGGGATGCCGCGATTCTCCAGTTCGCGTCTAATATAGGTAGACAACGACCGGCTCCCTGCACAGGGCCGGACAACCGGACAATTAGGAGTCAGCGATGCTCGCAGCTCGCCCGCTTCCCCAAACTCTGGGGGAACTGCGCACCAGCAGTCGGTTCCCCGAAGCGTGTCTCACGTCACGGTCCATTAAAGATGAGATGCGCGGAAACCTTATTGCGCGCCTGCAGGCCGGGAATACTCTGTTCCCCGGTATTGTCGGCTACGAAGATTCGGTCATCCCGCAGATTGTAAACGCCGTATTGTCGAAGCAGAACTTTATCCTGCTGGGATTGCGCGGCCAGGCAAAGAGCCGGATTCTGCGTGCGTTGACAGCGCTGCTCGACGAACACATGCCCTACATCGCAGGATGCGAGATTCGAGACAATCCCTATGTGCCGCTCTGCAAGAGGTGCCGGGATCTGGTCGCCGAAATGGGCGACGCCACTCCGATTGCATACCTGACGCGCGAGGATCGGTATGTTGAGAAGCTGGCGACCCCGGATGTGACGGTTGCGGACCTGATCGGCGATATAGATCCGATCAAGGCAGCACGCGGAGCCAAGGATCTTTCAAGCGAGTTGACGATGCACTACGGGCTTTTGCCGAGGGCTAATCGCGGAATCTTCGCAATTAATGAACTGCCCGATCTGGCCGCGAAGATTCAAGTGGCGCTGTTCAACATCATGCAGGAAGGCGACGTGCAGATTAAGGGCTACCCTGTGCGTCTGGAACTGGATGTTGTACTGGTGTTCAGCGCGAACCCCGAGGACTACACCGCGCGCGGCAAGATTGTGACGCCGCTCAAGGATCGCATTGGCTCCGAGATTCGCACACATTATCCGGAGTCGATTGAAGAGGGCATGGCGATCACGGCTCAGGAAGCGTGGGCGAAACGCGGCGAGGCAGCAATCGAGATTCCCGACTACATCCGCGAGATAGTGGAGCGGGTGGCCTTTATGGCACGCCAGGACAAGAAAGTAGACAAGCGCAGCGGCGTGAGTCAGCGTTTGCCAATCTCGACGATGGAGCTCGTGGTCTCAAATGCGGAGCGGCGCGCGCTGGTGAATCGTGAACAGGTGGTTCTGCCCCGCGTAAGCGACATCTACGCCGCGCTGCCGGGCATGACCGGCAAGCTGGAACTTGAGTATGAAGGCGAGATGAAAGGCACCGACACCGTAGTGCGCGATCTGATTCGCAGCTCAGTGGGCAAGGTATTCGATCGCGTCTTCGAGGGAGCCGACACCACACAGGTGGAGCAGTGGTTCAATCTTGGAGGCTCAATCAAGATTGACGACAGTCACCCAGCAGCTAAGGCTCTGGTTGAGCTGAAAGAGATTCAGGGACTGCTCGAAAAGCTTAAGCCGCTGGGTATCTCGAAGTCTGCTCCTGCGCCTAAGGTAGTATCGGCTGCGGAGTTCTTTCTCGAAGGGCTGGTTGCGCATCGCAAACTGAGCCGCACTGAAGAGCGTGTTTTCTCTGCGCAGGAAAAGGCACCGCGTCGTCCAGAACGAGCCGATCTTGAGATCGATTACGACGACTGGCAACGGGTTCGCCGCACGCCGAGAAGCGGATACAACTAATTGCGCTTCTCCATTTGACCGGCTAGCGCTTACTGAGGGCTCTCATATGAGAAGGACTCATTACACAAAATACAAAGGCGATCTGGCCTCGGAGATTGACCTGGAGGACTTGCTGCAAGCGCTCTCCGGGTACTTTCTCAACTCAGGTTTTCACGACCCTTACTCTGACTTCCAGGACCTGGAGCAGAGCATGGAGAATCTGCGCGAGGCCTTGCGCCAGGCGCTTGAGAATGGGGACTTCTTTGACGAATCGATCCGCGAAAAGCTGGACGAGATGATTGCGGAGGGCAAACTGGATGAGGTGATCGACAAGCTCATCGAGCGAATGGAGAAGGAGAATTACATCTCGACTGCGGGCATGCAGAACCCCGCGGGTGAGCCACAGATGGCCGGACAGGCCGGCGGAGCAGAAGGACAGGCGCGTTTTGAAGTCACAGACAAAAGCCTTGATTTTCTCGGCTTCAAGGCATTGCGCGATCTGCTCGGCTCACTGGGCAAATCGAGCTACGGACGCCACGATACCCGCCATTGGGCCACTGGCATTGAAGCAAGCGGCGGCTCTCGCCAGTATCAGTTTGGCGATACGCTGAACCTGGACACTACCGCAACTTTAAGTTCGGCCATTGCGCGCGAAGGCATTGGCCTTCCGCTCAACATGGAGTACGAGGACCTGCACGTCCATCAGTGCGAGTATCAAAGCTCATGCGCGACCGTGATGATGCTTGACTGCTCGCACTCAATGATTCTTTATGGCGAGGATCGCTTCACGCCTGCAAAGCGCGTTGCCATGGCGCTTTCGCATCTTATCCGCACGCAGTTTCCGGGCGACTCGCTCTCCCTGGTGTTATTCCACGATTCAGCTGAAGAGATGCCGGTTTCGCAACTGGCGCGCGTGAAGGTAGGCCCGTGGCATACAAACACGCGCGAGGGGCTGCGTGTTGCCCAACGCGTACTTGCCCGTCAGCGCAAGGACATGAAGCAGATTGTGATGATCACGGATGGAAAACCGTCGGCGCTGACGCTACCGGATGGACGAATCTACAAGAACGCGTATGGGCTCGATCCGCTGGTGGTGAGCGAGACGCTTGAAGAGGTCAATCGCTGCAAGCGAAGCAACATTCTCATCAACACCTTCATGCTTGCGTCAGACTACGACTTGATTCAGTTTGTACACAAGGTTTCTGCCATGTGCCGTGGCAAAGCTTACTTCACGAGTCCGGATACGCTGGGCCAGTACCTGCTGATGGACTACATGCAGCGGCGATCACGAACCATTCATTAAGCAATTGGGTCCGCAGATTGCGCAGACTAAACACTTAGTTCGAGCTCCAAACTCATTCACGAGTTTCCCGCAGGTCTAGAAGTTCCGTCGCTACGGGTACATCATTAGCGACCTTGACTCGCAATAGGCCTTCAAAGGGTTTCAATCCCTGGCTGCTGGTGATCTGCAGGCGGTTCAGCATCGGTCCCAGTGTTTGTTCGTTGCACACATAGTCGACCGCCGCTTGTGTGGCGACAGTGGATGTGCCTTCAAGAAAAAGAGTCCAGTGCGAGGGGTCCAGCCCCTTCTTCAGAGCCACGATCGCATAGTCCGTCACGACCGTTTGAAATCCAAAAGACCCCGGATAGATGCCTGTTTGCCCCGGGGTGGGGCGGCTGTCGACGATGGCCCATCTAAAACGATTCGGACCATGTCTTTGAAATGTGAATTCGCTAGTTCCCCGCATTTCACTCAGGCTTATTGCCCTGCTGGGAGACCCGACGAAGATCAGGTCGTTGTGGCGGGCATCATCGATTGTGAACAAGCCGTCTCGTTTTACGCGGAAGGCGCCCCCGTAACTGTTGAATACATGATCCAGTTCCAGAATCCCCATTACCTCGCCGATTCCGGTGAATGCCTGAATCTCATGGTTCGGATTGTCACGGGAGGAATCGAAACGGCGCATTCCAACTGCATCATCTCCAACGAAGCTTAGGTTCTTGAAGATAACGAACGGCTCCGACGGCGAATGCACAAACGGCTGCCAGAATATGTCCATCGCAGTTTGCGGCTTATGCGCTAGCGTAGAGGTTGCCTTGGAGGAAGCCGAACGCGTGCGCGATGAAAGCAGAGCCAGACCGCCAACTATCGCCAAGCCAACAGCCAGAAGGAAGGCAACAATATAGACAGTTCGCCGAAACCTTGACTCTGTCGAGGGCGACTGCAGTTTCTGGTCGGACACCGCTGGAACGTGCGGCTCCGTTCCTTTGGAGGGTACTCTGACCCCAAATGAAAGTGAGTATCTTCCTTTGGGTATCTCGACGAGGATGGGATCGCTCGCACCGTACGAACTGTAGTACTCGGCAAGCTTGTCGCGGAGACGCCCTATCTGTACACGTACGCTCGCATCAGAGTGGGGATCAAACCCAAGCGGGCGCCCCAGTGCTTCCGTAGCAATCTGGTACTCCTTCAGGTGATCGGAAGGCGAACTCAGGGCATGCTCAGCCAGGAATCGAATCAACCGGCAAAGACCCTCGGATCCCTCGAGAAGAGGACTGTTCGTCAATCGATCAATCTGATCGAGACAGTCCTTAGGATCCGCAACGTCCCTGGAAGGTGAAAGTAACATTCCGTAACGTTGCCACATCTCCTTGCGCGCCAAGCGCTTGCCACGATCCCTGCCATGAAACACCAATGAAACGGTGCCGCAACTTGTCGCCGGCAATTTAAACCCCTACGCTTCTGCCGGCTCCAAATAGGGGATGCCGAACAGTGTAGCAAAACCCGCGGAACTGTCCACATGCAATTGGAGGCAGAGGGTCGGGGTGCACTCCGGTAGACAGGACAGGGTGAATTGTTAGCCCGGAATGCCTGAATTCCGAAAAGAGGGGGTAGGAATATGGTTCGGTCCAATGTGCAGAGAGGTTCGCATCTTTGCGAACGTTGTGCTCGCAAGTTAAACTTTCGAAGCTATTTGCCAGTAGCGCTCTTCGTATTGTTTGCCGGGATTGCCTTCGGACAGGCAACAAACTCCGGCGATATAACCGGCACTGTCACCGATTCAACCGGAGCAGTTGTGCCCGGCGTGACCGTGACCGTTTTAGATGTAGACAAGAATGTAACCCGCACCTATGTGACGAACGAGGCAGGAGCGTACGATACCGGACCAATAGTTCCGGACCATTATCTTCTTACCTTCACCAGGGAAGGATTCGCAACGTACAAGCGCGGGCCGATCACCGTATCGGTCGGTGTCATGGCGATCAACGTCCAGATGACGGTAGGTGGGACTTCACAACAGGTGATCGTGACTTCCGAAGCGCCCCTGCTCGAAACCACATCTGCTGAGGTTTCCGCTACGATCGGTTCACATACCCTGACGGAGCTTCCACAGGTTGGGGGTCTGACGCCTGACTGGACGAGCTTCATTGCTTTACAGCCGGGTACCGCAGGAACAGCGCAGGTCAACAACAGCGCTATCAATGGCGGTATGCAGACCTCAGCCAATGGAAGCCTGCCTTACTCGACAGGTTTGATGGACGGCATGACCGCCAGTTCGCCGATGAGCGACAACGTCATCATGACTCCGATTTTCGATGCTATAGCCGAAGTGAAGATGAGTAATTCCCTCTTCTCGGCGCAGTACGGTCTCGGCGGCGTTCTTTATAACCAGATCACCAAGGGTGGAACGGATCACTATCATGGTATGTTCTATGACTACTTCCAGAACAATGCGTTGAACGCCGCTCCATATACCTTCTCCGGCCCGAAACATGCCTCGTTTATCCGCTACCACGATATCGGCGGCCAGATCGGTGGTCCGATCCCAATTCCGCACCTGCAAAAGCGCGTCTTCGCCTTCTTCGCTATGGAGCGGGCCATTAATCACGGCGCTGCGAACCCCGGAACCATCACGGTTCCCGACACCAACATGCTGAATGGCGACTTTTCCGGAGCCGGAATGCCCACGCTCTACGATCCGACGACGCAAACCTACGATCCGGTTACTGGAACTCTGAATCGCGTGACCTTCGCTAGTGAATACGGCGGAAAGAACGCGATCCCTGATCAATTGATTGACCCCGTAGCAAAAGCGATTCAAGGGTACTTTCCAAAGGTGGCGCCCTCGGGCAATGGCATCCCGCAGAACAATTACTCCTACCTGCTCTCCGGCACCAAGTTCCCAGCGGTTAAATACTTCGGGCGATTCGATGCGGATCTCACCTCTTCGAACCGCATGACTGGATCATCCGCATGGGACAACGGGTGGCCGGCGTTTCTGTCCCCCATCTGCCCAGTTAATTGCCTGGGTATTGACGTGATGAGCTCCAACAGCCAGCTATCGGACGTTTGGACATTTAGCCCGCACCTGGTCAACGAGGCGCGTCTCGGCTTTATGGAAGAGCACGATCAATGGAACCCAGCCTCCTTTAATCAAGGCATCCCTGCCAAGCTTGGAATCACGTGGACCAAAGCCGACGAGTTCCCGGTAATTTCGATTTTGAACATATACGGCATGGCGCCCGGGTCGAACGGATATTACGTGTCGAACGTATTCGATCCGTCCGATGTGCTTACCGTGATCTGGGGCCGGCACACTCTGCACACGGGTGGAGAAGTCCTGATTGAGAGATCGGACTCCACATCGGGCAACCAGACTCCGGTTGGCCACGTCGATCCGGGTGAAGCCAGGTTCGATGGCTTCTACACATCATCGGATGGCACAGGCACGCATGATGGCACCCCCTACGCCGACTTCCTGCTGGGATTGTCGGATTTCTGGCAGGCGTCTTATTCTCCGGAGTTTGGCGCCAGGATGAAGATCCCGCAACTTTTTGTGCAGGATGACTGGAAGGTGAATACCAAGCTGACCCTGAACCTGGGTGTTCGCTGGGTGGGCGCTACAGGGTGGACTGAGATTCGAAACAATATGTTGTCGTTCGATCCCACAGTCACAAACCCCGCCACCAACACTCTGGGCGCAATGTGGTATGGATCGACGCATGCCAATGGAAGAACGACAATGCAGAAGCCAGTTTGGAATAGCTTCCTGCCACGCATTGGCTTTGCTTATCAGCTCGGGCAAGACACGACTATCCGCGGTGGTTGGGGAATCTACACCTACGCATGGAGCTTTGACAACTATGGCGTCGGCATCGGCCAAGCCGTTTCTTTCAGTGGAAGCGCGCAGGATAAAACGAAGGGTGCTCTCCCGGTGGCGAAACTGAGCGACGACGGCAACACCAACTATCAGGGTTCCGTGGGCGCCGCCATCAACACACTTTACCTTCAGCGTCCAGCAACTCCGTCTTCGTATAACGGACAGAATGTCACCTACGAGCAGTACGATACTCCATTTGCAAAGCTGCAGCAGTGGAACCTGACGGTGCAGCGCCAACTTTCCAACAACACCATGTTGCAGCTTGGCTACGTAGGAAGCCACGGCAGCAATCTGCTGTACAAGATGGAACTCAATGAAGTTCCGCAGAGCGAGCTGGGAACGGGCGCATTTCCCTATCTGCAATACGGGGCCATCGGAGGAAACAAGGCGGTTGCCATCTCGAACTATCACTCTCTGCAGGCAGTCGCCACCCGGCGAATGAGCGCAGGCTTTGAAATCAGCGCGAACTATACCTGGTCAAAGTTTCTCGATGAGCAGGACACAGCAGGCTGGAACTCTCAGCAGGGCGCAGAACCATTCCAGAATAGTTATGATCCAGCGTCGAACTATGGCCCGTCGAACTTTGACGTCCGCCATGCGCTCAAGGGACTGGCAATCTATCAGCTTCCCTTTGGCAAAGGACACCGGTTCCTCAACACGGGCGTAGTCATGGATGAAATTATTGGGGGCTGGCAACTTTCCGGCACCTGGCAGATTTCTAGCGGCACTCCTGTCACACCGGTAATGGCACTGGACAACAGCGGTGCCTCGCCGAATATCTTCGCAAGCGCCCACTCACAGTTTCCAAATGTTGTCGGCAATCTGAAGGCGTCCGGCTCAAGCGGAACCATTAGTCAGTGGTATAGCAGAGATGCCTTGGCTGACCCCGGGGCTAACGCATATGGCAACGAGCGCAGGAACTCCGTCTTTGGGCCCAAACTCCTGGCGTTTAACGCTTCTCTTCACAAAGTCTTTCCAATCGGGGAAAAGGTCAACCTTGACTTCATGGCCAACTGCCTCAACGTCCCAAATCATGCTTCGTTCGGGCCGCCAAATACGACATACGATCCGAACAACGCTAACCTTCACGGGCAAATCACGAGTGTTTCCAACAACGCCCGCTCGTTCGAACTGGCCGCGAAGCTGAAGTTCTAGGAATCGCGCAACGCCGTTGCGGAAATCGGCAGTCGCACGAATGTTAGTATCACCTAGTTCGGCTGCCGAACCACATCGAGTGATTCTGGGGATGCGTCTTTCCCCCGCGCGTCTAGATGGTGAGTACGTTGACCTGCCGGCCAATTTGCTCCGCTAACCAACAAACCAGGAATGAACGAAGGGAGATGCAATGTTGAGAGAGAGTTCTGATAAACACATCCTTTTAAACCGTCGCGAACTGATGCGTCTGTCGGCAGGAGCTGGAATGGGAATTGCGTTGGGCAGGCCTGTCCTCGCTATGGATAGCACCAAGACTGCCGCGCATCAGGAACCTGGGAACTGCAGTACGCCCCGTACAGCAATAGCTAAGACCCAATACGGCAAGGTGCGTGGATTTGTCGACGGCGGAGTATTCACTTTTAAGGGCATTCCATACGGCCAGACCACAGCAGGCGAAAACCGATGGCTGCCGGCGAAACCTCCTGCACCTTGGACGGATGAGTATCCCGCTCTTATTTACGGTGGCAATTGTCCGCAATACCTTCATACCTGGACGGAGATCGAACAGACGTTCCTGCAGGATTGGGACGACGGCTGGCAGAGCGAAGACATGCTCAAGCTGAACATCTGGACGCCGAGTCTGAGTGGCAGCCGTCCGGTGATGTTCTACATCCATGGCGGAGGATTTCAATTTGGGTCGGCATACGAACTGCCTTCACATGAAGGCGCGCAGATGGCGAGGAATCACGACGTGGTGCAGGTTTCCGTTAATCATCGCCTCAACCTGCTTGGATTTATGGATGTCTCGGAGATCGGCGGTTCCGCATATGAAGGATCAGTCAATGTGGGCATGAGCGACCTTGTTGCAGCCCTTCGCTGGGTTCAAGAGAACATTGCGAACTTCGGCGGCGATCCGAACAGGGTGATGATATATGGACAATCCGGCGGTGGGTCAAAAGTGACAACGCTCATGGGCATGCCTTCGGCAAAGGGCCTGATTCATCGCGCATCCGCGCAGTCGGGCGGCGGCGGAAATCCTGCGAGTCCCGAACAGTCAAAGGAGTTTGCCCAGAGAATCGTGAAAAAGCTAGGCATAGCGTCCAAAGACATTGGCGCGCTGCAAAGAATCGACTGGGCCATTCTGGATGAGACGGCAAATACCGTCTCGGCCGAAATGCGTCCCCCGAGCATGTTGGCCGATGTAGCCTTCAAGTTCTTCCCCGGACCGCCCTCGAATAAGCACTTCTGGGGACCAACACTGGATGGGCAGATCATCACCATGAAGTCGTTCCATGAGAGTGCGCCGGAGATCTCGAAAGACGTGCCGATGCTGATCGGCTCAGTAAGCGAGGAGGGCAATTCATACGCCTTGAATCCCACAGAAGAGGAGTGGCACGCGAAGCTCGTTTCGGTATTGGGCGAGAAGAAGGGAAGCGCACTGGAAGAGGCGATGAAGAAGGCGCATCCGGAAAAGAGCGTTCGGACCTTATCCTATGGGGTTGCTGGAGTAGGATTCCGCGGCAATGTGGTGCGCATGGCAAAGATGAAGCACGACCTGCACGCGGCGCCTGTTTATCAATACTATTTCTGCTGGCAATCGCCAATGCTTGGTGGCGACGCAGGGGCATGGCACACGGCAGAGCTGGCGTTTTGCTTCGACAACACCAAGCGCTGCGAGCAAGGAACCGGCAATACACCCGAGGCGCAGGCTCTGGCAAAGAAGATGGCGACTGCATGGGCGAACTTCGCGCGCACCGGAAACCCCAGCCAACCCGGCCTTACGTGGACTCCGTCCGACCCTGAACATAATCAGACCCTGGTGTGGGACAACGAGTGCCGCATGGTCAACGATCCGGAAAGCGAGGCACGCAAGATTCTGATGAGTTGATCCAGCCACGATGGATCGGCCTAAAACTGGCAGGAACTGCCGCCTGAAAGCAGCGTGCAGTTCCTGCCGGAGTTTCGGCAAACTGAAATCGTTCGATATACAATCGGGCCAATCTGCCAATCAGAGCGATCTTTACTCAGCGCAGGACTGGAATGCTTGGCCCCTGCGATCTCGAGCCCATGGTTTCGGCTCGGGAGTAAGCCTAAGTTGGGAATGCAAAAGACGATGATCCGCAATTTGGCCTTTTTTACCATCATTTTGGTTGCGCAGAACTTCGCCGCACGAGCGCTGGCACAAGTGGCCAAAGCACATTCGACTGAGCCGGGAATTGAAGAGCTGAATCTCCTCGGCGCAGCCATTCATATGCCGCCATTCACCGACACGGTCCTGGGTGCGGATTCCGATTATCGCCGCGCACTGTACAACAAGGGCGTTGTGTTGCGAAGCAACTCAACTGTTATGTACAGCCAGAACATTATCGACGCGCCCGTGCCAGCCGATCAGCAAGTGTATGTGGGCCAGCGACCCTTTGCGAGGATCATGGCGAATCCGATTCTGACCTACGACATGCATGACTTTCATCTCAGCCATGCGCAGTTTTACTTTGCTGCCGGGCTCAACTGGGTAAGTTGGGACAATGCCGGTCCATCCTCAATGGCCATGAGCGCGCTCTATTTGTACAAGGCTTTTGCAGATGGGAAGATCGAAATCAAGGCAGGATACATCGCAAACGATTTTGAGTTTGTGGGTCTTCAGGTGGGAGGATCACTTTCAAGCGGGAGTCAGGGTGTGTATGCCGTATTGCCATACGAGGTGGGACTATCGCGTTTTCCGCTTACCGCTCCTTCGATTAACTTGAAGTTGAATGGTCCGAAGCACCTCTATTTCGAAACTGCCGTTCAGCGATCGCTCGATCCTTCAGGCGGGCCCGGAACAATCAATCGAAATGCAACCGGCTTTCGCTTCATGCCCAAAGGCGACAAACTCGTGAATGTGTTCGAGGCCGGCTATAACCAGAGACCGACTGCCGATTCGGGACAAACGTGGATACGCACGGGCTACATACACAACACTACGCCCTATCCCAACAGCCGCACTGGAATTCCTACGTCAGGAAACTTCTGCGCGTACATTCTCGCCGACCACGAATTTTATCAGAGCGATCGCGATCATCCGGGGCATGGAATCTACGCCGGAGCTTCAGCCATGGGCACTGCCATAGACTTGAACCCATATACGCGCTACTACGAATTCCGGTTGTACGATGAAGGCCCGTTTCATTCCCGCCCGGATGACACTGCTTCGCTGGTGGCTTCTTATTCCACCTATAGCCCATGGCTTCTGAAGAACCTGGAGGCGCAGGGCAAGACGGTGTGGAGGAACGCAAGCACCGTCACCGGCAGCTACAACCTGCATCTTTCGCGCGGTATCTACTTGAGTGCGGGTTTAAGCTATCACGCCGGACCTGACATAACACCACGCGTTGCGAATGGCCTCATCTTCAGCACTATTATGAATTTCTTTTTCTAGTCTAGTGCCTTATGAAAGCGCAGTACGGCGAGGGTGAGCACAGAGAGCCCAATACCTCCCATGGCCGCCATCTGCGGCCACAGCACATCCATCCCAACACCCTTCAGATAGGTTCCACGCAGCACGACGAGAAAATACCTCAGCGGGATTGCATAACTGCAAGTCTGCATCCACTGCGGCATGGCGCTGATCGGAAATCCGAAGCCCGAAAACATAATGGTAGGCATGATGACGAAGAACGATGTCACCATAGCCTGCTGTTGCGTGGATGAGATGGTTGAGATTAGAAGTGCCATTCCCAGCATGGAGATGATGAAGAGCACGGCTCCCAGCAGGAGCACTGCGACACTTCCGCGAAACGGAATATGAAACCAGAATGTGCCCACGACAGCTATCAGCAAGGCATCGAACAGGCCAATCAAAAAGAATGGCAACGTTTTGCCGAGAATAAATTCGGCTGGCGTAATAGGCGTCACCATGATCTGTTCGAGCGTGCCAATCTCGCGTTCGCGCACCACGGCAAAAGAAGTCAGTGTAATTACCAGCAGCGTAGTCAGGCTGCCAATGACGCCCGGAACGAAGAACCATCGGCTGCTCAAATCGGGGTTGTACCAGGGACGCTGCTCGAGCTGGACTGATGGAATCTGCTCGATCAGTTGAGGCGCCACCCGATAAATGCGGTCGTGCTGCATTTGCTGTGCGAAACGTTGCGCCACCTGAGATACATATCCTGAAGCGATCAACGCAGTATTCGAGTTGGTTGCATCCACAATGACCTGGATCGGGGCCGTCTCACCTTTTTCAAGTTTCTGCGCAAATCCAGCGTCGATCTTGAGCATGATGGTTGCATCGCCGTCCTCGATGAGTTCATGTGCTTTCTTTGAATCGTTGAGTTGTTCTTTGATGCTGAAATAGGGACTCGATGTAAAGCGCGATACCAGTTCCCTGCTTTGCTGACTGTTGTCCAGGTCCACAATTGCGGTGGAAACGTGACGAACATCGAAATTAGCCGCGTAACCGAAGACAAGCATTTGCGCGATGGGGGGACCGATCAGGATGAAGCGCGAGCGCTTGTCGCGCACTACCTGAATGAGTTCCTTGATCAACATTTGCTTTAACCGGCCGAACATCATCATTTACCCCAATCTCTTGTGGAAGCTTCGCGTTGCCACGAGCGCGAGTACGACCGTGAATCCGAGGAGCGGCAACAGATCAGCGCTCAGCATTGCCACTGGCGTGCCTTTGAGAAATATCTTCTTGAGGATCGAAACGTAGTAGCGCGCAGGAAAGATTCTGGTAATCCACTGCATGGCTGTCGGCATTTGCTCAATGGAAAAGAGAAATCCGGACAGTAGAAACGAGGGGAGAAAGGTGACAAGGAGCGATACCTGGCTTGCCGCAAGCTGATTTTTGGTGACGACCGATATGAAGAAGCCGAGCGAAAGCACAACCACAAGAAAGAGCGCGGAGCAGATTGCCAGGGTGAGATAGGATCCGCGGAAGGGTACGTGGAACCACCCGACAGCCAGGACCACACAGACTGCGACGTCAAGCATTCCAAGTATGAAGTACGGCGAGAGTTTTCCTAGCATGATTTCCATTGCCGTTAGCGGCGTCGAGATCAACTGCTCCATCGATCCGCGCTCCCACTCCCGCGCGATGGTGAGCGATGTAAGAAACGCGCCGATGACCGACATGACCAGCGCAAGCACGCCGGGAATGATGAAGGCGCTGCTTTCAAGATTCTCGTTGTACCACGTGCGCGTTTGAACGCTGAGTGGCGCAGACTGGATCGATTTGCCGCGCGCCTGAAGCCAGCGAAGTTGAACTTCTGTCGAGTAGCCCTGAACAACGGCCTGCGTATAGCCCATGAGCACGTTGGCGCTATTATTGTCGGTTCCATCTATCAGCGCTTGTACCTGAACCGATCCACCTTGACTGAGCCGGCGCGAAAAATCCCACGGAATTACAAAACCCATTCGAGCCTCGCCGGAGTCGAGAGCGCGAACGATTGCGGCGTTGTTGTCGACCACGCCAACGATGTGAAAGTACTCGCTTGCCTGAAAGCGCTTGAGCATGTCCTGGCTTTGCTGACTGCCATCCTGGTCGTAGACGCAGATGGGGATTTTCTTGAGGTCAAGACTGACCCCGTAACCGAAGAGCAGCATGAGAGTCGCGGGCATGATGACGACAATGCCCAGGCTGCGCGTATCGCGCAAGATCTGCAGCAGTTCCTTTTTAGCGACAGCGAGAAGACGCGTGAGGCTCATCGATTATGCTCCTCTGTGCTGCGAGATGTTGTGAGCGAAACAAACGCGTCTTCGAGGGTGGGACGGATGGGTGTAATGCGGTCCACCTTGACGCCCTTCTGGGTGAGTTGTGCTTGGATTTGAGGTTCGGCGGTCGATGCCTTCGCTACCACGAGGTGAAGAGAATTTCCGAAGACGGCAGCATCCATGACACCTGGGGTATTCTTGAGCGCATCCATCGCTTCTCCCAGGGGTGCGCACTCAACCAACAGCAAGTCGCCCTTTATCGAATTGCGTTTCAGCTCGCTGGGCGTGCCAAGCGCGATCATCTTGCCGCGGAAGATCAACGCCAGCCGATTGCAGTATTCGGCCTCCTCCATGTAGTGCGTGGTGACGAAGACAGTGACGCCCTCAGCCGCCATTTGATGAATCAATTCCCAGAACAGGCGGCGCGAGATGGGGTCAACCCCGGATGTCGGCTCGTCGAGAAAGAGGATGGGTGGCTGGTGAAGCACTGCGCAGCCGAGCGCAAGTCGTTGTTTCCATCCGCCGGGTAACGTTCCTGTGATCAGATCCTCCTGCCCCTTAAGGTTCGACATGGTGAGCGCCCATTCGATTCGCTCTTTTACGATCTGCGACGGAACGCTGTAAAGGCCTGCGAAAAGTCGGAGATTCTCAATCACTTTCAGGTCGTTGTAGAGGGAAAATCTTTGCGACATGTAGCCGATATTCTGGCGCACGGATTCAGGCTTCCGCGCCACGTCGTACCCGGCTACTTCTGCCCGGCCACCGCTCGGCCTAAGCAGACCACAGAGCATGCGGATCGTGGTGGATTTACCGGCGCCGTTAGGTCCGAGAAATCCGAACACTTCTCCCTTGTGTACTTTGAGACTGATATTGTCTACCGCCACAAAGTTGCCGAAGCGCTTGACAAGGTTTTCGATCACCACAGAGTATGCCGCCTCAGCCACGTTGCGCTCCTCCGCCTGAAACGGCATCGACAAACAGATCTTCGATTGTTGGCGCTACTTTCTGGATCCCATCAAAGTGCGCGCCGGCGCTCTTGAGGCGCGATTCGATTTCAGGAATCCTCCGAGCGGCGCTGTCGACAACAACGTGAACGCCGTCGCCGGTAAGCACAAGGCTCGAGATGCCATCGGCCTTCTCAAGTGCGTCGTGTACTGGCCGCGGTTCGGCGGCGCTCACGGCAAGCACGTCCTTATGTAGACGCGATTTAAGATTGGCCGGCGTATCGCAGAACAACAGCTTGCCCTGATTCATGAGGGCAACACGGTGGCAACGCTCCGCTTCATCCAGATAGGCGGTCGAGGTCAGGATGGCAACGCCTTCCGAGATCAACTCGTAGAGGATGCGCCAGAAATCTCGACGTGAAACCGGATCGACGCCTGTGGTTGGTTCATCGAGCAGGATGACTTTGGGCCGGTGAATCAGCGCGCAAATCAGACAGAGTTTCTGTTTCATGCCGCCGGATAGATTGCCTGCGAGGCGTGCACGGAATTCGCTCATGCCCGCTGCCTGCAACAACTGCGCCGAACGCTCCTTCCGCTCCTGCCTGCGAACGCCAAACAAGTCCGCGTAGAAGCGGATGTTCTCATCAACGGTCAAATCTTCGTAGAGCCCAAAACGCTGCGGCATGTAACTGAGCTCGCGTTTGGCGAGTTCCGGCTTGCGCACGACATCGCAGCCGGCCACGCTCGCTGAGCCGGCGTCAGGCGGCATGATGCCGGCCAGCATGCGCAATGTCGTCGTCTTCCCTGCTCCGTCGGGACCCACGAGGCCAAAGATTTCACCGGCACGCACATCGAAGCTGATTCCATCGACTGCGCGAACACCGGGAAAGCTCTTCACAAGCCCCGAGGCCTGGATGGCAACGACGCCCGCGAATTGGTGCGAATCGGTCATTACTTTACTGCCGCCGGAGGCTGCTGTTTTGAGTCCGGCGCGAGTTGCAGGTGCGCGTCGGCGGGCATGCCTGGTTTGAGTTCGTGGTTTGGATTGTCGATATCGATCTTGACCCGATAAACAAGCGTGACGCGTTCCTTGTAGGTCTGAATGCTCTTGGGCGTGAACTCGGCGTTGGACGCTATGAACGAGATGCGTCCGTGATATTTCTTGCCTGGATAGGTGTCAGTGGTAACGGCGACATCCTGTCCCCAATGAATACGGCCAAGATCGGTTTCGGCGATGTACGAGCGAAGCCAAATGTGATCGAGGTCGGCAAGCGAAATGACCGGCGAGCCTGGCGAGACCACTTCTCCGAGTTCGGCCTGGCGCACGGTGATGACGCCTGAAGACGGCGCACGCAACGTGGAGTAGCTTGCATTGATGCGCGCCAAGCCGAGATTGGCCTTGGCCTGCTCAAGGTTGGCGCGCGCTATCGCGATGTCTTCTTTGCGTGCGCCTTCCTGCGCTTCGCTCAGGCGCTCTTCTGCAGCGCTAAGTGCCGCTTGAGACCGCTTGGCCGCGGTCACTGCGCGATCACGATCCTGAGCCGAGATTTCATCTTTGCTGAAGAGCTGTTGGGCGCGCTCGCGGTCGGCTATTTTGAGAGCCAGATCGGCCTGCGCGTCGATGACCGATTGCTGCCGCGCCTTGATCTCCTGTTCGCGCGTGCCGGCCAATACGAGAGCGAGATTGGACTCCCGGACATTGACGGTTGCCTCATCGATGCGCACCTTTTGTCTAGAGTCAGAATCTTCAAGCCTTGCCAGAAGATCGCCCTGTTGCACGCGCTGGCCTTCTTCAACCGGCAGTTCGATGATGCGGCCGGGCACTTTGAAGCTCACCAGACTCTCATGCGCCTCAATGTTGCCGGAAAGAGTTATCTCATTTGTAGGCGCGGGTTTTGCCTTCCAGCGCGGATAAAACCAGATTCCGGCGGCCACAGCCGCGACCAGCAAGATCGCAATCGGTATCAATCGTTTCATTGCATCCATCCCCTGGGAGCTTCAAACACGACGCATTGCACGCGCCGGTCAATTTCCCAAAAACTGCTGAAGGTTCTTCTCGGTATCACCAAGCGCGCGAGCGAGAGCGCACTTGGCATCGACGTGCCGGGTGACGGCAACAATATAGTTCTCTTGTGCGCGGGCCAACTCGTCTTGCGCGGTGACAACTTCGACGTTGTTGGTGGTGCCCGCCTGAAAGCGGTCCTGCGACAATGTCAGCTCGCGGTGGGCCAGATCCTGTCCCTGCTCGGCGACGCTGACTTGTTGGGCGGCGGAATCAAGATTCAGAAGCGCCTGACGAATCTCCTGATCGACGCCGCGCTCCAGGTCGGCGATTTGAGCGTCGATGCGTTTAATCTGACTCGCCAACTGCATCGCTTCACCGTTGCGGTCGCGGTCGAAGATGGTGAAATCAACCTGACCCTGGATCAAGCCCGTGGTCTCCATTCCGCCAATGCTGCGGCCCAGTTCACCGATGTTTCCGTTCACGCTGATCCGCGGGTAATAGCGAGCGCGATTTGCGCGCTGCTTTTCGACAAGGCTCTCTCGCTGTTTTACAAGCGACAGATAGTCAGCACGGTCCTTGAGCGCGGTGGAGAGCAACAGGTCAGGCTGCGATTGATCGAGCGCCTGATAGTGCAGCGGTTCCGCAAGCTCAAGCTGGGTTCCAGGGCTCATGCCGAGATTGCGGGCCATGACCAGGTACGTCTGCTTTAAATCATTCTGCGCAACCAGCAAAGCCTGCTTTTCATTTGCCAACTGCACCTGAGCGCGCAGCACATCCACGCCGGTGGCAACGCCGGCATCGTGCCTGTCGGTCGCCAGTTTGAAGAGCGCCGTTGCGTCATTGACTCGCGATTCAGCTGCGTTCACCCGAGCATCGGCGTTTTGCGCATTCAGATAGAGCGCGGCGACCGTGCGGACGATAAAATCGCGCGCATCGCGCTCATCGAGCTTGCTGGCCTCAACAGCAGTTTCACTGGCTTTGAAGTTGCGATAAGTGACCAGATCGAGAACGTTCTGCTGGGCGTAGATGCGGGCATCGTAGTTTGAGAAGGGCCCTACCACGCCGGGTATGGGCAGGCCCGGCACCGAGATGCCCATTGCACGCAGATTTCGGTTTTGATAATTGGCGTAAGTCTCGGCATTCACGCGCGGAAGCAGTGCGGCCGACATGCTGCGCTGGCGCGCGCCTTCGGCGTCGCTAACGCGCGATTGCGCAAGAAGCACGTTGAGGTTCGCCTGCAATGCCCTGTGGATCGCGTCCTGAAGTGTGAGCCTGTAGGGCGCCTGCTGCTGTGCAACGCAGAGCACTGGCATACCCGCCCCCAGAAACGCGGCCAGGAAAAGAGCGGATTTGAATGATGCGAATTTCATGATTCCTGCTCCTCGCCAGAGATGGAGATCGATCTCCAGAAACTCTTGAAGCTGTCTTCGATCAAAATGTCGAGCGCAGGGGTTTCGTGAAGCGACCAGAAAAGAACGGTTCCCATCATGGTTTGAAGAAATTGACGGGAGACCTTTTCTTTCTTGAGCCTGGGCTGAATCTCTCCGCGCTCCTGGCCTGCGGCAACCAGTTCCTCAACTGCTTTACGGCCTGCCTCCATGGTCCGTTTCATGATTTCGCGCACGCCTGCACTGCCGAGAAAGGACGACATGACAGCTCGAGCCAGTGCAGGGCTGCGCCCTGGCTCCTCGGCAAGGCGGTGAGCGAGCTGCCGCAGGGTTGCGTAGATGCTCAGCTTGCCTTGGGCGTTCAGCGAAACCACCTCGCGCACCTTGCCGAACTGGATCTCCGCCATCACCCCGAGAACTTGATCTTTCGTCTCGAAGTAGTTGAAAAATGTGCCTTTGCCAACATCGGCGGCCTCGGTTATGTCTTCAACGGTGACGCCGTGCAGCCCGCGCTCGGCAATCAGAGCCAGGGCCGACCTGAAGATTCGCAAGCGGGTTTCAGCGGCCCGCCGTTGACGCCTGCCTGGGCCCGGAAGCTCGTCAACCGCCTCATTGGAAACCGGCGGTTGCAAGCGAGATGCTTTACGCACTGGACGCTGTTGTTGACTTATGACCATATATGACCTTTATTCATTTCTGACCAACAGTCATATATTTGCGCCATCGTCGGAGTTTGTCAAGGGTTTTCGGAGAATTTTCAATCTGTGACAAAATCTCCACGGTTCGGGCTGTCCCGCGGCACCTTTACTTCGTCGCTGAATGTAACGCTCGGCAGTTCGACATGTTTGTCAAAGATCAATTTCACGCGCACGATCAAAGGAAGCACTCAAACACAACCTCCGCCCCAGTCATTTAGCCAATACAGGACAAACGCAAACCGGAAGACATCACTACCTGATGCCTTCCGGTTTGCCATCTGAAGTGCGGCCATCAGACCAGGTGTAATCAATAGTTCATTAAGCCGCTTACTGCGCCGACGGCGTGCGCCCCGATGCCGATGGTTGGAGAGAACCACCACATTTTGCTGTTCTGCTTCTTCAGGTGGAAACTGATCAAGGCGCTTGAAGTGACCAGGGCCCCATCGACCGCCAATTGACCGCCGAGCGACGAAGGCATGAGCGGATTCCCTTCCCTGCAGCGCTCAGCCGCGATGCAATGCTGAGTCAAAGCGACGTCCAGGGCGGCCATGCCCAGATGCAATCCATTCACCAGGAAAAATTTCGTATCGAGGACCCTCTCCTTCTTGTACACGGGCCGCAACACATACGCTGAGCCTGATGAAGCAGGCGCTACGGAATAATCGGCGACAGGGCCAAACTTAGGAGCATCACTACTGGAAACATCCGCATTGGAGGCAACAAGCACATTGCGCTGGGTGGCGGCACCCCGTTCGATCTGCCTGAATGGAATTGTGGCGCTCTGAGCCGCGCACATTGTCCCGGTTGCAATCATCATCAAGCTTGCCAGTCTTCTGAACAGCGATTTCATCTTGTCCCCCGTCGGCGCGTCGTTGGCACATGGAGGACTTATCGACTGAAATAGAAATCGAAATCAGAGCGTTTTCGAGCTTGAATCTTAGAGTCAGCTAATCAACGAGTCGAAATTGGAGAGTCTGCTGAATTTGAAAAGGGGCAAGGCAGAGGAATTGCGAACGGAATGGTGTTGCGCCGGTGCTTCCGATTGATCCGAGAACGAACTCGAATTGCCGACTGAAACCGGACGTGCCGTACAATGGTCGCATTGCCAGTCGTGCCTTTCATCACCGATGCCGTGAAGGCCAATCCGGCTGAAACCTACCTTCGGCCAGTTACGAAGGCCGCTGCTGGCTGCCTTTTCCTCTTGCTCTGTTTCGTCACCGCGACAATGTTTGTGAAGGAAGCCTGGGCATTGCAGTGCTTTCAGATCGGGATCTACGCCGTTCTGGGCGTTTATGTCATTGCGGGGTTGCGCCGTGGCGAGGAACATATCCTGCGGGCCTGGCCAACTTACCTTGTGTATTGCATTCCGCTGTGGGGACTGGCTCAGCTTCTCGCGCGCACCACGTCGTCGACATTCGATACTCGCGCGGCTGTCTTGCGGTGGGGCGCGCTAGCAGGTGTATTTTTTCTGACCCAGGCGATCTGCCGCAGCAGGACGGCTCGCCGTAACATGCTGAGCGCATACCTCATCTTCAGCACTGTGATGGCGGTGCTTTGCCTCACGCAGCTGTTCACGTCCGAAGGCAAAGTCCTTTGGATTTTCTCATCGGGCTATCCAGACGTTTACGCCACTTTCCCGTCGTATAACAACTATGCGCAATTCATAGAACTGGCATTGCCGATTGCTCTGTGGCGCGCGCTCCGAGAAGGCTGGCGTTCGTGGTGGTATGTGCTTGCGGGCGGCGTTCTTTATGCCTCCGTGATCGGATCAGCGTCGCGCGCGGGCGCCACACTCTGCACTGGGGAACTGTTCGCCATGACGGTGATCGGTCTGGTAAAGCTGCGAGATCCTGAAACCGGCCTGCCAACCCGGTCAACGACTTCGATGCTCCTGCTTGTTCCGGTTCTCGCAGCAACATTTACTTTAGCGGTTGGATGGGAACGAGTCTGGCAGCGTTTTCAGCAGAACGATCCGTACCTGGTGCGCAAGGAGTTCATGCTTGCAGCCGTAGACATGGCGATACAGCGCCCTCTGACTGGTTACGGACTCGATACCTTCCCCGCAGTCTACCAGCGATATGCCACGAAGGATTTTCCGTTTTACGCGAACCACACACACAACGACTGGGCTGAGTTTGCAGCCGATGGCGGAATCCCTTTCCTGCTCCTCATCCTGATACCGTTTGCCTGTGCCGTACCCGCTGCAATTCGCAATCCCTGGGGGATTGGCCTGATTGCGATCATGCTGCACGCGTGCGTGGATTTTCCGTTTCCGCGTCCGGCCGTGTCGGGATGGATGTTCCTGCTATTGGCCTTGCTTTATGCGGCCAACACTTCAGACAACATGCAACTGCCAGCGGTAGAAAAGGTGCGTTCATTGGGCCCGCGTCCGCTGGGACCTGCCTAGCACGGGATATTGCGATTCAGTTCGAAGGCAGATGTGAGCGCGGCGTACCGCACCCCGGCAAAGTGCTTGATTGAATCGCTGCTGCTTTTACTGAATTGCGAATATCTGAAATTCCGCGCGATTCGAACTGACTATGGCACTGCGTGAATTTGTACTCCCGACGTGTTGAGCGTGCCGGTTATCCGAACAGTTCCCAATGACCGGCGATATCTGAGGCGCACGAGTACTAGCGACGAGCCAGGCTCAACCGTGAAATCGACCTCCGACTGCATCGGTTGTTCGCTTGAGAGATCGCTCGACTGCCCGAGAACTTTCTGCGCCTGCAGGGCCAGCACCTGCCAGCTTAATCCAGTGTCTGGACGAATGTTCGACGTGTGGTAGTCAGACGTCAATCGATAATTTCCGGGATTCAACACCATATACTGTTCAGCGATAATGCAGTCTTCTGGTTCGCTTCCGCTAAACTCCGTATCCAGTCCGGACGGGCCAGGCCATGAGTGAAGGCCTGGATACTCTCGTAGAGACCAATCGAATTTGACTCGCAATGGCGTGCGAAGAAAGTTTGCGTTGTTTGGAAAGGTCCAATCGGCCTCCACCCAACCGTGTTGAATCAGGAGATGCCACAGTGAAAATGCCTCCGTCGGGTGATTCCCCACCACCAGATGATCGACGGCGTAGAGCATCACGGGCAGGTCCGACTCTTTATCACCGACGCGAAACAGGTTGCGGGCCACTTGCTCGGCAGCTTGCGTCTGGTCCTTTGTAAGGAGAAAGCGCACATACTGACGAAGGAACTCGGGCTTCTGGTTTAGGATGGCCGCCGAAATTATTCCTGGATCAGGCGATGCGCGCCAGCAGAGCTCGAGCAACCCTCCAATGTCGTCTGAGGGCATATCCGCCGCACTTCGGGCCCAGGTCCAGAACTCCGGCATATTACCTCGCCGGAAATAGAAGTTCGCCAGGCTCCAACGCGGCATGTAGGTGTGATCGATTTTGTAAGCCTGGAGCAGTTGCTTCTCTGCCGTGTCGTCGTTTCCTTCTGCTTCGTTTTCAAGGCCCAGTTCGATGTCGGCTTGCGCATCGTATGGATTCAACCGCAGCGAGATATTGAGAAGATTTTTGGCGTTTGCCGGATCGAACTGAGCCAGGCGCATATAGTACGCCCAGCCATCCGGAACGAGATCGATAGCCGATCGAATCGAATCCGGGGTGTCTTTCCGGAACTGATAATCGGCCCTCGCCAGCAGAAGCGAGTTCCAGATTCCCAGGCAGCACGCAAGGGCCACTACCGCCCGCAGCGTTGTTTCAATCGAATTGCGCAGAGCAGGCATAGGATCTAAATCGCAGCATAGCATTTGGGTGGCGCCCGTCGGGCCGACGCAATCTGCCCAAGTCCGCGTCTCGTGAGCGGTCTGAATTCACCAAAAACGTTACTAAAGCGGTACAGGCGAAATTACCTGCGACTGTACTCGAAGGAGCACATTCAGAAGGGTTGCCTGAGCTCTCGTATTACGTAGGTAATACATAACTTATTGATTTTAAAAGAATGGCCGGGTTGCAGTTCCTCCGCATCTAAGCTATAAGAAGTACAGC
This sequence comes from uncultured Acidobacteriaceae bacterium, assembly GCA_963832645.1. GTDB lineage: Bacteria > Acidobacteriota > Terriglobia > Terriglobales > Acidobacteriaceae > Telmatobacter. The sequence continues at coordinate 86,420 of CAWHUU010000003.1, forward strand.
ATGGATGCGTTACGTCTGTGCACCTTAGCGAGGGCAGCGATGTTCAAGAAACTCCAGGTTATCGCGGTATTGTTTTGTTTCTTGTCATATGCAAACGCAGGTGCGGTCTCTATCGGGACCGTCAGTGCGCGTGGAGACTTGCGGGTAGACAACTATAACGTCATAGGGAACGCTACGCTCTTTGACGGTTCGGTTGTTGAGACGAATCAGGCCTCAGCGGATCTGCGTCTGGCTAAGGGAGTCGAGATCAAGTTGTCGGCAACCTCCCGTGGAACGCTCTACGGCGACCATATAGTCCTGCAGAAAGGTGAGGGCGAACTCTCCTCATCGACGGGATACCAGGTCCAGGCAAACGGTCTCCATGTTGTCTCGATTGAGCCCCACTCCCGCGGTGTCGTTTCCATGAAGCCAGGAAACACGGTCGAGGTGGCATCGCTTGATGGAAGCCTGGGAGTAACCAACGACCAGGGCATCGTGCTGGCCAACATTCTTCCCGGCCAGACCTATTCTTTCGCAATGCAGGCAGATGCCAACCCCCAGGAATTCGCTGGCGTGGGTCTGGTGAGTTTCGATAATGGCACCTATTACCTGACCACTGATTCAAGCGCCAGATACATTCTCACCTGCAAAGATCCACACGCCTATGTCGGCGACAAGGTAGTCGTCAACGGCGTGATTCAAGGCGCTGCCGGAAATGGTCCAACAATGCTGTGCGTGAAGTCCATGGATGTCAATGGACCAAGCTCCATGTCAGCCAAAAAGAAGTGGGTGATAGCCGGGGTTGCGATCGCAGCGGCCACGGGCGCCGGAATCGCAGTAGGGCTTTCGAATCAATCTCCGAATCCTGCCAGCCGCTAAATCTCCAGATTCTTCTTCCGCCTCGACGAGCGTTCCTTTACGCATTCGTGCGCGCCTCTCCCTTGATTGCTTCGCTCGAAGCAACGCCAATCCCAGAATGGATAGGAACCATTGCCGGTCCGTCATGGCATCAAATCTGCCCGCCAAGACTGGTATGACGGATTACGTGTAGATCGCGTGCCTTATGATTGGGGCTGCAGCCATGTACAACATTGCCAGCAAGCTTTTAGCTCACCTAATCGACCCGATCGCCTTAGTTCTTCTCCTGCTTGTCTTCGCCTTGATGGTTCGCAAACGGCGCCCAAGGCTGTCCAACGGCCTTAATTTGGGCGTGGTTGCGTTTCTGTTTTTCATGGCGTGCCCAATCACATCTGCCTGGCTGGTTAGCTCACTGGAAAGGCAATATCCGGATAAGGGCATCGAGGGAGAAGATGCCGCCCAGGCCATAGTGGTCCTTGGCGGTTCATTAAAGATGCCAAGTGAATTGCACCGCAGTAGCGGACTCACGAATTCATCTGATCGGCTGCTTGAGACATTACGCCTTTACCACGCGGGTAAGGCTCCATTGATTGTGGCGAGCGGTGGAGACAATCCCCTGTTCCTGAAGGTAGGCAAGGTGCACGAGGCAGATGAGATGCGCTCACTGCTTGAAGAATGGGGCGTTCCAGGGTCCGCAATCGTGGTCGAAGTTGCGTCGATCAATACGCATGAAAATGCTGTTTTTACGCGAAGGATTCTAGCTGCGAGAGGGATTCAACATATCATCCTGGTCACTTCGGCAATCCACATGCCGCGAGCCGCTGCCACATTTCGCAAGGCGGGCTTCGATGTCGAAGCGGCTCCGGCTGATTTTCTGTCTGGGCGAGGAGATCGGGCGACGGTATTTCATTGGATCCCAGCGTCAGGGGCGATGATCGATTCAAGCAACGCATTGCACGAATGGATTGGCCTCTGGACCTATCGTTTGCGCGGATGGGCCTAACGTCATGCGCAAACCTCATCGGCGGTAATTCAAATTTCTTCAACGTGTGGAACGCATTATTTTTTGTTATGCAAATGTCATACATATGTATTGATTTTGTTTTACATACGTGCTAATTTCTTCTTAAGTGGTTTCCCCTTGAGAGTAACGCTGGAAGCGAAATGCGCATCATACATTTGTAGTTCAACATTTCGCACCTAGTCTCAAACATGGTATTGCACCTTTAGCCCCCAGTCAGTGGGACTAAAAGGGGCGAAGCCTATCCCCTTCACGACGCTGACGTTGCCTTCTTCCCTCCTTCTCAAAGTCTCCCTGTCAACAAACCTCCAAACAAGAAGCTAATGTTCGCCTTCATTTCCTGAAGGAATCTTCACGCAAACCGACTCCATTACTGTGATCCGCACAAGCCCGTGGGGCCGTCACAGGGACTCGAGCACAAATTATGACCGTCCTTAAACCTCGCTCTCGAATGATTAGTGTCAGGCTCTCTGAAGACGAGTATTCCGCCCTGCAGCAACTATGCGCCTCTACCGGAGCACGAAGCGTATCGGACCTGACACGCGATGCAATGCGGACCCTGCTGAATGGAAAGGGCCACGAAAATTCGTCCTTAAGTTTTGCAGACGAATTTCGCGATCGGCTCACCAACCTCGACCAGAAGATTGAAGAGCTGGCAGGTCTTGTTGCATCCACAAGAGCCGCGCAGGAAAGCTGATAAAAGTACGCAGCTGTCTTCAAAGCTGCGGGGCCGTCGATCCTTGTCGTAAGAAAGGATCCTCTTCGATGCTCGAGCAATCTCTTGTCACGAGAATGAAATCTGCTTCCAGTTCGCGTTGTTCGACTAACTATTTGCCCTTGCTCTGGAGTCTTCGCCGGGGATATTTCCACGGAGCATTTATGAGAAGTATCATGTTCGTCGTTCTCGCGGCCACTACTGCACTCGCCGCCCACGCCCAGCAATCTGCTATGGGGTCACCAGCAGGCGTTGGAGCAACCTCGATCAGTGCGATCCCGAATCTACCCGTATCTAAGATCGGTCCAAATGACCTTATTGGCGTAAATGTGTATGACTCCCCAGAGCTGACTCGTACTATCCGTGTGAGTGCAGATGGAGATATTCGTCTGCCGATGATCAAACAGCATATCCATGCTGCGGGTCTCTATCCCGAAGGATTGGAAAATGAGATCGCAGCGGTATTGGTGAAGAATCAGATCCTCGTAGACCCAATGGTCAGCGTCACGATCATGGAATACAGGAGCCGTCCGATTTCGGTTGTAGGTGCGGTGAAATCACCTTTGACCTTCCAGGCGATGGGGAACGTGACGCTTCTCGATGCCATAACGCAGGCTCAAGGCTTGGCCGACAACGCCGGACCTGAAATTCTTGTAAGCCATCAGGAGACTGGGAACCGACGGCAAATTGGCAACGATTGTTGAGCACATTCCCGCTCGCAGTCTTCTTTACAATGCCGATTCCTCTATGAACCCAACCCTGCATCCCGGAGACGAAGTTCGCGTTCCAGTAGCAGGCAAAGTGTACATCTTTGGAGATGTGAAAAAGCCGGGCTTCATTTATCTTACGGATGACCTTCAAACCAACGTTAAGATCGCACTCACACTTTCGGAAGGCTTGGACGGATACCCCAGAAAAGTGGCCTATATCTACCGCAGGCAGAGTGGAACCAGTGAACGAAAGGAAATCGAAATTCCACTCAAGAAGATCATCGATCGGAAGTCTCCTGACGTCGCGTTGATGGCCGACGATATCTTGTACATTCCGGATGCAACCGGACGCCGTGTTGCGCTCAAGGTTCTGGAAAGAGCGATCCCCATCGCGGCCGCAATCGGAACCACAATGCTCTATATCACCCTCCGATAGACTCGCCGGAAGGAATTCATGAGTCAACGATTTAAAGTCAAAGACGTGCACACGTCAGATTCAAATTCCAATCAGGCGATTCCCGTCTACTTCGCCCCCGTACCCGGTCAGGAGGATAGTGAGCCTGCGGGATCCGGTGTGCCGCTTTCGCATTACCTTTGGATTCTCAGGCGGCACCTATGGAAGATAGTCGCGTTCGTCGCAGCCTCCGTGCTCATCACATTCATCTTTTCAGCCAGATTGAAACGGATTTACGAATCAACGGCAACAATCGATGTCGACCTTCAGGCACCTACAGAAGTTGTTGGCGACAACTCAGGGCAGTCCCACCCGCAATGGGACCCTGACCAATTCCTGGCCACGCAGATCAAACTCATCCAATCGGACGCTGTGCTACGGCCTGTCGCCGAGCAGTTTCATCTTATCGGCCAAGAATCTGAGACACAGAATGTTGATCCCACCAAGGCACAGCAAGCCGTTGCCGCACCTGTGAATCTCGGCCAACTTAGTGTGACGCGGCCACCCGGCACCTACCTCCTTCAAATCAGTTATCGTTCTCAGGATGCTGGACAAGCTGCCCAAATAGCCAATGCAGTCGCGAACTCATATTTAACCTACACGTACAATTTACGCATTCGATCCTCTCTTGGTCTTTCTGATTTTATGGGGAAGCAACTTGACGAGCTCAAAGCAAAAATGGAGCAATCAAGTATGGCATTAGCTCAATACCAGAAGGATCTGGACGTCATCAATCCCGACGAAAAAACGAACATTCTCTCCTCGCGTCTCCAGCAATTGAATACGGAATACACGAACGCACAGGCTGACCGAATTCGTGCTGAGGCTGCCTGGAACGCGGCCCAATCGGGATCCATCGAGGCGGCTCAAGCCACTTTGGGAGCGGATACACAATCGTCCTCGCCTGGGAATTCGGCCTCGTCTCTTACTGACGCTCTGAATCAAGCACGGCAGCGTTTCGCTATGGTGAAGTCGATCTATGGATCGAATCACCCCGAGTATCGCAAAGCCGCCAGCCAACTTGCTGAGGTGCAATCGGAATTTAACAACGCCCGACAGCAAAGCATCGACAACATTCAGGCCCAAGTGAATGAGAGCCGCGGCCGTGAGCAAATGCTCAAGGAAGCCGTAACGGAAACGAAAGCAGAGTGGGACAGCATCAATGCGAAATCATTTCAATATCAACGGCTGAAGCAGGAAGCAGATACCGACAAAGGCCTTTACGACGAATTGATCAAGAAGATTAGCGAAGGTAACATCAACGCTGGTTTCCAGAACAACAATATTCGTATCGCTGATCTTGCACGGCCGTCTCCAGTTCCTGTCTATCCCAATATTCATCGCAATGTCGAGTTGGCGCTGATATTCTCGCTGCTTTTGGCAATCGGAACGGCAATTCTTCTCGACTCGCTTGACAATACTCTTCGCGATCCCAAGGAAGCCGGCCGGTTCCTTGGCACAGATGTGATTGCGACCATACCCGCAGATCGCGATGCAGCGCAATTGCCAAAGCCCGCTAAGTCGCCTGCGGCGCCGTTTGTTGTCCCTACGGCAAGCGAAAGCAGCAATAAGGCGGGCTACTACCTCACCGGATCCATCTTCGAAGAGGCCATCCGCACACTGCGCAACACGATCCTTCTTTCCGATGCCGAAGGCTTGCTGCATTCAATCGTTCTGACCAGCGCAGTACCCGGCGAAGGCAAGACTACAATGGCCGCCCATCTTGGCGTAGCAAATGCTGATCGTGGAAAACGAACTCTACTTGTCGATGGCGACCTTCGCCGTCCAAGCCTTAGTTCTAAATTCGGATTGACACCCCGAGAAGGTCTTTCGAATGTTCTCAACGAGGAAATGCGCTGGCAAGATGTGGTGCTCCCGATCGCGGATAAGCCAAATCTTTGCCTGCTTCCCGCCGGAGTCGGATCTCACAGAGCGTCGGACTTAATCGGCCCTCGAATTGCCAGTTTGCTCGATGAGTTCGCCAAAGAATACGACCTCGTGATCATGGATGCGCCCCCCTTGCTTGGCTTTGCCGAATGTCTCCAAATGGCTGCAGCCGCTGACGGAGTGCTTGTCACCACGACTGCCGGGAAAACTAAGCGTGGTGCAGTAGCCGACGTCGTCAGCTCTTTGCATCGAGTTCACGCTAACCTCATCGGAGTCGTCCTCAACCAGGTTAGTAGCAGCACATTCTCCGGCGGATATTCATACTACGGGCATTACAACTACAGCGATTACCGCGACAACCAGGAAACGCAAGCTGATCCTCAAGCATGACGAAGGTACTAGCGCTCGTCACAGATGCATATGGGGGACGAGGCGGTATCGCGCAATACAACCGCGACTTTCTCGCCGCCCTCGCATCTGCAGGCTCAAAGGTTGTTGTGCTTCCACGCCTTGCACCGGATGAGGAAACACCGCCGCGCGGAATCGAGCAGCGCGCAGCAAGATTCGAGAGGCTTTCATATTCACGCGCCGTCATCCTGGAGACACTTCGAATGAAGCCGAACGTCGTCTTTTGCGGACATATCTACATGGTGCCGCTCGGTTGGATCGCAGCTAAACTTGCAGGCGCAAAGCTCGTGATCCAGACGCATGGAATTGATGCGTGGCCCCGTCCATCCAGATTCGTGCGCAGGGCTCTTGAACAAGCAACAATGGTCCTCTCGGTCTCGCGCTATACACGTGGTCGTGTTCTCGAATGGGCGGCCATACCTCCCGAACGTGTTGTGGTGATACCAAATACCGTTGCAGATTGCTTCACACCCGGTGACGGTACGACGCTTCGCCGTGAATGGAGTCTGGAAGGCAAGAAGGTTCTTCTTACTGTAGGCCGCATGCCCTCGAAAGAACGTTGCAAAGGACAAGATCGCGTAATTGAGGCTCTTCCTGCGCTCGTCGCTGCCGGGCACGATGTCATCTATATCGTCTCCGGTGAAGGCGCTGATCGGCCGCGTCTGGAGCAGCTCGCTCACGAGATTGGCGTAAGCGAACGAGTGCGCTTTGTTGGCGCCCTGCCCCGCGAAAAACTCATCGAAGCGTATCGCATGGCCGACCTTTTCGTAATGCCGTCTACGACCGAGGGCTTCGGCATAGTCTTCCTGGAGGCCATGGCTTGTGGCACGCCGGCGATGGGCTTAGATGCAGACGGTTCCCGTGATGCACTCTGTGATGGCGAGCTGGGTACTTTTGCCGACCCAAATGATCTTGCCGGATCCATATCGGAAGCATTGTCACGTCCCAAGCCGAATCCCGATGCGTTATATGCCGCAGTGCAAGCGCGCTTCGGCCATGCTTCCTTCCGCGCCCACGTTACTTCCACTTTCACGGAGTTATTGAAATTCGCATGAGTAGTATTGCCGCTCCCAGCGAGCACATTCTTGTCCTCGAATCCGGCCGCGCCGAAAAGCATTATTGGCGCGACATCTGGAACTATCGCGAGCTCTTTGCCATCCTGGCATGGCGAGATGTTTCAGTCCGCTATAAGCAAACCATGATTGGTGTGGCGTGGGCTCTGATACAGCCATTCCTGACCATGCTGGTCTTTACAATCGTGTTCAGCCGCGTTGCCAAGTTGCCAAGTGAAGGGTCCGCACCGTACCCCATCATGGTCTATGCCGGAATGCTGCCGTGGTACCTGTTTTCATCCATCCTTAGCGGAGCGGCGAATAGCATGGTCAGTAACGTCAACCTCATCGGAAAGGTCTACTTCCCTCGAATCATCGTGCCTTCGGCAACAGCGCTGGTGTCACTAGTTGATTTCGGAATCAGTTTTCTGCTGCTCGGCGGCTTGATGGTGTGGTTCCGTTTTGTGCCTAGCTGGCACATGATCTTCCTGCCGTTCTTCGTTGCTCTAGCAATGTTAGCCAGCCTAGGACCGGCTCTGCTCATGACGGCGATGAATGTGAAGTATCGAGATTTCCGCTACATCATCCCGTTTATTGTTCAGTTCGGAATCTATGTATCGCCAGTGGGATTTTCAAGCTCGGTTGTGCCAGCGAAATGGCGTTTCTGGTACAGCCTGAATCCTGTGGTCAGCGCGATTGACGGGTTTCGCTGGTGCGTAATTGGCGGACAAAGCGCTCTCTATATGCCTGGGTTTCTGCTCAGTCTCGGTATTGTTGCTCTCTTCCTGTGGATAGGCATTGCCTACTTCCGCAGCACGGAAAAAACATTCGCGGATCTGATCTGATGGCGGACGACATTATTATTCGTGCCGAGGGACTCGGCAAAAAATACGTAATTGGCCACGAGGTCCAGCGCGAGCGTTACGTTGCGCTGCGAGACGTGATCGCCCGAAACGCTCGTTCAGCCGCGCGCAAAGTTGCTGACATGGCGAAGGGGCGCATTGTTGTTCCGGGCGACGAGACGGAAGAGTTCTGGGCGCTGAAGGATATCAACTTTGAGGTAAAGCGCGGCGAAGTTCTTGGTATTATCGGGCGCAACGGCGCGGGCAAATCGACGCTGCTCAAAGTTCTCTCGCGCATCACCGAGCCGAGCGAAGGCCGGGTCACCATCAAGGGCCGCGTTGCGAGCCTGCTCGAAGTGGGCACCGGCTTTCATCCGGAGCTGACGGGCCGCGAGAACATCTACCTCAACGGCGCCATCCTCGGCATGACGCCGCGCCGAGATCAAGCGCAAGTTCGACGAGATCGTGGCCTTTGCCGAGGTGGAGAAGTTTCTCGACACGCCGGTGAAGCGCTACTCCTCCGGCATGTACGTCCGGCTTGCCTTTGCCGTCGCCGCACATCTGGAGCCCGAAATCCTGATCGTGGACGAAGTGCTTGCCGTCGGTGACGCAGAGTTTCAGAAGAAATGCCTGGGGAAAATGGGCGAAGTGGCCAGCGGCGGTAGGACCGTGCTCTTTGTCAGCCACAATATGGCGGCAATTCAGGCACTCTGCAAAACGGGTCTCCTGCTGAAATCGGGCGTTGCGCGTTCCTTCCCGGAAATTGAACAGGCGGTCATTGAATACTTCGGCGGACAATCGACAAGCCTTAACGAATACAACAGCACTTCTGGGAAACAAATGGTTCGGCAGCTATCAATCGTCTCTATAGACGAAATTCCATCTGCACATGTCATCGAACTAAGTGTCAGGACAAATTGCCCGCAAAAAGAACGTGTCGATAGATATTTGCCTTCGGGATTCATACAGAACCCCTATCGGGTTTGCGTCCACTGGTGCATTCAATTTGACGAAAGATGTAACGATTCCAGAAGGTGAGGCGCAGCTTGCTGTAACCTTAACGGTCCCAAAGCTTGCGATAGGACAGTATTCGCTTGACCTGTTTCTGACCGATCCGTTCGTCGAGTTTATCGAAAAACTTGAAGATGCTTTACGTTTTGATGTTCAGGAAGGGGATGGTCGATCTGTTCAGCAGCTGCAGCAGAAATGGGGCTACGGTTCGGTGTACCTCGAAATGAAGGTGGATTGCAATGTTTACGTCTAGGCTCCTAACGAAGCTTCAGAACGTGCCGCAGACTCGATGGTTATCGCACGCCAGAACAAGGCGCGAATGTCGCAACCTTGACAAGGATACAACTGTCATCTTCACGAAGTATCATACACGTGGGCGCTAATTATGGTCAGGCAAAGAGATTCTTATACGATGCGTCTCGGAGTGCGGGTACTGGTTGGATCGAAGCGCTACCGGATGCATTTACTCCGTACAACTTGCATGGATTTCGCAACCCAAACTGCATTGAGAGCATTGGCCTCTGACAAAGCTGGTCAGAAGGTGCTAGTTCTCAGGAGTCTCATCAAATGATTGCGCTTCCATTCATATGTTCGAAACTTGCGGCTTACAAGAGTTGGTGGCCAGGACTAAAGATCGCAACCCATACCATTCCTGTAAATCGGACGACTAGCACGACCAATTGGGTCAAAGATCGAAATGTTGACGCGCTCGTATTGAAACCCGGTCGGAGGTAGGATCAAATGTTCTGGAGCGAGCACGTAATTGCCATCAGTCCTGCCAGGCGCCACAAAGCTGATGATGGCGCAGACATTGCAACGCCGGTGAAGTGGATGACAGAGATGTAGCTCCCAGATCCATTTATGGAGGAGTGCCGGCGCAATTTTATAGAAGTGCACGAAAGTCAATTCGCAGATAAGACCGGTTAGGGATTATTCTGCATGTGCTTTTCGAGCGGGTCCGATTCATTCGAGACTGGCGATCCTTCCTTAAAGGTGTTGCTGACCTATTACCGCTTCTCCAGACCGACGCAACTCGTGGGCTGGGCCGTTCAATGGACAAGTCGGCAGGCAGAAGCTGTTTCAGGCACTCATAGCTGACGCTGCGCCTGTCGCGATCATTGAAACAGGAACCTTCCGCGGAACTACGACTGAGTTTATGGCAGAAACCGGGTTGCCGATTTACTCGGTGGAAGGGCTGCCGAGAAACTACGGGTTTGCGCGAGCGCGACTATGGCGCAAGAGAAATGTGTACCTGTACCAAGGCGACAGCAGACAAGTGCTTCGCAAACTGTTCGCAGGCAAATTGCGAAGCTTGCGCGGCCAAATCGTATTTGCGTATCTTGACGCACATTGGAACGCAGACCTACCGCTCAGAGAAGAACTGGAACTCATCTTCAGTCATTGTCCGGCTGCGGTCGTGATGATCGATGACTTTCAGGTGCCTGATGACCCCGGCTATCAATATGACGACTATGGGGCAGGCAAGAGCCTTTCACCCGCTTACATCGGGCCAGTTTTAGCGGCATACGATTTGGCAGCCTATTATCCGTCGACGCCTTCTTCAGCAGAGACCGGTGCCAAGCGCGGGTGCGTTGGGCTTGTTAATAAACATTCCCATGATGATTTGCTTCGTGGATTGCCGCTGCTGCGACGTTGTGCAGAAGAGTCAAATGTCGCACCAGAAAGGGCCCTCCTCTAATGGCGATGCGCTGTCCTCGTTTAGTAGAACCCATTCCACCTGAAGACATGACCGGATGGCCGTGGACGATCGAAAGCCCGCAACTGCCGGATAACGATCTACGTGTTGATGCCATTGAAACCAGGTGAGATCGGTAGGATATGAGTGCGCCTCATCTAGTGGTCATGTGTCATATCGCGCCGGGCCAGGGCACCGGCAGCGGCATAGTACTGTTAAGGCATCTGCTGAAGCTAGAGGCCGCGGGCTGGAAGATCACGGTTTGCCTACCGAACAAAGATCGGCGAGTGCAGCAGATCTGCCGCCGACGTGGCGGCGTATCCCGATTCCTCTACGCGAGT
>CAWHUU010000004.1:0-212702 GCA_963832645.1 uncultured Acidobacteriaceae bacterium
TGATCGCATCTACATAGAGCCGGTCGCTATCGCGAAGGTAATCATCTACGCGAAAACTCCACTGGTATCCGTTCTTGGCCGTGGTCCAGCTGTAGTTCGATGTGCCGATGACATTGAGATTTGCGGGAATGCCGCCGGGGGCTGCGTAGTAGCCGGGCGTGTTCGCTTCATATTGTGCTACGGTCTGGAAACCTGAAGTCGGGTAGTGCGACGGAGGAGTGGAAGTTAGTATCTGGGTGGCCACGGAGTTGGGAAGATTGGCCTTGGCCCAGTTGACGAAATCCTCAGTCTCAACCGTTGCTGTGCTGTTACTGGGGTTGCCCGAACGCAGTACGTCAATGGCGCCGAACCAGAAGAGCTTGTTCCTTAAGACCGGCCCTCCCATCGTCGCGCCCATCTCATTCCGCTTAAACGGAGAAACGGGGTTCGAGAAGTGCGTCGTGGCACTCAGCATGTCGTTGGTGAAGTACCAGTCCATGGTGCCGTGGAACTGGTTGGACCCCGAGTTGGTATAAACGTCGACGGTTGCGCCGGCATTCCTTCCCTTCTGAGCATCAAAGTTGTTGGTGCGCACATTCACGGACTGGACGATCTCGGGATTGGGAGAAATGGAAGTTCCGCCGCCACGCGAAGGAGTATTCGTCTGGGCGTCGTCGATCTGGTACCCGTTCTCCTCTTGACGCAACCCGGCTGCGTTGATATTGATTGCGTACTCGTTGGTGTAGTTATCGTTCCCGCCGGTAACCACGCCACCTCCGGTCATTCCCGGCGTCAGCGAAGCGAGCCCGTAGATGTTCTGGCCACTCAACGGGGTGGTCTGCAGGGTCTCATTGGAAATGATCGACCCCGTCGTCGGAGTGACCAGATCAACTGAAGCCGCTGAAGCGGAAACCTCAACATTCGCGGAGACTTCACCGACCTTTAATTCCGGCGATATTGTGCGGACCTCACGTATCTGCAAATTGAGTCCGGCTTGCCTCCAGGTTTGGAAGTTGGTCATCTGGATCTCGACGGTATAGGTAGACGCAGCTAGATTGTCGATGTGGAAATAGCCATTATCACCAGTGGTTACGGTCCTGGTCACTCCGAGTCGAGTGTCCGTGACCATGACTTTCGCTCCAGCGATCACAGCTCCGGATGGGTCGTGAACTACGCCTTCAATTCCGCTCGAGAATTGAGCCAGAGCTGGCCTCACCCCCAAGCCACATAGAAGTAACAGAAATATCACGATTCGCTGCGTAAGTTTCATTCCGGTCTCCTCTTCTAGATCCGCAACCTGTTTTCGGGTTAGTGGGTTACACAACAAAGCTTCTCGCACCTCTTGCCGAGCATTTCAAGGCTCCATCAAAAGGTTGAGCTTTTAGCCGTAGCCGAGTCTGATGCCACACGAGTCGGCTGACAAGTGTAAAACGGTGGTCTTACTGTGTAAGAGTAGAGGTAGATTATTTATAATCAATACGATGTGAGTTCGGGTGCAGTACGATCATGACGTTGATTATTCTCGAAGTTAGAAGACTGGCAAATCAGGAGACGATCGAAAACAAGCCAAACAGAATTGGCCGTCAACTGATCGCCAGCGGCATTCAGTTTAGGTTTCGACCACGTGTATTAAAAACCGCATGCTCTGCTAAGTGGTGGTCCATATTTTGGAAGACAGGTCTATTGTTGAAGCAGTATGAAGGTTTTGGAAATGACCGGAATTCTGGTTCCCTAAGAACACTTTCCCTGTTGACTTGCATCCCCACATTCGGGCTATGATTCGATCGCCGTCATTGCACATGGGCTCGCATCTTTTACAGTAAGAATTTTTGTCAACCTCCGCCGATTCAGCCTCGGAAAGACCGAGCTAACAGGTAGGCTCATGAATACGATCCCCGCACAGACGAAGAGGAAAGAAAGCAATCCGAATGATCCAGAATCTTCGGCGGGTGAACGCGAAACCGTGTTGCAGGAACTGGAAAGAATTCTTGGCAGCCGCCATTTCAAGAGTTCTGTTCGTTCCAAGCAATTCCTTCGCTTCGTAGTTAACAGCAAGCTTGAAGGCAAAACGGAACAACTTAAGGAACGGTCCATCGGTGTAGAACTGTTTAATCGGCCTCCGGGGTATGCTACCGGAGAGGATCCTGTAGTGCGTGTGCAGGCAGGTGAAGTCCGCCGACGCCTCGACCAGTACTACCAGGAGCAGCACGAGCCACTGATGTTGCGCATCGAATTGCCTGTGGGTTCGTATTCCCCGGTTTTTCTCCGGGAAGCAGAAACCGTGCCACCGGATCCGCATTCACTGATCGCACTCTCTAAGTTGGATCGGACGCCTCGCTGGAAGCCGATAAACAAAATACGTGTGGCGTTGGCAATCTTGATTTTGTCGGTTCTCTCCTATGAGGCCTATTTTTATCTGCAAAACAACGGCACGCCACAAAAGACTAAGATCGATCAATTCTGGGGGCCCGCCCTTGCGAGCCAACAACCTGTCCTCGTCTGCATCGCCAATGCCACCGACCATTCTGCCGAAGAGAAAATTCTGCAGACATTGAATGGGCGGATCGGCAAGTCTCAGCAGGACGTTCAAGAATCCTCCATAGCAATGCCTCTCAGCTCGGATGAAAACGTTACCAATGAAGGACTGCCGATCTCGCCCGAAATTGTTCCCGCATCAGATGCCTCTGTCGCATTCATTTTGTCGGGCCTGTTCGGAAGACTTAACAAACCGAGCCAATTGCGTATAGGCTCCACTGCCACTTATGAAGATCTGCGTAGTTTCCCGGCCGTCATCATTGGTGGATTCAACAGCAAGTGGACCATGCAACTGGTGTCGAATTTACACTTTGCCTTCGCTCGTGACGGCGAAAGATACATGATTCGCGAAGAGGTACCCGGCGGAAGGGTCTGGATTCCTCGACTCGGGCCCACGGGTGAGACATTGGAAGACTTCGCGATCGTTGCGCGTCTGATCGACTCCAAAACCGGCCAGTTCACCGTAACGGTAGCGGGGATCGGTCCCCGCGGAACACAAGCTGCAGGTGAATTCGTCAACTCGCCGCGTTATCTCGCAGAAGGGTTGGCGAGCGCTCCCGCAGATTGGCAAAAGCGGAATTTGGAAGTTCTGCTGCAAACCAATGTCACCGATTCAATGGCGGGACCACCTCATGTAATTGCGACTTACGAATGGTGACGTAAAGAAACACATTGGAAATCTCTCTGTCACTATAGAGCAAACCAAATACAGCTATAGAATGAGGGGATGGAGAAGTGCTCTTGCGATTTCTCAGTGCAGCTTTCATCGCGGTAATCCTGTTCATCATTGCGCAAACATCCGGTCATGCTCAAAAACCAGAGCATCCAGAACAAGGCGGGATGGGAGGAATCTCTTCAGCTGGCGTTTTTGCTCCTGTTTACGACGAACATCACCGGCCTATTACAGCAGGCGGATTTGTCGACAAGGGTACGGTCGTTTTTGAAGATGCAACACGCGCAGCCGGCCTCTCTGGTTGGCGTCATGAGATGGGGACCCCTCAGAAAAAGCACATCATTGAAACTGATGGATCGGGTGTTGCCTTGATTGATTATGACAACGATGGCTGGCTCGATATCTATCTCGTCAATGGTTCTACCTTCGATGCGCTTAGCGGTAAGCGCACACCTCCTCACGCCGCACTCTTCCATAACAATCATGACGGAACCTTCACTGACGTGGCCGAAAAGTGCGGCGTCTCCAACGACCGCTGGGGATTTGGAGTTGCGATCGGCGACTACGATAACGATGGCTGGCCGGACATCTTCGTAGCCAACTTTGGAGCGAACCGTCTCTACCACAATAACCACGATGGAACCTTCACTGACGTGGCGGAAAAAGCCGGTGTAACGCTCGGCAACTGGTCTAAGGGTGCAACATGGGGCGACTACGACGGCGATGGCTTCCTTGACCTCTACGTTTCCGGCTACGTCCACTATGACCTGAAAAATCAGCCAAGTTCAGAAGATGGCACGGCCTCCACTGCCAACTGCCAAATGCGAGGAGTACCGGTGATGTGCGGCCCACGCGGCCTGACTGGTGAACCTGACCATTTGTTTCACAACAACGGTAACGGCACCTTTACAGATGTAAGTGTGAAAGCAGGTGTATCCGGCCGCGACGCGTTCTACGGATTCACTTCGATCTTCGTAGATGTAAACAACGATGGCAAACAGGATCTGCTGGTCGCGAATGACTCCGAGCGCAATTTTCTATACGTCAACAAGGGCGACGGCACTTTTGATGACCAAAGCATGATCTCTGGATTTGCATATGACTTCGACGGTCGGGAAATTGCTTCAATGGGCTTGGCTGTGGGCGACTATCTGAATAATGGCCTCGTTGACATTTTGGACACCGATTTTTCAGACGACTATAAGGCTCTCTATCGAAACGACGGTGGCGGTAATTTCACTGACGTGGCTCGTGAGGCGGGAATCGTCCGGACCGCTGTTCCATTTGTGGGTTGGGGCGACGGTTTGATCGATTACGATAATGACGGCTGGAAAGACATCATGATGATCAATGGTCACGTATATCCCCAGGTTGACGAACATGATTGGGGTACAACTTATGCGGAGCGGCCGTTACTGTTTCATAACGATCATCATGGTAAGTTCGATTACATTCCACCGGTGATTGGATCGGGGTTAGCGATTGTCACTCCGGGACGGGGCGCCGCCTTCGGTGACCTCTTCAATAACGGCAGAATCGATGTGGTGATTAATCCTGTGGATGGACCTCCCGTCTTGCTTAAAAATGTGGATCCGGATCATCATCATTGGGTTGAACTCAAACTCGTAGGGGGCCCCAAGGGTCCCCGTGACGCCGTCGGCGCTACTGTTTACTTGACCGCGAATGGGATTCGCCAGCGCGAAGATGTGATGAGTGGAGGGAGCTATATTTCATCCAATGATCAACGTCCGCACTTTGGCCTGGGAGACGCCACAGATGCCGGAATCGCGGAAATTCATTGGCCTTCAGGTCGAATAGAAAAAATCAAACTGCCCGCCGTTGATCGCATCTTTACTGTCACTGAAGGGCAAGGAATTACTGGCAGATTTTGACTGGTGCAGCGAAGCTCGTGAACTTGAAGCTGACCGTTGGAAGTATGTAGATTCGAAGTAGAAATTCGAATCAGTTCAACAACGAAAGTTCGCAGAGATGCCATCGAAGACGCAGAATCTCGGACCCGGCCGTCAAGACAAAGGAACAAGCTGGAGTCGTGCGCTCATTACGAGCTTCTGCTTGTTCGCAGTCTTTGCATGCACGCAGGTGTTGACGGCCAATGGTCAGGACACCAGGACTTCAATCTCCGAAATTGAATCGCTGATCCGGGCACAACAATATGATCGGGCTCTTAACATCTTGAAGCCCGCGCTGCGCAGGAATCCAGGTGATTACAAGCTCTGGACGCTCGAAGGACTCTGTCTTGGATTACAGAATGATGAGAGTCAAGCTCTCGTGGCGTTCGGTCGCGCGCTTCGCATTTCTCCCAATTACACGCCCGCGCTCAGGGGCGAGATACAGATTCTTTACAGGACAGGAGACAAGCGTGCGATTTCTTTACTGCAAAGGCTTTTGAAGTCCGATCCAAACGACCCCACCGCGCACGAGATGCTGGGTACGCTCGAAACCACTGCCGGCGACTGTCCGGCTGCGGTATCGCACTTCGATCTGATTAGAGATTCAATCCTTGAACACCCAGGTTCGCTTGAAGCGTACGGTTATTGCCTGTATCAGCTGGACCGCACAGCCGATGCGATTCCTATATTTCGCCAACTGAGCTTGCTGCTTCCCGACCGAACTTATCCGAGCTACGATCTGGCCGTTCTTCTTGCTTCAAGTCACAGCAACAACGAGGCCCTCAAGGTCCTTGAGCCTCTTCTGAATTCGCGGCAGACCGACCCGGATATTCTTAGCCTTGCTTCGCATGTTTACGAAGCAACAGGCGATACACCAAAGGCCGTCGCACTGCAGCGCCAGGCTATTGTTCTCAACCCGACTGACCCCTCCAACTACGTCCGATTCGCAATTCTCTGTCTCTCGCATGATTCCTTTCAAGTGGGAATCGATATGCTCAATGCCGGACTTAAGCGAGTCTCCCAACCTTCTTCGCTCTATCTCTCACGCGGCGTCCTATATGCCCAATTGGCAAAGTGGGATCAAGCAGAGGCTGATTTCAAAACGGCGGAACAACTCGATACTTCGCAGAGTATTAGCGCCTATGCCGGAGATCTTTCTATCCTTCAGAAAAATGACCCCGACAAGGCGCTCCTGCGCGTGCGTGAGCAGTTAAAAGTCCACCCGGATAGCCCTCTACTGCATCTTCTCCTGGCGCAGTTGATCATGAATCAGACACCCGAGTCGGATAGCCCTGCATTTAAGGAAGCCATGCGAGAAGCCATGATCGCCGAGAAAGGCAAACCCGACCTCATTGAGGCACACAATCAGCTAGCGAGCATGTATATGACCCTCGGTCAATATGAGAGCGCGATCAAGGAGTGCCGGACGGCGCTGAAATACGATCCAGCAAATGAAACGGCAATGTACCACCTCATCATCTCGCTACGTCACAGCGGACATAACGATGAGTTGCCCCCGCTGGTCAAGCGTCTTGCCGAATTGCACAAGGAATCCCTGCAACATGAGACTGACCGCAAGCGCTTTCGACTGATGGAGGAAGATGAGACAAAGCCAAAGCCTGAGGGTAACCATTAATACCTGGCCTGTCTTCTGATTTGTGAAACTCCGATCCATGCAGCGGAAACCTGTTGTTACACAAGATGAAGAATATTGAAGACCGACGCTCACATCCTGCGTTAGTCAAGTCTGAACGAGGAACATTTTGTTACGAACCGTAAAGTTCATCCTTGAAATTGCCGGCGTCACTATCGTTCTGACAACGTCATGTCTGGCTCCGAGAGCGCAAGCCCCTCCTCAACAGGGTGGTGGCATGAGCGGGATTGCCTCAGGCGTAGTATCTGCGCCGGTCTATGACGAGCATAATCGACCCATAACTGCAGGGGGGTTCGTTGACAAGGGTCCAGTCATCTTCGAAGACGTTACCAAACAGGCGGGACTTTCCGGGTGGATCCACAAAATGGGCGTTCCCGAAAAAAAGTTCATCGTGGAGGCGAACGGTTCCGGCGCGTGCCTCATCGATTATGACAACGACGGTTGGCCCGACATCTACCTGGTGAACGGATCAACCTTCGCCGCCCTCGACGGCAGAGAAGCTACACCTCATGCTGCACTCTTCCACAACAATCACGATGGTACTTTCACTGATGTCAGCACCAAGGCAGGCGTAACCAATGACCGTTGGGGATATGGCTGTTCCGTCGCTGACTACGACAACGACGGTTGGCCCGATCTGTTCATTGGAAACTTCGGCAAAAACCGGCTGTACCACAACAATCACGACGGCACATTTTCAGATGTCGCCGAAAAAGCCGGCGTCGCGCTGGGAAACTGGTCAACCGGTTCGGCGTGGGGAGACTACGATGGCGATGGACGGCTCGACCTGTACGTCACCGGATACGTGCACTACGACCGTAAGTTGGCCGAAGCACTCGCCAAGGATTCCTCCAATGCTGCCTGCCTTTACCGTGGATTTCCTGTCAACTGCGGCCCTCGCGGCCTGCCAGGTGAACCTGACCATCTCTTTCACAACAACGGTGACGGCACCTTTACCGATGTGACGCAAAAGGCAGGCGTCGAAGACAAAGGCCCATACTACGGGTTCACCGCGATTTTTGTTTCTCTCAATGGCAATGGTCGGCCCGACCTCCTCGTCGGTAACGATTCTGAACCCAACTACTTCTACCACAACAACGGCAATGGCACTTTTGAAGATCAGGCGTACATTTCAGGACTTGCTTTTAACAAAGACGGGCGCGAGATCGCATCAATGGGTATTGCTGCTGGAGATTACGAAAACAACGGGCGCGTCGACTTTTTCATCACTGACTTCGGTGACGACTACAAAGTCCTCTTTCATAACGATGGCGAGGCTGGCTTTACAGACGTGAGCTATGATACGGGAATTGCACAAACAACGATCCCATTCGTCGGTTGGGGAGATGGCTTTATCGATTATGACAATGATGGCTGGCTCGATCTGTTCATGACAAACGGCCATGTCTATCCGCAAGTAGACGAACACAACTGGGGTACCACCTTTGCCCAGAGGTCGCTGCTCTTCCACAATGTCCAGGGAAGAGCCGACAAGGGGCGAAAGTTCGAATACGTTCCGCCGGTAACTGGTTCAGGACTGGCCATCGTAGTGCCCGGCCGTGGCGCTGCATTTGGAGATCTTTTCAACGACGGCAAGATCGATGTGGTCATCAATCCCATTGATGGTCCTCCCGTACTTTTGCGCGACGTAAATCCAGACCATCATCATTGGGTGGAAATGAAATTGGTCGGAGGCCCAAAGGGTCCGCGCGACGCAACATGTGCAACCGCGTATCTTTCAGCAGATGGAATGCGCCAGCGGCAGGATGTTTTATCCAGCGAGAGTTATATCGGTTCAAACGATCGCCGGCTGCACTTTGGTTTGGGAGACACAACCAACCCGGGTACCATCGAAATCCACTGGCCTTCCGGCGCAAAGGAAACCGTCAAGCTCCCCGCGGTTGATCGAATCTACACCATCACGGAAGACCACGGCATCACCGACCAAGTGTGCGGCCCCAATCCCTGTATAGACGGGAAGTAACCTCATAAGAGCTTTTCACCGGCAACTCCATAGTCTCTCAGCTGATCATCCTGCGTTACATCGGCTGCTACTCAGCCATCTGAGCCACGTGGATTAATCTTCGACAGGTTGCTGATCGGCAGTCGTTCGGATACATCAGCGAGATTACCTTCCGAAAGGCCGAGGGAACTCCTGTCGGATGAGTGACCCTACATCTGCTGTTCCAGTTTTGGACGAAGAGCGCACTCGGCTGCATCGATTCGTCCCATCTCAAATGCGTCAGTCGGTAAAAGTGGTTTCTGCCAATTCCCTCAGTTCGACCTGAACTCATCGCTTCATATCATTTCCGAGCTTGCCTCAATCTCCTCCAGTGTCAGGCCGCGCGTCTCCGGAACCCACAGGCGGATAAACAGGACCCCAAACGCGCACACCGCTCCGAAGATCGCAAACACCGTATACTCTGACATCGCGGAGGCCATGATCGGGAACAGGAGCCCGCCAGGAAGTAGATAGTCCAGTTCTCTTACTCGATGAAGAATGCTGGCCTTCACCTCGCTGGCGATTTCGGGTCGATCACGGAGTTTGCAGGGCACCAAACCACGGAAACTCCGAGTTTGCTTGCAGAATCCCTCTTTTGCCGAGCACCCAAGATATGCCTCAATCAATCTCGGTTGCGATATGCAGGTTCGATCCGTGCACATTGCTCGGTGAAGGCATCAACCGATTCTGGGCAAGACTATCTGCGCCATCACCGAATAATCGGCGTGTCAATCTACATGGCTTCGCTGCTAGCCGATGATTTGGACCCATGGACGCGCCGGTACCTGCATTGTTCCGATGGTAGCTTTCGCCACTACCTCGGCGGAGCCTGATCCTCCGCGCAAAGCTTCCACTTGGATTTCGCCAGGCGTTTTCGTGCTTTGAACAATGACCTGCGCCAGTCCATTGAAGAGTGAGCGCTGTGGCTGCTTATCGCTTTCCTGACAGTTCGGATCGCCATTTCCTACGCCAATGATCTTTCCTGGGCCATGAATGCGAAACGAAAGCATATTATCCGCAGTAGGAACCACTCTGCCATCGCTGTCGAGTGCCTCGACTTTGAGCACCGCAACGTCTTCTCCGTCGGCGTTGATCTGTGTTCGGTCGGATGTTAACCGCATCGACACTGCCCGACCGGTAGTCTCGCGTATTTCAGTCAAAACAATCTTGCCGCTTTTCATGCCACGCGCTTCAATCGTACCCGGCTCATAGTTCACCAGCCACTCCACATGCCCCAGATGCAGAACTTTCTGGGTGCCCAGGCTCTTGCCATTGACCACTAGTTCCACCTCATCGAGGTTCGTATATACCCACACGGGAATCTCGTCGCCTTCCCTTCCATGCCAATTCCAATGCGGGAACAGGTGAAGTGAGGGCTCTTTGCGCCACCATGCTTTGTAGTAATAGAAATAGTCCTTTGGAAATCCACACATGTCGACGATGCCAAATTGCGAATTGATGGAAGGCCATCCATACGGTGTCGGCTCGCCGCGGTAATCGAAGCCGGTCCATGCAAATCCACCTGCCTCCCAATCATGAGTGCCATAGAACTTCCACCATGTCTCAGGCGTTTCACCCCAGGGAACTACGCCGTCGTAGCTATTGACGGTATTGCGTAATTTGTCCGACGTGTATACGCCGCGCGTACTGATGGCACTTGAAGTCTCGGAACCGAAGACCGGTCGCTTGGGATACTTCTTGTGAAACGCTTCAGGATATTTTTGCGTGTTGTAATTGAAGCCAACGATATCGAGTGGGATCGAAACGCCCTTTTCGTTGTCGCCATTAACTGCCGCGGAGACAACCCGTGTTGGGTCGAGCCTGTGGCATAGCTCAACCATGCTGGATGCTATACGCTCGCCCTGCTCCGCCATTTGATCCTGCAGCAGCCACTCTTCGTTTCCTATCGACCAGATAATGATGCTCGGCGAGTTGCGATAACGCTTGATCATCTGTTCGAGTTGCTGCATGCCCTCAGGGTTCGAACTCATCTGGCGCGTTTCGCACATCATCATCACGCCCATGCGATCACAGGCTTCAACCCATTCCGGTGTAGGCTGATTGTGCGAAGTACGAACAGCGTTGCATCCCATCTCGCGAAGTACTTCCAACCTGAACTGCTGTATACGGTCGGGCAATGCCGACCCCACGCCGGCATGGTCCTGATGATTGCAGGTACCTTGAATCTTGACCGATTTACCATTGAGCATGAAGCCCTTGTCTGCGTCAAAAACGGCCGTACGAATTCCGAATGTAACCTGCTCGTCATCGCAAACAGTTCCATCTGCTTCAATGGCCACTACCGCAGAATACAGATTAGGTTGATCCGTCGACCACAATGCAGGATTTGCGAGTTTGGCAGTCGCACTGAAACTCGCTGAACGTGCAGGTTCTACGATCTGTTGCGGAGATTCCGCTGTGGCCACGGTTGCGCCGCTGCCATCCTTAATTCTCCAGCTCACTTTGCAGCCAGCTTTCTGCCTGGATTCGTTTTGAACGATGGTTGAAAGGGCAAGCGTCGCTAAGTTTCCGTTTAGAGCCGAACGGACAACGGTCTCCCACCGGCCTATGTGAATCGGATGGGTTTTGGATAGCCACACGTGACGGTAGATCCCGGCACCTTCGTAAAACCAGCCATCGCCGAAGCTGGCATCCACACGAAGAACGATGCAGTTCTTTGCTCCATACGCCAGGAAATCACCGATATCGAATTGGAATGCTTCGTAGCCATTGTTATTCCGGCCGACAAAGCAGCCGTTCACAAAGATCAGCACATCGCGAAAGGCTCCATCGAATTCAACCCAGATGCTGCGGCCTGCATCGCTGGCTGGTACCTCGAACTCCCTGCGGTACCAACCCACACTCGTCTCTGGAAAGCGGCGGCCCAGGGGCTTATAGCCGTGCGACCTCAACTGGCTGTCGCCAGTTCCCGAATCATCGTGGACGAAAGGAAGTTCGACGGCCCAATCATGAGGGAGGTCGAGTATGCGCCAACTCGAGTCGTCGAAGCCAATTTTAGCAAATTTGAAATCTCCGGTTTTGGAGAAATCTGCCTGGCCGTAGCCGAAGCCCAGGTCCTTACCTGGATCTGTTCCGTGACCAAACATGAACTTCCATCCGAAGTCGAAGAGAAGTTCTTCGCGATGAATCGACTGCCCCACAGCAGGTCTCTCACCACCTTGCGCGCGCTCTACTGTTGGTTCTGTGTTTTGCGCGAAGTCTGCCTTCGGCAGAAGCGAAGAAGCTGAAAGAGCGATACCAGAAGCAAGAAGATTACGACGAGTAATCACGGACATATGGTCTCCGGTTTATTGAACACTGGTTTGCTGGATCAAAAGAAGCGAAATTTCAAGAAAGCAACGATTTGCATGTGTCAGTAAGGTTGAACATTTGTTACCAGCGGCCTCAAGAATACGTAGTTGGCTAATCGTGTCTTCGAACCAATTCCACGATTTGCGAATCGTCCTTACTCCAAGCCGACGCTCCAGTGTGGGTAAATTTACCGGTAGCAGAATTCCAATTGAGCTCGGTAGTGCTGTAATCTCCATGCTCGTAGGCATAGCTGGTACCGTCGTCGGAATACAACGTGAAGTGCGCGTCGGCGCCAGGATAGACACGAATCTTCGCAATGGCCTGCTTTTCATTTGTACTCTGGACTGGCACACCCAGAGGCAGTATCGATCCTGCTCGAACGAAGACAGGGATCGTATCAATCGGGGCAGGCGCGACGATCCGTTGTCCGCCGTGAAAACGCTTGTTCGTCCAGAAGTCGTACCAGTCGGTCCCTGCCGGCAGATAGACTGACCGGCTGGTAGCACCCTGCTCTGTAACCGGGGCGACAAGTAGTGCGGGGCCGAACATATATTCATCGCCGATATTCGCAACCATCGGATCGTTGGGAAAATCCAGGAACAGGCCGCGCATGAACGGAGCGCCTGTCTCATGCGCCTGCCAGCCCAAGGAGTAGATATAGGGCATCAGTTCGTAGCGCAGGCGAAGATATTTCTCGAGAATCGGCTCGGCTTGTTTGCCATAGCTCCATACCTCGTTGTATTTGCGTGTCCCGTGCGTTCTGAAGTTCGGCTGAAAGGCTCCATACTCAAACCATCGCGTGTAGAGTTCCGGATAGTCATCGTAGTGACCGACATTGTCGCGCGCGTCGCTCGGATCGATAAGAGGCGGATGTGCTGGCTTGTGCTGGTACGGCAACCCTTGCCAACCGCCGATATCCGTCGACCAATATGGCATTCCGCTGGCGGTAAAGTTGATACCGGTAGGTACTTGACGTTTCAGTGTGTCCCAATTAGGGCTGATGTCAGAAGACCAGAAGATTGTGCCGTTGTGTTGTGCGCCAAGGTAGCTATCTCGGGCTAGGATGAGCGCTCTCTCCTTCATATCTGCTCGCATTCCGTTATAGAAAGCCGCCGTATGAAAGAGCGGATACACATTAAAGTACTGCGTTCCTGGTCCTATCTTGAAATATGAGCCATTGGGTGGCAGATCAGGTTCCGTCTCGTCAGCCCAAAATGCGTCAAAACCCTTGTTAACATAGTTTTCTTTGACAATGCTCCAGTACCACCGCGCTGCGTCAGGATTGGTTGTATCGATGTCGGAACCTGCCCTGTCGTACGGCAGGCCGTTCGTTGGAGTGCCGTCGGCGAGATGTTCGAACCATCCGTTCCTGAGAATCAAATCGTAATATCGGCTGCCCGGAGTAAAGCGAGGCCAGACGCTGATCATCACGTGAAAATTCATCTGGTGCAGTTGCCTGAGCATGCCCGCAGGATCTGGCCACGCCTTTGGATCCATATCCATCTGCCCCATTCGGGTGTACGTAAACCAGTCGACGACCAGGTCGTCGATGGGAAGTCCGCGATCGCGGTAGCCCTTTGCAACCGACATTAGCTCTTCTTGCGTACTGTAACGCTGTTTGCATTGAATATAGCCGTACGCACTCTTCGGCAGCATAGGCACATCGCCTGTAAGGAGGCGGTAGCCGCGATAGATTGCAGCGTAGTCACCCGCAATCACAAAAAAGCTCACACGCTGTCCGACCTGCGACTTGAATGTGTTCTGGTTATTGAAGCCTAGGGATACTGTTGTCTTTGAGGGATTGTCCCAGATCAATCCGTAACCTTTGTTCGTGACAAGAAACGGCACGCAAACAGACTGTCCGGACGGAGCATCGTAATCATGCGCGCATTCAATAACATGGCCTCGGCGATCGAGAAATCCCTGCTGATTCTGTCCCAGTCCGTAATCATGCTCATCGTCGGCCGCTGCAAAACTCGCGCCCACCGTAAAGAAGGGTGGATCCGTAGGACGGCGGTCATATTCAAGATTGTGATTGCCATCCTTATAGTTAGGAACACTCATTTGCCACCCGTTCAAGTGGATGAGTGGTTTGCCGTCGGCGGTGGCAATATTTAGCCCGACGTAGCCCGTTGATCCAGAGAAGAATTGTCCAATCTCAGATGGGGAACTGTTCGTATCTGGTGGTTGAGGTGCAAGAGTCACAACAAGGGAGCCAGAGCGCATATGATCGCCATTTCGGTCGGCAGCGGTAGACCACCCTTTGTAGTCGGGTTGAGCGACGATCCCGTATCCGGGCCCCGCCAGAGCATCATCCTTCCGCAGACTCATACTCACGCGAACTATATTTGGCGCGTAAGGCTCGATGAGAACAGTGGCATTGCCACGAGTCGCGCTTATCTGGGCATGCTGCGCCGCTCCTGCCGGCGCAACCGCAAACATGGCAATAAAGCCCCAGCCATATAAAGGTAGATTTCCAGAAAAGCTACGCCTCTTCGTTACCATTTCAACCCTTTCAAGTTTCGATTCCACAGCTGATCTCACGGTTTGTATTCGGCGGCTGTCTCAACCTGAAGTGTCGCTTGAACCGGCAGCGCGTCGCTCGAACCACCAGCGAGTATCCTTACAGACCCCATTTCGACACGCCATGCGTGCCGAGCGGAATCCCAATACGCGAGGTCGCGTGGTTTGAGTTCCAGAACAACATTCTTTTCTGCGCCAGGCTCGATATGCACACGCTCAAAGCCCTTCAGTTCCAGTTGAGGACGCACAACCACGGAGCCCAGATGCTGCACATACATCTGTACAACTTCATCGCTCGCGCGCTTGCCCGTGTTCTTCACCTTGACCGTCACCGCAACATTACTGTCCGCCTTCACCGCCGGTGCACTCAAGCTCACGCCCTCATATTTAAAGGTTGTATAACTCAAGCCGTACCCGAATGCATAGAGAGGCTTTTCCTTCGAATACATGTAGGTGCGTCCATGCCGTATGTCGTAGTCCATCATCGGAAGCAGTTGCGCATCGCCTATCGGCCAGGTCTGATTCAAACGGCCTGCAGGCGAGTAGTCACCGAACAGTACATCCGCGAGACCATGACCTTCTTCTTCGCTGTTGTGAGTCATGTGGACAATTGCAGGAAGATTTTGCTGACTCCAGACAATAGCATACGGAAAGCTTGAGCGCAGTACCTCAACAGTATGCGGATTGGCAGCGAATATCTTCTTAACTAGATCCTCCTGCTCAAGAACAACCGTCTTGCGATCGACGTCCTCCTTGCCGTTGGAAGGTACGGGACACTGGTCCCACCCAGCATTGCAGGTAGGATGGTTGCCGACGACCACCACCGCCACATCCGCCTTGCGCGCCAATGACTGCGCTTCCGCAATGTCCGACCCGTCAGTGTACAGGAGCTTCGCTTCAGGAGCTGCTTCCTTAATACCTTCCACAATACTTACGCTGTACGGAGGCGTGCCGCTATACCAATCCAACAGCACGTCGGTCGTCCAGGGACCGATCACCGCAATCGTCTTCAGCTTCTTGCGATCGAGCGGAAGCGTGCTGTTTTCGTTCTTCATCAGAACGATCGACTCATCCGTTGCCTGACGAACCAGTTTCCTGCTCTCTGGACGTTCCCAAGGGGGCATTTCGCCTTTGGTTTCACGACCGATGCCTGCATATGGATCAGATGAGGGAGGATCAAGCTCACCGAGACGCAAATGTACGCGCAGCATGTTTCTGAGTGCAGCATCCATGTCGGCCTCGGTCAGCAGATTATCCTTCAATGCCTTCGTCAGATCAGGCTTGTAGACATCGAGGAATCGATTGATGCCGGCTTTCACGGCTGCCGCCGCACCATGCTCTTTGTCAGGAAAGCTCTTGTGGTCCGTGATCAGCAGCCCGAGTGCACCACCATCCGTACAAATAATGCCGTCATTACCCCATTCCTTTACTGCGACATTCTTCAGCACCGGATTGATCATCATCGGTGTCCCATTCCACGAGTTATAGGCTGCCATTACCGCTCTTGAGCCACCCTCTTCGAAGCCCATCCGGAACGGCACGGAGTAGTACTCCCGGAAGAGTCGCTCATCGAAGTCGGACGAAGTATGAGAGCGCCCATTTTCGTTTTCGTTAGCTAGAAAATGCTTCATCAAAGCAGCCGCCTGCCAATGTCTCGGATCTGGACCCTGCAGCCCTCGAATAAACGCCACCGACATCGTGCCGACAAGATAGGGATCCTCTCCCATCGACTCTTCGGTTCTTCCCCACCGAGGATCACGGCTCAGATCGGTGTTTGGCGCGCGTACCACGATGCCACCAAAATCGAAGACTGGATTCTGATAGTAATAGCGCGCTTCTTCGCCTTCCAAAGCGCCGATCCTTTTCATCAGTGCCGGGTCCCATGTCGCTCCAAGTCCTTTCTCCTGGGGAAATGTCGTGGTTGGCAGCGGCTGACGGCCGCGTGGTCCCCAACCACCGGGGCCGCCCAATGCCAGCCCATGCAGTCCCTCGGCTTCATCAGAAAGAACAAGATGAAGGCGCGGCACCCTAGCATGACCGTCCATGAGATTGACTTTTTCCTGCAGATTCAGGCGCGACAGCAAATCAGCGATCCGGGCATCGTCGCCAAGACTGGGATCACGGAATGGAAAATCAACCTGCGAATCGGCTGTGCGTACTGAAGCTATAAAGATTCCAAAACAGATACATGCAATTCTCGCGTATTTGCCGAGCTCCATCAGCTAACTCCCTTTCTTGATTCTGTGAAGACGCGCCCTGGCGGGGGCAATTTGGAGTGCTGGTCGACGATTGCTGCCACTCCGCAATCGCCATCGTCCTGGAACCAATTTTTCCATCCGAATCAGTCCGCTTTCTCCACAAGTTCTGCGTCGTAGGGACCCAGCTTCAGCTCGCCATTGTACAAACGATTCGAGAGTATTCCATGCACATGCTTGCCGACAGCTATGAACTTCTCGGATTCGGTTGTATTCACGTAGAGGGTTCGGCCATCGAGAACGCGTGCATAAACTCCCTCTGGAGTTACGGGGCCGAACTTAATTCCAAGCTGGACACAGAGGTTGTCAATAAGGGGTTTCACGAGAGATGGTTGAGCTGGAGCCGCCAGGTAGATCGCCTGACCGTTGCCGAATTTGTTTACCGTAATAGCAGGTGGATTCCCCGGTAAGTTCGCAAAGGCAGCAAGAGTCCTGGCCGTGTTGGGTTCGACAACTTCATAGAACCTGATGCTGGCCTTCGCTGTCTTTCCACCTAATTCGAACTCGGGCAGTTCGCGAGGCTCGTAGAACTCGTTCGTATGCACCCCAAAGACATCACTTAGTCGCCCAGGAAGTGCAGTATCGAACCATTGACCGTGCTCGTCGACCTTTGCTGAATAGGCTGTCATCACAACAGTGCCTCCTGCATGAACATAGTCGCGAATTGCTTTCGCGCTCGCTGCATCCATTACATAGTCTGCAGGGACAATAACAAGTTTGTATTGCGTAAGACTGTCATGGCCGATATTGATAATCGCAGTGTCAATATTCGCACGAAAGAAGGGCTCAAACGCATTAACCACTTGTTCTGTATACCGAGTCTTGAAGTATTGTCGCGTGGTGCTCGAAGGGCCGTTCGGGTGCGAATCGATAAAAGAGTCGAAGGAATACGCAATCGCCACCTGAGGACTCGTGTAGCGCGGGAAGCCATATTTCTCAAGCCGCTTGAATTCTGAAGCAATGCGTGCAAATTCGTCGAGTTTCCATGATGGCGTATTGTCGTGATTAAGCAGGCCGAATAGTGCCTGCTCCTCTCCTCCCAAGTGACTGTTGAAAGTCCATGCGAGAAAGCCCTGCGCACCGGCCATGAGTCCGAGGTATGCGTACATACGGCTTCGATTATGCTCGCCGTACCAACCTCCGCCACCCGCAGTGAACTCATTGAACCAGATCGGGGTAGGCAAGTCGCCCTTTGTCATGACGGCCTGAAAAACGCCGCTTACCGGATCGCTCGGATAAAAACCCTCCGCGCCAAAGGAAACGTAAGACTTATATGTGCTGAGATAGTCGAAACCACGCCTTGATGCCGTATCCCATAGATTTGAGATAGCTGGGACACTGGGAATGTCGCGTTGACGGATAGCGTCAAGTTCCCTCAGCCGCTCAACCGAAACATCTGACCAGAAGCGATGCAAATCAAGATAACGTTCAGGGGGACCGGGACCGTCCCCAAGCGGAAGATCGACTTCCTCAAAGCTATTCAGTCGGCGAGACCAGCGCTGCGTGGCCCAGGCCTTGTTGAGTTGCTCAACGGTTTTATACTTCTCCTCCAGCCAGTTGATGAACCGTTCCCTGTCGCCCACCGAGTAGGACATGAATCCATTACCTATCTCGTTGTCATAGCCAACAGCGAGTAGAGCTGGATGATGTGCGTATCGGTTCATCATGGCATCTGCTAGGATCTTCACTTCGCGTGCATAGTTTGGGTCGCTTATGTCATCCATGTAGCGTTCGGCAGGCGGCAAACGGGCACCGTTCTGGGTCACAATATCGACGCTTGGATAAGCCCGATGAAGCCAGATCGGAGCCGGCAAACCTGGGATGTCCAGGATCACTCGAATTCCGTTCTCATGCATCTTGTCCATAATGCTGTCGAACCACTCGAAAGTAAACTTACCTTGTTCTGGCTCGAATGAATCCCAGGACAAATCTCCCATGCGGACAACATTGAATCCCGCGTGTTTCATAGCTGCAATGTCACTATCGATTTCTTGCGGCGAGCGGTCGACCGGCTGATAGCACGTCCCAACAAACAGTTCTCCGGGACCGGGCCAATTTGGGTGTGCTGAAATGTCCTGAGCTCCGCACGAAATACCAACAGCACCCATGAGAACAAGAACAAATGTGACATTCCAGAATGTCATGCTGCATCCCTTCAGGTGGCTTGATGAAGTGATGGTCTTCCTCAGCGACATCTGTGCAAAGAACGTTTCAAATAATAGACCCTTCAATTGGCCCCCCGATCACGATTGAGTTGGATGAGAACAATGTCGTTACTGTTCATTCGCACGTTCACCTCGAGCCTGCCATCGTGCGTGCTATACATCTTCTTATTCGTCTCCGCTAGATCACGCGTGAGATTATCCAGATGCTTGAGTTGTACCGCTGTCAACTCCTTGGGCGACCCCATGTCAATATAAGCGGAATAGGCATCGTTCGCTCGATACCCTGTGCGATGTACTTCGAGACGATATGCCGAATTCGGCGCAAGGTTTGATACCTGCAGCTGGACGGGTGGCGCCGCATGAGCAGGAATTAGCTTCGTATAAAATGACCGATTACTAACCTTCTGTTCCGGCTGCTCAAAATCCCAGACTACGGCCGTGAGGTTTCCGTCTTTTGTCGACAGCATTGCCTGCGGATCACTCACAGTAAGACTCTCTCCCTCGAGAGCGTGCAGATACTTATAGGCAAAGTATGCAGGCTTACGAATACCTTCGGGATTCAAGAGCCCAAATCCCCCCTGGAAAGGCGCTGTGGGAGGCCCCGGCTCGTCGAACAGATCTGAATAGGTCCAGTAGCTCATCCCCTGCAGCAATCCCTGGCTGGCCTTGAGTTTAGTGAGGATATAGGGTGCGCTTATATACGAGTCGTGTACCGAATCCCGCGGCGTATAACTCGTGCTCCTGCCAAGAACAACTGGATCAAGATACGCCTTGAGGGAGTAAAGAGCAACCGCAGCGGCATTGGAGCGCGCGTTCTCGCTCGATATAGCGGCAAGGTGCAGGTGCAGGACGTGCTGAGTCAGTCAAGTTATCTTTCCGCCAGTGATCCTCGCCTACACTTCGGCCTTGGCGCTGCAACAACGGCCGACATTGAAGTACATTGGCCTCTCGGACTCGTTGAGAAATATCCCGCTCTTGCCGCTGGTCAGCTTTTCACGGTGCGTGAAGGTATTGGCGTCGTAAAAGGACGACCGTTCAGCAAATCCTGAATCCTGGCCCGCGAATCAATGAATGATGTTTCTGTGTTCTTGTTGGACTTGCGACCCGTCACAACCGGAAATGATCAATTGAACCCAACATTTCTCTTCGAAGCACTTGACACCTTGCGATCAAAGCGATCTACACTATGCGCTTGCAGCGTTATCGATAACTTTCTCGAAATAGCAGCAAAATACGTGGTAATTCGACAAATAGGAGTTCCGGAATGAAACCTAGACTTGGCGTGTTCAACAGAAGGAAATTCATCGCTGGCAGCGCCAGTATGTTTGCTATTTCAAACGGAGCTTTAGGTCAGCACCTTGACCGGGATTCATCACCTGCCGGCATCAGCTTCGCTGGAGCTTCGACGACCGGTCCCTTTCAGCCCAACTGGGAATCGCTAAAGTCGTATCAATGCCCCGATTGGTTTCGCGACGCAAAGTTCGGAATCTGGGCTCATTGGAGTCCGCAGTGCGTTCCTGAGCAGGGCGATTGGTACGCACGGGGTATGTACATTCAAGGCAGTTCCCAATACAACTACCACGTAAAAACTTATGGACATCCTTCACAGTTTGGCTACAAGGATATCTGCCATATCTGGCATGCAGAAAACTGGCAGCCTGAAGAATTGATTGCACGCTACATGAAGGCTGGCGCTAGATATTTCGTTGCGCTTGGAAATCATCACGACAACTTTGATTGTTGGAATTCGAAACATCAGCCTTGGAACAGCGTTAATGTCGGCCCGCATAAGGATATTGTCGGGACTTGGGAGAAAATCGCCCGCGTGCATGGACTTCGGTTTGGGATCACATTTCATGGAACCCCCGGCCGCGTTTGGAGAGAGTTCATGCCTGTTCGTTACGGAAGCGACGAAACCGGTCCGCTCAAGGGACTTCCCTACGATGGCGTCATGACAAAACAAGACGGAACAGGCAAGTGGTGGCAGGGCATGGACCCATCGCAAATCAACGGGCGCCCCCACGCCGGCAACGATCCTTGCCCTGAATTTGTCGACGATTTCATGCTGCGCGTTCAGGATGTGATCGATCAGTACAATCCTGATCTCTTATATTTCGATGACACTTGCGATTGGGACTTCGATGCCGGCGCCCCGTCAGGCAGAAAACTTGATGTGTGGCTCGGCATTCCTGAACTTACACCCCCAATCATGGCGTATTTCTACAATTCCAATATTCGGCGCAACAAGGGCAGACTCGACGCGATCTTTAACATTAAGAATGTCCCCCAGGCGGTTCGGAGAACACTTGTCCGAGACTTCGAAATGAGCCAGGCCGGTGAAATCCAACCTGCCCCGTGGCAAACCGACGCCTGCATTGGAGGGTGGCATTACAGCCGTTGGATTTACGAAAACCACAAGTACCGCACTCCTGAGTCTATGGTGCACCTCCTGGTGGACGTAGTAAGCAAGAACGGCAATCTGCTGCTGAATATTCCGTTGCCGGGACACGGCAAACCCGATGACGACGAACTCGCGTTTCTTGATCAGTTCGGACTCTGGATGGGACTGAACAGCGAGGCGATTTATTCCACACGTCCCTGGAAAATCCACGGTGAGGGCCCCACTATGGCCGGTGGCGAAAAGCCCTACGGCGCTCTTCCGAGTTACGTTCCCGGAGATATCCGGTTTACGACAAAGGGAGACATACTCTACGCAATAGCACTCGCCTGGCCGCAGGATGGGAAGATCGTAATCAGATCAATTGCGTCAAATTCACCGCACTTCTCTGGTCGGATCGCCAGGATCGGGCTTCTCGGATCGGAACCAAATCTTCAGTGGTCGCAGAGTGCAGAGGGCGTCATGGTGAGCTTACCCCCAAAACCGCCCTGTAACTTCGCATATGTCTTGAGAATTGATACGGTGAGCGCATAACCATTAACACTACTCGTCTCTGACTGTCGTTTGTCGCCTATGAACTGTGCAACCGGATGAATCCGGTGCACGATGTATCTCTTGGCGCTGTTGCCATGTCCACTCTTAGGAGCTTGTTGATGACCAAAGCAGATTGGGAAGCTTCTGCAGCAGGTCAAAGTGGCCGATACAAACCGGTCCGCTTTTCGAGTTTTCCGGGCGGCCGGCATCGCACTCCCTACTACGGCACAATAACACTTCGGCTACTACAAATTTCTGGGCAGGCCAAGCCTGAGGCGGTTTTCAATGGCCACAAGACGTTCAACAGTAGGGCGAGGTGTGCGCTCGGTCATCTCTTGCACGGAACAGTGAATCTTATAGCGACGGCGCTCATCGGTGTCAGGCAGGATCTTAAGCGGGCGAATTGAATAACATATCATCGTTACGCTCCTTTTAGCGCAATTTACGGACAGTGCATTTGGAATTTGCGGACGCAAGACCACAATTCTGAACGTGGAACTGATGTGGGACTGGAGAGGGATTTAGGCTGGATAGAGTTAGGCCACGATAACGGACATTTATCGTGGGAAATCCCAGTCCTACCTGAGCCAAGTTGCCTTTAGTAAGACTCGAAGGCACAACGAAACGCATTTTCAACAGCATGCAGAGCAGCGTATGACACTGAAATGCCACCAGAAACCACCTAAAACAGACAAACAGAGCGCAGATAGAGCGCGGCCTTTTCGGAACAGCGCGCTTCTGTGCTCTATTCGTTTAGGTTCTCCTGACATACGGCCCACACGGCCTTTTCAATCTGATCGATCTCCTGGTCAGTTATTTCAGAAAACGATGTTCTCTTCCCCTTGGCGAGTCTGCCTCTGTTTTGCAGAACCAACCTCACCAGCAGTGATGCCCGACGATTCGGCATGTCCACGATGTTGAGGGTCGCGCGAAGCGCGGCATCGAATACCGCAAGGAATCCGATCTCGTCCCGCAAGTCATGGTGGATGGCTTCTTCGATACACCGATACAAGTATTCGGCAAGCACCGTGGCGTCGAAGAAACGATAGAGATGAGCCGTATCATTCCGCACGGTCATTCCGCGTTCCAGGTCGAGATCGTACTGAATGAACGGCATGATGGAAGCGGAGAATCCTTCCAGAA
The DNA here is from genome assembly GCA_963832645.1 of uncultured Acidobacteriaceae bacterium. GTDB lineage: Bacteria > Acidobacteriota > Terriglobia > Terriglobales > Acidobacteriaceae > Telmatobacter. The sequence continues at coordinate 23,084 of CAWHUU010000004.1, forward strand.
CCTGATCGTACGCCAGCCGGTCTCGCAGCATGGCGGCTGAGACGGGAAACAGTATCCCAGTGGGCGTGAACCCGAGCTTCGACAAGATGTGATGGACAAGGAAACGGTGAATGCGGCCGTTGCCGTCATCGAATGGATGAATGAAAACGAACCCGAATGCAGCAACTGCGGCGGTAACGACAGGGTCAACACCTTCAGGAAGTTTCAGTCGGCCAACCATCTCCATCCATACGTCCATCAGGCCAGGCACATCCTCTGGCCTCGGACAGACAAAATGCACATCCTCGCTGTAATCCGGCAACGTCTGGGAGACGAAGTTCTGCGTCGTTCGCCAGTCCTTCTGCGCATAGCGTGAATCGACGATGGCGTTTTGCAGTTGAACGAAGGCGTCCTTGTTCGTGGCGTCGAAGCCAGGCGCCTTCATCAGCGCAGCCACAAATCTTTCCGTGCGGTCCCTGCTCGGCGCTTCTCCTTCAATGGCAAAGGAGGATTTGGTCTCCTTGGTAAACAGATAGTGCACGGCGCGCGCGAGGATAGCTGGGTCACAACTCTTGACAATTGCGTTGGCCTCTTGGGCCAGGTCCTTTTCCATGTAGGCCGCCAAGGTCTGTGTCCGACGCACGAGCGGAGAGTACTTGCCGCCGCCGAGGAGATTGTCATTGATTCGCTGGCGACGCACCAGCCGGCGTGGTCCTGTGTAGTGGGTCTTGGGATCGAGGAGATCAATGTAGCCGGAGGGTATCACGTCCGGCACGTCGAGTTGCTTCTCCATCAAGAGCTCATACAGGTACCAGGCCCGGCGCGCAAAAATGCTGGTAGGTTCGGAGCGAATCCAATCTTCAAGTTGGCGGGCGTCGAACGTCTGGAAGATGGCCATGTACACTTCCAGGGCGACGGGCTCATAGCGCAAGGCAAAGCGGAGGTCACCGAACTGCCCCTTGGGGGCGTAATTTCTTGGATATTGCTCCAGTATTCTGCCATCTGAAACAACGGTTTTTCTAGCCCCCGCGACAATCTCAGATCGTGTCGCGGGCGGCGCGACCTGGAGCTGAAGCTCTTCAATCAGCCGACAAAGGCCAACTATTCGTGGGAAGGAACGTGTGGAATCGTCATCGGCCATCGCAAATTCTCATTTATTCGCCTCACAATTCGATAAACCTCATCGAGGCGATGCCGATATTTAATCATAAAAATCTCATCTAGTTGAAATATTTATCATCCGTAAGGGGTTTTTTCGCATATTCCTCATCGCATCGGGTGGCACTATTCATGCGCGGAGAGATGGATGATCGTGGTTAAGTGATTGAAAATAGGAATCATTCGGTGGGGAGATCGCTTCCATTGCGCGGATTTCCGATGTCTCGATCCAGTTTGGGTGGTGCCATCCCTTTCGTTGAAATCTCTACAGCGAAAGGATGTGTGCTTATCCTTTCGCTGGCAACGGAGCCTGCCTCTGGGTGAGGTCAGCGAAAAAATGAGGTGTCATGCGCAGCATCTGGTTCACATCGGACTTCCATCTCGGGCACTTCAATATCATTCGGTACTGCAATCGCCCTTTTGCGGACATACTGGCGATGGACGACGCAATCGTTGATGGCGTGAACACCAGCGTAAAGTAAGACGACGTTCTCTATCTCCTTGGAGACTTCTGTCTGGGGAGAGCGGAGCAAGTGATTGCCTATCGGAAGCGCCTATCCCAGGCATCAACTTGGAGGACTGCACCTTTAATGCTGGAATCGTGGTTGGATGCAAAAGAGACTATCAGTCGAGTTGCGCACTATTCATGTCGCAGTGCCTCGATTGGATCGAGTTGAGCTGCCTTCCGTGCCGGCACAAAGCCAAATACCACTCCCACCATGCCGGAGAAAATGAACGCCAGAGCCGCGATCTTCAGGTTAGGCATAAATGCCACATCCATGATCCTGCAACCGACAAAGGACGCCGCCAAACCAAAGGCAATACCCAGTACGCCTCCGAGAGAAGCCAACACAACGGCCTCGACAAGGAACTGAATCATCACATCGCTATCGAATGCACCAATTGCCAGCCGGATTCCGATTTCACGGGTTCGCTCTGTAACGGAAACGAGCATGATGTTCATGATGCCGATTCCACCAACCAGCAGGCTGATTGCGGCAATCGCGCTCAGCAGCGCAGTCAGCATGCCCATTGTGCTGGTCAGTGTGCTGAGAATTTCTTCTGAGTTGATCAGCATGAAGTCGTCGTCTTTGCCGGGGAGTATTTGGCGGCGTTGGCGCAGCAGCCTGGTAACTTCTTCCTGAACTTGCCGGCCGTCTGCATCCTCGGCAATGCCAATCTGAATTCCCGAAATCTTGCGGTCGCCAGAAACGCGACGCTGATACATGTGCAGCGGTACGAGAACGGTGTCGTCTTGATCCATGCCCATGCCGCTCTGGCCCTTAGCCTTAAGCAAGCCGATTACCTGACAAGTAATTCCCTCCAGGCGAATGTTGCTGCCGATGGGGTCTTGGTCAGCAAAGAGTTGTTTGCGCACCTTGGCGCCGAGAATGCACGCTGCTCCGCCGGCACGCACTTCGGAATCACTAAATTCTCGACCTGAATCGATCGTCCAGTTGCCCACTGAAAGATACGCGTTGTCCACACCACGCACGGTCGTAGACCAGTTTGCATTGCCATAGATAACCTGCATCGTGCGCGACGCCGTAGGCGCAATTGCAGAAACACCCGACAGATCCGATTTCAGAGCTTCTACATCGGACTCTTCGAAAAGCTTGGCCTCCTCCCGCATTCCGCTCATCGCATCACGGCGTTGCCCCGGCGTAATCATAAGCTGGTTAGCGCCGAGACTGTTGATTCCCGATGCAACACTCGCGGTAGCGCCGTTGCCCAATGTCACCATGGCGATTACCGCTGAGACGCCAATGATGATGCCGAGCACGGTGAGCACGGAGCGCATAACATTGCGCCTGATCGCCGATATTGCCAACAGGATTGCATTCCAGATCATTGCAGTTCACTCCCGTCTTGTTGGCGAACATTCTGCTCACGCGCCGCAACGACGCCGTGTGTGCCTACGCCGTTCAGAGTGTCTGAGTGGACCAGTCCGTCGCGGAAGTGAATTGCGCGGCGGGCAAAGACGGCCACGTCGGGCTCGTGTGTCACCATCGCAATGGTGAGGTGGCGCTCACGATTCAACGTACAGAGCAATTCCATGATCTCCTCACTACGGGCCGAATCCAGGTTGCCGGTGGGCTCGTCGGCCAGCAGGATGGAGGGATCGGTGACCATCGCCCTCGCAATTGCGACGCGCTGCTGCTGTCCGCCTGACAGTTCGGCCGGTGTATGTTCCCACCACTTGGATAGTCCGACGAGTTCGAGCGCGTGAAAGGCGCGTTCACGTCGCTCGGCGCGCGGAGTTCCGCGATAGATCAGAGGCAGCTCAACGTTCTCGACAGCGTTGGTCCGTGCCAGCAGATTAAATCCCTGAAACACAAAACCAAGATAATGACGTCGCAGTTGAGCACGCTGCTTTCGGCTTAGCTTTCCGACATCCACGCCACGAAACAGGTATGAGCCGCCGCTCGGCGTATCGAGACAACCGAGGATGTTCATCGTTGTAGATTTGCCGGATCCACTGGGACCCATGATCGCGACAAACTCGCCGTGTCGAATGCAAAAGTCTACCCCGTCAAGAGCGCGAACCTCACCTTCCCCCGCACCGTAGACCTTTGTTATGTTGCGGAACTCCAGCAGCGTCTCTCTGCTACTCGTGTTCTCGATCTGTACTTTGCCTGGACCGTTCATTTCAAATCCTTCAGCGCCTCGACAATAAGCGGCATACCAGGGGTAACATCCCCTGACTTTACCTCCGTAAAGCGTCCATCAGTCGATCCGACGGAAACAGGGATCGCAAACGGTTCGTTATTGCGCACCACCCAGACGCGCGGACGATTCAATGCTGCGGAGCCATCATCCTGTTTGCCACCGTTCATTCCCGGCGGTCCGGGAAGCAGTCTGCCTAACATGCCTCGGCCGGCCTCGGGAGTCTGCGAAGGCAGGAACCGCAAAGCATGATTCGGTATTAACAGCGCGTTCTTCAGCGACTGAACGGTGATGGTCGCCGTCGCCGTCATGCCCGGACGCAAAAGCATTTGCTCATTCTCTACCGAGATCTCGGCAAGATAGGTTACAACGTTGTTGCTGGTCGTCGAACTGTAGCGCAACCTCGTGATCTTTCCTGGGAACTGGCGTCCAGGATAGGCATCTACGGTGAACATTACGTTCTGCCCTTCCTTCACTTGTCCCACATCGGCTTCGTCAATGTTGACCTCGAGCCTCATCTTTCGCAGGTCCTCTGCGATTTCGAACAACGTCGCCACTTGGAATGACGCCGCAATCGTCTGGCCTGGCTCGACGCCTCGCGACAGCACAATGCCATCAACCGGGGATTTGATTACCGCAAATGCGACATTCGTTTCGTCAATCTTCAAGTTGGCTTCTGCCTGGGTCACGGAGGCCTCAGCGGTACTGACTGAAACGACCGCACGGTCGTAGGACGCCTTCGCTGTGTCCAAATCGTGCTGCGAGACAATCTGATTCTTGGTGGAACGCTGGCGGGCATCCAGCATGCGATTGTATTCGGCCTCGGTTTCGGTCACCGTTACCTTGGCGTCTTGTACCTTGGCGAGCGCGCTCTGCAGTTGCGCCTTGTCTTGCAGCACCTGCGCGTCGAGCTTCTGTGTGTTAACCCGCGCCAACACCTGCCCCTGCTTGACGTGATCGTTGTATTGGACTAGGACCTCGTCCATGATGCCTGAAACCTGACTTCCCACATCGACCGTGTGGGTCGGCTTAAGTTGACCGGTCGCCGTAACAGTTACGGTCAGATCACCGGTCCGCGTGGCCTCAGTGCGATAGCGCGCGCCAGTTTTCGAAGCTGCAGCTCTCTGCTTTCCAATCCACAAGCCCATCACGCTCAAAACCAGTACGAGAGCTACAGCCCAATATATGTACTTCTTCCAACGGTCCTTGCCCGGAGCAAGTCCCAAAGCCTCGTTGATATCCGTCTCGGTGGTCATCGTCGTACTTAGTCCTTTCATGCTCTCAATCTGTAACCGGCGGGCTTACTGCCACCCGCCTCCCATTGCCTTGTACAGCCGAACCAGATCCGCGGCCACTGTCGCATCGCTCTGCACAAGGCTGTTCTGTGCGCTCAGCAGGGTGCGCTCTGAATCCAGCACCGTGAGAAAGTCTTTCAATCCACTCGCATACAGCTCGCGCGACATTTCTGCCGAGTTCTCGGCTGATACTGCGGCGGACGCCAGTGAATCTCGCCGGGTCTGTTCAGAACCAAACGCTTTCAGCGCATCTTCAACATCGCGAACCGCGCCCAGAACGGTGCTTTCATACGAGATCTCGTCTTGGTCCAGCAGAGCATTCTGTACATGAACTTGAGCTTTCAGCGCTCGTCGATTCAAAAGCGTTTGCTGCACGGATCCGGCTACCGTTGAAGTGATTGAGGCCGGAGTGAATAAGTTCAAAAAGTTCTGCGCACCAAACGCGAATGTCCCGGAAAGAGAAAATGTCGGATAAAGATTCGCTTTTGCCACGCCTACCTGCATCCATTGAGCCAGATACTGCCGTTCTACTGCTCGAACATCAGGACGCCGACGTATCAGATCGCCAGGAATGCCCACGGCCACCTTCGACGGAACCACCGGAACAGGCTTTACCGGCTCCAGCTCCGCATCGACAGAACCGGGAGCTTGATTCAGAAGGATTGCAATGGCGTTATAGGCCTGCTTCAACTGTGTCTCAAGGCTGGGTATCAGGGCCTGAGTCGAATTCACGGTTACAAGCGCTTGCTGTACATCAAGATCGCTTGCAAGGCCGCTTTGCCGCTTGTTCAGCGTCAACTCATATGTTTCTTGATACCGGACCAGATTCCCCCTGGTGACTGCGAGCTGTGCCTGATAGGAGCGAACATCAATATAGTTCAGGGCAACGTCACCCGTTAAAGTGACTATTACGCTGCGTAGGTTCTCCTGCTGATACTGGATGGAGGCTTCCTGCGCCGCGACATTCTTACGAAGACGGCCAAAGAAGTCTGGTTCCCAACTTGCATCAAGATACGCGGAATTCGAGTGCGTGACGGATCCACCGGATCTGAGACTGTCCTTCGTTCCCGAGCTGGATACGCTTCCCGTGACCGTTGGATAAAGATTGGACGCATAATAGTCGCGGCTCGCGCGGGCCTGCGCAATCTGAGCTTGTGCCAAACGCACATCGAGATTCGACGTTATTGCTCGTTCCTCGAGTGAAGTCAGTATCGGGTCATTGAACACCGACCACCACATTGAAAGCGATGCGTCGTCTGCCGGCTCCTCTGTCTCGCCGCCGGTCAACGGCGTGTTCCATTTTTCGACAGCGTTCATCGCAGGAGCTGTCGGTGGCCGGTATTGAGCCTTCTTCATCGCGCAACCGCTCAAAAGAAGCGAACCAAGGAGTATCGCCAGTTTCGGTTTGAGCTCGATTCTCATCATTAACAGCTGACCTTTCACAAACAAACCCTGCAGCCCGGACCAGTACGCTGGCAAAATCAACAGCAACCCTAGCGAGGTCCGGTAGAACTCTCCATCAGGCCTGGGCTTCTAGGGTTATTCAACGACAGATTGCCATCGCCAAAACTCAAGATTTGTAAATCAAGGGTCCGGACATTTGATCCCTCAATTACCGCGACGAAATGCTGAAGAATTGTTAAGATTCCACAGCTGAGCCTTCCCTTGTGGCGCCAGTGGAGTAAAAGTTAGAGTCAGCATGGAAAAGAAGTCTCCATTAAACATCACGATTCTGCTTATCGACGATGATGTCCGCCTGTGCCGGTTGATGATCGAGTTCCTTTCTGACTATGGATACCTGATTCAAGCTGTTCACAACGGCGCTTTGGGACTTGCTCGAGCGATTGAAGATCACTTTGACCTGATCCTGCTCGACATCATGCTGCCTGGGCTCGACGGCTTTGAAGTTTTGACTCAGTTACGGAGAAGGTCAAACGTGCCGGTCATCATTCTTACGGCCCGGGGAGCACGAGAAGATTGTGTGCGAGGACTCAATGGTGGGGCGGATGACTACCTCTCAAAACCATTTGGCCCAGAGGAGCTTGCGGCGCGAATCGAAGCTGTCATGCGAAGAACGCGTAACACGCCGGTGACTCGGCAACTCGACTTATCGGTTGAGCGGCTTCGGCTCAATACCACCTCACGAAGCGCCTGGATCAGTGACGTGCCTATCGAAATTACGTCCACTGAGTTCGATATTCTCGATCTTCTCGTGCGGGCAAGCGGGCGACCGGTCACGCGTGATCAGGTTTGCGGAGTTCTTTATCAGCGGAAGGCAACGCCATTTGAACGATCACTTGAAGTACATATCAGTCGGCTCCGCAAGAAGACTGAAGGAGCGGGCGTGATCATACGCTCAATCCGTGGAGTTGGCTATCTACTGACTGGGGACCAATCGTGAAATCCATACCGGCGAAAGTTACCTTATGGTCGGTCGCGGCGCTGATAGTCTCTTTAGCCGTGTTCATCGTGGTGTCGAACCATACGGCTGCCACCACTATGCGCGCCGACTTTGAGCAATTCAGTAAGGTGCTCTTTCATGAAGCTGTGTCGAAATACCAGTCAGAAGGGCCTGCTGGCCTGTCCCGATTTCTTCAGGATTTGAATCGGCCCGGCGGACTTCAGTTCCATTTAACCGACTCCCGGGGTAAAGATCTCGCAACTGGAGCAGACCGGTCGGAATCGCTTCGGCAAACTCTCGGACTTCATCGTGAAATCGATCGGGAAGGCGGCAGATTCACAATTGTCAGAGTTTCTGAAGACGGCCGATACGTGTGGCTTGCAAGCGGGCAGGGACCATCTCCCGCGGCGTTGGCGCCATTCTACCTTCTGCTTCTCGCCACTGTGGCTACTTTATATGGGCTGGTGACAATAAAGATCGCTGCGCCTCTGCGGCGTCTGGTTACTGTTGTCAACCGGTTTGGCCGAAGTGAGTTTGCCGCGCGCGCCGATACCCGATCGAAGGATGAGGTCGGAGATCTCGGACGTTCATTCAATTCAATGGCCGATCGAATTCAGATCCTACTTTCTTCGGAGCGCCAGCTTTTGCAGGATGTTTCACATGAGCTTCGCTCTCCACTGGCACGCCTTACCTTTGAGGCGGAGATGGTTCGGAAGACCACGGACCGCGATGAGGCGGCAACGCGGTTGCGTCATGAGATCGAACGCCTTTCTCAATTGATTGGCACTCTTATTGAGATGACCCGCGTCGAGGGAGAACCAGGAACCATCGAAATGGGTGAGTTCTCCCTCAACGAACTCCTGCAAAGCATTTTGGAGGATTGTGGTTTGGAGGCCTCGGCGATGGGCTGCTCAATCTCCACCGATATGCCTGAGGTCGCCGAAGTTTGCGGAGACGAGGAACTGCTCCGGAGAGCATTCGAGAACGTGATTCGCAACGCACTCCGTTTCTCGCCTGCTGGAACTCAAGTAGAAGTATCGCTGCAAACTAACGGCAAAGAAGCGACGATTTCCGTTCGTGATCAAGGCCCGGGCATCCCCGAGGACCTTATAGAAAGAGTCTTCGACCCCTTCTTCAGGGTGGACCCTTCCCGAGAGGAAAAGACGGGCGGCCTTGGTCTCGGGCTCGCGATTGCCCGTCGAGCAATCAGGGTGCATCACGGCGATATCGTCGCCGTGCCTGTCAGTCCAGGCGTTTTGTTTAAGATCACCCTTCCAATGAACTTTATAGCCGAAGATTGAGGAACTTAACGCAGCTTATTAGACCAGTAACCCACCTCTGATTCCTTGCGTAGTAGCCCACGCTCAATCCAAAGACTTCTCGCAATTTACGGCGGCTCAGCGTCGTTCAATTTCGACTTGCTGCCGAGATTTGCCCCGATCTTCTTCCAGATCCACTCTTAACAAAACTTTGCACTATCCGGGGGGACGGTCGGCCAAAATCAACTTCAAGTGGCACTAGGCGCCGCGGAACGCATCTAGCTTGATGCGGAAACAGTGCAAGGTGAACTGAGGAGGAAACTGTGAACTGGAAATCGTGTCGGCCCTTTCTGACCTTGATGATTGGAGTGTTCTGTTTGGTCGGTATGGGAAGTCTTGCTTCGACAAGCGTTCAGGCTCAGGACGTCAAACCGGCGATCGACGTTTCTGGAACCTGGAGCGCCACAATGAGTTCTCCCATGGGAGAGATGGAAATCGTCTACAAGCTCAAGGTGACCGACGGCAAAATCACGGGGACAGCTACGATGCCTTTCGGTGATTCACCAATCATTGATGGAGCAGTAGAAGGCGAGAATATTCATTTTGTCGTGCAGATGGATGCTTTTGGAAATTCCACCAAAGCCGAGGCCAAGGGAAAGATCGTGGGAGATACGCTGGTGCTCACTCCAGCCATGCCTGCGCCACCTGACTCTGGTGACGGTCCTGGTGCTTTCAAGGTAGAGCCTCTAACTTTCCACCGTAAGGCTTCCTGAGGCAAGACACTCCAGGCGAGAACGGGTTACAAGGATGTTTTGCGGCGATACGCACTCATGTCCAAGACAGCGATTTCTGTAGTTTCGTGTAGTTGATTTGAAAGAACATGGGTATCTTTCCCACCGTTAGGGGCAGGTTCTGTCGAGGACTCGCAATGGGATAGGTTTCTAGGTGCTTGTTAGCCTACTGTCCAAGTAGTTGGTGTGTAAGTGCCGATTTATTGGTTTTTCTGATTGTTGTTTGCTTGACTGCTGTCCAACTCTTACTCACCACATCAGCGGCATCGGCAACTGTTCGCAGAGTTTCTTTGCGGCGGGCGGTCCTTCCAGAGGAGTGTTGAGCCATGCCCACAGGTCTCTGAAGATGAACAGCTGTTGACGCAGCATAGCGGCAAGATTGGAAAGGAGGTAATGGAAGAAGTATGGCGGAGAGCGAGGGATTCGAACCCCCGGTACCCTTACGGGCACAACGGTTTTCAAGACCGCCGGTTTCAACCACTCACCCAGCTCTCCGCAGGGGTGGGACTCTTTTGATTGTAAAGCCAGCCGGGCTTTTTGGGTGAGCGCCGGCTGGCCAGGGTCACGATCTCAGGGTTGGGGCATCACCAGCACCTCAACACCGGAGGCCGCATCCTTCTGGTGGAAGACCTCTTCGGTTGCAGGTCTGAATTCGTCCGGCTTGGCGAACGGAATATCAGTAAACACTTGCGGATTGCGGTCAGTAAGCGGGAACCATGAACTCTGCACCTGCACCATGATGCGGTGCCCTTTGCGGAAGGTGTGCATTAAGTCGGGCATGGCGAAGTTGATGTCGGTCATTTTGCCCGGAGTGAGCGGCTCTGGCTTTTCCCAACTGTTGCGGAACTTGGCACGGAACGGCTCGCCGCGCAGCAGTTGCTGATAGCCGCCCATGTGCAGCGGCGGGGCATCAAGAATGCGTTTGTTGCCGGCGGCCGTGGGGGCAGGGTCGGGTGCGTCGTTGGGATATACGTCGATAAGCTTGACGTCGAAATCCGAATCCGTCCCCGAGCTGGCAACTTTGAGGCGGGGCGAGATGGGGCCTGCGATGGTGATGTCTTCCTGCAATGGTTCGGTCTGGTACACAAGCACGTCGGGACGGTAGCTGGCGAAGCGTTGATCGTCGACCATATAGCGTTGCGGAACTGTATCGGTGGTATAGCCCACGAATGGCACCGGGTGGTTGGGATCGCTTACGTACTTATCTTCACTTCTGGTCTCCTGCGGCGGATCAAAGCTGAGCTTGCCGCCTGCGTGGAAGTAGAGCGTTTTGGGCGCGACGGCCTTGGGCGGCCATGCATCGTAGTGCCGCCACACGTTGGTGCCCGTCTCAAACACAATTGCTTTGGCCGGAGCCTTTCCTGTGCCCTTGAGGTAGTGCTCAAAGAATGGGAACTGCACGTCGGTGCGAAAGTAAGCCGAGGTCTGCGCATTGAACTGCGCATCGCCCAGGTGGCTGCCATCTCCTCGTGCCCAGCCGCCATGAACCCAAGGGCCTTCAACGAGTGTTGTGGGCGTTTCGGGATTGAACTTGTTGATTGCGTAGAACGTGCGGTACGGGCCTGAAAGATCTTCCGCATCGAACCAGCCGCCCACCACCAGCACAGCACATTTAACGTTCTTCATGTGCTGCGACAGGTCGCGTGCTTTCCAGTAGTCATCGTAGGTATCGTGCTTGAACTGATCGTTGAACTGCCAGTTCGAGCCCCTCAAATATAGCGTGTCGAGATTGGCGATGTTACCGGCCTGCAGGTAGAACTTGTAGTGGTCGGGTGTGCCGAATTTGAAGCGGTCAGGCGCCGGTTCAGACACCGGGTTCTTCTGCGGCCCAAAGAATGCATAGAATCCGAAGTTGGCTGCCAGCATGAAGGCTCCGCCATGGTAGCCATCGTCGCCCATAAAGAGATCGGTCATGGGTGCCTGCGGACTGGCTGCCACCAGCGCCGGATGCGAGTCAATAATGGAAGCCGACGTGTAGAACCCGGGATATGAGATTCCCCAGATGCCTGCTTTGCCGTTGTTGCTTTCAACGTGCTTGAGCAGGAACTCAATGGTGTCGTAGGTGTCGGACGAGTCATCCACATCCTGCGGCGACTTTTTCACGTCGATGTGCGGCCGCATTTCAACGAAAGTACCTTCGCTCATCCAACGGCCACGCACGTCCTGGTAGACGAAGATGTATCCGCTCTTTTGGAATTCGTCGGAAGGGCCGAGGCGAGTCGGGTAACGGTCTTCGCCGTAAGGAGCCACGTTGTAAGGGGTGCGCTCCATCAGGAACGGGTACGGACCGGGATGATCTGGGAACGCCGAAGGTTTTGGCACATACACCGCAGTGAATAGATGCACTCCGTCGCGCATTGGAATGCGGTACTCATATTTGGTGTAGTGGGATTTGACGAAATCTTCAGCCGGGGGTGTAGGCGCAGGCTGCTGCGCATTGGCTAAACACATGACACATAAAAATGAAATAAAGAAAGCAAAGAAAGATGACTTCGAGCGGCTTTTTGCGTGCATATTCAAGCTAATCTCTCCTGAAAAACACATTACCCTAGGCGAAGTGAATCTGAATGTGCGCTCCCCTACACATGCTGCAAGGTTGAGTTGGACTCGCCCGCAATTAAGGTTGAGGAAAAACGCAGGATTTGCTTGCCTTGGGTGCACCGGCGAGCGTTACCCTATCCATAATAGTATTCACGCGGTCGCCAGCGCCTAAGCACGCCGGGACTGTACCTTATCTGCCTAACAATCGAACGAAGGAGACCCATGTCCACCGATTATCGCAATTTCCTCGCCCTGTCGTACGAGGAGCTTGAAGAGCTTAACCTGGCAGCCAAGGCTGATCGCGCAAATCGCGCCGCTGCCGATGATGTCCGCGAGAGACGCCTGAAGTACCTTACCGATGAGAAGCGCATTAAGGCCGTGACCGTGTTGTTCTCGGACCTTGAGGGACGGCTTCACCTGTTGGATTATGACAAGAAGTTCCTGCTCGGTTCCTATGAGAACCTCACCTTCGACGGCTCGTCGATCCGCGGGTTCACGGCCCAGAAGGAAAGCGACCTGCGCCTTGGCATTGACTGGTCGGCATTCTATTGGGTACCCGCCGATGTGTTCGGCAACGGCAAGGTGCTGGTCTTTGCCAACGTAATTGACAAGGACGGCACTCCCTACGCGGGCGACTTGCGCGGAGTGCTGAAGAGCTACTCCGACAAGCTGTACAAGGAAAAGCAGTACACGCTCAACGCGGCAACTGAGATTGAGGGTTTCCTGTTTAACGGCCGCGATGCCGAGCAGAGTTACCACAAAACCGGCCAATTTGAGTGCATCAACACGGGCGGTTACTACCATGTGCTTCCGCTCGATCCGCTGCGCGTGTTCATTGACACGGCGGCCGAAGTACAGCGCGCCATGGGCTTCCAGAACGAGAAAGATCACCCCGAAGTGGCTCCGAGCCAGTTCGAGATCAACTTCAGCTATGCCCAGGTTGTGGCTGCGGCCGACCAGATCCAGCTCTACAAGCTGCTCTGCAAACAGATCGCTGCCAATATGGGCTATACCGCCTGCTTCCTGCCTAAGCCTATTGTGGGCGTAAACGGCAGCGGCATGCACACCAACGTCTCGGTCTCGAAGGGCAAGACCAACCTGTTCTGGGACGAGAAGGGCGAAGAACAGCTCTCGAAATTCGGATGGAACTTCCTCGATCGCATTCTGAGCCAGGCGCTCGATCTCTGCCTCATCTTCAACTCGAGCGTGAATGCGTATCGCCGCCTCGATCCGCACTTTGAAGCGCCGAACCAGATCCGTGCGTCAGCCACCGACCGCGGCGCCATGGTTCGCGTGCCCATCGGCAACCACCGCTCGATGCGCACTGAAGTCCGCGCCGTGGCTCCCGATGCGAACCCATATCTTTCGCTGTACGGCATCTTCAAGACCGGCATCGATGGAACGATCGCGAAGCACAAGGACCTCCGTGCCGGCGGCCGCTACCTGCCCGACAACATTCAGCAGGCAATCGACGACTTCAAGGATTCCAAGTGGATCGGCGAGATTCTTGGCACCGATGTGCAGGGACGCTATGCGGATCTGAAGCAAGCTGCCGCGAACCGCTCTCCGCGTGAACTTGGAGCCATCGTCAAGGGCTCTGAAGTGCAATTCCACCACCTGGTCTACAACCAGTCGCTCTGGAACCAGTTCTAAAGCGGCGATTCAAGTCAGAAATCCAACCAGCGCGGTCAATTGATGATCGCGCTGGTTTTTTGTTCTTACGCTGTCCGATGCAGCTTGCCTCTTAAGCAGAAATCTTTCCTCATGCCTCCCTTACGCCGGATGTGTTAAAAAAGCTACACAACGGGGTAAAGTCAGTTCGGTTCAGGGGATCCAGGGAAATGGCGGTTCGCCGGCTTCTCTGTCCGCACCTTTCTCTTCCCAAGCTTTCCCGCTAACCTGCTGTCAACAAAGAAAGTTCGCGAACACGCATGAACGCCGGCCAACCAGCGGAATTGGAGACCCTTTTCGGGGATTATCCTCTCGACCAAGCCTACGATGAGATGCGCGAGGCAAGCGGCGAACTGCGCGCGCCATACCACGCACTCGCTGAAACTCTCGCACGCCTGCCTGCAGACGAGCTCCAGCGGCGCAAGCAGAGCGCCGACGTCTCCTTTCTCACCCAGGGCATCACCTTTACGGTGTACGGCCGCGACGAAGGCACCGAGCGCATCTTTCCATACGATCTGCTGCCCCGGGTGATCACTGCTCAGGAGTGGGACAGAATTGAACGTGGCCTTACCCAGCGCATTACCGCGCTGAATCTCTTCCTGCGCGACGTTTATTCCGACGCCAAGATTCTGACCGATCGGGTAATTCCCACCGATCTGGTTTACAGCTGCAAGCACTACCGCCGCCAGATGCGCGGCTTGCAGGTGCCGCGCAACGTGTACATCGCAGTGGTTGGTTCCGATCTACTGCGCCTGAACAACGGCGAGTTTGTGGTGCTGGAAGATAATCTGCGCGTGCCTTCAGGTGTGAGTTACATGCTCACCAATCGCCGGGTCATGAAGCGCACTTTCCCGCAGCTCTTTAACCGCTACGGTGTGCGCCCCATCGAGCACTACGCTCAATTGCTGCTGGCCACGCTGCGCTCGCTCGCGCCCGAGGGCCGGCCGGAGCCCAACATCGTTCTGTTGACACCCGGTGTCTTCAACTCTGCCTATTTTGAACACACCTACCTTGCGCGCCAGATGGGCATCGACCTAGTGGAAGGCCGCGACCTGGTAACGCATGACAACGTTGTCTATATGCGGACCACCGACGGCCTGAAGCGCGTCGATGTGATCTATCGCCGCGTGGACGACGACTTCAGCGATCCCCTGATCTTCCGTTCCGACTCGAGTCTTGGCTGTGCTGGTCTGTTTAATGCGTATCGCGCAGGCAACGTCACGGTCACCAACGCTTTCGGCACTGGGCTTGCGGACGATAAAGCCGTATACGCCTATGTGCCGCACATGATCCGCTACTACCTCAGCGAAGATCCGATCCTACCGAACGTGGAGACGTACCTCCTGTCCGAAGCAAAGGACCGGCGGCACGTGCTGGCTAATCTGGACAAGCTCGTGGTCAAGTCAGTGGGCGAAAGCGGCGGTTACGGCATGTTGATTGGGCCGCAATCCACGGCCCGGCAACGCGAAGAATTCGCTCGCCAGATCGAGGCTAATCCCCGTAACTACATCGCCCAGCCAACGCTGTCTTTTTCGCGCGCGCCATGCCTCATTGGTGATCGGCTTGAACCGCGTCACGTGGATTTACGGCCCTATGTGCTGTTTGGCGACAAGGTAAATATTGTGCCCGGAGGCTTGACCCGCGTCGCTTTGGAAAAAGGATCGCTGGTCGTGAACTCCTCACAAGGGGGCGGCAGCAAGGACACATGGGTTCTGGAGTAATCGGCCAGAGATCGGTTTTATGACCCCCACAACCGCAACAGCAGCACCAACATGCAGGAGAAAGAAGCCAGTAGCTAACGAAGATGGGTTCAGGAATCGCAGTTGCACGCAAACTTCGGGAGAATGCGACCATGCTTTCACGCGTAGCCGACAGTCTCTACTGGATGAGCCGCTATCTGGAGCGGGCTGAGAACACCACGCGCCAACTAGACGTGACCATGAGCCTGATGCTCGACACCGGAAGCGCCAATGTGGAGACACGCTGGAAGCGCCTGCTTGCCTCTCTTGGCAAACCTGCGGGATTTATGTGGAATGGCAACCCTGAGCAAATGGCGCGTAACCTGGTGTTCGATGGCCTGAATCCGGCCTCGGTCATGTTCTGCATCAACGGCGCGCGTGAGAATGCCCGCCAGGTACGTGAGGAAATCTCGAGCGAGCAGTGGCAGCGCCTGAATCGCCTTTTCCACCACATGCACTCGCAGAATGCGCAGGCTCAATTCTCCGCCGGTGTGAGCGATACGCTGGTCTCTGTTCTTGACGGTATTCATCTTTTCCAGGGTGTCGGCGACTCTACCATGATTCACGGGCAAGGCTGGCAGTTCATTCGCCTGGGCAGATACCTCGAGCGGGCTTATGCAACCGCTACGCTGCTTGAGGTTTACCAAGAGGAGATGTTCACATCGAGTGAACGCGATCAAGCCGGCTACCAATACCTTGAGCTGGTGGGATTGCTGCGCTGCTGCACGGCCTTCGAGGCATACTGCCAAGTATACACCGCCGATCTGGTGCCCGATCGCATTCTCGAGTTCCTTCTGCTCAATCGAGATTTTCCGCACGCCATCCGCTATTGCGTCGACACCATTCGTTCCGCGATCGACAACATTCAGCACACCGGCGGACGCCGTTCACCAGACGAGCTGACGGCCGGTATTGGCCGCCTGCACGCAATGCTTGGCTACACCACAATCTCTGAGGTTATTTCCGGCGACACGGCGGGATTCCTTCACAACATCCGCGAACAATGCCTCCGCATTCACGAGCTCATCTACCGCTATTACGTTCAATATTCCATCCAATCCGCGTTGGCGGTTTAGAGCCTGTTATTAACTTTCCCGTGACCGGGGTTGCGGAGAAAATCACGTTAGGCGAGGCGGAGGACGAAGACTTTGGCTATTCCAAGGCAAGGACGACAACGAAGCATAGCGGGATTTTCTCCGCAACCCCGGTCTCCCGGCACGCGGTCTTTGCGTGCTGGGATGGAAACCGAAGGGCTGGGGACAATTTTCCTGATTTCCGCGTCGGTCGTCGCTAGGAGACACCCGGTATCCGTCGCTCCTCCCTTCTTGAACTCGGAAAAATTGGCTCCCAGTGCCGTCCGCGCGAAAGTCAATAACAGGCTCTAGTAGGAAGAACTATGAATTTTTACTCAATCCGCCATCTGACTCGCTTTCGCTATTCGTATCCCATCAGCGAGAGCATCATGGAAACGCGCATGCACCCGCGTTCGGACTCGAGCCAGCACTGCCTCAATTTCTCGCTGTCCGTCAGTCCGCGTTGCCGCGTATTCAGCTATCGCGACCACCTGGGCAACAACGTGCAGCACTTCGATATTCCCGGCGAACATAACCAGCTTGTGATTGTGGCGGAGTCGATTGTCGAGCAGCAGCCGCTGCCCGATGTGCCCTCATTCCTTGCTCACGATGCGTGGGGCGCTCTGGATGAACTGATCGAATCTGGCGATTACTGGGAGATGCTGCTGCCCTCGGCTTTCGCTGTTGAGACACCTGCCGTTACGCTGCTCGCAAGCCAGATGGGCGTCTCCCGCCGCGACGATCCGCTGATGCTGGTGCTCGAGCTAAACCAGCGGCTCTTTGAATATTTTGAATACGTACCAAGCCACACACGTGTCGATTCACCTATTGATGAGGCCATCGTTAGTGGTAAGGGAGTGTGCCAGGACTTTGCACACACGATGATTGCGCTGCTGCGGCATGTGCGCATTCCAGCGCGCTACGTATCGGGTTATCTCTACCGGAGCCGTGAAGACCACGACCGCTCCACGCCTGACGCCACGCACGCATGGGTTGAGGCCTTTATGCCGCATCTCGGTTGGATTGGCCTTGACCCCACCAACAATCTCGTGGCACATCATCGCCACATCCGCACTGCCATTGGACGCGATTATGCCGACGTGCCGCCTACGCACGGCATCTTCCGTGGAAATACCTCCAGCGAGTTGTACGTTGCCGTACAAGTTGAAGCCAGCGAAACCGCTCCAGCGCTCGACCGCAAGATGCCTATTCCTGAAGACTGGAGCGTTTTGGTAGAACGCGCTCAGCAGCCGCCTGCCCCGGCGATCCCATTCATGGATCTGCAGCAGATGCAGCAGCAACAACAGCAGCAGTAATTTCACGTAAGCAAAAGGCCGGGGCTAACGCTCCGGCCTTTTGCTTGTTTGCATCAATTTCGCTCTAACTCAATTCAACTTCAATTTTGGTGACCGACGCCGGCGGGAATGTAAAGCGCACTCCGCCTGCCTGCACCTTCACCTCTGCGCTGCGCGTCTTCACCACATCCGGCTGATCGAGTGTGTTATGTGCGTGAATGTCTTTCTCTGCAATCACCCACGCCTTTGCGCTCGCGGCTTTCGCACCCCGCAGCACGATCTCAGTCTCGCGCGCATTGCTCACATCGGGGTTCACCGCCGTAAGCGTGAGCACATTGCCCTTCTTTGAAGCTGATCCTTTCAGTCCCCAGAACGTTGCCTGCTTGCCGTCGCGATCCCAGCGTGCCGCCGGCGATGAAAACTCCGTGCGCACCGCCATGCCATCCTGATGCGCAGCATACATCTCAAACACATTGAAGACCGGCGTGGTGGCGAACTTGTCACCAAGACTGAGGAATAGCGAGTTAAGGCAATTCACAAGTTGCGCACAGGCCGCCATGCCAACCTTCTCGGCGTTGCGGTTGAACGTATCGAGCGAGATCGCCGTCATTACGGCATCGCGCACAGTAATCATCTGTCCAAGTATCTGCTCCGGCGAGTTCTCCGTGCCGGGCTTGTACCACGGGCCGTACTCGTCGATCACGAGCTTGACCTTGTGCTCAATATCGAACTCGGCAAGCGCCGTCCAGTGATCGAGCATCACTCTCTCAATGCGGTCGGTCTCGCGGCATAGTTCATACCAGTCGATTGGGTCGAACTTGAGTGCATCGCCTTTGCCGGCGTCCCAGTCGGTCGTCTTTCCGCGCGACAAATTCCACGCGTAGTGATGCACGCTGAGTCCCCACACTCCGTGAACGTTGGTGCCGGCGCGGCCGCGCATGAGCTTGTTGAAGAATCCACGCGTCCACGCTTGCTCGTCGCTGTTGGGCCCTGAGGCAATGAACCGCAATCCAACCCCGTAGTCCGGGACCCAGGTCGTGTAGCGTCCGTACTCGATTGCGTAATCTTCCGGATCGAAATTACCGCCGCAGCCCCAGCTCTCATTGCCTACGCCCCAGTAGCGCACATTCATAGGATCGGCAAAGCCATCGCCATCGCGCGTTTGTGCCAGGGTTGTGGTTCCGCGCGGCGAGTTGCAGTACTCCACCCAGTGGTCGAAGTCGAGCGGCGACAGCGAACGCAGGTTCGCCGCAAGATACGGCTCCGCGCCCGATAATTTGCAGAAACGCACAAAGTCAGGCGTGCCAAAGGTGTTGGGATCGTATACCTGCGGGATGTTGGTCTTCTGCTGCGCGGGCGTAAAGGAGCCGAGCCAGAAGTTGGTTCGCCGCGGCCGTTTCTCCTTTGGTCCGATACCGTCACGCCAATCGTAGCTGTCGGCAAAGCAGCCGCCGGGCCAGCGCACCATGGGAGCCTTGATGGCGCGCATCTTGTCAATCAGCGCCGAGCGCAATCCATGTTGATTGGGAATCTTCGATCCCTCGCCTACGTAGATTCCGTCGTAGATCACCGAACCCAGATTCTCGGTAAAGTGGCCATATATCTCAGGCGCGACGGTACCGATGGGTTCTTCGAGCAGCACTTCCACATGGCTATCAGCCTGCTGAGCGAGCGCGCTGCCCTTAGCAAATACGAAAGCGGCTGCACTGGATGCAGCCGCTGCCTTCAAAAAATTCCGTCTTTCCATTTGCCTTGCTCCTGTGGTGAGACGCCTTTTGAATAGCGAACCACGGGGGCCCGTTCACTTGGACCCCATCATTTGAGTGCTTCATTCCTGCGTCTGGCAATTGTGGCTATGCACCGCCTCTGACTTCAGCCGCGATTTTTCTCAACTCTGGCAGTACCTTGCCCAGTGCCGCCGGCTTTGCATCCGCAGTACCGAGCGCAAAGTAAACGTCGCGGTACAAGGGGTACAGGCGATCGTAGATTGCCGACGCGTTCGCATCGGGTTCAACGGTGCGGAACGGCAGGCACACTGCGGCCTGCGCTTCTTCGATGGTCTTGTAAGCTCCCGCCGCCAACAGCGCGAAGATGCCCGAACCTAGGCTGGTGGGAATTCCCGCAGGCACCAGGACCGGCTTCTTGAGCACGTTTGCGTAAATGCGGTTCAGCACTTCGTTCTTCTGCGGAATGCCTCCGGCATTGATGACGCGGTCGATGCGCACGCCATGCTGCGCCATGCGCTCCAGGATGATACGAGTGTGGAACGCCGTGCCTTCGATAGCCGCGAACAACTCGTCCTGCGCGGTGTGCACCAGATTCCAGCCCAGCGTTATGCCGCCAAGCTCGGGATTTACCAGCACGGTGCGGTCACCATTGTCCCAGCTAAGGCGCAGCAATGCTGTCTGTCCAGCTTTGTAGGCATCAAGTCCTTCAGACAATACAGCAACGGTAGTGCCCGCGCGGCGCGCAATGCCCTCAAATATGTCGCCAACAGCAGAGAGTCCGGCCTCAATGCCCGAGAACTGCGGATGCACGCTGCCGGGCACCACTCCGCAAACACCCGGGACCAGATCCGCCTTCTGCGCCATCGCGATCACGCAGGTGGAGGTGCCTACTACGTTGACCACATCGCCCTCTTTGCAGTTCGAGCCGATCGCGTCCCAATGTGCGTCAAACGCGCTGACAGGAATCGGAATGCCCGCCTTGAGGCCCAGCTTGGCTGCCCACTCTTCGTTCAAGGTACCGGCGATGTGATCGCTGGTGAGATATTCTCCGCCTATCTTTTCGCGCACACCCGTTAACAGCGGATCGACCGCAACAAGGAAGCTCTCCGGCGGCAGGCCGCCCCATTTTGGATTCCACATCCATTTGTGGCCCATGGCGCAAACGCTGCGCTTCAGCTTGCCAGCGTCGGTTACACCGCTCAACGTGGCGGCAACCATGTCGCAGTGCTCCACCACCGTCTCCATCTTGTCGCGCTTGTCAGGGTTGTGCCGGAGCCAGTGCAGCAGTTTTGAGAAGCCCCACTCGTGCGAGTAAACACCTCCGCACCACTCAATGCCTTCAAACCCCAGTTCGTGAGCTTTCTCGGTAATCTCCTGCGCCTCAGCGTGTGCGCGGTGATCGCACCAGAGATAGTAGTCGTCCAAGGGTTCCAATCCCTTGCCCAGGGGCATAATGGTTGAGCCCGTGGTGTCGATGGCGATGGCGGCCACATCTTTGCCATCGATGCCTGTGGTCTTGAGGACTTCATTTGTGGCCTGCGCCATGGCCGACATGTGATCGGCATGCGACTGCGTGGCATAGTCAGGATCTTCGCGGCGGCGGTGCAGTGGATAATTCGCCGATGCGGTGCCGATCGGCCCTTTCTTGCTGTCAACAAGAGTTACGCGAACGCTAAGAGTGCCAAAATCTACCCCGGCAACGACTGTCATGGGAATAAACCCTCCGGAAAACGCTTACTGGATTCGACAAACAGACTACACCATTGACCGGCGTATCTGCATGGGCCGCGGCTCCCGAGTTAGTGCTTCTTGGTTCCCGCGAGGAGCCCCGCCAGCTTGCTAACTGGCCCGCCCCCGGCTGCCGGCTTGGGTGAAGCCGAAGCGGGCAGGGCTATTTCGTTGACCAATGTTGCCGGAGAGCTTGATGTTTCCTGTTTTGCGGGTTTGGTGGGACCGTTTCCGGCCGATGATGCCGGTACGCCATCGGTAATGTGCGCGCCGTGAAGAGCCTTCGCAGTCTCACTGCTCGCATTTTTCACGAGGATTGAGATCCTGCGATTCGATGGGTCGTACGGATTGTTCTTCACCCGCAGAAGCTGGTCCGCATATCCGCGTACCTGCGTCACCTGGTCGCGCCGCACTCCATCCTGCTGCATGAGCCGGCGCGCAGCGTTGGCGCGGTCCGCAGAAAGCTCCCAGTTACTGTAGCTGGTGTCAGTCGAATACTGCGTCGCATCCGTGTGCCCCTCAATCAGTAATGAGTTGGAGAGCGTCTTGAGCTCGCCTGCCAGCAGCGTAAGCAGTTCCTGTCCATTGGCGCTCAGCTGCGCGCTGCCGCTCTGGTAGAAGGTGCCATTCTTGTCTTCAAGAAGTTCAATGCGGAGCCCCTCTGGCGTGATCGTGATCTCGATCTGCTTTGAGAGCATTTCCAGCTCCTTCTTTGCTTTGATCTCCTGTTCCAGCTTTTCCTTCAGCTTCTGGAGATCATCCTGGTTCTCGGTGACCGTGGCCCCACTCCCGGACATCGTGGTTCCCAGCAGAGAGGCCGTGCCTCGAGGGTCGTTAAAGTATCCGGCCACCGCCCGCTTTACGTTGTCGCTCTGGTTCATGAGCCACAGCACAATGAACAGCGACATCAATGCGGTGACAAAGTCGGCATATGCCACCTTCCACGCACCGCCGTGATGACCGCCGTGCCCACCCTTCTTCTTAATAACGATGACCGGCCCGCTCTTTGACGCCATTGTGCTTTGCCTCGTTGCGCGGTGATCAGGCCGCGGCCTCCACCGTCTCAACCTTGTTTTTGCAGGTCCTCTCCATCTCGTCGAAGCTGGGCCGCACATGGGCCGGAATGGCGCGCCGCCCCATTTCGATTGCGATCATGGGCGCCGACCCCTTAAGAAACGACATCAGCAGAACCCGCAGCACATGCAGGTATTCGTTCTGCTCATCCGCCGCCTTGCGCATGTTGGCGCTCAGCGGGCCCACCACGCCGTAGCAGAGCAGGATGCCGAGAAACGTGCCCACCAATGCCGCCGCCACTTTTTCACCAATCTGCTCTGGAGGCCCGCCGAGCGCTCCCATGGTGATAACGACACCCAGCACCGCCGCCACAATGCCGAGCCCTGGCAGAGCATCGGCCACGGTTGACAGTGCATCGATTGGCTGCATGGCCGCGTGATGATGAACCTCCATGTCGAGTTCCATCATCTGGTCCATGTCAAACGGTTCAACGCCGCCGGTGACTGCGGTCCGCAGGGAATCGCAAAGAAAATTCACTGCTTCGTGGTCACTCAGAAATTGCGGGTAGCTTTTAAAGAAGGCACTATCTGCCGGCTTCTCCACATCTGCTTCGACTGCAAGCAAGCCTTCCTTCCGAACCTTATTCAGAAACTGGTACATCATCTTGAGCGTGTCAAGATAACGCTGCTTGCCAAAGCGCGAACCTTTCAAAATGCCCATTAGTCCCGACGCAATGCCTTTGAGAATGTGCGGCGGGTTGGCCACAAGCAGAGTTCCCGTCGCCGCGCCCGCGATGATCAGCAACTCAGCAGGCTGCATCAATACTGCAAGGTGCCCCTTCTCCATGAGGAAGCCGCCTATTACGGCGCAAAACACCAGCACAATCCCTATGATCGCGAACATTCGTGAACTCCCCGTGCCGAGGTGACGCAATTTCCACCTGTGTGCATGCTTGTCTCCATGGCTCGCTGGGCACGCTCAAGCAGTTGTGCGAGATTTTCATGACCAGACGGGGAAACCTGCGCCGCACCGATGCTTACGGTCAACGTGACGCGGTCGCCCCACCACTTGAAGTCCGCGGTTCGCGCCTGCCCCGCCAGCACGCGCGCATGCGTTGCCAGCATCTCAGGTGTGCGTTCGTGCGAGATGATCAGAAACTCATCGTCACCCCAGCGGCCAATGATCTCTGCCGGTCGCATTCCTGTCATGAGTGCGTGTTTCAGCTTTTCAAGCATCGCTTCGCACGCGCCAGCGCCATGCGACTTGTGCAGCCCCTCTGCCTGGTCGACCTTGATCCACAACACGCCGAACGGCAAACCTCCTGCTACATAATCATCGAATTCGCTTCGCAGGCGCTCTTCGAGCTCTGCCTGGTTCTCCGCTACTGTCGCGTCGTCGCCGCGAGCACCATGGGGAAGCGCGTCGAGATCTTCGGCGGGATGAAACAGCAATGCGGTTCCAATTCGCTCGCCAAGTCCATCGCGCAGCATCTGCACGTGCATCATGAGCTGGAATTCATGGCCCAGCTTGTGGCGAGCCTTTACCAGCATTCCGCGGCCGCTGTCTCTGCATTCCCTTTGCTGCGCGCGTTCAGCCGCCAGAGGTTCCAGTCCGCGCGGAAGCGTGCGGCCCATCACCTCAATGGACGGATATCCGGTTATTGCCTCAGCCGCCTGATTCCAAAGCACCACATCGCCGCCCGTGCTAAATAGGGCAACAGCGTCCTGCAAGCTCTCGAGCAACGATTCAAGAAGTTCCACGCGCTCTGCCATTCACACCCCACAAGGCATACATCGGCAGAATGCACCGCAGCTTGATTACGCGGATTGCAGAGAATGAGACTTTTGATCCAACGCCAGTGAGACGGCAACTAGGAGCTATATTTGCGCACCCACTCGATAATGGAACGGACAGCGATACCGCTTGGCCCCTTGGCCATGAACGGCCGGGGCTCTTCAGACCATGCCACCCCTGCAATGTCCAGGTGAATCCACGGCGTGTCTTCGGAGAAGGTGTGGAGGAACTCGGCTGCCGTACTTGCGCCGCCATAGCGGCCCCCGGTGTTCTTGATGTCGCCGATATCGCTCCTGATCATGTCTACATATTCACTATCAAGCGGCAAGCGCCAGAACTTCTCGCCTGAAGCTTCGAGAGCCCCGACGAATTTGCCGTAAGTTTTATCGTCGTTTGAAAACACGCCGGCAAAGACCTTGCCCAATGCCACCACGCATGCACCGGTAAGTGTTGCGGCGTCGATGAGGTGCGTTGCGCCCAACTGCTTCGCATAGGCCAATCCGTCAGCAAGCACCAGCCGCCCCTCCGCGTCGGTGTTGATGATCTCGATGGTCTTGCCCGACATCGCCGTCTGCACATCGCCGGGTTTCTGCGCCTTGCCGTCCGGCATGTTTTCAGCCGCACACACAACGCCGATGACCCGCACTCTGGGCTTGAGCAGCGCAATAGCGCGCATAGCGCCGATCATGGCCGCCCCCCCCGCCATGTCATATTTCATCTGCTCCATCTTGTCGGATGGCTTGATGGAGATACCGCCCGTGTCGAACGTAATTCCCTTGCCTACGAGACCAAGGACTGGCCCGTCTTTCACGCCTTCAGGCTCGTAGCGCATGACGATCAGCGCCGGCGGCTCCGCCGAGCCCTGCGACACGCTCCAGAACGCGCCCATCTTCAGTTCGTGCAGCTTCTCAGTGGAATACACCTCGCACGCGATGCCGACCTCTTTCGCCATAGTGGCCGCACGCTGACCCAACACGGTGGGAGTGAGCTTGTTGCCAGGCTCGTTCACCAGCGACCGGGTCAGGTTCTGGCTCTCGCCAATAATTACGCCCTCGGCAAATGCAGCTTCGAGAGTACCGCGACCTGCTTCGGCCTGAGCGCATACGGTGAAGGCCTGCAGGCTCTGGTCTTTGCGGTCGCTCCTGTAGGTGTCGGGGTCGAAGTCGCCTACGAACGCGCCCTCCGCGGCGGCCCGGGCACAGGCGTCCGCAGCAAGCGAGCCGGCCTCAGGCAATGCAAAAGCAATCTCACGGATTCCGCGCGGCTTGGTAAAGCGAACGGCGGTTCCAGCGGCGTTCCGCACAGTGTGAACGGTAGCCTTAGCCAGCTTGCCGACTCCCACCAGCAAAAGCCGCTTGGCCGCCAGTCCAGCCGGGGCGTGCAACAAAAGCGTCTCATTCGCGCTGGCCTTGTATTCTCCGCTGGCCAACACTGCTTCGGCCGCGGCTTTCACTGCAGCATCGCTTGTCAGCAGGACAGGCTCCGGCCTGGCGTCCGGCCCTTTGGCGGTCTGGGTGTCGGCGGCTACAACGGCCAACAGTTCGGTTTTGATTTCGGGCAGTTTGGCAAAGCTCAGTTCAGTCTGCATAACTCTTGATTGTTTCATTTCGCGATAGAAACGAGTCCCGAATACCGGCATTTTGCTTCGGAAATGTTTGCCCCAAGTCGTGGCAAGATCAGGCTGAAAGCTGAGAACTGCCTTACCGCCCCATCCGGTGCTTGCTGGCATTGACGGCCGAACGGGCCTCCCGGTCGGCTTCGCGGCGGCGCTCAGTTTCGCGCTTGTCCCAGTCCTGTTTGCCTTTGGCCACGGCCAACTCGCATTTCACACGGCCGTTACGAAAATAAAGCCGGGTGGGGATGAGCGTATGGCCCTTAATCTGCGTCTTCGACAGTAGCTTACGAACTTCTTCCCGGTGCATCAGTAATTTGCGTGTACGGGTTTCGTCGTGATTGGCGATGTTCCCATGTGAATAGGGTCCAATATGCATATTCAACAAGAAAGCCTCGCCGTCTTTGATCAGGCCATAGGCGTCCTTCAAATTAGCCTGCCCCTGGCGAATGGACTTGACCTCGGTACCACGCAGGGCGATTCCTGCCTCGAACTTCTCCAGAAGGAAGTAATTATGGCCGGCAGCCCGGTTGTGGGCGGCGTCCCGCTCCCCGGCAGCCACGGGATCGCGCGGACGCGCGGGCTTTTTAGGGCTGGCCGTCTCTTTGGCGACGATCGTGTGGCTGGTTTGGCGCGCCATGGGGAAAATCCCTCGAACTCTCATCGTAGCATTGCATTTACCATTAACCGCCCTGCCCAAGGGCCCTGTTAAAATGAGGCGTTGTCGGTTGAAGAAGATTGCTGTTGGCACTAACCTGAAAATCCGCGTCCGGGGCAGCCAAGGCGGCCTACAAGGGCCTACCGGAGGGTTCCTGCCGGTCAAGACGCCTGGGAGTTCGATGAACAGCCGCACTCACGCTCCGGTTACCACCGGTTTTACCCTTTCCCGAGCCCTCTGCAGGATGACTCTGGCCGCAACGCTCGCTCTCCTGTCGTTGTCGAGTGCGGGTCTTCACGCACAGTCAGCCAACTCCCTCTACAAGCATGGTCAGGATGCCGAAGCGCGTCAGGACTATGACACCGCATTTGACTTCTACCAGAAAGCCAACGCCAAGAACCCGAAGGATATTACCTACCGTGCAGCGCTTTTCCGGGTCCGCACCACCGCGGCTTCCGTGCACATAACCAACGGGCGCAAGCTGCTACAAGCCGGTAACCAGCAGGGCGCGTTGACAGAGTTCCTCCATGCCACCGCGCTCGACCCTAGCAACGAGGCCGCGCGGCAGGAAATTCAAAAGCTGCAAGCCAAAAGCTCCTCCACTTTGCCGCCTGAAGCCGCCATTCCGGAGGCTGCAGGCGAGCAGCAGGAGATCGACACCATGGCTGCGCCGGTGGAACTAAAGCCGGTGTCAAATGAGCCCCTCACACTGCACATGACCGAGGACGCCAAGGTGGTCTACGAAGCGGTTGGCAAGGCGGCGGGCATCAATGTGCTGTTCGATCCGGATTACAACTCAAGGCGCATCCAAGTTGACCTGAACAATGTCTCGCTGATGGACGCTTTGCGCATCATCGGAACCATGTCGAATACTTTCTGGCGGCCCATCACCGCAAACACGATCTTTGTTGCGCAGAATTCCCGCATCAAACGTACCGAGCTCGATTCACAGGCGGTCCAGACCTTCTATCTGAGCAATGCGTGGCAGCAAAACGATCTGAACGATGTGCAGACCGCCTTGCGCAACGTGATCACCGGAGCCAAGTTCTTCGGCGTCGCCAGTCAGAACGCTATCGTGATGCGCGGCACGCCCGATGAGATTCTGCTGGCGCAAAAGATCATCAACGACCTGGATAAAGCACGCTCTGAAGTTGTGGTTGATATTGCAGTCATGGAAGTGAGCAAGAACTGGGAGCAGAATCTTGGCATCTCCTGGCCCAGCAGCGTAGGCGTAGGGTTGCAGACCACTACCAGCGGCAGTTCCTCATCTGGAACAGATACCACCACAACTACGCCCAGCCTTTACGATCTGGCGCATCTTAAGGCGAGTAACTTCGCCGTTACTGTAGGCTCAGCCACTCTTCATCTCCTGCTTTCGAACTCCAACACAAAGGTGCTGCAGAGCCCACGGATCCGGGCCACCGACGACCAGAAAGCAACCATGAAGATCGGCTCGCGAATTCCAGTTGCAACCGGTTCATACCAGACCGGTGCAGCCACCGCGGTCGTTAGTTCGCTGGTCAACACGCAGTTCTCATACCAGGATGTCGGCGTCCAGATTGAAATGACGCCCACGGTGCATTTCGATCGCGACATTACTTTAAAGATCAAGATTGAGGTGACCTCGCACAGTGGCGACGTTACCATTAGCGGTGTCACCGAGCCGATCATCAGCCAGCGCGTGATTGATCAGGTAATTAGGCTCCGTGAAGGAGAAGCAAGTCTCCTCGGCGGTATCCAAACCAATCAGAACTCCGAGAATACCTCCGGAATACCGGGCCTGGGCGCACTTCCAATCTTGAAATACATCTTCGGTTCGAAGGACCGCACCAATGCGGACGACGACATTGTCTTCGTTGTCGTTCCTCACATCGTCCGCTCGCAGGAACTGGACCAGGCAAATCTTCGTCCGGTTGACACGGGTAGCGGCCAGAACATCGACGTACGGTTTGCCCAGAACTCATCTGCAAATTCCGCATCGAATACCACATCCGGCGTGGGCGCCGCCTCCCTTCGAGCGCCTGTGGGCACTGCTCAGGCGGGAACCGCTGAAGCCGCGGCTCCGAAATTATTGGCACAGGTAAGCGCCGCCGCGCAGAATTCGAGTACTCCTCCGCCTGTTCCCGCTGCTCAACCCGCTCCCCAACAAGCGGTTGCGGGGCAGGTTTCCGCAGGCGGGGCTGCTTTCGAGTTGACGATGCCTCCCGGCCCGCTCACCAATGGAAGTAGTTTCCAAATTCCTGTCGTGCTCAACTCGGCTACCGATGTAGAGTCGGTGCCCGTGCAAATTAAGTACGACCCCACGAAACTTGCCTTGGTCAACGTTGCGGCAGGTGATCTGCTCAACCGGGACGGTCAGGCGGTTGCGCTCATTCATCGCGACGACGGCCCCGGCAATCTCACGGTTGTAGCTTCGCGCCCGCCCGGCGCTCCCGGAATCAGCGGCAGCGGCTCCGTCTGTGTGCTCACGTTCCAGGCCAAAGCAGCGGGCTCAACGTCGCTCACCATGACACGTGCCGGCGCGGTCGACAGCAAGCAGCAGACCATTGCAGTACAGCCCGCGCAAGCCAATGTTGTGATTCAGTAGGAGCAATGCCTCGCATGCGCACGAGCTCGACAATTTCGAGCAAGCCTTCAGCCGGCGCGGCCATGCGCCAGCACGGCATGACGTTTGTCGAATTGATCGTCACGGTTGCGATCCTTTCTATTCTTGCCATGGCCGCCCTACCGGTGGCGCGCTTTCAGGTGAAGCGTCAGAACGAGCGCGAGTTGAGGCGCGACCTGTGGATGATGCGCGACGCCATCGACAAGTACAAAGACGCAGCCGACCGCGGCGCATTTCAAACCAAGGTCGACAGCCAGGGTTATCCACCCGATCTGGACACACTTGTCAACGGAGTAGATGTTCAGGGCAAGAAGCTCAGATTCCTACGCAAGATTCCGATCGATCCCATGACGGGCAGAGCCGACTGGGGCCTGCGCTCAATGAAGGACGACCCCGACTCAGATTCCTACGGCGGGCAAAGCGTTTTCGACGTTCATTCCAAGTCACAGGGCACGGCCCTGGACGGAACCAAATATTCAACGTGGTAATGAAGGCGGGCGTCAGGTATATGCCAAACCGCAAACAACTCGGCTTTACATTGATCGAACTGGTCGTCGTCCTGTCGATCATCGGCATTCTGCTCATGCTGGCCGTTCCGCGCTATACCACTTCCATCAAGAATGCCAAGGAAGCCGTTCTCCGTGAGGACCTCCATGTCATGCGGGCAGCCATCGACTCCTACACCATGGACAAGCAGAAAGGCCCCCAGTCGCTTGACGATCTTGTCCAGGCCGGCTATCTGAGGGCGGTCCCTGTAGACCCGATGACCCAAAGCAAAGATACCTGGGTCACCGATACCAGCGATGCGATGTATTCGCTTGACCAGACTGAACCTGGAATCGACAATGTGCATTCCGGTTCGCAAGATACCGGGATCGACGGCCAGCCGTACTCAACCTGGTGATAGCACTGAAGTTTGGAAACTGTGAATTTCCAGGAGCAGCCTGGCAGCCATCCGTGGCAAAGTAATTCTATGGTCAGGATCAAAGCCATGAAATTCATCCCCCGCCGCTTCGCGGCCTATTGTTTCGCTGCCTGGCTTGCGGGAGGTTTGCTTCTTGCTCCTTGCGCCAACATTACTGCGCAGGATGAGCAGCCGGCGGAAAAAACTATTACCATCATCATGGTCGACGGCAAGACTGGCAAAACCATTGCACCGGATAATTACGTCATCCGCTTTAATCATCTGGCCACGGTTCGGAATGAGACTCTCAAGCTCAACGACGATGGCACGGGGAAATTGAAAGTGCCCGCCGGCGCTACTTCCCTCTCTGTTCAAGGTTCTTATCACCATGCAATCGATGTGTACGTCAATTGCGACTCCGATATGGATAAAGAAAACGGGCCGCTCCGCTGGTACTCAATTGCCGACATTCTGAGCCACGGTGTCTCCGCGCCAAACGAGTGCTACAAGGGTAAGTATGCTAAGTCCGCAGAAATACCACCGACCCGTGGTGAGTTCATCTTTTATGTGCGCGAGACCGGTTGGCGTGACCTTGTCCTAGAATGAAGATGTGCCGCCTGCTCCTCCAACTGCTTCGACATTGAGTTCAATCTCGCAGGCCTTTCAGGCTTACGCCAATCTCATGCGGCTCGGCCTTGGCCCGAACAAAGCTGACTTTGGCGGCTGGCTTCTTTACGTTGGAGAACTCGATGACCTGGGCCGCAGCTACACCATCGCAGCCAACGTTGCAGGAGCCGCCACTCTCGCTGCATCTGGCGAACACTCTGCACTGCGCAACGCACTACGTGAAGGAGTCATCGACTTCCTGGTCAACTCTCTCGACGAAGCCCTGCGCATCCTCAAGAATGAAATACGCAAACATCAGCCGGTGGCGGTAGCTGTCTCTCTGATGCCGGATGTCATCGAGAGTGCGATGCTCGAGCGCGGAGTGATGCCGGATCTGCTTCCGGCACGGTCAAACGCGATCCCGCAGTCTGCTGCACTCTCAACATTTCTCTCTCGGGGTGCGCAGCAGATTTCTGACCTGCCTCAGGGAACCACGGAGAGGCTGCTCATCTGGTCTACGCCGGAAGAGTATGTGCAGAATCTGGGTGCATTTGGTGAAATGCTCGCAGAATATCTCGAGCCAACCGATGACATCGGCCGGCGCTGGTTGCGTCAATCGCCCCGATATCTCGGCCCCACTGCACGCCGGCTTCGATCGCTGCCCTGCCAGGACGAGGTCGCCACGAAACTCATCTCAAGGCTGGGATCTCCGCTAAATCAGTAATGTCCACCTCACTGTGAACTGACAACTGATCACTGTCTCTTAGTCTTTGCTCCCGGCCTCTTCGATCCGAGACCAGAGCTCCTTCACACCGCTGCCGGTCTTAGCCGAAACGGCCAGAATATCGCTTACTCCGAACTCCCTCTTAAGCGCCGCAAGGTTGCGCGTGCGTTCGTTGCCGCTCAGGCGGTCTACCTTGGTTGCGACTACGACAAAATCGCGATCGGCGGAGCGCAGCCAGTCCAGCAACTGCGCATCGTTCTTCTGCGGAGGAACGTTCGAATCGATGAGGCATACGCACAAAGCCAGCGTTTCGCGATTTGCGAGATACGGATCGATAAAGTTGCCCCAGCCGGCAGAGATCGATTTTGAGATCTTTGCGTAGCCATATCCGGGGAGATCAGCAAAATGCATCCGCGGCTTCTGCCGCTCATCTTGAATCAGGAAGAAATTGATGGCACGCGTTCGCCCCGGAGTGGACGATACCTTGGCGGCCTTCTCGCCCACCAGTGCGTTCAGCAGGCTTGACTTGCCGACATTCGAACGACCAAGAAACGCCACCTCAGGCAACGTCGCCGCGGGAAATTGTGCCTCGGCCATGGCCGATAGCAGGAACTGCGTCGTATATCGCATGCTTAATCAGCATACTTCCCTACAGTGCACATCTCCCATCCCCGGTAATTTAGGATCACATCGGTAGGGGCGCAATTCGTTCGCAGGCCGCCTATCATTTCCTGCCGTTGAGGTCACTGATGGATTCGCTATTTTCTCGTGAACGCAAACCGCTTGATCCTGCACTTAAACAATATCTGGCCGAAATCACGGCTGCCGCGCCTAACCCGCCGGCCCAGGAAACAGCCGAGAACCGGCGCGCCATCATGAATCGCGCGCTCCAGAGCCGCACCGCCATTCCCGGCTTGCCCAATCGCGCCGAAGTACGAGACATTGAAGTCTATTCGCACCGCAATGCGCGGCTCTACACTCCGCCGGATGCACTCGCACCGCTTCCTGTGCTGCTCTATATGCACGGCGGC
Organism: uncultured Acidobacteriaceae bacterium; assembly: GCA_963832645.1. Taxonomy (GTDB): domain Bacteria; phylum Acidobacteriota; class Terriglobia; order Terriglobales; family Acidobacteriaceae; genus Telmatobacter. Next base: position 55,356 of record CAWHUU010000004.1, read on the forward strand.
GGCTGGGTGATAGGCTCGTTGGCGACGCATGATCCATTCTGCCGCCTGCTTTGCGATGCATCCGGTATCAAGATCCTCTCCATCGATTTTCGTCTTGCGCCCGACTATCCATTCCCCGCAGGCTTGAACGACACGCTGTCTGCGTGGCATTGGCTCGTTGACAACGCAAGTGAGATTGGCGGCGATCCACAGCGACTTGCGCTTGGCGGAGATAGCGCCGGCGGCAATCTGGCCGCTGTGGCCGCAAACCGGCTTTGCACTACGGTAGACACCGTGCAGCCCGCGGCTCAACTGCTGCTTTATCCCGTCACCGATCATCCCAGTGCCGGCCACGCGTCGTACACGGAGTGCGCCACCGGGTGCGGCCTGGAAGCAAGCGTGATGCAGTGGTTCTGGGATCAATATGTTTCCGGCGTCTCGGCTGCCGATCCAAATGTCTCGCCTCTGCGGCTCAAAGAGTTTCCTTCGTTGCCGCCAACACTCGTCGCCACCGCCGAGCACGATCCTCTTCGCGATGAAGGCATCGCATATGCGGAAAAGTTGCAAGGCGCGGGCGTTGCCGTCACGCTCATGCACTCACCGGATATGCATCATAATTTTCCTGTTCATCCCAGCACCGTCGTGCGGTTTCCACAGTCGGTGGATGCGCTCAATCAATTTGCAGCCTGGCTGAAGAAGACGCTGAAATAGTAATTGTTCATGCGCGATGCTGCGATCCATGTCCCGCAAACAACATCGTCAGATCAAAGCAAAGTTGCTCGATTGCTAAAATCACTTCCCCTCTGTTGACACATCAAGCCCATAGGAAGAGACTGACGTCTGGCGCTTGTCATAATACCCATGAAAGGATCACCCCCATGACCGATCAAGACCTGAAGAACAAGTATCAGCCTGTTGCCGATTTCATGTCGGCCAACGCATTTCAAATTGAGCATTTCCATGTTGAAAATGGGAAGGCGGTATTAACAGCCACGGCACCAACTGAGTTCCTGAAGAACTGTGCATGGGACGAGATCAAGAAGATCGATCCCTCATTCGCTGATCTGCAACACAGCATTACGGTTGGGTCTGGAGCGCAGTACACGGTGCAGGCCGGCGACAATCTTTCCAAGATCAGCAAGAAGTTCTATGGAAATGCAAATGAGTATCCGAAGATCGCATCGGCAAACGGAATTTCTAATCCTGACCTGATTCGCGTGGGGCAAAACCTGAAGATCCCCGCCTGAGAATCCATCCCTTCTTAAAGAGGAAGGCAAATGAAAGAGGAACCACTATCTGGGTTCCTCTTTCATTTCCGTTCTTTGCGATTTCCCCTACACTCGCGAGGTATGGCAAATTCGGATCTGACCCGGTGATCCGTACCCGCCTATTGAATCAACAACCATTGTTTTGGAGTCATGATTGACCCGGGTGGACGTCCCTAAGCCGCATGGACACCTGTTGCCAGCCTGGAATTTACGCCCTTCAGGAATGCTAGCCCCTGCGTCGCCAACTGTTCCGGGCTTTCAGCAAGCTTGCGCCAAATGCAGCAAAGCCCGGCTACGTTCTCCAGTTCCGTTGTAAACGATTCGATGGTGATCCAGCCGTCGTACCCGACGGATTTCAAGGCTCCAAGAAAGTCCTCCCAGGGCACGAGACCTGATCCGGGTATTCCTCTCTGACTTTCGCAGGCATGAACATAACCGAGTTTGTTACCACATATACGGACAGCTTCAGCGATGTTGTCCTCTTCACGAATCATGTGAAATGTGTCGAGGTGAACGAGTGCATTTGGTTCATTCACCTCATTAAGGAACCTGACGGCGTCTGAAGCAATGTTGATGAAGTGAGACTCGAAGCGGTTCACGACTTCAGTACACAGCCTGACATCGGAGTTTTCACGCGCGAATTTGCATATTTCCCGAAATGCCTCTACGCCCCAATCCCATTCCTGCTGGGTACGCCCTCGCCCGGTCAGGTAGCCCCACCCGGCGTAATTCACTCCAGTCAGGTTCTCGGCAGCGATCTGCTGGGAAATTTCAATCAGCCTCTTCATGAACTCGATGCCGCGACGCCTCACCTCCGGATTGGGAGAGATGAGATTGTGAGCGGGTGAAAGTCCGATTGCAGTGTTGATTCCCAGTCCTATCGACTGGCACTGTTGGCGCACCGCATCGGCGGGAAAGGAGTCCGGTTCGAACAGCACAAACTCAATGCCGTCGAAACCCAGCTCCTTTACTTTGTCCAATAGTGGAAGCTCATTTTCAGTGAAGTTCTCCACGAACAGCATCTGGTGTATGCCGAATCTCATCTCTAGTTTCCTTTCTCCCTGTCCAGGACGCGCCCTCCTGGACTCTCATCAGGCTGTCCACCTGCCACTTGCTGCCACCACTTTCGGCTGGAAACGTGGTAAGAATACACCGCCCCACGGTAATGAAGTAATCGCTATTGCGGAATTTGTCGGACCATCAGCGAATCAGACAGAGGCGCCAGTTCGCAGGGCTACCCGGCTTGACCGAAGACCTCATCGAGGAGGAACGAAAAGGCTACGCTCTGACCGTTTCAATGTGCCAACCGGCGTGGCCTCGATTCGCGGCGTGTCGTTTTCAGAACCCGGCGCTATTGCCGAGCAGGAGCGTTTCCGCCAACTTCTGAAGCTGGTACTGTTTGCCCCAGAGCTTCAGTCTCAGCAGGTATGCTGCCGGGCAGCGGACTCTCAAGCGCCAAAGCCAGAACTTCGTCCATCGAATCGACAAAGTGCAGCTTCATCGAGTTCTTGATGTTGTCAGGCAACTCGGCGACGTCCTTCTCGTTGGCGCGCGGCAAAATCGCTTCAAAGATGCCCGCGCGCAGTGCCGCCAGCAGCTTCTCTTTCAGCCCGCCAATGGCCAGCACTTTTCCACGCAGCGTGATTTCACCAGTCATGGCTATGTCGCGGCGTACCGGAATCTTGGCCAGTGCGCTTGCAAGCGCAGTCGCCATCGTAATACCAGCCGACGGACCGTCCTTGGGGATGGCGCCCTCGGGAACATGCAGGTGCAGGTCGACGTTGCGGTAGAACTCGCGGCTTAGGCCCAGCGCCTGAGCGCGGCCACGGATGTAGCTCAAAGCCGCCTGTGCCGACTCCTGCATCACGTCGCCAAGCTGGCCCGTGATGGTCAGTTTGCCTTTGCCGTCGAGCACCTGAACTTCAGTAGTCATAATGCTGCCGCCCACTTCAGTCCATGCCAGCCCTGTCACCAGGCCTACTTCGCTCTTCTCGTGTACTTCAGAGTCGCGGAACCTTACTACGCCAAGATATTCGTGAATATTGGCGCCTGTAATCTCTTCGCTGTGCTTGGTGCCTGCCTTTACAACCTTACGTGCTACCTTGCGGCACACATTGCCGATTTCGCGCTCCAGGTTGCGCACGCCAGCTTCGCGCGTGTACGAACGAATGATTCCCAGAATTGCATCGTCCTTAAATGAGATGTTCTTCTCGCTCAATCCAGTCTGCTCGCGCTGCTTCTTGATGAGGTACTGCCGCGCGATCTCAAGCTTCTCCTGCTCGGTGTATCCCTGCAACCGCAGCACTTCCATGCGGTCCTGAAGAGCCGCGGGAATGGTGTGCATGACATTTGCAGTTGCCACGAACAGTACCTGCGACAGGTCATAATCCACGTCGAGGTAGTGATCCTGGAATGTTGTGTTCTGTTCCGGGTCGAGCACCTCAAGCAGAGCTGAAGCCGGATCGCCGCGGAAGTCCGAAGAGATCTTGTCGACTTCGTCGAGCAGGAACACGGGATTCTTAGTACCTGCACGCTTCATGTGCTGGATGATCTGCCCGGGCAAAGCCCCGATATAGGTGCGCCTGTGACCGCGAATCTCCGCTTCGTCGCGCACGCCGCCCAGCGAGAGCCGAACAAACTTGCGGCCCGTCGCCTTGGCAATGGACATGCCCAGCGAGGTCTTGCCCACCCCCGGAGGCCCAACAAAGCACAGAATCGATCCCTTGGGATTCTTGACCAACTGCCTCACCGCGAGAAACTCGAGGATGCGCTCCTTGATCTTCTCAAGCCCGTAGTGGTCGGTGTTCAGCACCTTTTCCGCAAAATCAATTGAACGCGTTTCCTTGGACTTCTTCTTCCACGGTACCGCCAGAAGCCAATCGACGTAGTTACGGCTCACAGTGGACTCGGCTGACATGGGCGGCATCGCCTCAAGCTTCTTGAGCTCCTGGATGGCCTTTTCAAGCACTTCCTTGGGCATTCCAGCGGACTCAATCTTCTTCCGTAGCTCGTCGTACTCACTCTTTTCGCCGCGCCCCAGCTCTTTCTGAATCGCCTTGATCTTCTCGTTGAGGTAGTACTCTTTTTGCGCGCGCTCCATCTGCCGCTTTACGCGCGACTGGATGTTGCGGTCCAGATCAAGCTTCTCAATCTCAATGTCGAGCACGTCGGCGATGCGCGCCAGCCGCGCCGACGGATCGAAGATAGCAAGCAGCTCCTGCTTCTCCTCGATACCTAGTTGCAGGTTGGCCGCAATAGTGTCGCTCAGCTTCGCCGGCTCGTCCATCCGCACAGTGGCGATAATGGTTTCGTAGTTCAACGATTGTTGCAGCTTTACATACTGCTCAAAGAGACCGGTCACGCGCTGCATAAGCTGCTCGGCAGCGGGAGTCATCTCAAACGTGCTTTTGCCGGTGCGCACGGTGGCGACAAAGAAACCATCCTTGTCGTTCACATCGGAGGATTTGGCGCGTTCCACTCCCTCAACCAGCACTTTGATATTGCCGTCGGGCATCTTGACGCTCTGCACGATGTTGCAGATGGAGCCGACTTGATAAATGTCCTTGGCCTTGGGCTCATCGATGGACGCATCGTGCTGCGTGGCGAGAAAAATCTTCCGGTCGCCGCCGAGTGCCTCTTCAAGAGCGCGCACGCTAGACTCGCGACCCACCACAAACGGAGTCATCATGTAGGGGAAGATCACCATGTCCCTGATGGGCATCATGGGAAGCTTGCGCGTCTCGCCTTTTTCTTTATGTGAAGTCATTCGGGGTACCTTATTGGATGCAAAAGGGTTCGCTTCAGCTTCATTGTGAGAGCGAAACCCTTTTTGCGATTGTACAGCGGAACCCGCGTGCGATGTCGAACAGCGCGATGCAACTTTCGTTCAAGTGCTAAACATAATCAATTGAACGTGAAACCGGATATGCAGATCGATGCACATACGAAAGAACTGGTCGTCACTCCGATTTCGCAATTTCCACCTTACCGTAGGTGCGGGTCTGTAATTACAGACCCGCTACCTGCATCTTGACCGCGTAAAGCGAGTGATGCGTAAGTATGTAGAGCGTGCGGCGGTCTGCGCCACCGAAAACCAGATCAACCGGCCGCTCCGGCACATCGATCTTGCCCAACAGCTTTCCATCGGGTGAATAGACCAGAATCTGCCCGGCCGCAATGTACACGTGCCCCTGCTCATCCTGCGTCACGCTCTCGCCGCCGGCTTCGGCAAACACCTTCAGGTCGGTCACCGACCCCGACGGAGTAACGATGCCTTTGTAGGTCGCCTCTTCCGATTCGGATGTCACATAAAACGGATGTCCCTGGACAGTCTTCTGCAACCCGAAAGTCCGCAACAGATCCGCCATCTTGGTTCCCCACTCCATGTGACCGTTCACAAAATCGTCGCCGGATGAAATCCCGCCGCCGTTCTCCGCCGCCCCGTAATGCCAAGGCCGGTCTGTGGCGAAGCCGCGCATCGCATACACCGCATCGGGCAGATACTGTCCAGCCCCCTTTTCCGGCTTCAGTAGCGAGATAGTATCCGGAGGCACATCTGGGCGGAAGCTGAATACTTTTCCCGCGCCATTTCGCGAAACAACAAGCAAATTGCCTGCCTTGTCGAACGCAAGATTCTCAGGCTCCAGTGAGTCGCTGCTGACAACGACTGCTTCGCGGTTCTTCGCGTCCCACTTGAAGATGCGCTGCCAGTACGTATCGACGAAGTAGAGCGTTCCGGATGCATCTACAGCACCACCCGAGTTCGAGAAGAATCCGGTAGCGAGCTGTTCAACCTGCGCATGAGGCGCAAGCACAGGCGGCACTGAAATAGTCACCGCGGAAGGCGTCCCGGGCAGATCGAGGTTGGCGAATTCACGCGCGCGAACTTCAGCGTGGTGCGTTGCATCCAGAACGGAATTGTCAAACGACACCTTCGCGTTGCTGTTCACGTGCAGATTGCGGATACGAATATCGCTCGACTCCGACACTGTGATTGCATATGGGAACGGCGCGTAACTGCTGATAACGCGGTAGGCGTGAAAATTCGCTATGGAGATGTTCTTGCATTGGATGATTTCGATCGGCAGCGCGTACGGGCTTTCGCCGCGTTCTTCTTCCGTTTGCAGCGCATCCAGATCCCAGTTCTCCGCGCGCACCAGTCGAATCTCATTCCGCACATGATGCTCGCTCGACAGCTCGTACACGTGACCCGGAGTAGAAGTATCGGAGACCAGTAAACCCGCGGAGGCGAACGTGGAAGGCGTCCAGATGTTGGCAAAAGTGCCGCCGCCACCGTTGGTGACCCAGAGGCTTGGATACTGCGCGTCCCAACGATAGCGCGGATTGGGATCGCCGGTATGCGTGTTGTTGTAGGGATTCATGCGCTTGCCGTCGGGCAAATTGGTCCCGTGCCCGCCCAGGAAGCGCACATCGTTCATCAGCGAGTTTGCACCGGCCATCCACAGCGCGCCTACCGCGCGATCATTGATGCCGCCGGTAAACAGCCCAATGCCAACCACGATGTTATCTCCGCCCTTCGGCGCTTCAAGAAGCGCGCGCGGCGGGCCTGCACCCTTAAATGCAGGGCTTTCGTCCTTCAAGTCAATCTGCGTCGTGCTGGGATGCAGACCGATGAGCACCGTGTTCGGGCGCAGATGGATGGTATCGGTAACCAGATAGTGGCCCATCGGAAGATACAGCGTGGGATGCTCGTCGATCGCCTTCTGGATCGCGGCAGTGTCGTCGGTAACGCCGTCACCTTTTACGCCGAGCGTCTGCAGGTTGACCCATGTTGAATCCGGCGGCAATGCTCGAATCGCATCGCCCTTGTCCGCTGGCAACTGCGCAACCGACTGTGCATCGAAGTTGCTCTCAATACGGCCCCAGTCCGATGCATTGTTCAGCTTCAATCCGTAGGAGAATGACTTCACCAAATACTTGTCGGCAGGGCCGTTGAAGGTCTTTCCGCTTTCGCGCAATTGAGCAAACACCTTTACGCCACTGCAGACGATATCGACAAGGTTGACCTCAGTGAGCGTGCTCTTTTCGTTGCCGAACAGGATCGCCGGTCCGCTGATGTTTTCAAAGCGCGAATGCTCGACCCAAAGCTCATCGGAGTATTCCGGATCAATCGAAATAGCTGTGGGGACATTTTGAAACGTATCGTGTATCAGCGTCAGACCGGCTTCGCGCTCCTTGATGGCGGCTTTGCTCTGCCCGTCGAAACTCGAATCGATGAGAGTAAACTGCCAGCCGGGCGACGGCCTTACCGTGTCAATGCCGTATTGCCCACCGTGGAAATGCAGATCTTCAGCCTCATTGCCCGCATCCTTGATGCCCGCCAACCCCGAACCGATCCAGAAGTCCATGTGCGCGAGCAGCGAATGCTGCGCGTAATGGGAGCGGATACCAACCGCCACGGGATTCCCCTTACCGATCTCGATGTCGGCGTTGCTCATTGCCGAATAGAACGTTCCAGGGGATGCATCGGGAATTGCCGGGTTTGGCGGAACAGTGCCTTCAATCGCCTCTGCGGGCCTGCCAGTAGCGAAATCCATTCGCCGCTCCGTTCTCGGCCGCCCGCCCGCAAACATGAACATGTAGCCCAGGCCTTGCTGGTAGCCCGGCGTGTTGTCGCCCAGGACAAAAACCGGGCGCGTCTCGCCGTAACCGATAACCCGAACGGCGGGCCAGATGTAGATGGTTCGCGTGATGCGATATCGACCCGAGGGGACAAAGAGAATTCCCTCTCCTTGCTCGCCGGCACGATCGATCGCCGCCTGAAGGGCTTCGCTGTCGTCAGCTACGCCGTCGCCATGGACGGCAAAGTGGTCGGGTGTGAGGTAAACAGCTTTCGCGTCGTTGGGCCGAACCGGGTAGAAAGATGCTGCGTGAATCGGTAGCCCAAGGCCAGAACAGAGAATTGATAATGCCAGTAGCGTGCACATTTTCATTGGAAAATCCGGAACCGTGGCTTGTCGTGGCAATTGCAAAGCGATCTACCCGCATTTGGAACGAACCACTTGACCGCTCGACGGCTGCAAGCATTGAGCCACACCGAGCATCGGAGTGTCAAAGCGCTTGTGACACAAAAATGCGCCGTGTTCCGGAACCGTTCAAGCTGCCCTAAAAGGCTCAGGCCCCTGCATATCATGCAGAGGCCTGAATGAATCCTGACTTCGTACGAGAAATTATCCGGCCTTTTCAAGCAGACACATGCTCAGGTCGCGGCGCTCCACCATATCCTTGGTGATCTCGAGATCGCGCACCCGCTTGTTGCTCGGCAAGTGATACATCAAATCGAGCATCAACTCTTCGAGGATCATGCGCAGTCCGCGAGCACCAACTTTGCGTGCCAGAGCTTCGCGCGCCACGGCACAGACTGCCTCCTGCGTAAAGTGCAGGCGGACATTCTCGTACTCGAACAGGCGCTGGTACTGCTTGAGAATAGCGTTCTTGGGTTTGGTGAGAATCTCGATCAACGCGTTCTCATCGAGTTCGTCAAGAATGCCCATCACAGGAAGGCGTCCGACGAACTCGGGGATCAATCCATACTTAATGAGATCCTGCGGCTCGGTCTTGCGCAGCAGTTCGGTGTCGCGATGGGAGCGGCTTGTCGCCTGATCCGCCTCATTGTCAGAGGTGCGGAAGCCAAGCGCCTTCTTGCCGACGCGGCGGCCCACCACGCGCTCCAGACCAACAAATGCTCCGCCGCAGATGAACAGAATGTTTGTGGTGTCGACAGCGGTGAACTCCTGGTGCGGGTGCTTGCGTCCACCCTGCGGAGGAACATTGGCCACGGTGCCCTCAAGAATCTTGAGGAGCGCCTGCTGAACGCCTTCGCCGGAGACATCGCGGGTAATGGAGGGGTTCTCGTCCTTGCGACCGATCTTGTCGATTTCGTCGATATAGATGATGCCCTGCTGTGCGCGGTTCACGTCGCCGTCGGCGGCCTGCAGCAGCTTGAGGATAATGTTCTCCACATCCTCGCCAACGTAGCCGGCCTCGGTCAGTGTGGTGGCATCCACAATTGCGAACGGCACATCCAACATCTTGGCGAGTGTGTGGGCCAGAAGTGTCTTGCCGGAACCCGTCGGCCCTACGAGCAGGATGTTGCTCTTCGCCAGTTCCACTTCGTTGTTCCGCACCCGGTTCATCTGGATGCGCTTGTAGTGGTTGTAAACCGCGACCGCGAGCTTCTTCTTGGTCTGGTCCTGGCCGATAACAAAGTCGTCGAGGAAGCTCTTGACCTCCTGCGGCTTGGGCAGGTGGCCTGCCGCAGCTGCCGGCGTTGCCTCGCCGCGGTCGTCTTCAAGAATTGAGTTGCATACAGCCACGCACTCGTCGCAAATGTACGCGCGCGGGTAGTCGCTGGGTGACGAGATTAACTTGGCCACGGCATCCTGCGATTTATGGCAAAACGAGCAGCGCAATGCTTCTTCGGGTCCCGTACGCGGTTTCATTTCTTAGCTCCCTCTTGACTAGCTCGCCGTTCTAAACGTTCGGGCCGTTTACGTGCGCGGCCTGTCGATGATTTCATCAACGATTCCGTACTCAAGTGACTGCTGCGCGTTCATGATGAAATCGCGCTCCACATCGCGCTCGATGCGATCGAGCGGCTGACCCGTGTGCTTGGCCATCAATGTGTTGGTGATCTCGCGAATACGCAGAATTTCGCGTGCGTGAATGTCGATGTCGGTGGCCTGACCGCTAAGTCCACCCATCGAAGGCTGGTGAATCAGAATTCTTGAATTAGGAAGAGCAAACCGCTTGCCCTTGGTTCCGGCCAGCAGTAAAAAGGCGCCCATACTGGCCGCCTGACCAATGCAGTAGGTAACCACATTGTTCTTGATGAACTGCATGGTGTCGTAAATGGCCAGCCCAGCGGTAATGGAACCGCCCGGAGAATTGATGTAGAGCGAAACATCCTTTTCAGGATCCTCACCCTGCAGGAAAAGCATTTGCGCAACGATGAGATTGGCCACCTGGTCATCGATCGGGGTGCCCAGAAAAATAATATTGTCGCGTAGCAGACGTGAGTAGATGTCGTAGGCGCGCTCGCCCCGGCTCGTCTGCTCTACCACCATCGGTACCAATGCCATTGAGTGTATTCCCGTTCTGGTTAATTGGGGCGCTCAGCCCGTTTTGGAGCCTTTGGCCCATTCTGGGGCCTTCAGCCCATTCTATTGACCGGCCGGTTCACCTAACCTTGGCGAGTCCGTCCGGAGTCCCTTGCCTGCCGTTAACTGCTTGGCAGCCTATCGTACAGCGCTGAAGCCGTCTTTTCGCGGCGTAATTGTTCCCGGATTCTAGCCAGTCCGCCGTCCTGAGTCAATCGCACCTTCAGGGCATCAACGGACTCACCGGACTGAAGCGCAGCCATCTGCATTTCGTGATCCAGTTCCTCGTCGCTGACAGCAATATTTTCTTCGGCTGCGATGCGGTCCAGAATAAGGCCAGTCTTGACTTCGGCAATAGCGCTGTCGCGCTGCGCACCGCGCAGCCGCCCAAAGTCGAGCTTCCTCATCTGTTCCGGATTCATCCCCTGAGCCGCAAGGGCACGCAGTCCCCGCTCCAGGCGAGCATCAACCTGCTCCTGCACAAGCGACTCGGGAACCGGAAAAGTGAATTTCTCTGCAAGCGCGACGAAAAGACGATCCTTCGTCTCGCCTTCCACGCTCCTCTTTTTGCGGTTGGCTACGTAGTCGCGAACTCGGGTTTCCAGATCGGCGTAGGTCTCGTAATTGCCGATCTCTTTGGCAAACTCGTCGTTCAACTCAGGAAGCGTGCGCTTCTTGATGGCCTTCACTTCCACTTCGTAAGCCACGGTCTTGCCCGCCAGTCGGGGCTCTGAGTACTCCGCCGGATAGATAACCTCCGCCTTGAGCTCCTGGCCTGCCTTGGCACCGCGCAGAGCGGTGGTAAAGGCTTCAACCGTATCCTTGCCGCCAATCTCCACCAGCGCATCTTCGCCGGCTACGGGAGTGGCCTCGTCTTCGCCTTCAATCTGTCCTTTATAGGTGATCTGTGCCCAGTCGCCATCTGCGAGGGGACGATCTTCTTCAACCGGTTCGATGGTGGCACGCGATTCGCGCAGCCGCTCGATCTCCTGCTGGAATTCCTCGTCGGTAATTTCAGTGGACGGCTTTTCGACCGTTACGCTCTGGTAGCCCTCGATCGAAAACTCCGGCACATATTCAAAGACCGCTTTTACGTGAAGCGGCGAGCCGTCTTCCAGGTTCAGCTCGGTTACCTGAGGCTGGCCGACGGGCCTTACGCCCTGCTCGTTCACGGCCTGGTTAAAGCGCTCAGGCAGCAGGCCGTCGATAACTTCCTTGCGGATCTCGGCGCTGAAGCGGCGCCGAATTACGGACTCTGGAGTCTTGCCGGGACGGAAGCCCGGAATGCGGGCGTATTTCCTGTAGTTGGCGGTGACGCTCTTAAAGGCCTTTGATACTTCGTCCGCAGGAATGTCCAGCACCACTTCACGGGTGCACTCAGGGTTCAGGACAGGGCCATGCTGGTGGCCTTCGTGGTTGTGGTCATGATTCTCGTGATCGTGACCAGTAGCAACTTCAGCCGAATCGGGCTGGAGGTTGCCTTCGAGGGTTTCAGTAGAACTCAACGATTTGCCTTCCAGGCGCACCCTGCGCCGATCAAGATACCGATTTTGCGGGTGTAAAATCCCCAAGCGAATACCCCTGCCCCCAGCCGCCGATCGCCACTTTCTGATCGCGCATTGGACTGTCGCGCAAGGCGAATCAAGCTCCGTTGTGGCACGGGGAATCGCTTCATTCATGGTAAGAGGGTTTGCGGACATGGTCAAACCGCCGCAAGGGCCCTTTGGGGGCAAAAGGACCGCGAAAGGTACGTTACCGTTCAGTCACCTGCGGCTTGCGTACATAGGGTAAGAACCGGGGGTGGGCAGCGCCAATTTTGGCGTAATAGCTGCGGGCCTCAGTCAGGCTCAGTTGGCCATTCACGCTCAAGCGGACCACGGATGCGTCCGCGTCCTCCTGGCCGTCATCTTCCCACCAACAGACCGGGCAAAGCCCCATGGAATTGGGGGTTGCCAGAGTCTTATACCCGCAACATGGGCACCGAAACCGGTTTATGTCGCCTTCCACGCCAAAATAGACGGTGAAAGAGCAGCACAAGATTACGCCGGAAACCGCTCTGTGGTCTCTGGCCCGCGCTGGCCGGTCAGGCCCGCTCTTCCGGCCGCAGTCAAATATAAGTGGAAAACCGGGTCCTAATCACGACTCGTAATTCTGGCCTATCGGCCTCCGCTTGGGTGATTGCGCCTCCTGCTGGCCAAGAACGATATGTGCTACGCTCTCTCGGACGAGGCGGCGATGGAGAAATGTCGCACATGTGGATCGGCTCTCACTGAAGGCTCAGTTCTCTGCCCAAAATGTGGAAACGCGACCTACAGCAATCGAGCCGAGACCCGAACCGCGGAAGCTCCTGAAATGTTCACCCCACGGAGCGATCTGAATGGCATCGGCGGGTGGCTCATTCTGCTTGCGATTGGGCTTGCAATCGCACCTTTTGTGAGCCTGCTCGGGATTTTCCGGGATTTGAGGTTGCTCTTCGACCACAGCCATGGCGCTCTGGAATCGTATCGCGGGCTTGCATTGCTGATCCTGTTTGAGGCCATCACCAACACAATCTTCTTCCTGTCGCTAATCGGGCTGAACATGCTCTTCTACTTGAAGAAGAGGTCGTTCCCTGGCTGGATGATCACTTTTCTCTGCTTGCAGCTTTTCATCATCGTCTTTGACCACTTCGTCGCCTTGCGCTACTACGCAACATTAAACACGGCGCAAGTGGCACGATCAGTGGTTGGCGCGGTCATCTGGATTCCTTACTGCCTGCGATCGCTACGTGTGAAAGAGACGTTCATCAACTGAAGCTTCCGTTGATGAATGCCACGCAGGGAGCTGAACAAGACTTCATTGCCTTCGCGCACTCGGGCAACAAACCCGCCTGATTAATCTGCCGCCCAAACCGCTCACATCACATTTGAAAACCGGAGCAAATACCGGCAGTCGCCGTACTGAGTATCGACCCCAGAGAACAGCGTACGTGCTGGAAAGTTGCACGGAACCCGTTTGTTGCAGCTTCGTGCTACCCCCGTGCCAGGTGAAGGCGTGGGCCGAAATCATGAGCTGAAAACGAAACAGGCCGGAGGTTATCCGGCCTGCCATATTTAGATACAAGAAAACCGTGCTTATGGCACAAAGACCTTCAGCCGAACGTGCCATGTGGTGCTCTGTCCGGGCTTGAGCTTTACCAATCCCGTATCCATGCCGTTCCATTGCTTCCCGAAAGGATCATTGAAGTTGTACTGGTCTTCGATTGCGACGAACTTGGCCCTTGGCGGCGAAAAGGCTTCGACGGTTTTGATCTCGGGCGAAATGCCGTCAATCTCTACTCCGAACTTCGCTTCGGGATCGACAACTTTAACCACAATGACGCCATTAGTCCGCTCAAAGTGGCACCAGTTCTCGTCGTAGAACCTGTCACCGAGCACGTGTCCTTCAGGCGCGCGCCAATCGTTGACGGTGCCCTCTACATCGACGAGCTTGCCGGTCGGGATCATGTCGTCGCTACGGTCCATCTCAGAGAACTGATTGCCCGGGATATGAACCCGAGCCTGGGCGCGGTTACCTGAAGGAAGGTTGATGTAGGGATGCCAGCCGATGGCGATTGGCTCGGCCTCCTTGCCAACATTCTTCGCTTTCACCTGCACGTCGAGAGCGTCCGCGGTAAGCGATACGGTAAACGCGAGGTCGGTGCTCGAAATCCATTGCCTGCCGTAATCGCCTGCATGGAGGATGCCGGTCACCTGCTCGCCCCCAGGAATCTTTCTGGTGCGGACGTTCTGAACCTTTGCTTTCAGGATCAACCCGTGCATGGCGTGCTTTTCAGCACCCGGCCGCCTGCCTGAAGTGTTGCCCGGAAGCGAAAGCGTGTGCCCCTCCCAATTCACCTTTACGGTCTTCCCGTCCGGCGTTACTTCGCCCCGGATGCGGTTGGCATAAGGGACAAGGATGGCTGCGCCAAAGCGGTAGCCGCTGTCTCCGTTTGCGTTGTCCTTCACGTCGAGCATTTCCTTGATGGTGGCAAGGTCAGGCGAATTCAAAATATTGACTTCGCCCTTGTCCGGGAAGTTCGCCGTTATTTGGAGCACTTCCATGCCGCGGCCCGGCGCAACGGTCACACTGGTGAATTGCGGTTTGGAGTGGTCGGTTACCGCCCGCGTAAGCGTAACCACTTTTTCTCCGTTAATCTTCATCGCGTCCTGAGCTCGGCAATCCACGACAAAAGGGCCGGTCACCAGCAAAGCCAGGCAACTGGCAATCAAAGCAATCGAAGGAAATCGCACATTCATTTCGCTACTCCATGTATCGGTTCAACAGCGTTGACCTTCAGGCGCGGTACCGCATCGCCAAGAGGAGATTCGGCTTTACCGACAGGAACAAGCCGGAGGTCAAGAACCCTTTTTAAAGGCCGAAGCCATTCTACCTCCAGCAGCATTCGGCGGGATTGCCCACGGAAGTGAGGAAAACATTTGGATTAACCTTTCCATCTCTGGTGCTTTACACTGAGGTAGCTACTGTGATGGCGATATCGTGCAAGTGCTGGCCGTCTATCTCCGAAGCGCAAACGAAGCACCAAATAGGTTAGTTAGTAACTCTCGATAAACGTGGAGTTACTCAGGATAGAGAGGAAGGGAGCACGGTTGAGCGGAATTACGAAATCCAGGCCAGCCCGGACAAAGCCGGTCTCCTCGATGATCAAGCGCGTGACCAAGCTGTCGATCAGCGAAGAAATTGCACGCCAGATTATGGACCTGATCTCCGATGGCACTCTGAAACCCGGTCAGCGTCTGCTATCAGAACGGGAACTATGTGGGCTTTTTGGCGCCAGCCGTTCCTCGCTGCGCGAAGCGCTGCGCTGCCTTTCAATTGTGGGCGTACTTAATGCGCGAGTGGGCGAAGGCACTTCAGTAGCCGAGGACGGCGGCAAATTTCTGCGCAAGATCATGGAGTGGCGGCTCATCAGCGAGAACCACGACATCGACAACCTGATTGAGGTGCGCATTGCCCTCGAAGGAGTTTCAGCCGCAAACAGCGCCCTGAATGCCACGCCGGAGGATATTGAGAAAGCACGGAAATTGTTGGCGCAGATGAAGAACGCTCTTAAGGACAAGAAGCAATTCGCCGTCCTCGACCTGGAGTTTCACATCACGCTGGCCAATGCCTCAGGAAATGCGGTGCTCTACGATCTGATCTCAGTCATCCGGAGCCAACTGGCCAGCGCGCTGAACAGCGTTCTAAAGCTTCCCAATGCCCTTCCGCTGTCATTGAAGGAACATATAGCCATCCTTGATGCAATTGAGCGCCGCGATCCCGAAGGTGCGCGCGACGCGATGCACGCCCACCTGGGAGCTGTATTGCTGCGATGTGCCAAATCCCGCGAAACCGATGAAGAGGCAAAGGCGGGAAAGAATGGCGTTGTAAAGATTTCGAGGAAGCGCGCTCGTAGCTAGTTGAGAATCCGAGGCAATCGGCAACACAAAGCAAAATCCAAAGCCCGACCGGTCAATACCGGCCGGGCTTTGGATTTTCAGCGCCATCGAAATTGCGAATCGCCCGCAATCAAGCTTCGCGCTTGTCGATCGCGTAGTAGGGCTGGTTTGAGAGTGTTGCGTTGAACGCGGGGTGGAACCACGCTGCCCCGGAACCTCCGCGCAATTCAAAGTAATACTGCATCGGATATGGCGAATCGGTGTAGTCGCCCGGAATTGAAGCGGTGTATCCGGCAGCACTCTTCTGCATGTCAACCGCAATCCAGCGCTCACCCTGATTCACGTGGCGGTAATGCAACCGTGCCGATGTTGCCCCATTTGCAGCCTGCACGGAGACCGTGAGCGCCTTACCTGGGCTGAAAGCTTGCGCAGGCACATGGCGCGCGATATCGGCCGTACGATGCGGCGGAGTCGAGACTGCCTTGACGGCATTCTCCGCACTCTGTGCCGACGAGCTAGCCGCAGGCGGATTCTCAAGGCTCTTTTGCATGGCTTCGATATCGGAATCGATAGCCGGCAGCTTGTCTGCCCAGGAACCGCGGCGAATAGGTGGCCGGCCATAACTGATGTCGGTCACATAGACTTTGGACGCGCGCTCGGAGGTCTGCGCCCAGGCATTGCGGGCCTTCCTGTACTGCTCAAGCGCCATTTTGCCGGCTTCAGCATTACCAGTCTGCTTGAAGATTTCGTAGTAGGCAGCACTGCGCATCTGGCCCGCATAGAATTCACCGACACCGTTCATGATGACAACGTCTTCTTCGAGACGCCGGAACTCCGGAGTACTGGCCCCGCGAGTCTTGCTCCGCGCAGCCGCGAGTGCCCTGGTCGAGGTTTCGACGAAACCGTCTATCCACTGCGCTACTTCAATGGGCGAGTACTTTGCACAAACATTGCTATTGAGCAGGTTCTGGACGTGCTCAACGACAGTAGAAAAAATCTCGGGATCGAGCGGACTGACCGTCTCAAAACAACGCGGGGAAGGCGAATCAGAATAAAGCCTTCCCTCAGCGGTGTATGCGATCGGCATGTTGGTGTTGATCTCCGCCCACCAGTCGTGATTCGAAGCCGACACCAGGTGAGCTGAGGTGATGAGAGCAAGAATGCGGCTAGAGTTGGCGAGTGCCGTTTCAATCGGCTCTGCACCAATACCAAAGGTCGAGCGTAGTGGCCGCCTCGTAGTTTCGAGCGGCGTATCGGGGTTGTAGAGTTTGCGTCCCCAGACACGGTAGTAGTAGTCGTATTTCTGATAGTCGTACTTGGGGTTCAACGCTGAATCGCTATATGCGCAGCGGCTGCCTTCGTGGCCCGAGCCCTCGCGGCCTTTGAATGTCAGCGGCTCCATCAGGTCAATACCAACCGCACCGCAAAAATGTGACGTTCGTCCGTAGGCTGCTGCCATCTCCGGATCGGCACAGATCAGATGGCGTTGAGTGCCCGGCCATAGCCGATAGAGGACTTTAGCTTTGCTGCCCTGATAAAAGAAGTCAGCATAACCGTAGCGCGTGAAGGATCTCGCCCCACTGCTGAGACTGAAGGGCGTATTCGCTGCGTGATGGCGCTCTTTGGGAATCTCCAGCGCGCGAATATCGGCCTGGTTATATCCAAGACTCTGATGTTCTGCCGAGTATTTGGCGCCGAGAGTTACGGGCATCCCAGTGGCTACGCCGATGTCAATCATCGTCTGGTTCACGCCCTTGGCGTGCATATCGACATTGATCGTGCGTCCTGCTTTTGGAAAAGCTTCAAACAGTGTCTTCCAGAAATCCCAGCTACCCTCCGGGATTCCGCTCTCCCCGTGAACACGCATTGTGACGCCCTGGATTTCAGGGCATTCCTTCAGAATGATGCTGAGCGCGTCGCGGCAGTAGGCGGCGTGCTTCTCCGGGGTCAGTCCTTCGATGTTGTGATAGGCATCGGGGCTATCCGTCCACTGGTAGGCGTGGGTCCAGATGCCAAGCTGGAAGTGTATGCCGCGTGCGCCGGTTTCCGCGGCGATAAACTTGAGCGCGGCGAAATTCCTTTCGCGCTCCTCGTCACTCAATGGAACAGGCTGAGCCAGCCTGTTGCCGGACGGGTCGGCCAGTTGCATGACGCGAACATTCTCATAACCCGGGACCTTCACCAGGTATGGATAAGGCAAGTGAAGATAATCGTCCGTCACTCCGCGCGGGAAGTCGTATTCCAGCCCGTAGGCCATGCAGAAGCGATTGAAGCGGGCCGCAACCAGGCCATCAAGATAGCCCGTCCAGAAATCCCGGTCGTAGTACCAGGGCTTGTCTGAGATTTCGCTGCAGAAATAGCGGCTCACGCAACGAACGTCATTCGCAGGCATTTCCTCAACTGCTTCCGAAAGATGCAGCGCGGAGCCGGAATCTGAACCATACTCAACGCGCTCGGCGAGTTCTAGAAGTCCGTACACATGGCCGAGCGTATCGCCACCGGCAACAAGAATCGCCGGAACACCTTGAAGATGGCCCGGGGTAAGGAAAACGCCTTCGGTCGCGATAGGGGTCTGAGGTTTAGGAAAGCCCTTGGCGAGCTCTGAAGCGATTCCTGCAATCACAATGCAGTCATTCGCACCTTTGACTTCGGCCACCGAGTGCGCAATCTGGCAGTTCACGCTCTTTGCAGCAAGCGCTTCGCGCAGCTTTTCTACTGCCCGCTTGACGGGCGCGCCAGAGGCCACCGGATCGCTTCCATCGATCAGGATCACTGTACGGCCGCCGGGAGCCGCAAAGGCTTCACGCGACAATCCGAGGACCGTGGCCGCACCCGCAGCTTTGAGAAATGTTCTGCGTTCGATGACTGCAGATTTTTCGGGTTTCATCAAAATACCTCCTTGGCTATTACTTTCACCGCGTCCCAACGAACCAATTGATCTTGCCCGTGTACGAAAAGTCTGCGCCATGTACATCGCAAGAAATTTATCAAAGTTGGTGAATCAGGTGCATTGCGCTACGGCACGCTCATACTGGATGGACGTAATCCGTGTTCTATGGATTGAAGAAGATATCGAGAGCCTCCGCCAAATCGCGCCTATCCTGCGCACCCTTGATCTCTCCGAACCTACTCAACTTCAGCAAGAACTCATTGGAATCTTTCATTCTGCAAGAACCGGTCTGCCTAAAGGCGTGATTTTAGCCCTATTCGCTCGACCGTCTTCTGCTTGCGGATAATCAGGACGTCCACAAGCAGCCAGCAGCAAACCACCGGATGGTAGAATGGTCATACCAGACCTGTCAAGAATTTCCAATCCGTGCGCATCCGCAACGAAACTCAAGCATTCATGCCGTAGAAATCTTGCAGCATGCCGCGGTGTCCGCTGCACAGGGCGTAGAGCCTCAGGCCAAGTCTGCTAGGGGTTACGTTGACCTCTTCGAGTGGCTGCATTGAACGCGAGCGGGCGCCCTGTTCAATCAAGCCGAGAGTAGCCAGGTGAAACACATCGCGCTCAATCTTCGCCAGATTCTGCACATCTGAAATCTGCTGGATTTCCACAATCGAGAAGGCCAACGGCTTCGCCGCAACTTCCCATGTGTCAGTTTCAATCTTCTCGGCCTTCTTACAGGCAGCTTCAAAGATCTTGATGTGAACGGGTGCCATCTGACTGAAGCGATCGGCAAGATCGGGATCCAACTGATCCTTTTCGTCTGCAGCGCAGGACATGGCCAGTAGGCCAGACCACGCTTTCTGAATCCAATCCTCATCCGCCCATGAACCATCCGCTATGATGCGAATCACCGTTTGCAGATTGGCCCGCATCCTATATCCGTTTGGTTCCACAGCTAGGACGCTTTCGGCTCTCAGTGCGATCTCGACTGCGTTTGCTACGCGCATGTTTCCCAAATCCGAGTAGATGAGCCGTTTCACTTCCTCGGTAGCACCGGGACACAGGCGGAAAAGAAATTCGAGAGCTTTCGCCATCCGGAACGGAGGCACAATGTCAACCGATAGTGACCGCCCTGCCGCGCTCTTTACGACCGCTCGCCAAAGATTGAAATCCATATCCTCAGGCAGCGCGAAAGACAAACCGACGCCATCTTCTCCCCAGCGAACCACCCTGGATTTGAACGTAACCCTGCGCCTGGAATCCTCTTCGAATGGCCCTTGTCGCTGCAACGTAATTTGAACATGCGTGCCGGGAAGCCAGCGCTCCTCGGTGTAGAGGTACACTCCCGTTGAACTGATGTCCCTTATGTTGCAGGATCTATGTGTCGCCCCGTCTGGGTAATAGACGCAGAACTCCGGTACCGGCCGGCGCTCTGACCGTTCACGATGCGGAATCAGCACTTGGTTCAGCAGGCTTTTCAGAGACTTCTTCATCAGAGAACTCCATGCTGTAAATCGCAGTCCGCGCCTATAACGAAGGAACTTTCGCACGCCAATTTGCCGAACTCTCCGATGTTCAACTCAATTGGGGTAGAGACGGCAGCAATGGGATTGACTTCGAGAGGTCCGGGATACCGCGCTTCCTAATCATCTTTCGTTGCAGGAAAACCCCACCGCCACCATTTCATCAAGGCTTCTTATGATTATGACAAAGTCAACGGTAACAGGCGTTGAAAATCGAGCAAAAGCCGGACCGCAGCGTGACCGATAAACGTTACTGCAATCTACCGTAAATACCTAAGAATCCGGGAAGATGCCGAATCCCGTCTACGATGACCTTGCACGGTTCCAGCGCAAAGTTCAACACCCGGACCAGGGTTTGCAGCTTGAAAAACAGACAATGCCGATTGTGATCGAGTGCGAACTTTTCGATGAACAGGAGAAGAATTTTTATTGGTGCCGGGAGGGGGGGTCGAACCCCCATGACCGCAAGGGTCGGCGGATTTTGAGTCCGCTGCGTCTGCCAGTTCCGCCATCCCGGCGCGGAGACGTGTCCTGCTCTGCAAGTATCTCATAGCCCTTGATCGAATCGCCACAGCCGGGCTCCCTTCGCCCTCCCCCTACTGTTGTGCGGAGGGTGTCCCCGCATTCGTCTCAGTAATGGGACGGCACATCCAATACGGCCCCATTGTTCCACAGGCGTCGTGCGACAATGGAATCAACCGCGATGACGACTGCCTCTTCTGCTGTTGCACCAGAGCCCGTGTCCGTGACTCCTCAGCTGCTTGCGCAGCACAGCATCACTGCGGAGGAGTACCAGCGCATTCTCGACGCACTTGGCCGCGTGCCATCCCTTACCGAACTGGGCATCTATTCGGTCATGTGGAGCGAGCATTGCTCTTACAAGTCCAGCCGCGTGCATCTCAAACGCCTGCCTACCAAGAGTGACCGCGTAGTACAGGGTCCGGGTGAAAATGCCGGCATCATCGACGTGGGTGACGGTTGGGCCTGCGCCTTCAAGATTGAGAGCCATAACCACCCCAGCTATATTGAGCCGTTCCAGGGCGCGGCCACCGGAGTGGGCGGAATTCTGCGTGACATCTTCACCATGGGCGCGCGGCCACTGGCCGTGATGGATTCGCTGCGCTTTGGCCCTATCGAACCCGGCAGCGCCGAGCCCGAACTTGTGGCCCGTAATCACTCGATCGCTGAAGGTGTTGTAAGCGGCATCGCCGGATACGGCAACTGCTTTGGTGTTCCGAACCTCGGCGGCGAAACCAAGTTTGAAGCCTGCTACAGTGGCAATCCGCTGGTAAACGCGTTTGCGCTGGGCCTGGTGCGCAAAGATGAGATCTTCTACGGCAAGGCGAGCGGCACCGGCAACCCCGTCATCTATGTAGGGGCCAAGACCGGCCGCGATGGTATCCATGGTGCTACCATGGCAAGCGAAGAGTTCAAGGAAGGCTCCGAACAGAAGCGCCCAAACGTTCAGGTAGGCGATCCGTTCATGGAGAAGTTGCTGCTCGAGGCCTGCCTTGAAGCGATGAAAACCGGCGCCATCGTCGGAATTCAGGACATGGGAGCCGCGGGCCTAACCTGCTCCACTTGTGAGATGGGTGCGCGCGGCGGCGTTGGTCTTGATGTAGAGCTCGATCTGGTTCCGCAGCGCGAAACCGGCATGAGCGCCTACGAGATCATGCTTTCTGAAAGCCAGGAGCGGATGCTTCTGGTGGCTGAAAATGGCCGTGAAGATGAAGTGCTCCGCGTGTTTGCCAAGTGGGGCCTCGATGCCGTGATTGTCGGCACCGTGAAGCCGGAGCCTCGCCTGCGTATTCGTCATCATGGCGTGCTGGTAGCGGATATTCCCAACACATCACTCACTGACGATGCGCCGCTTTACCACCGGCCGGTGGGGACATGGAATTGCCCTCTGCCGCAGTTGCCTCCCGAGAATGTTCTGACGGCACTCGACGAAGATCGCGATTTTACCGCCGACCTCATCAAGCTGCTCCAGAGCGCAAATGTCTGCTCCAAGCGCTGGGTACACGAGCAATACGACTCGATGGTGCAGACCAATACTGTGATTGGGCCCGGCGGCGAAGCCGGTGTGATGCGCATCAAGGGCACCGGCACCAAGGGGCACGAACGTGGACTGGCCATGGCTCTGGACGGCAACGGACGGTGGGCCTATCTCAATCCCAATCTCGGCGCGAAGCACGCCGTGGCCGAAGCGGCGCGAAAGGTGGCTATGGCCGGCGCTACTCCGGTAGCCGCAACCAACTGCCTGAACTTCGGAAATCCTGAAAAACCTGAGATCATGGCGCAGCTTTCCGCAGCCATTGATGGCATTGCTGAAGCTTGCACGGCACTTTCGACGCCCATTACGGGCGGCAACGTTTCTCTATACAACGAGACCAAGGGCGAAGGCATTTATCCAACCCCTGTGCTTGGGATCGTAGGCATCTTCGACGATGTGACTCTTGCTGTTCCCGCACATTTCGGGCGCGCCGGTGACGCCATCGTTTTGCTTTGGCCCATACCTTCCGGAGACCAGCCTGATCCGAATCTCAAGGTCCCCTTCCCTGGTGAGCGCGTTGAAAGCGCGGCCGATCCATACAATCCTGTTCTCGGTAACCCGCAAAAGCTGCACCCCGAGGCCACCGAATCTGAGGATGCCGCCAATGCGGAGCTTGCCACATTCGGATCGTCGGAATATGCCGGCGTGGTTCTTGGCGGAGTGTGGGGTCAACCGCCGCCGCTCGATCTCGATGCCGAAGCCGATCTCCACACTCTACTTGCGGTTTTGGCCGAACGGCAGCTTATCCACTCCGCACGCGATATCTCCGACGGAGGAATTGCAGTGTCGCTGGCCCAGGCCACATTCCCGAACGGCATTGGCGCAATCGTTGAGCAGGAGCAGTCGCTCATGGCTCACCCACTTTTCGGATTGTTTGCAGAGCCTGCTTCCACTGTGCTGATAACCTGCGAATCGAATCAGCTCGATACGATCGAGGAATTTGCCGACCGCTACGGCTACTACGCGGCACGCATCGGTACAACCGGCGGTGACCGGCTTGAAATCTCAGTCTACAAACAGCCCATGATCTCTACTTCTCTTGCTGAACTCCGCGAGCCCTGGTCCTCTGCTTTGGAAAACAATATCCATGGCGAGGTCGCGGCGCGATGAAGCTTCTCTTTCAGGGTGTTGACGGCGTTATCGATCAATCACAATCACTTCGCGCAGGACAGTCAGCGCATTCCGGCGCCTCTCAGGATGCGGATGACGACGATCCAAAACTTCGCGAAGAATGTGGCGTGGTGGCAATTCACGGGCACCCGGATGCAGCCCGCCAGGCCTATCTGAGTCTCTATGCACTTCAGCATCGGGGGCAGGAGTCGGCGGGCATTGCCACGGCCGACGGTCATCACCTTTCCAACATCAAGGGCATGGGCCTGGTCTCTGAGATCTTTACAGACGACGTGCTTGAAAAGCTGCCTGGCCACATGGCCATTGGGCACACTCGTTACTCGACAACCGGCGACTCGGCTCTCTTGAATGCGCAACCCATCCGCGTGGAATCCACCAAGGGCCTTATTGCCATTGCGCATAACGGTAACCTGGTGAACCTGGGCAATATCCGGGCGCGGCTTGAGCGCGATGGCGCATACTTCCAGACCACTTCGGACTCCGAGATTATCGTTCAGCTCATTGCGCACTCGCGCGCGGGAACGCTGGTTGACGCTATCGCCGACTCGCTTTCGCAGGTGGATGGAGCGTTTTCCATCGTGATGATGACCCGCGACCGCATCTTTGCCGCTCGCGATCCGCGCGGATTCCGTCCGCTCTCAATGGGAAGACTGAAAAATCCCGACGGCCCTGACACCATCGTTTTCGCCAGTGAAACATGCGCCTTCGATCTGTTGCGCGCAGAGTACATCCGCGACGTACTTCCGGGCGAGCTGGTGATGGTGACTGAAGACGGCGTGACCAGCCGCCAGTACGCCAATGGCGTTCCGCAGACAAGCTGCGTCTTTGAGCACGTTTATTTTGCGCGCCCTGACAGCCGCATCTTCGGCCAGTGGGTACAGGAGAGCCGTGATCGCATGGGCCGCCGGCTCGCGCGCGAGTCCGGCGTTCCGGCCGACGTGGTTGTGCCCGTTCCCGACTCAGGTGTAACGGCTGCGCTGGGCTACGCGGAAGAGGCAGGTATCCCGTTCCGGTTCGGCCTCATTCGCAATCACTACGTCGGGCGTACATTCATTGAGCCCGAGCAGCGTGTGCGCGACTTCGGCGTGCGGCTCAAGCTGAATCCGGTTCACAATCTGCTTGAAGGCAAGCGCGTCATCCTCATCGACGACTCCATCATTCGCGGCACCACCAGCCGCAAGATTGTGCGCATGGTTCGCGGTGCGGGAGCAAGGGAAGTTCATCTGCGCATCAGTTGCCCGCCGACTGTGTCGCCTTGCTTCTACGGCGTAGACACGCCGAGCAAGCGCGAGTTGATCGCGGCGAACAATTCCATCGAAGAGATCCGCAGGTTTATTGAAGCCGACTCACTTGCCTATCTCTCGCTGGACGGCTTGTACTCTGCCGTGCAAGCGGAAAATAGGTCCGGCTACTGCACGGCCTGTTATACGGGAAACTACCCCACGCAATGGGTAGACGTGGACGAGATCCTTCCCGCCGGCGCAAGTCTGTAACACTTCTCTCGGAGTCTCAGGCGATTCGCACATCAACGCGAGGCATGTGTCTCGTTGGCGTTCGGATCCATGATCCGGAATTCGTCGCACGGTTCCTCGCCAAACAATGAATCATCCACATTCAGGCGGGATTCTTAACTTCAACACTGATCACGTGAAGGTCCCGCTCGCCAACATTCTCAAGAGTATGCGGTGGCAGCGGTTCTGACCAGAGCGCGATCCCTACTGGCGGTTTGCTAAGCTGGCGGCTATCCACCTGAACCATTCCTGCGGCGTCGCGGCGCACAAAATTGCTGAAACTCAGGACATACAGCGCGCTCGGCCACCGGTGCGTGTGTAGCGGTACCGCGTTACCCGGCGCAATGTTCGTGTCGAGAACGCGAACTGCCTCGTTCTCAAAGAGAAGAGCATGATGCTTTGGAGCGGCGCACAAAGCATCAAGCTCTTCAGGCCATTCCTGCGCGGTTAATTGAGGGCGCATTGCGCCTCCATTCTTTTGGTATCTGCCTGCCCCTGCGGCTTACTTGATACCGATCACCATGGAGTCTGGACCGACGAGATGCTCGACGCGAGCTTCCTTGAAGCCTGCCTCCTTCATCCAGCCGATGCAGTCGGCACCGGTGTAATCGAAGCCACCCGGCGTTTCTATGAGCATATTCAGGCTCATCATCAGGCCAAAGGCATTCTTGCGCCGTTCATCGTCGATGATCGCTTCGTATACCAGCAGTGCTCCGCCCGCAGGAAGCGCATCGTAGGCCTTGCCGATCAACATCCGCTTCTCTTCCAGATCCCAGTCATGCAGAATGTGGCCCATCATCACCACGTCGGCATTCGGAATGGGATCGGTAAAGAAGCTGCCGGCCTGGAACTGCACTCGCGACGACAGACCATTCTCCTCGATGTACTCCTCGAAGATGGGGCCAACTTCAGGAAGATCGAAGCCAATACCAAGCAGGTGTTTGTTCTTGAGCGCCACCTGCGTCAGGAGATCTCCCTGTGCCGGTCCTGCATCTACAACAGTCCGATAGTTTGCCCACGGAAACTTGGCGGCGATGGCCATATTCCCACCGCGGCTTACTCCTGTCATCGCTTTCAGAAAGGTCTTCAACCGGGCAGGGTCGGCATACAACGAGGCGAAGGTCTCCTTCGCGTTTGGTCCGGCTTCGCCCTGCGGCTGGCCTGTCCTCAGCGCCGTAGTAAGCCTCGCCCAGTGCGGATACAGACGCTGATTCGCCATTTCGAGAATGCCGCCGATATAGGCGGGTTTCCTCTTGTCGAGGAATAAGTCGCTCGATGGCGTATTCGAGTAAATTCCGTCCTTGCGCTCAAGGAAGCCCAGCGCCACCAGCGAGTCAAAGAAATCATGCGCGGAGCGTGGATGCAGACCCAGACGGCCGGAGAGCGTTTCAAGATCCAGGGGATGCTTTGCCAGTTCGGTAAAGACTTCCATCTCCACCGCGCTGAGAAGCGTTTTTGATGCCCAGAAACCGAGACCGATCTGCAGAATATGTTCGGGTGATGGCGCGGCAACGGGAGTGGCAGCGGACGTAGCCACACCGGTAGACAGACTCATGTTGACCTCCTTGTTTGGTCGCGTTCAGTTGATTGCTCGTTAGGGGAAGAGCCGTGGGAGGCCCCAGTCAAACGCGAACGATCCCACCGAAGGCGAACTGCGGTGAGACGAATGTTCGCAGTGTACGTGAGCGATAGTTCTCATGAAAAGGAATTTCGCCGAATCGCGCCATGATGGGAGATTAAAGCATTTTTGACTCCGATTCGCGCCCTGGCCTATCTAACATCTCCCACGCAGAGTGAGAATGTCCGCCCGGCTGGAACGGATTTCAGGTGTACACCCACCCGCATATTGTTCCGGAAGGTGACGCTCGCCCAAGAACTTCAATTCCATACTTCCGGTTCTTCTCCTTAAATTCTCCGTTTGCTGGTCGCCAACCGTTTTTGTGCGCCGAGTCACAGGACGTTCACACTCCGCGTGTGATAGCATCCGCTGTTTAGTAAAGAACGCCCGGCGGATTCACGCTCCATTGATCTGCCCTAGCGCCGGCGCGTGGCCGTCATCAATGGACGAAGCTGAAGGCAGAACCGGAGCCGTGGCCAGCCAATTTGGCCAGTTGAATGCCATTCAGGGCATTCACCCGTTGTCCCTGTCTCCCCGCACATCTGAATCCGAAATCAATCCAAATTCTGTCTCTATTTACCAGATATTAAGGAGAATCAAATGAAAACGTACCAGGGAAGTGAGATCCGCAACGTAGCTGTAGTGGGGCATGCACAAAGCGGTAAGACCACGTTGATTGCCGCTCTGCTGCATGCCGCAAAGATGACTCCCAGCCAGGGCCGTGTTGCCGATGGCACAGCCGTAACCGCATACGACGAAGAGGAAATAGCTCGCGGCTTAACCATGCAGAATGCCGTCGCCTTTGCCGAGTGGCAAGGCGTGAAGATCAACCTGGTCGATACTCCCGGCTTTCACATGTTCGCGCATGAGGCGCGCGCTGCCTTGCTGCCGGTTGAGTCCGCCATTGTGGTTGTGAACGCCCAGAACGGAGTGGAACCCGTTACCGAGCGTGTTTGGAGATTCGCTGAAGAAGCAGAAGTGCCTCGCATCGTTCTCGTAAACCAGATGGACAATCCCAAAGCGGGTGGCGCGGGCGGATTGAACGCCCTTATCGACGACATCCACGAGCGCTGGGGCCGCAACTGTGTTCCTGTCCAGTTGCCAATAGTGGATGCCAACGGATTTCACGGTGTAGTGGACCTGGTGACGATGGAGGCCTACACCTACACGCCTGGCGGCGATGGACACGGAAAAGTCTCAGCGGAAATTCCCGCTGCGCTTGCCGCCGATGCCAAGGCGCGCCACGAAGCGCTTGTCGAACTTGTTGCCGAAGGCAAAGACGAGCTGATGGAGGAGTTCTTTGAGAAGGGCACCATCCCGGAAGATCACCTGATCGCCGCGCTCCACGAAGCCATTCGCGAGGATCGCATCTTCCCGGTGCTGTTCTCGAGCGGCCTTGCCAACATGGCGCTCGACCATCTGCTCGACTTCCTGAAGGTTTACACGCCCGCCCCCCTTGAACATTCGCCCATCGCCGTAAAGACCATGAATGGGGAGGCAACATCGCGCAACGTCAATGACAACGAGCCTGTTGGCGCATTTGTCTTCAAAACGATGTCTGACCCGTTCGCCGGCCGCATCAGTTTCTTCAAAGTCATGAGCGGCGTCATCAAAAACGACGCGTCGCTTGAGAACTACACACGCCGCACCCAGGAAAAGCTCTCGCACTTGAGCGTGATGCAGGGACGCAAGGCCGTTGAAGTAGCCGAACTGCATGCCGGCGACCTGGGCGCGGTGGCCAAACTGCGCGACACGCTCACCGGCGACACGCTTGGCCAGAAGGGTTCTGAAATCCAGATGGAGTTGACCGCTCTGCCTGAGCCGGCCATGACTTACGCCATCGAGCCCAAGAGCCGCTCCGACGAAGATAAACTCGCACCTGCGATTCACAAGCTCATGGAAGAAGATCTGCTAATCCGCTTCTTCCGCGATCCGCATACCAACGAGTTCCTGATTGCGGGCGCCGGCCAGCCGCACATCGAAGCCATCGTCAACCGCCTCAAGAAACGCTACCACGCTGAAGTCACGCTGAAAGCGCCCAAGGTTCCCTACCTCGAAACCATCCGAGGCAAAGCAGATGCGCATGGCCGCCACAAGAAGCAGTCCGGCGGTCACGGCCAGTTTGGAGACTGCAAAATCAAGATGGAGCCCATGCCCCGTGGCGGTGGCTTTGAGTTCGTGAACGACATCTTCGGCGGCTCCATTCCCAAGAACTTTATCCCGGCCGTCGAAAAGGGTATTCAAGAAGCTGCCGCGCGTGGCTACCTTGCGGGATATCCGGTTGTCGACTTCAAGGTGACGCTCTACGACGGCAGCTACCACGACGTGGACTCGAACGAGCTTTCGTTCAAGACCGCAGGACGCCTGGCCTTCAAGAAAGCGATGGAACAGGCAAAACCCTGCCTGCTTGAGCCGGTGATGAAGGTGGAAATCGAAGCTCCCGACGATTTTGCCGGAACGCTGATGGGCGACCTGAACTCGCGCCGCGGACGCGTGCAAGGCATGGAAACCAAGGGACGCACGACCATCATTAGCGCGGAAGTGCCCATGTCCGAGATGCTCACCTACGGCACGCAACTCACCAGCATGACGCAGGGCAAGGGCAGCTACCACATGGAAGAGGACCACTACGACGTAGTCCCTCAGCCGGTGGCCGAAAAGATCCTGGCCAACGCTAAACAGCCGGTCGACGAAGAAGAAGAATAGCTTCGATCACCGGCAGAAGAATACCTTTACCCCGGGTCCCAATCGTGGGCCCGGGGTGAAGCTAAATCCAGCGAAGCTCTTCCCCTCACCTGCAGAATCCCCACCAGGACCTTGTCTTTCTCTTGTTATCTCTCATTTGCGCCACCTCCCAGTTGCCAGGGAAGCTAGTGTAAAGAGTTCCACCACTTTCGTTTATCTCCCTTTCAGCACTTGGAGATACTGGTCTTGGCCTCCTCGACAAGGCCTCAATCGGACTGCATCGGGCGTCCACCCGAACGACCCTGCTATTTCATCGGTTGATAGCCAATTCGACCATCTCCTTTTCCGGCGAGAATCGCGCCGGAACGAGCCGAAGATGAGCGAGTAAATGTATACTGGGCCGTCCTGGGAAGCGCAAGATTTCGCGCCCGGATAATTCCACCAGCCAGGGTCCTGGCGATGAACCGGCCCTTCCGCTTTGATGTACCTGCGTTACATCCCCGGAATGGCGAGAACCCCAAATGCCGGAGTAAATTCGGCGAGGCAGATAGGAAAAGCATGAAGACGAAAATCAATCTTGCACTTATGCTCGGAGTGGCGCTCACGGTGATTGGCGCCTCGTTGATAGTGGCGCAACAGACCGGCGCAGACTCCAATGCTGCGTTGGTAAGACCAAAGGGGCCATGCGACATCTATGCTGCCGCCGGCGACCCGTGTGTGGCCGCCCACAGTACGACACGCGCCTTGTACTCCTCCTATAACGGCCCGCTTTATCAAGTGCTACGGCAATCGGATGAAAAGACCCTGGATGTCGGCGTTGTACAGCCCTCCGGTTCGGATGCGGGCGGATACGCCGATGCGGCCGCTCAGGACGCATTCTGCGCCAACACGCATTGCTGGATCTCTATCGTTTACGACCAGTCTCCCAAGCACAATGACCTTATCCAGGCGCCCCGCGGTGGATTCAGCGGACCGGCCATGGGTGGATTCAACAACCTGCCAATTGCCGATGCGGCTCCGGTTTCCGTCATGGGCCACAAGGTCTACGGCGTCTTCATCGCACCGGGCATGGGCATCCGCCAGAACGACGCAAAAGGTACCGCTGTTGACGATCAGGCGGAGGGACAGTACTGGGTCATCAACGGACTTCACTTCAACTCCGGATGCTGTTTCGACTACGGCAACGCCGAGATTGACAGTCGTGACGACGACAACGGCACCATGGAAACCCTCTACTACGGCAACGCCATGGCTTGGTATCACGGTATCCCGCCAGGCCCTTGGGCGATGACCGATCAGGAAAACAACCTCGTCGGCTGCGTCAACGAGGACGGAAGCAAATTATGCAAGGACCTGCCGACCTTCACCTGGCGATTTGTGACTGCGATGGCCAAAGGGGAGCCGCACCACTGGACCACAATGGGCGGTGACTCGCAAAAGGGTCCTCTACAGGTTTTGTTCGATGGACCGCGCGTAAACGCGACTTATGACCCGATGCGGAAACAGGGAGCCATCCTGCTTGGCAACGGCGGCGACAACAGCAACGGTTCACAGGGCACCTTCTATGAAGGCGCAATGACCGCCGCGGGCACCTTCCCGTCAGACTCAACCGATCAGGCGGTGCAGGCCAATGTCGTGGCAGCCCGCTACGACGTGCAGCCTGTCAGCCTTGCTCCAGCTTCTGCCACGGCCACGCCTCCCGGACTCCAGACATTCGCACCAGGAACCTCCCAGGAATCGACCGTCACCTTTACCAACACCACAGATGCGCCAGCGACCAATATCCAGTTGAGCATCGCGGCGCCCAGGCAGTGGACTGCGACTGTTCAAGGCGCAAACAGCACCTCCAAGATGTTTGCCGGTCCTGTGGCTCCCGGCGACAGCGTGAGCGCAACCTTCAAAGTCACTTCCGGTCCAGCAGCCTTTAACGGGGACCTGGTAGGAAATGCCAAGTGGGTCAACAAGTCCACCGGTAAGATGCAATCCGAAACAATCGCCGAGAAGGTGCGGAACGTGAGCTCGGTGAAGATCAACGAGTTCCGGGTCAGTTCCGGTCCGCCGACCAACTCGACCGATTCGTTTATCGAGTTGTATAACGCCGGCCGCGGCAGCGTAGACATCTCAAACTGGACGCTGACTGAACACCCGACCCAGCAGCCTATCTTTTCGTCGATCAAGATCCCGGCTGGGACCAGACTAGCGGCGGGCGGCTTCTACCTGCTCGGCATGTCAGACTCCGGGCTGGTGGTTCCCGCGCGCGCTGGCGAGACCGCCATTCACGTGAGGAGCACCACTGGTATGTCGGCCGGCGATACGATCGAAGTCGGCACTGGCGCCAATGTGGAAACGCACAAGATCGCGAACGTCGGTACGGCCGCAGGCAACCCAACAACGCTTTGGCAACCCGTTCCCGAAGGTCCGATCATCACCATCCCGGTGGGCTCAACCAATGTTCCGGTTACCAGCGTGGCGGGCTTCAAAGTTGGCGAGAAAATAGCCATCGGCTACGGAGCCAGCTATCCCGCTGTCGCAAAACCGGGTGAAAAGTATGAAGTGGCCACGGTCACGGCGGTCGGCAAGCCGGGCACCCAAGCCTATCTCTCGGCAGACGCTGCGGCAGGCACCACAAACATCAAGGTCACGTCCGTAGCCAACATTTCGGTTGGCGACAAGATTCGATTGGACATCGACAGTGTCGGCCACGGGATCGAGACCGTTACCGTTGCGCACGTCGGAACCCAGTCGAACCACGCCAGGATAGTCGCAAGCACAGCACCTGGCGCAACCAGCATCAAGGTTCGAGGCATGAATCACTTTGCGGCAGGTGAAAAGCTGATCATCGGAACACCCGCAAACCAGGAGACGGTCACCATCTCATCCGCTGTAGGTGAAGGCCGGGCAGGCATCGACATCGCATTTACCCCGGCACTCACAAAGAAACATATCGATGGCGAGGGAGTGGTTACTCCGGGCACGGGGCTCGACCTGGCTGCGCCTCTGAAGTTCGACCACGCTGCCAATCTTCCGTTCGGCGATCGGGGAACTGGAATCACTTTTGAACCGGCAACGGCCTTTTCGCACTCAAGCAACGAGCCCGTGACTCCGCTCGGCACCGGCATCACACTCGACAGCGCCCTCACCAAGGATCATGCGATCGACACAGTGGTGCGCGATGCCGCGGTGAAGACTGCGGGCTACCAGGGCTCGAAGGCGCCGAACCAGTGGTTCGGTGGCCCCACCTTAACCGCCGCCAGCGCCAGCACCTTTGGTGGCCCACCTGCCACTCTGACTTCCGGCAGCATGGTTCTGCGTGATGCCGCCGGCCTGGTTGTCGACAGTCTCAACTATGGCGGTCTCGTTGACCCATGGGCCGCACAGGGTTACCAGGCTGCCTCCGGACAAGAGGAGAACGGCTGCTACGTATCGGTACCGGGCGTTCCAGGCAGCTGGGGACCTGCCGCTTCTTCTCAGAGCCCAACGGACGTTAGTGCGGGGCGCTTCCCGGACGGTGCTGACACGAACAGCAATTGCGCCGATTTCCTGCTGCAGGCTGCTACAAGCTTGCCGCTCGGCTCGGCCTCCGGCGCGACGAATATCAGTGTCGCGAGCGTCCAGGGCTTCGGCGTAGGAGAAACAATCTCGATTGATCGTGGAGCAAACCTCGAGACTGCCGTAATCGCGAAAGTGGGTTCGGCAGGCGCTGCTAAGGCAAGCGCAGCTGTCAGCTCCGGTGCCACCGCAATCCCTGTCACCAGCATCGCAGGCTTCAGCGCTGGCAACACCATCACAATCGACAGTGGTGCAAATGAGGAAACCGCAGTTGTTGCCTTCACCACTTGGTGGAACAGCACCGTTACCGTCAAGGAGCCGTTAAGCCGGACTCATGAGGCCAATGTACCGGTCTCAGGTACAGGCATCACGCTCAACACTGCGCTGACTCGTCCACATTCGAGCGGGGCCCAGGTCTCGGACTACTCTCCCACACCTGGCGCGCCCAACCGCTATTACAGGAAAGCTCGCTGAGAACACCTGTGACAGTGAGTTGAACACCATAAACGAAAAGAAGTAGGGCACTAACGCCCAGCACAACTGAAGCAATCCAATCGGCGGCATACCGGTAAAACGGTATGCCGCCGAATCATTTTTTGAGCGTTGCAGACGCTACAAGTTGAAATGTTCTCCGATTGCGAACGAACAGCCGAGCGTGAAATCTCGCCGTTCGTTGCGCAACTGATTGATGAGTTTTTCGCAGCCTGGATTATGAGGACTCGCGTCAGACTTCCGCTACCGGCCGCAGTCGCTTGGCGAGTGCCCATTTCAGTTCGTCTATCCCCTGCCCTGTGACCGCGGAGATGGCGTAGAACTCAAGCTTGCGGCGCTTGACGTGCGCAGCGAGTTTCTTCAACTTATCAGGATTGACAGAATCGATCTTGCTGGCGACAACGATCATCGGCTTTTCGGCAAGCGAGCCGTCACCAAAATTCGCCAGCTCCTTGTTGATGACCTTGAAGTCTTCCACCGGATCAGGGCGGCCTGACGCATCCGAAACATCCACCACGTGCACCAGTAAACGCGTGCGTTCAATGTGCCGCAGAAACTGCATGCCAAGACCGGAGCCAAGATGCGCGCCCTCGATAAGGCCTGGCATGTCGGCTACTACGAAAGACTCCATGTCCGGCTCCTCGCCCACCGACACCACGCCCAGATTAGGCTCAAGCGTTGTAAACGGATAATCGGCAATCTTGGGCTTGGCCGCCGAAATGCGCGAGATTAGCGTAGATTTGCCCGCGTTCGGATAGCCAACCAACCCTACATCGGCCAGCAGCTTTAGCTCAAGCCGGTAGTGGCGTTCCTCGCCGGTGCGGCCCAACTCATGCTCGCGTGGCGCCTGGTGCGTTGGCGTGGCAAAGTGCTGGTTGCCGCGGCCACCACGGCCACCCTTGGCCACTACGATGCGCTCATCCGGCTCCCTGAAATCGTGAACCAGTTCTCCGGTTTCCAGGTCGAAAAGCGAAGTTCCCACCGGAACCTGCAGTGTTATGGACCGCCCATCCTGCCCGGTGCAGTTCGACCCCATGCCGTGTTCGCCGCGCTGGGCCTTGTGCTCGGGGTTATATCGGAAGTGGATAAGCGTGTTGTGCCGCTGCGACGACTCCATAATCACATCGCCGCCACGGCCTCCGTCGCCGCCCGAAGGGCCGCCACGGGGCACAAACTTCTCCCGCCGAAAGGCCATGCAACCGTTGCCGCCGTCACCGGCCTTTACGCGAATTTTGGCTTCATCAATGAACATGGATAACCCGCTGGATCTTCGAGCCGCGACCCTGTCGGGCATGAACCTCGAACTCCGTCTCTCCAGTCTATCGAATCCGGCTGCTTCGGCTGGAACCATCGCATGCACCTGAAATGGTGCACACATGTGACCTTCGCAACTTTACGCTCCGGTCCCGGCAAAATAGAATCGCTCCAACTCACCTGGGGATCTTCTGGATATCTGGAAACACGCTCCAGCGGTGTGCGCGTATCCGCCTGGTTCCTAACCGCCCACAAGAGCGGGCAGGTGCGGATATCTGTGAGTCTTTTTCCTTGATCTGCCAACGGCAGGTACTAGATGGCAGGGTTCAGGTTGGGCTGGTTGAAGCCGTCCATTACGGCGGCAGTGCTGATTGCCTTTTTTATTCATCAATCGCAAGCTATGCACAAAGTCCATTAGGCAGTTCGGCAGCCGCAAAGCAGGCCGACACAAATGAGATAAGCACGATTCAAGCGGCGTTGCAGCAAAGTGCCGCTGCAGCGGCCGCTGAATCCACCACATTCACCGGCACTGAGCTTGAAGCACTCCCGATCAGTGGCGGCGGATGGAAAAACCTGGTAGTCGAAGCGCCCGCGGATCTTAACCTTCGCTAGGGCTTTGAACTGGGTAATCGCGTGCGGCACAGGTGCTTTTACTGGTTTGCCACTCTCGATGGTTCCAACAGAAACTACGCTGCGTTTCAAGCGTAAAGTGGCCTGAAAACTTCTTGGCGCAACCCAGCCACGATCAGGTGCAGTTGCTCGGTGCGCGGTTGGCAACCAACAACACCGATGCGCTGGCCCAATACTCCGCGATGCTGCAAACGCCGGACGATCTGCTAGGTCCGGTCTCGCGTACGGCGAGGCAATTTACCGGGTTTGCGCGTGTCGATTGGCGAATGTTTTAACGCCATCGCTTTACAGTTGAAGGCGCCGACGCTGACTGGAATGCTCCCGGTGGCGGCTTCACGCATGTATCAGAAAATTTCGGCAAACCATAGCTTCGGCGCAAGCCAGGCGAGTCAGCAGTGGCTGCTCGCGCGCTGGGAGGCCTTCCTTACTCCGAACCTGCTGGCAATTACCCAAGTCTCGGCCGGGCGATCCATTCAGAGCGTTCATCCCGGAACGCCTTCAGCATACGAACAAACTCTGAACCAGAACTTATGGGGTAGTTGCCACAGATTGTTATCGACTCCCGCCACGGCTTTACTATCGGCAATCCGGCACGCTTTGGGCGAGGCAGCTATCCCGATGAACGGTTTATTCGCCTGCAGGAATCGTTCGCCTGGGTTCGCGGCAATGTCCTCGTGAGAGTTGGAGCCTCATATGGCCATAGCAGCGATCGAGCCACTCTGCTTCGCAACCAAACCGGCAAGTATCACTACTCGAGTGTCGCGAATTTCATCTCGGATGCGCTGGTATTCAGCAAATACGGCTTGAACGATGCGCTCAACAAATTCAACCAGCACAACTGCGATCCCGCGGGCAAGCCATGGCGCGACTCCACCGGAGTGCTGCGCGGCTGGGTTATCTGCCCTGCTATTCCTACTACTCGCAGACCATGGACCGAATGCCTGGGCGCTGAGCACAGATGACTGGGCGGGATTTGCGACGGCACAGTGGCAGCCGAACAAACAACTCGTTCTTTCCATGGGTCTGCAATGGGATCTGCAACAGCTTCCGCCGCCCATCGCCGCGCTTGTCAATCCCAACCTGCCCCTGGCCGGTAAAATGCCGAGCCTCGGCAACAAATGGGGGCCGCGGGTGAGCCTTGCATTTGGCGTTGCCGAACATCACCGTCCCGTCTTGCGCATCGGTTATGGCATCTACTATAGCCAAATGCAGAACGGCCCACTTATGGCCACTCTTACGCACACCGGCTAAGCAAATGGAGACCTGAACTTCTTCATGTGTCCAACGGACAATCTCAACACCGGCGGCGCTCCACCGTTCCCATACGTATTTGCCGGAGAGCCACTAAGCATAGTCAAACCGGGAACGCTGGAATACGTATTCGGTTTTCGCAACCCCGAAGTCCACCAGGCCGTCGCAGGCATCGAAGAATCGTTGCCTGGTCACTTGACTCTGACCGCGAATGCGATCCTCAGCCTTGGCCGTCGACTGCCTGTTTCCATCGACACCAACTTCGATCCCGCAGTCAATCCGCAGACCATAACCTATGCTGTCGTCGACGGCACCGGCAAAGGCCCGATCAAAGCCTCGCAAATTACCGTCCCCTTCTACTCAGACTGGGTTCCATACAGCGCGACCTCGGCAACCCAGGGGCGGCTGAATCCCAACTATCAGCAGATCACTCAAATCTCGTCGCGCGCAAATTCCACCTATGAGGCGGTCATGTTCAGGCTTGCTCACTATGGCTGCCATGGGCTCGCTGTGAACATTCGTTATATCTACGGACATGCGATGGACTGGAACCCAAACGGAAGCACTTCAGTAAGCGGCAGCGACGTGCTCGACCCCGGCGATTTCAGACACGAATATGGAGTGAGCGACCACGATACGCGGCATCGACTCTTTACCTCGCTGATCTTCCGCACGCCATGGATGGTCCACGGTCCGGCCGGCCACCTGGCCAATGGCTGGAGAATCTCCGCCATCGGCAGCTTCCACAGCGGCCTTCCCTACACAATGCGCACCGCGGGTTCCGTGCCGCGCGTGGTCAACCTCACAACCCGAACCGCATTCACAGGACTAGGTCCCAGCATCAATGGATCGGGAGGCGATAATCGCGTCTACGGTGTCGGTAGCGACGGTGTGAACTACGACATGGGCCGCAACACTTTTCGTTATCCAGGCGCATGGAAGGCCGATCTCCGCCTCGCCAAGTTGATCGGTCCAGGAAAGATGCGGCAGTTGGAGCTTCTTGGAGAATCATTCAACCTCTTCAATCACCGTAACGTCACCGAAATTGAAACGACGGGCTACTCGATCGATGCAGGCGGCACCGACGGCAGCTTTCCGGCACTCACTTACCTCACTGGCCTCAAGGCGAACTCTACTGCGTTCGGGCAGGCGCTCAACAGCAACTCGACCAGCTACTACCGCGAACGGCAGTTTCAGTTCGTACTCCGCATGCGTTTCTGAGCCGCTGCCTCACGCAGCGAAGGCACTTACAACCAAGGCGCTCAGGAACTATAATCGGCCTCGGTAATCAGGCCGTAGAACTGTTGTCGGCCACGTGGCAGTAGCGCTTCTGAGAGCTTTCATTTGGAGACCTTCATGCAGATCCAGATCAGTTCGGCGAGCAGCGCGGTAGCTTCAGTTTTCCAATGCTCGCGGCACTCGGCATCATCGCCTTCGTCCTGCAACCCAACTTCGCTGCTGGTCAAAATGAGCATGTAAAGCTCGCACCTCCGGGAGATGAACTGCAAACGCCCGAACCGCTTGCTACCGATCTATCGCCAAAACTGACGAGGCGCGATCTCGCCAAGGCGATGAAGCTCGTTGCCGACTGGCAGTTGAACCGCTTGCCTGCGGAGGCGCAGTACGACTGGACCTTTGCCGCGCTCTACGCGGGGTACATGGGAGTACCCGACGCGGTCGCCGGCGACAAATACAAGCAGGCGATGATGGAGATCGGCGAGAAGCTGCACTGGTCGCCGGGCCCGCGCGTGGAACATGCAGACGACCAGGCCGTGGGACAGATGTACATGGAGCAGTACTTCATCCATAAAGACAA
Source organism: uncultured Acidobacteriaceae bacterium (assembly GCA_963832645.1). Taxonomy (GTDB): domain Bacteria; phylum Acidobacteriota; class Terriglobia; order Terriglobales; family Acidobacteriaceae; genus Telmatobacter. The sequence continues at coordinate 93,542 of CAWHUU010000004.1, forward strand.
GAAGATGATGATGCCCATGAAGGCCCGGCTCGACGAAGAGATTGCCACGCCCGATGATCCAGAGAAGCCGCTGTGGTGGTGGTGCGACGCGCTCTTCATGGCTCCGCCCGTGTTTGCCGATATGGCAAAAGCCACGGGCAATAAAAAGTACACGGACTTTATGGATCATGAGTGGACCATCACTACCAATCTGCTTTACGACCGGAACAAGCACCTGTACTCACGCGACGCGGCCTGGCTCGACAAGCATGAGAAGAACGGTGAAAAGATCTTCTGGTCACGCGGCAACGGCTGGGTGATGGGCGGAATCGTGCGCGTACTCAAAGAGCTGCCTGCCAACTCGCCGCTGCGTCCTAAATACATTGAGCTGCTGAAAGAGATGTCGGCCGAAGCACTTGCGATCCAAAGCAAGGACGGGCTGTGGCGTCCCGGCCTGCTCGACGCCGACTCATATCCGCTGCCGGAAGTTTCCGGAAGCGCATTTATCACCTACGCGCTTGCATACGGCGTGAATGAAAAGATTCTCGACCGTAAAGCTTATTGGCCCGCAGTGGAAAAGGCCTGGGCTGGCATGTTGACGCATGTGTACGCCGATGGGCGGCTGGGCTGCATTCAGCCCGTTGGAGCGGCGCCCGGAGCATTTACTGAGACTTCAAGCTACGTGTACGGCGTGGGAGCATATCTGCTGGCCGGCTCGGAAATCTATCGCACTGCAAAGTAGCGGACCTCTACCAAATCATGCGCCCCGGCAAACCGAAGCGTTTGCCGGGGCGTGATGTTTGCGAAGCCGGTATGTTTTCCGTTTGCTTGCCGCTACTTTGTGGAGGAACCTCCGCCCAGGCGGATCGGATCGGATGCGCCTTTCAACATCTCAGGGTCCATCTCCTGGATGTCAATGCGAGAGCTAACGGTAGTTGCCGTCGGAAAATCGGCCGGGAGCTTTTGCGTCACGCGGCCCGTCGCCGCCCACTCGGTACCGCGCTGATAGGTGGTAATGAATCCGACGCAGCTAAGCGCGTACACATCGTGACCCATCACCGTGTGAAAAATGCGCCCTTTGCCGTAATGCAACACCATCAGCATGGGCTCGTCGAAGCCGGTGCCTCGGTTTTTAGGATCGGAGTGCGCGGTAGCAATCACGCTCATGTTCTTCCCCGGTCCGCGAAGTCTGCCGTAGAGCTCGTCAGGAAGATGCATCCACACCGCCGGCAAACCCTTCATGATGGGATTGTCCGGCGCTGTCGTTACAACTTGGTAAGGCAGCCGCGCTCCGTGCATTCCTGCCGGGCCAGGAGAATTGTCCGAGGTCAGCTTGCCGTCCTTGTAGTACCAGTAGGGTCCGGCATTCTCATTGCGATTTCTCCATCCGCCAATACCTGTCATTTCGTTGTATGCAAGCCAGTTGGGAAAGGCGTTGTTGGCAGCATGCACAATCACAAGTCCGCCGCCGTCGCTCACATATTTCTCAAAGCTCGTCTGCAGATATTCAGGCCAACTGGGGCCGTCGTAGTTCATCACGATCGCCTGATACTGCTTCCAGTCCGGATGGAACTGGCTGAAGTCCCCGTCGGACGGAGGAGCCGTTACGACATCCACTTTGAAGAGCCCGGTCTCCTCGAGCTCCTTCTTAAGCACCGGAGTGGTTAGCCGCCAATTGTGATACGCCCCGGCGCTCTGTCCATCAACAAGCATCACCTTGATGGGGTGTTCCACCGGTCGACCGCTGTCTTGCATGACCGGCGAGGCTTTCACCGCGGCGCGAACTTTGGTCTGCGACCAGTTTGCCTGCGCCATAAAAGCAAGAAGGATTCCTCCAACAAGATACAGACTTCGATTCCGAATCATCTTTGTCCTCACATCGATTTTTCCGTTCACGCGCCGGCAGAAGCCGTACAAGAGCGCAGAGGAAGGATACTCCTTCAGGCCATCCGGATGGGATACCATTGCCCCTTGAACGTGCCGAGATGCGCCGGAGCAGATAGCAGTGGGCGCGTCTGCCACAGGTTCATTTCCGGAACAGCCCCCTGCTCCACCACTAGAGAGATGCGGTGGTCATCGCGGTCCATAGAGCAGAAGCGCCACCGGCCCGGGTCATGGTCGACACTGGGATCGATCTCAAGACGAATTCCTTCCGGCCCGCCGAACAGAAACGAAATCTCTTCAAGTGGTAGCGCCAGGCCCATACCACGGGCCTTGATATAGCTTTCTTTCAATGTCCACAACGAAAGCGCACGGTCCAGCTTCGCCGTGTCGTCAAGTTCTTCCAGTTGGTCTATCTCCTCTTTCGAGAATACCCGCCTGGCGATACTCAACATCTGATCGGACCGCGTGCGGGACTCCACATCCACGCCAACTTCCACGCCCTCAGCAACAAGGCAGACCACCATACCAAGAGAATTTGAGAGATTGAATCGCAGTCCGCAATCTGGCTGAATGAACGGCTTGCCATGCTCATTCTCTCTAAAACTCCAGGATTTCGGTAATGCCGCGCGGCTTTGCGAGAGCGCAAAGCGTGCGAGCGCGCGTGTGGCCAGCGATTCACGACGGTGGCGGTCAAACTTGTAGCGCTTGCCACCGCTCCTGCTCCGGCGGCGCAAGCAGACGGTCGCATGCCTGCGCTATATCCGGATCCAGCAAGTCATCAGGGTATGCGAACCAAAGGTGAAGCGTTTCTGAGTTCATGCGGTAAGTGAAAGTGTCGCGTTATCGCATTGCAGATGTCAAAAAATTTGGCAACGATGCGGGAAGTCTGCCGCGCGATCGCCATAGAGGCGGCGAAGTCGCGCGGCAGCATGATTGATTATGAGAGTGGCGGTCCCAGCAGTTCCATTCCGTAGTCCTGCATCAGCTTTTCGACTTGTCCGTAGTCGGGCTGAGCAAGATCCTTGTTCATGATTGTCACATCTTCAAAGAAGCGCTCGAGGCCCGCGGGCGTAACCATCACCAGGACATGCGCGGTCTGGTCGCTGAAGTTCTGGAAGGCATGCGCCGTGCCTCGCGGCGCGAACGCTGAAGTTCCGGCCCCACCGCTGTGCCGCTTCCCATCGATTTCCCACGTGATTTCGCCGTCGATTACGTAAAACCACTCATCTTCGCGCCCATGGCGATGGAGCGGCGGACCGGAGAGCTTTGGAACCGTCAGGTGCACCACGGCCACTGCCTCATCCGTGTCGGAACCCGCAAGTTTCACCAGGCCGGGCTCGCCAAGCACGTCGAGAGCTGTATTCAGCCTGTAGTCCTGTGGCCCCAACACCAGTGTTTTGAGTCTTTGTTCAGTTGCTGTCATCGTTGTCAACCTCGCTTTGTTTTTGTTTGATTGGGGGTATTTAAAGAATTCTTTTGTTCACGGCGGAGTGTATCGAGTAGAGACTGCATGGCCCACATTGCCGCCGCAATTGCTTCGTCATTCGAAAGTCCGCCGCGTTCATGCAGCATTTGCCAAAAGACGCCTGAGTGTATGCTCTGAAAAACCGATCTGACCTTGCGGCGTTCCCCGGCGCTCCGGCCATGCAACAGCCGCTGCAGGCTCTTTTCAAAGCTCAGTCGGCTTTCTTCAGCGCCACCCGCTCGAACCCGCGCGCCCGCCGAAGATTCCAACACCGCACGTACCAGGCGCTCATTCTGATCGAAGGCTTCGTACAACAGGCCAAGGTACGGAACAATCTCTTCTTCCTGGGCTGGAAAGATGGTTCCCGATTCCTCACGCAGCTTCAGCCACAGCGCCTCATAAAAGTCCGCCTGTGCCGGGAAGTAGCGATAGACCGTTCTGGCGCCTACACCTGCCGCCTTGGCAACAGCCTCATGAGAGAAGGGCCGCTCTGGGTGATCAACCAACAGATCAAAAGCCTTGGCGAGTATGTGCTCGCGCGTGGCTTCAACGCGCTTTTCCCGCAATGTGTGTTCGGCTACCGTCATGACAGTATACTGCCATTAATGGCAGTATACTGTCAACAACATTTATTTGAAATTTATCGACCCCTGAGGACCTGCGAATAAACACCTTCTCCCAGACCTCACGCGCCCCCAAAAAAAGGAAGACATCCAGGATCACCCGGATGTCTTCTACTTTCCCTTGAATGTTGTCAGGCGCCTCTCACTCCGGCGGAGGATAGAACGGCAGCTTGCCATTCTTTTCATTGGCTCGGCGAATGGTGGCATCCTCAAAAAGCAGCGCGGGCGCCAGAACAGTTTGCGGAATATCGCCAAAATAGTTGCCAAGAAAGAGATCTTTGCCCGCAGCGGCAATGCTTGAGCGCATCGCGCGCTGATCCACGTCATCTAGCGACGCGCCGCGAACGAGCTCGCGCTTGCTCCCGTCGGCACTCACACGGTAAAGCAGACGCGGCGCTCCGATGCCGCCCAGAGTCTGCACATAGTAGACTTCTTTCAGATCTCGATCCTTCGCCAGGGCTATCAGCTTGTTGTTTAGCTCCTGGTCTGACAGGCCATTCGTCGCGCTGATCTTGAGCACACCAATGGAAGAGCGCGCGGGACCAGTAATGCCGGCGCGGCCATGGCCGTTGGAGTTTGGAAAATCGCGTACGGGAACGCGGCTCATCAGGTAATTCTCCAGCCGCCCGCCCGTGACCAGTTTCACTGTCTGCGCGGGCATGCCTTCGTCGTCGATGTCGTAAGCGCCAAGCAGTCCCTTGCCGTCGAAACTCTTCATCAAAGGATCGTCGACCACGTTCATGAACTCAGGCAGTATCGGTGCATGGTAACTGGAGGCAAACACCCCGTTGGTGCGCGCCTCGGTTCCCATGCGGGGACGAGTGGCCGCGAGCCCGCTTGCAAGCAAGCCGCGCAGCGTGTCCGTGCTGGCATCCGAACTGAGCAGAACCGGACCGTGGTACTCCTCTTCAACAAGCGGCGCCTTACGCAGTTCGGCAAGCGAAGCAATGATTCCGGCAGCGTGCTTGTTGAACACCTCAGGCGCATCCAGATCCTTGAGCGAAGAACCCGCCGATGAATAGGAGCGATCAAGACGCATTCCATCGGGAGCCTGAGTCCCCACCGCGTACACTTCCAGGTATTCGTGCGCGGATTTGCGAACGATTGTGCCTTCGCTCGTAACCAGCCACGTGTTCGTTACACGCCCTTGAAACTGCGCGTTTGAATACTGTGCAGCTCCGTCGCCGCCCCGCGCTTGCGGATCGTCTTTGTACAGTCCGCTTGCCTTCGCCATTCGCTCAGTCCATGCGGCCTCATCTACCTTCAAGTTCGCTAATTCTGCGAGCGAGATGACCGGCTTCTCGTGACTGAAGTCGTCAGCCTGCGGAGGCGTCTGCACCTGCTTGAGCGCTGCCTGTTTTTGCGCGTAGGCCGAGAGCGCAGCTTTATATGCCTGATCGGTAGCTGCCCAAAGCGCCGAGCGCAGCGCAATAGGATCGTCATCGAGCGCGGCAAGCTGCAGAGTTCCATCCGCACGGGCGCCGGAGCTGTCGGTCTTGTAGTCGCCTACACGAACCGTGATGCGCGCAATGCGCTGATGCGCATGCTGAGATCCTTCGGTTGCTCCGAACTCAGCCTTGGTCATAAAGTCGTCTACATCTTCAATGCGGTACTGAATGAAGAACGGCTTGGCAAAGCCATTGAGCTGCAGTTCGCTCATGCTGCGATCCAACTCAGTAAGCATGGCCTTCAGCACAGGATCTTTCTCAGCATCGGCGCGGGTCTGCTGCGCGGCGATGAAAGGCGAAACCAATAGCGAAGCGGCAAAAAAACCAGCCACGGCTGTGGAGGTTATTTGGCGGTACAGTCTCATTGCGCCTCCTTGCTGGCTGCGGCCTGCGATCCAACACCAGGTTTGGACAAGATCGGTGGCCGTGCAGTGCCTTGCGGCTGGCGCTGTGTCTCCATCTCGCTCACCAGCATGGCCGGCGCAACGGCAGAAACCGGCACCGTACCCGATTCCGCACCGCACTCGCCATTGAATACCTCGCTCTTGTCGCCGGTGGCCAGGATGCGCTTCATCGCCGCCAAAGGCGTGCCCACAATGCTCACTCCGCGCACCAGTTCATCAGGTCGGCCATCGACATAAACACGCCACACTACCAGCGGTATCACCTGAAATGCCTGCGGCGAACTGCGCTGCGTAACCGCAAAGCCGGAGGAGATGTCTTCAAAATAGAGGCCGTAAGCCTTGCCCTGTTTCTTTGCTTCTTCAATAAGCTGTTTGCGGAGCTCTGCTTCTGACTCGGTCTTTGTTGACGTCACAATCAGATTGCCTTGGCGGCCGGTGGGCACGTGGCCGGTCTCGCTGCGCCCGTGACCATTGGAGTGGGCGAAGTTAGCGATGGGTAGCCGTGACATGAGAAACGTCTTGAGCACTCCATCGTCGATCAGATCAACGCGCCGGGCTTTCTGCCCTTCGTCGTCATACTCGTAGCTGCCGCTCAGCCACGTATTGCCGAACCTGGTCATCGTCGGATCGTCAGAGACAGAAAGAAAATCGGGCAGAACCGGCTTGCCCACATCCTTGGTAAAGGTCTGGCCTTCTTCGTCTCCACGCTGGCGCTGCCCCTCAAGCCGGTGGCCGAGCACCTCGTGAAAGAACACCGCTGCGGCGCGCCCCGAAAGGATCGCCGGACCATCGAACGGGTCAGTCACCGGAGCTTTGCGCAGTGCTTCAAGGCTGTTGCCAAGCTTGCGAAGGGACGCCTCAAGCAGTGCCTGCGACGGCAGGCCCTCAACAGTTTCAGCTTCAAAGGTCTGCTCTCGAAACAGATCCATGCCGTCGTCAGCGCGCGTGGAGGCAATCACCACCAGTCGCGCCGTCAAATGCGGCGTAACAATCTGCGAACCTTCGGATGAGGCAAAGTAGTCAGTTTCGTTCTGCACGGTGAGCAGCACTACGTTCTGAAACACGTGCGGAAATTCGCCGAAGATCTTTGACAGATCGCGTACCCGGCGCTCCCAGGCGGCCCGGTCGATAGAGACAATCGGCGCCGGTTTGCCAATATGAACCTGAGACAGTTCCTCGCTGAAGTCGGGCGAGTCGTCTTCTTCCTTGGCGCGGACTTCTGCCTCGGTCTTGACGCGAAGATAGTTTTCAAGGGCGTTGCCGTAGCCGGTATCGGTGGCTAGCCACAGAGAGTGAACCAGCGCGGAGCGGTCATCGACCAGCGGAAGCTGCAGCGTGTTGACTGCGGAGGCGCGGTGAGTGCCGTGAGTGTTGTCGAGACTCGGGCTGCCGAGGCGGATCTGCACGTCGGCAACGCGCACATGATTGCTCGAATTGTCGACGACCGCGCCGTACTGCGCACGTATGGAGATGTTGCTCGCGTCAGCAACCGAGTAGCTCATGAAATACGGCGGCAATTGCTTGTCGGCATCAGAGTTGGCAGCGGCCTGCCTGCCTAGCGTGTTGAACGCCCGGTGCAGTTCCGAGGTCATTGCATCGAGGAGCAGAGGAGTGGACGTTTGCGCGGCGGCCATCAAAGGTGATGCAATCCACGCAATAGCGAGAGCAGTACTGAAGAGGAGTTTTGAAGGGTGGCTTTTTGTAGTAGCCAAAGTTTTATGTGGCATTGTTCGGGCGGTTTCCGGTAAAAGCATCTGTATTCAAGATTGTCTCAGAGTTAGCCAACTACAAGGAGCAACTTCATGACTTTTCTGCGTCGACCGCTTTTTGCGGTTGGTCTTGGTCTCCTCTTTCTTATGACGTTGCAACTCAGCGCCACGGACGTCTACGCCCAGGCTCCGGCAGTCACTCCTCAAACGTCGGCCCTCCCGGAAACGCAGACCGGTCAGAAGGAAGCTTACCAACTCCCGCCAGACAAGCTGGCCAAAGCCATCGCCATAAGCCGCATTCGCAACGTGATGGACATTGTGAATGGGCTGTGGGGCATAGCCCTGCTTTGGCTGCTGCTGGCAACCGGTACCGCGGCCTGGCTCGAAAACTGGGCCAACGGCCTGTCGCGCAGGCGCTGGATTCAGGGGGCGCTCTTCTTTGCGGCCTTTATGTTGCTTACTGATCTGGCGACTCTGCCGTTCGACTTGTTCAGCCAGTACAAGGAGAAAAGCTACTCCGTCAGTGTGCAGGGCTGGGCAAGCTGGTTCGGCGACCAGGGGAAATCGCTGGGCCTGACCCTGTTGTTTGGAGTGCCCGTACTGCTGCTCTTCAACTGGATTGTGCGCCGCTGGCCCCGCCGCTACTGGTTTGGCATCTGGGTAGCGACCGTGCCTCTCATTGTGTTCAGTATCTTCGTAGCACCTCTGCTGTCTCCGCTCTTCAACAAGTTTGAACCGCTTGAAGAGCATCATTCGGCGCTGGTGGCCAAGCTGGAAAAGGTTGTCGCAAAGACGGGAATCAAGATCCCGCCGGACCGCATGTATCTGATGAAGGCAAGCGCGAAATATAACGGTATCAATGCTTATGTCACCGGAGTAGGAGCCACTAAGCGCTACGTGATGTGGGATACCGCAACCGACCGGCTACCCGATGACGAGATCCTGTTCGTATTCGGCCACGAGAGCGGGCATTACGTACTCAAGCACATTCCCAAGCTGATCGTAGGAATATCGGCAGGATTGTTCTTTGTCTACTGGGGTTGTGCTGTGTTGTCTGCCTGGCTGGCAAAGAAGTTTGGCGCGCGCTGGAAACTCGGCAAGGGAGTGGATGGCAACCTGCTGGCGAGCCGCACGGGATTTGTCGTGCTATTGTTTGCAATCACCATCGCAGGCTTCCTGATGGAGCCGATATCGAACACCTTCAGCCGGTATTTCGAACATCAGGCCGATGTCTATGGGCAGGAGGCAATTCACGGCATCGTTCCCGATCCGCAGAAGACGGCCGTGTCAGCCTTCAACCACCTGGGCGAGGCTTGGCTGGAAGATCCAAATCCCAGCCCATTCATCGAATTCTGGGAGTTCAACCACCCCTCAGTGCAATCGCGCGCCAACTTCGCCATGCACTACGACCCATGGAAAAACGGCGGGCACGGCGAGTTCTTCGACAAGTAAAGCAGTAGACACGGGGAGGCAGGGGGCAAGGCCCCCTGCCTCCCCGTTTTCCTCAGCCCACGCCGCGAAGCCCCTCGATTTAGACTGGTAATTCACTGCTGTCATAATTCAAGGAGCGGACCGCCATGTCTTATCCCACCAACTATCGCTACACCCGTGAACATGAATGGATTGAGCTGAAAGGTTCGGTCGGCACTATTGGCATTACCGACTATGCGCAAGGTTCGCTGGGCGACATCGTGTACGTCGACGTGCCCAAGGTGGGCGACTCGGTGACGGCAAATGCCACGTTTGGATCGGTAGAGAGCGTCAAGGCGGTGAGCGATCTGTATTCTCCCGTATCCGGCACCGTAACGGCAACAAATGAAGAGCTGAAGAACGCCCCCGACAAGATCAACGAAAATGCACACGGCACGTGGATCATCAAGGTGGAGCTTTCGAATCCCGCGGAGTTCGACTCCCTGCTGGATGCCGCCGCCTACGAAGCCTTTATCTCGGAAGAAACCAACGGATAGTCACTGCATCCAATATTCGGGTTGTACGCAGGATCCAAATTCGCCGCCCGTGCGAATGCTCATCACAAGCTTTAGCTGGATGAATCTGTTTTTAGCGACAGGCTGAAAGCGAGGAACTGGCAGCTACATGCGTTATCTTCCTAAATCGCCGGACGAACGTAAAAGAATGCTGGAAGAGATCGGCGCGAAATCAATCGACGATCTCTTTGCCATCATCCCCGAAGAGTACCGCCTCACGGGTGACCTGAATGTGCCGCGCCAACACGCGGAAAGCGAAATCATCGATTACTTCCGCGCCGCCGGCGACATGAACGCAACAGGCTATGCCAGTTTTCTTGGCGCGGGCGCATATCGCCACTACCGTCCGGTCATCATCGATTCACTCGTCCAGCGCGGCGAGTTCCTTACCAGCTACACGCCCTACCAGGCCGAGATCACGCAGGGAACACTGCAGGCCATCTTCGAATTCCAGACCATGATCGCCGAACTGACTGGCATGGACGTGGCCAACGCCAGCATGTACGACGGCTCCACCGGCGCAGCCGAGGCCGTCATGATGGCCGTTCGCATCACGGGCCGCCAAAAGGCCGTGGTCGCAAAAACAGTGCATCCCGAATATCGCGAAGTACTGGCCACCTACGCCAGGCATCAAGGCATCGAAAAGGTCCCCTGCGGATACGACCGCGAGACGGGGCGCATCGACCTTGCAGCGCTGGATGCAGCGGTGACCAGCGAGACAGCAGCCGTGCTCGTGCAGAGCCCCAACTTCTTCGGCGTAGTTGAGGACATTCCCGCAATCGCGGCGATCGCGCACGCCAAGGGTGCTCTGCTGATTGTGTCGATTGCCGAAGCAGTTTCGCTGGGCACGGTCAGGCCGCCGGTTGAAGCCGACATCGTGACAATGGAAGCGCAGTCATTCGGCGTCGCGCTCAGCTATGGCGGGCCGTTCTGCGGAGTAATCGCAGCCAAGGAGCAATACGTCCGCCAGATGCCCGGCCGTCTCGTCGGCCAGACCGTAGACGGAAGCGGATACCGCGGCTTCGTGCTCACGCTGGCCACGCGCGAGCAGCACATCCGCCGCGAGAAGGCCACCTCGAACATCTGCACCAACCAGGCACTGGTCGCGTTGATGGCCACAATCTTTCTGACCGTGTACGGCAAGGAAGGCATTCGCGAACTAGCCGAGCACAACATGGCCAAGGCAGCCTATGCCGCAAAGGCGCTGAGCGCCGCGCCAGGAGCGAAGCTGCTCTTTGATCGCGCGCCGCATTTCCATGAGTTCGTACTGGAGACCGATGAAGCCCCGGCAGTGTTGAACAAGCGCCTCATGAACTCGGAGATCGTGGGCGGAATCGATCTGAGCCGCTGGTACCCGGAGCTTGAACACGCCACGCTGTGGTGCGCCACTGAAGTCATAACGCGCGAGAACATTGACACTGCGGCCCGGGTGTTGGCTGCCGCACCGGTGGAGGCATAATGAGCGACGCGGCAAATCCCGCATTGAAGAGTGCCGAGCGTGTGACCACAGGCAAAGTTCGCCCGCATCAAACGCAGAATGAGGCGCTGGTGTTTGAAAAGTCTGCGCCCGGCAAACGCGGATACAAGCTGCCTCCGCTCGATGTGCCTGCAGTTGACACCAAGGCCTTGCTTGGCCCTGCTGCACGCGAAACCTCGGCTGGGCTGCCGGAGTTGAGCGAGATCGAAATCATACGCCACTTCACGCGCCTTTCCACATGGAACTATGCCATCGACCTGGGCATGTATCCGCTGGGCTCCTGCACCATGAAGTACAACCCGCGTGTGAATGAGTTTGTATCGCGCATTGAAGGCCTGGCCGATGCGCACCCCTACCGGCCGGACTCGCTGGCGCAGGGCGTCCTGGAAGTGATCGACCTCTTGCAGCGCTGTCTTATTGAGATCACCGGGATGGATGCCATTACGCTGCAGCCCGCCGCCGGCGCGCACGGCGAATTCACCGGCATTCTGCTGGTCCGCGCATGGCACGAATCAAACGGCAATCCGCGGCGCAAGATCATCATTCCCGACTCCGCGCACGGCACCAACCCGGCGACGGCGGCTATCTGCGGCTACACCGTCGAAAATCTGAAATCGAACGCAGAGGGCGGCATCGACCTTGATGCGCTCGAGCGCCAGGTCGATGAAGAGACCGCCGCCCTGATGCTCACCAATCCCTCAACGCTGGGCGTATTTGAGAATCAGATTCACAAGATCGCCGACATCCTCCACGCCAAAGGCGCGCTCCTTTATATGGATGGCGCCAACATGAATGCCCTCGTGGGCAAGGTGCGGCCCGGCGATTTCGGCGTGGACGTCATGCATTTGAATCTGCACAAAACCTTCTCGACACCGCACGGCGGCGGCGGACCCGGCTCCGGTCCCGTAGCGTGCAAGGCGTTTCTGGAGCCATTTCTGCCCACGCCAGTGCTGGTCAGGCGCGAAATCGAAGTCAATTCGCCCGCCCCCGAAGCATGGGAAAATGTTGGCGACGACCAGCCCATGCCGATGTTCCGCGCCCCGGTTGCTGAGCCCCTCGCCGCTGAAGATCCGCGCAAGCAACACGTGACCTTATGCTGGGACTATGAACGCCCAAAATCGGTAGGCCGCGTGCGCGCGTTCTACGGCAATACTGGTATGTTCATCCGCGCCCTGGCCTACATCCTGGCCAACGGCCCCGACGGCCTGCGCCAGACAACTGAAGATGCCGTCCTGAATGCCAACTATATCCGCGCAAAGCTTGAAGACCTGTACGAGTTGCCGTACAAGACGCCTTCGATGCACGAGGTGGTCTTCAGTGACAAGCGGCAGGCGGCACTCGGCGTAAAGACCGGCGATATCGCCAAACGTCTGATTGACTACGGATTTCACCCCTACACGGTCAGCTTCCCGCTCATCGTTCATGGCGCGCTCATGATCGAACCCACTGAGAGCGAGTCGCTTGAGGAGCTCGACCTGTTCATTTCAGCCATGCGCTCGATCGCAAGAGAAGTTGAGGAGGACCCAGGGCTGGTAAAGACCGCGCCTCACTCAACCCGCGTATCCCGTCTCGACGAAGTACAGGCGGCCCGCAAGCCGATCCTGCGCTGGAAGGGGCAAGAGAGCGCTTAACTCATCCTTGTCGGGTTGTTTGGCATACCAGTTGGGGTCGCCATCGTCTATCTAGATGACCGGAACCTGCTGTCCGGTTCGTCATCACCGGCCCCCGGAGCATTGACCCAAAAGTAATAACACCAAAGTTCGCCCCAATTGAGTACTTCGGGATTGAAAAGACCTTAGCAAAAAATGATAATCGCCCCAATAATAGATGGTGTGATTGGGATTGGGTGCATTTCCCCTCTAATCAGTTTAGGGCGTTTTCCAATGTATGGGGTTCGATCCATGTGAATGTTGGCGGAAACGAGTCTGGTAACTTCAGGTCGACTCCTGACTGGCCGGTTGTAGAAACGCGCCGCTGGCTGGACCGAGCAACCGATGGGGACGCGTTACGATGTGCGTCAAAGGAGAGGCGATGAACTTCAGAAAGAATGAGAGCGGACAGATCGCGGTTCTTGCTGCACTCAGCATGACAATCGTGTTTGGCTTCATGGCGCTGGCAATCGACGTCGGCTTCCTGTTCAATGCCAAGCGGAAGCTCCAGAACGCGGTTGATGCTGCGGCCACCAGTGCGGCGATCGACTACATGTTCAACTCCTCAACTTCGACTGCTAGGACTGCGGCTAACGCGGCCATTACGGCAAACAAGATTTCGAATCCTACCGTGACGGTGAATTTCAACCCCGACATCACCTCGCCTTACCATAATTCCACGTACTACGTCGAGGTGATCGCGACGCAGCCAGACCCCACATTTTTTATGGGTTTCTTCAACAAGAAGACCATGACTATATCGGCGAGAGCTGTGGCCGGCATGCCGGGTGGGGGCAACGCTTGTGTGATTGTTCTGGATCCGCACGCCGACAATGCGATGCAGTTGCAGGGATCGTTTAACGTATCCGCCGATAAATGCGGAGTGGTTGTTGATTCAGATTCCCCCAATGCTATGCAATTTACCGGTGGCGGCGGAACCCTCAACGCCGGCTACGTCTCGGTGGTGGGAGGCGCCAGCGGACAGACTGGCGACAGCCACCCGGAGCCGGTCACTGGAGCCGCACCCGTTCTCAATCCGTTTCCTTCTCTTACCGGGCCCAATCCAGCCACGGATTGCACCTCCGCGAATACCAATTCAGCAGCGTCCTATTCCGGCACCGCCACTTTAAAGACGGTAAACAATATCACTTGCTTTGACTATGTGGGCAAGAAAGGTGCGAGCGTCACATTGAGTGACATGACCCTCCCTTCAGGAGTGCTCGTGTTTAAGAACGGTGTCACACTGGGCGGCACCATCAACTCGGGTGCAAACGGCACCACCATTGATAATTACAGCGGCTCGTTCAACGTGAATACCGGCTCATCGCTAAACATTACCGCACCAACATCCGCACCTGTCACCTCGCCTTCGGCTTCTGCTGTTCCTTCCGGGATTGCGCTGATGCAGCCCGCCAGCAACACCAATCAGATCCAGGTTCAATTCGGCGCTTCCTATGGGACGTTCACGGGTATCATCTTCGCGCCCACGGCTCAGCTTTACCTGCAGGATAGCGGCGGGGACAAAAACGGCGGCGTTAGCTTGACTACCAATCTGATTGTGGGCACTCTCTTCGATAAGACGGCAACCTTGACCATTAACAGCTACACGTCAGCGTTCGGAAGCAGTTCCCCTCTCACTGCAGTGGCGCTGGTGGAATAACGAAGGAGACCGCAGTTGAGCATAGAGAAGCATAAGATCGAGCGAACGGAAGAATCCCGAAGAGGGCGTGAATCGGGCCAGGCGCTGGTGGAACTCGTCATGGTTTCCGTGATGATCCTCATCCCCCTCCTGATAGGAGCGGTAGAGTTCGCGCGCGTGGTCTATGCGTACATCGAAGTGTCGAATGCGGCCCGGGCCGCCGTGCAATATGGTGCGCAAACCCACGCCACGGCCCTGGATACTGCCGGGATGTTGACAGCCGCTAAGAACGACTATTCGCTTGATCCAAATGCGTTGACGCTGGTGCAGTCGTCCTATGTATGTAGCTGCTCCGATAGCGGATCCATCGTGAGTTGCTCCGACGCCACCGTATGCCCAGGGGCTCATGTGGAATTGACACTGACCGTGCAGACACAGGCGAGCTTCGATCCGGGATTGCATTTACCGTTCCTTTCGAAAACATTCGTGGTGAACGGAATTGCGGTCCAAAAGGTGCTGCAATGAGATCTGTAGGGGGCAATCGCAGAACTGTTCGATGGTGGAGCGGCGAAGAAGGCGCAACCCTTGTCGAATTCGCATTTGCCATCACCGTGTTGCTTACGCTCCTGTTTGGTGTATTGGAGGTATGTCTGGCGGTTTATAGTTACGACTTCACTGCGCAGGCGGCACGCGAGGGTGCACGTTACGCAATAGTACGCGGAACCAAATGCACAGCCGCATCGGGCTTCGGATGCGGTGCGGACAATGCGGCAATTCAATCGTATCTTCGCGGCTTGAATTATCCCGCGATCAAAATGAACAGCCTCACCACGCATACTTACTGGTATACGGCGGCCGCTGCTCCACCGAACATGAACTGGGACTCTCTCTGCGCCACAGACACACCGGCGGGCTGCAATGCTCAGGGCAATGCAGTCAAGGTGGTTGTGAATTACCCATTCACGATGAATATTCCCTTTATCCCTCCGATTACCATCAATATGTCCACCTCGTCGCAGATGGTGATTTCACAATAGGTTGGTTCAGGAAGTCTCCCGGCAATTTTGCCGGTTGGGCAGGCAGTTCGAGTTCGAAATGAAGTGGCACGAATTCACGCAAACAAGAGGCGAGTTCGTGCCATTTGATTTGATGCAACTATCTAACGTCTACAGATTGATCGAATGACAATGAAGATCGGGATCTCCGATGATCCTTCGGCAATGGCGAATGCTGCTGCCGATCGAGCCTCCGAGGTGATTCAGAAAGCGTTTTTTGGCCGCGACTCCTCGTCCCAGCCCTCGGCCGCGCTGCACGGATAGCCGGGAAACTCTAACTATACAAAGATATAATCGCCATGCCTGACGGCTACGGGGTAGTATGGACTTGAAACGATGAGCTATACCTTCACAGTCTGGGTTATGAAATTCCTTGAGTGGGCCTTCTTCGCAGGCCTCCTGGGCTGTGTTTTCGTCGTGGCCATCAGTTGGGTTTCTGTCTCTCGCAGCGGCTTCGGCCGCGGCAACTGAGGCGTCTTAGCGCCGCTAAATCAACACCCGCCATTCTGTTCACCCCACCCCAAAAAACACTGCTTCGGCTCTCGCTCTATGGACAGCTTTCGGTGCCCTTTCCGCTCAGCAACTCAGCCGCGGCTCGATTTCCGGAATATTACCTTCAGTTCCCTCCTCCAGTGTTCCCCAACCGCCATCAGCTCCCACTCCACCTTGGGAGAAAGGAACCGCAACACCGTTTCATTGGCAGGGTGAATCCGCAGTGCCGGTGAGATCAACATTAAACAAGGGTCGACCGCCGAAACTTCCACCCCCTCAAAGTACCCCCCGTGCTAGAAGGCAGAGATGGGTCGGCTACCGCCGGGGCCGGGTTGCCGGTCGGCATTGAGCGCACGAACCCGAATTCAGTAGTCAAGCGCCTGAAGCGGAAGATGCAGGTCCTCATCAGCTTTGAGTTCCATCACCACAAGGCGTCCGTTGCGGTCGAGCGTAAGCAGGTCAAGCAGGCCACGTTCGTCGCCTACCAGCCATTGCGTGCGCGCAGGCCGGTGATGTGCGCGGTGTGGTGGCGACTGTGCCATGCGTACATGCCGAGCACCGACGCCAGATCCTGCCGGCCGCGTTCCGGATGAACATAGCCGCGCGTAAAGTCTGACTCATTCAAGCTCTCAAGCAGCGCCACCCAGCGCTCATGCATGGCGGTAATAAAGCTGAGCGAGCAATCGATGGGCAACGACTTGCTGTCAGGCAGTTCCGCCCAGGCCTTCTCGTTGTAAGGCTTGATGGTAGGCCAATCTTCAGTGAGGGCCAGCTTAAAACGCACAATCGCATTGGCGTGACTGTCGGCTAAATGATGCACAACCTGGCGCACGGTCCAACCGCCTTCGCGATAGGGCGTGTCGAGTTGGTCGTCTTGCAAGCCTGCAATTGACGCACACAGGCGCTTAGGCAACAGGCCGATGGTGCGGATAGATTCAGCTCGGGTGCTGGCCGTGTTATCGGCAGGGGTAAATCGCCCGACGGGATAGCGCAGATTATCGAGATCAGTCATAACAGAAAAACCTTAACATGAACCGCGCGGGTATAACGCCCCCAACGCAAGGACCGCACAGTCAACCGTAACCGGCAAGCCCCGTGGTAGCGCGACCTGCCTGCACCTTCGCGCATCAAATACGCCAGTACCCAGTAAAGGCAGATTGAGCAAAAGCGTACACTGAAAACACGATGACGAATCCGGCCACTTCCCCAGTTTCCAGCCATAAGCGCTACTTTTTTGAGAAATTTGGCATTACGGAGCGCCTGCTTGAGCGTTGCCTGGGAGAGGCCCTCTCGGCAGGCGGCGACTATGCCGATCTTTACTTTGAATCGGTCACCGCTACCTCGCTGGGCGTGGATGAGCAGATTGTGAAGTCCGCCAGCCAGGGCACCAGCGCGGGGTGTGGGGTGCGGGTTATCTCTGGTGAGAGAACCGGCTATGCATACACCGATAGCTTAAGTTCGGAACGGTTACTGCATGCTGCGCGTACGGCTGCGCTGATCGCTTCGGCTCCGGCCAAGCATCCGGTGCAGGGATTTACTGAGGCTCCGGCGGCGGATCTTTATCCGGTGCCTTTGGGCGGTTACGATCTCGATCTCGCGGCCCGGCTTGAACTGATTTTGCGCGCGGACAGAGCGGCACGAGCTTTTGACAACCGCGTGGTGCAGGTGAGGGCAAGCTATGCAGAAGAGCTGAGACGGATACTGATCGCCGGCTCGGATGGCGCGTTTGCCAGCGACACGCAGCCGTTGTGCAGGCTGAACGTCTTTGTGATTGCCAAGGAAGGAGCGGTTACCACCAGGGGCGGCGCGGGTGGCGGCGGCCGGGCGGGACTGGATCAGTTTGTGGGGAGCAAGAGCCCCGAAGGCCTGGCGCGCGAGGCGGCGCGAGGCGCGATTCTGCAGCTTGGCGCGGTGTCGGCACCGGCGGGCGAGATGGAAGTGGTGCTCGGCCCTGGATGGCCGGGAATCCTGCTGCATGAGGCCGTGGGTCATGGCCTTGAGGCCGATTTCAACCGCAAGAAGACTTCTGCCTTCGCGGGCCTGATTGGCCAGAAGGTTGCCAGCCCCAAGGTGACGGTGGTGGACAACGGAACCATTGCAGGTCGGCGCGGTTCACTCAATGTGGACGACGAGGGCTCACCCACGCAGGAGACCGTGCTGATTGAAGGCGGCGTACTGAAGGGCTATCTCTCTGACAAGCTGTCTTCGCGCCTGATGGGCTGCGCGAACACGGGTTCTGGACGCCGCGAGAGCTATCAGTCGATCCCGATGCCGCGCATGACCAACACCTACATGCTTGCGGGAGACGACGCGCCTGAGGATATTCTTCGTTCTGTCAAGCGCGGGTTGTATGCCGTGAACTTCGGCGGCGGTCAGGTGGACATCACTAACGGCAAATTCGTGTTCTCGGCCTCGGAAGCCTACCTGATTGAGGACGGCAAGATTACGGCCCCGGTTCGCGACGCTACGCTGATCGGAAACGGCCCTGAGGCGCTGAAGTACGTGTCGATGGTGGGCAACGACCTGAAACTCGATGAGGGTATCGGTACTTGCGGCAAAGACGGTCAGAGCGTGCCGGTGGGCGTGGGAATGCCAACCATTAAGCTTGACCGGATGACGGTCGGCGGAACCGGCCGATAACACACCGGTGAATTCGCTAAATCAGCCGGTTTTGATAGTTTGAGGTCATGCCAGATATAGCTGCCCCTACTTCCGAAACTGTTCTCGATCTTGAATCGCTTGCTGCCGATGTTGTGGCGCGGGCTATAAAGGCCGGCGCCAGCGACGCCGAAGCCGTGGTCCGCGAGGGCGACGAGTTCAGCGTAAACGTGCGCATGGGCGAGGTGGAGACGCTGAAGGAATCGGGCTCGCGCGGCCTGGGTCTGCGGGTCTTCCATGGCAAGCGGTCGGCGACTTCTTCCACGAGCGACCTGACCGCCGACGGTATTCGCCAGCTTGTTAATAGCGCGATGGCCCTGGTGAAGATCACCGAGGAAGATCCTTTTAATGGGCTACCGGAGGCCGGAGAGTTTGGCGCGCTCACCGAGGATCTCCAACTTTACTACGACGATGTCTATTCGCTCGACGGCAAGGACCGCATTGAATGGGCGCGCCGCGCCGAGGCCGCAGCGCTCGAGTCCGACCCGCGCATTACGAACTCCGACGGCGGAAGCTTCGATGCTGCAACGGGCCGCATGGTGTTGGCCAACTCTCGCGGCTTTGTGGGCGGATACAGGACAAGCTACGCAGGGGTGAGTGCGACGCCGCTGGCCATGGATGCGAACGGTCAGATGCAGCGAGACGGCTGGTGGTCGAGCGCGAGGAGCTTTGCGCATCTTGAGTCGCCGGAAGCGGTGGGCAAAGAAGCCGCACGCAGAACCCTGCGCCGTCTGGGCGCACGGCGCGTGCCGACGCAACGTGTCCCAATTGTGTTTGCGGCCGAAGTTGCGCGTACGCTGATTGGCTCGATCTTTGAGGCTGCGTCGGGAGATTCGATCTGGCGCAGTGCTTCGTTCCTTGCGGGGAAGCTGGGAGAGATGATCGCCGCGTCGAGCATCAACATCATTGACGACCACACGATGATGCTGCCAACGGGTGCGGGAGGCTTTGGAACTTCGCCATTTGATGGTGAAGGCTTGCCGGCGCGCCGCACTGTTGTGGTTGAGGATGGCGTGCTGCGCAGCTACCTGCTGAACACGTACACCGCACGCAAGCTTGGCATGGAGTCGACCCACAACGCCTCGCGCGGGCTGGCCGGAACGCCGGGTGTAGGATGCGGGAACCTTTACCTCCAGCCAGGTACGCTAACACCGGAAGAGATGATTGCGGAGATCCCCACGGGGTTCTTCGTGACCAGCCTGATGGGTTTTGGGACGAATATTGTTACGGGCGACTATTCACGTGGCGCGACCGGCATCTGGATTGAAAACGGGCAACTGACGCACGCGGTTGAAGAAGTAACCGTTGCCGGCAATCTTGGCGAGATGTTCAAGAACGTGACAGCAATCGGCAAGGACTTAGTGTTCCGCGGCGCAGTCGCCTCGCCGACGATTCGCATCGACGGAATGACGGTGGCGGGGGAGTAGAGGCAGCTGAAGAGTTGACAAGTTAACGAGTTGGCTCGTGGGCTAATTGGTGTATTTGCCGCTTGCGGAATGATTGGAATGGGATTCGCTTCACAAAACGAATCCCGGCGAGCCTGGGCTCGCCGGGGTGAATCGATGCAGGAGATCCCGTTCGATCCCGCTGACGCAGCAGCCGCACTGCGGGAATTGCCGCAAAGCTCGGCGGTGTTTGCACTGTATGGCGCCGATGCGCACGCGGAACCCTACGTTGGACGAACTCCCAACCTGAGAGCACGGCTTGCGCGCCTGTTACAGCCTTCCGCAAAGCATCCGCGGCGGCTACAACTGGCAGGGCTGGTTCGCCGGATTGTTTGGAAGCTGACAGGCTCCGAATTCGAGTCGCTGCTCACGCAGTTTTCGCTTTTGGAAGAACTGTATGGTCCAAAGGCTTTGGAGCGAATGCATTTGCGCGCGCCCGCGTTTGTGCGCTACCTGGGTGGCAACGCTTACCCGCGCATTACAGTGACGAACCGGCCCAGCCTGCGTGAAGCGGGTTGGTCGTATGGGCCCTTCCCTTCCCGGGCGGCGGCTGAGCGCTATTCCGAAGAGGCTCTGAAGCTATTTCTGCTACGCCGCTGCGCGGATGATCTCGATCCCGACCCGAGCCACCCTGGTTGCGTGTACTCCGAGATGAAGATGTGCCTGGCGCCGTGCTACAAGGGCTGCACAGACGAGCGCTACCGGGTGGAAGCTGAGGAGGTGCGGAGTTTTTTGACCACGCGGGGCGAGAGCCGTCTGGTTACCTTACGGACGGAACGCGACGCGGCCTCAGCACAGTTGGAGTTCGAGCAGGCAGCTGCTCTTCATGCGCAGGTGCAGAAGGTGGAGCAGGTGCGGGCTCTGGCGTCGGAACTGGTGAGGCCCCTGAACAGCTTGCGCGCAGTGATTCTGCAGGCTGCGGCTAACGCCGAGGAGGTTGCGGTTTTTCTTTTCGAGGAAGGGCGCCTGCGAGGCCCGATGGCTTTTTCGACGCTTGGCATGAGAATTCAAAATGAGCAGTCGGGTTCGAGCTCTCTGTTTGCTCAGCCGATGGCGCTGGAGCCGGTACCGGAAAGGCAGGGATCAGGGATCAAGGATCAGGAAACAGAAACAGTTGGTGGTGTTGCGCCTAAGATTGCGCGGGGGATGCTTGAGGTTCGGATGGAGGACGTGTTTGCTAAGTTGAATGAATCAGACGGCACACCCTCGGCGACGATACGGCAGGGGCATCTTGCACTGCTAAAGCGTTGGTACTATCGGCCCGAGGCGCGGCGTACGGGAGAAATCTTTTTTGCGGATGAAAACGGCCAGTGGCCCGTGAAGGCGCTGCTGCGAGGCGTGGGGCGCGTGGCGGCAAAGATGATGACGGCTGCAGGCGCATAGAAACGATTACCGATGAAGAAGCAGGAGACGATTCACGGGATGCTGGCGGTGGGACGCCACCGGCTTGATGGTGGCCGTGCGGGTGAGGTTGCCGAACTGGTTCTGGCCAAACCGCGAAGAATGGGGCAGCTCATCGAGTGCTTGTGGGACGAGGATGCCGGAGTGGCAAACCGCGCAGCCGATGCGCTGGAGCGCGCCACGTATCACCGGCCAGAGCTGGCTCAAGCGTGGAAGGAATCGCTGATTGGACTGATGGCGGAGGCCGAGCAGAACAAGCTGCGCTGGAATCTTGCGCTATCAGTTCCGCGGCTTCAATTGACGGCAACGGAGGCCCGCCGCGTTGCCTCTACTCTGCAAAGCTACCTGGATGATCGCGGATCGATTGTAAAGACGGCTGCGATGCACGGGTTGGCGGCACTCACGAGGCACGATCCTGCGTTGCTGCCTGAAGTGCTGGACATGCTGCGCATCCTGAGCCGCTCGGGAACGCCGGCAATGCGTGCTCGAGGACGCATCCTGCTGAAAAGCCTGGAGGCGCCAGGAAAGCGACGCGGGCCCGTGACCAGACCGGCACAGAGTGAATCTAATGAGGGAATGTACGCAATCCCTCTCAAGTGACGGTGGCGCGTGGCTGGCTGATAAACTGGCGGTACACGAATTACGGGTAAAAGATCATGGTTGAGTTGCTGCCCTCGATATTGTCGGCGGATTTTGCGCATCTGGCGGATGAGGTTGCCGCCGCAGAACGCGGCGGCGGCACCGTAATCCACGTGGATGTAATGGACGGGCATTTTGTGCCCAACATTACGATTGGACCTCCGGTGGTGAAAAAGCTCCGCAAGGCCACGAAACTGCCGCTTGATTGCCACCTGATGATCGAAAACCCGAACGAGTTTATTCCGGCGTTTGCCGAGGCTGGTGCGAACTGGGTCAGTGTGCACTACGAGGCTTGCCGGCACCTGCACCGAACGCTGGAGTTAATCATTCACCACGGCATGAAACCGGGGGTTGTGCTGAATCCGGCAACGCGTGTGGATCTGATTACGGAGATTCTGCCCATGGTGCACCACGTTTTGATCATGAGCGTGAACCCGGGGTTCGGCGGACAGGAGTTTATCCCGTTCTCTTTAGACAAGATCCGGGAGCTTGCCGAGATACGGCAGACGAAGGGCCTGGGCTTTAAAATTGAAGTAGACGGTGGGATAGCTCACGACACGGTCGCCCAGGTCGTCAAATCAGGTGCGGAACTTCTGGTGGCGGGCAATGCCGTTTTCGGCGCAGGAAACGCCGAAAAGGACGCGCGGTCGCTACTTGAGGCGGCGCGGCAGGCAGCAGGCGAGAGCCTGGGTTGAAAGAGTAGAATTCTCAAAGCAATGAGCTTTTCTGGCGGTAGCGGGTGGAACGAAGTTCCGTTGCTGTAATGAGGTGGTATGAATCAGTTTTCACGGAAAGTCGCTGTGGTTGCGCTGGTGGTGCTGACTTTCGGCGCAGTCGCAGGCCAGGCCAGGGAAAGACGGCCGAAGCAGAAGAAAAATAGAGATTTGAGTGCAAACCCGCTGGCCGATGTGCAGTCGAAACAGCCCGATAAGGAGCTTTACGACAAGGCCATGCAAGCCCTGAAGAAGGGGCGGTTCGACGTAGCCCGGCTCGACCTGCAGACGCTGTTGAATACTTACCCGGATTCGGAATACCGGATGCGCGCCAAGCTGTCAGTGGGCGATAGCTGGTTCAAGGAAGGTGGCACCGCGGCTCTAACTCAGGCTGAGGCAGAATATAACGACTTTATTACCTTCTTCCCTGACGCCCCGGAAGCTGCCGAAGCAAAGATGAAGGTGGGCGACATCTACTACCAGCAGATGGAGAAGCCCGACCGCGACTACACGAACGCGCAGGAGGCCGAGAAAGCGTACCGGGAGATGATCAATATGTTCCCGGATTCGGCTCTCATTCCTCGGGCAAAGCAGAAGCTGCGCGACGTTCAGGAAGTCTTAGCCGAGCGCGAAACGCAGATCGGTTTGTACTACGGGAGCCGCGAGAATTACATAGCCGCCATTGCCCGGTTGAGGACCGTAGTGGATACCTACCCGCTGTACTCCAAGAGCGATCAGGCTTTATTGGCGATTGGCGATGCGTACGCAGGTGAGGCGCACAGAATCGCGCTTGCCACGAATCTGCCGGCGGCAGCTCGCGAGCGGCTGGTAACGGTGTATCAGGACCGCGCCGCCAATGCATACGACAGGGTCATTACTCGCTATCCCATGGCACCGCACGTTGAAGATGCGCGCGACCGGCTGGTGGCGATGAACCGTCCGATTCCCGAGCCGACACAGGCAGCCATTGCAGAGAGCGATGCGGAAGAGCGCAGCCGGCAACCGCTGCACTTTACTGACAACATTCTGGGCCTGATCAAGCGCGGCCCCACGGTGGTGGAAGCTGTGCACGTGGGCGAACCGAGCCTGAAAGACCCGAAGCGTACCCTGGCGCCCGACGTGGCGGCTGAAAACCGGGAGGTATTTAATGCTGCACTGTCGAACGGCAGGCCGGCAGCCACTGAAGCTGTAACGCCGACCGGTGCGAATGAGCCTCCACGCAGTGACCAGCCATCGAGCGCGCCGTTGCAGATGTCTGCACCCGGTGGTGGAACCGGTGTTGGAGCGGAGATTGTGAGCGCACCGTCCAGCCCGGCAGCGGATCCCAATGCGCTGGTTAAGCCGGTCCAGTCCACCAACACCGTGCTCCCTGCTCCGGATAAACCGGCCGAAGCACCGATGCAGGCCAACGAGATCAAGCCGGGAACCACACCCACGGCTCCTACGCTTGAACCGGGAACCAAGGTCAAGAAGCCCAAGACCGACCTGAGTGAGGAGTCTTCGAGCAAGAAGAAAAAGAAGAAGGGTCTCGGCAAGCTCAATCCGTTCTAGCCGAAGCTCAGGATTTCATGGAGGGCCGCACTCTACCGGGTGCGGCCTTTCTATTTGGCGCCGGGCAAAAGCACAGTGGCTGCCGCGCCTGATCTGCTAAAGTGAGGGGTGGTCCCCTCGCGCAAATCCCCTTTTTATACGGGGTTTAACTCCATTCCAGGGGACTTAAGCGACCTGAATGCCTCACGACCTGCCAAAAGCATACGACCCGCCCGCGATCGAAGACCGCTGGGCCGAGTACTGGGTGAAGGAAGGCCTTTTCGCCCAGCCGACGCCTTCTGAAAATGACCGTCAGGACGGCCAGTCCTTCACCATCCTGCTGCCCCCGCCGAACGTTACCGGGCGGCTGCATATGGGCCACATGCTCAACCAGACGGAGATGGACATCCTAACCCGCTGGCAGCGCATGAACGGCCGCCATGCGCTGTGGCTGCCGGGCACGGACCACGCAGGCATTGCCACGCAGATGATGGTAGAGCGGCAGCTTGCCGAAGAAGGCACGTCGCGCCAAAAGCTGGGCCGCGAGGCGTTTGTGGAGCGGGTGTGGGAGTGGAAGCGCCACTACGGCGGAGCGATCCTTGACCAGATGAAGCGGCTTGGCGCGTCGGTTGACTGGCGGCGCGAGTACTTCACCATGGACGAGCGGCTCTCGGTTGCGGTGCGTGAAGCGTTTGTCCGGCTACACGAGCAGGGGCTTATCTATCGCGGAGCCTACATTGTGAACTGGTGCCCGCGCTGCCAAACGGCCATCAGCGACCTTGAGGTGGTATACGACGAGCATAAGGGACATCTATGGGAGATTCGTTACCCGGTGCTCGGCACAGACGGTAAAGACACGGGTGAGTTCCTCGCGATCGCTACAACGCGTCCCGAAACGATGCTTGGCGACGTCGCGGTGGCGATCCATCCCGAAGACGAGCGCTACCTGCATCTGCACGGCAAAAAACTGCGCCTGCCGCTGATGAACCGGGAGATTCCGGTGATACTCGACGAATGGGTGAGCCGCGAGTTCGGCACCGGCGCGGTAAAGGTGACGCCCGCTCACGATCCCAACGACTTTGCGCTGGGCGAGCGGCATCATCTGCCCTCGATCAACATGATGGACGATACCGCGCACATCAACGCTGAAGGCGGTGCATACGCCGGCCTCGACCGCTACGTCGCGCGAAAGAAGATTGTCCACGACCTTGAAGAGCAGGGACTGCTGGCTGCGGTTAAGGACTACACCAACAACGTGGGCCACTGCGACCGCTGCAAGACGGTGGTGGAGCCGCGGCTTTCAACGCAGTGGTTCATCAAGATTCAGCCGCTGGCCGACAAGGCAATTGCTGCGGTGAAGCCCGATGCCAACGGCAAGAAAGCCATCAACTTTACTCCGGAAATGTACGAAAAGACCTACCTGAACTGGATGGAGAACATCCATGACTGGTGCATCTCGCGCCAGCTTTGGTGGGGTCATCGCATTCCCGCGTGGCACTGCGGCACGTGCCATAAGATCACGGTTGCCCGCCGGGATCCGACGGCGTGCTCACATTGCGGTTCCGACAAGATCACGCAAGAGACCGACGTGCTCGACACGTGGTTCTCATCGGGCCTGCTGCCGGTTTCAGTCTTCGGGTGGCCGAACATCACACCGGAAAATCGCGCTGATTTCGACGCATTTTATCCGACCAGCCTGCTCGTTACCGGCTTCGACATCCTGTTCTTCTGGGTGGCGCGCATGATCATGATGGGATGCTGGTTTGCCGGTGAGGTTCCCATGCCGGATGGCAGCCCGCGCCCGCTTGCCGAGGCAGTTCCCTTCCGCGAGGTATACATCCACGCGCTGGTGCGCGATGCCAACCGCGAGAAGATGTCGAAGACCAAGGGCAACGTAATCGATCCGATCGAGATTGTGAAGTTGTACGGCACGGATGCGGTCCGTTTCACGTTAGCCTCAATGGCTTCACCGGGAACAGACATTGCGTTCAACGTGGCGCGGACAGAGGGCTATCGGGCGTTTGCAAACAAGATTTGGAACGCGGCGCGATTCCTGTTTATGAACGTGGACCGAGCCGCCGAAGTTGGCATCGCGGTCGATCCCGCGACCCTGGGTGGAATGCCGCAAGTGGACGCTGACGCGCCGCTTGAAGCCCGCTGGATTGTGGCTGAGTTGCACGCGACCGCTGCCAAAGTGAATCAATCGCTCGAGAACTATCGCTACGACGACGCGGCGAATACGATCTACCAGTTTTTTTGGGGGGGCTTCTGCGACTGGTATCTGGAGATTGTGAAGCTGCGGCTGGATTTCGAAAAATTGCAGACAATCGAGTCAGCAGAGCAGCGAATCGGCGAGAGTGCGAGAACGCGGGCTGCATTGACTACCCTCGTGCAGGTTTTCGAAGCGGCGCTGCGGTTGCTTTCGCCTTTCATGCCGTTCTTGACCGAAGAGCTGTGGCACGCAGTGTACGACGGCAATCCGTCGGCAAAATCGATTGCACTGACGCGTTATCCGGCGGCAGAAGGCGTTGCGGATCGTTCAGCGTTGTCCGCGATGAATCTGGTGCAGGCGCTGATCGTAGAAGCACGTGCTCTGCGCAAGGAAGTTGGCGTGGAAGAAAAGGCCGCGGTGCCGATCGAAGTGCGCACCGATGCAGCTTCGCAAAAGATCGTCGTAGAGAATCGAGATATTGTCGAGCGGTTGGCGCGGGTGAGCGAATTGCGATTCGTCCAGCAGATCTCCGCGAACGTGTCCAAGCACAATACTGCTGCATTCGATGTAGGCGTTGTTTATGAGCGTACCATCGATGTTGCTGCCGAGCGGCTACGCTTAACGAAGGAGATTTCCCGGCACGAACAGGTGATTGCCAATGCCGATCGGCAGTTGAATAATTCGGGCTTCATGTCGAAGGCTCCGGCGCATGTGATCGATGGGCTGAAGAAACAACGCGAGTCGGCCCAGCAGTTGCTCGACAAGGCACGTGAGGACCTGAAATCCCTTCCCGAGTAAAGGTAAGGAATGCCCTGCGTATGTGCGAAATGCCTTCGGCATTGCCAGACCCTGAGTCTGGATCATGGTCCGGGCTCGAAGTCCGTCATTCATAAGGCATATCGAAAGGCGGCCAAAACCTGGCATCCCGATCGATTTGAGCGCGAACCCATCAAGCGCCAGGAGGCAGAAGAAAAGTTCAAGCTGATCCAGGTGGCCTACACCGAGTTGCTGCAGCATCTGGGCTCTCCGGTTGAGACAGAGACGCCCAAGGAAGAGGCTGCCGTACACCGGCAGCCTGCAAATCTGCCAAAGATCTCCTTTGGCGGCGCACCCGGCTGTTTTGTGTGGCCCGACTTCTCCATGCGCGCGTGGGACGTCATCATGCAACTTGGGCAGGAGTTGGAACAGGCGCTGGCTATCGTGGATCTTTCGGGCTCGGCGGTGCCGCCGGGCAGCTTGACACAGTACCTTCTCCTGACGCTGAATGGGATTTTTGTACGTGACTTGCGCAATCGCACCTTGTTGCTCTGGTACCACGACATGGGCGACGTGAGGCTTGTTGACCGATTCAGTGGCCGGAAATTTGCAAAATTGCAGAGACTGGCCGCCGAAATCTCCAACGATCTGCCCAAATTGAGGCTTGAAATTTTCCGGCGCGATGGAGGTGAATTTTTTGCGATTGCCACCGAGGCCGACGACAATGTAAAGAAGGTTCTTTACAGATTTCTGCTAAAGAGGAAGTCGGAGCTAGAACGGTAAAACGGAAAAAGACGCATGGATTGGAAAAGCCACCGTATTGAAGCACTACTGGAGCAGGCACTGGTTGAAGATCAGGCCGTAGCTGACGCCACCACGAATCTCACCATCGATCCAAACCTTCGCGCCTCAGGGGCAATTATTGCGCGGCAGGACCTGGTCGTTGCCGGCTTGGGGGCCGTGCCGCGGTTCTTTGAGATTTTTGCACGTCTCGATCAGCGGCCGCCGGCGCACACGCGTTTTGAAGTGGTGAGCCATCCCGAAATGTTCGATGGCGTGCGCGTTCATGCCGGACAGGTATTGGCCGTGATCCGCCACAACGCTAGGGCGTTGCTGAGTTGCGAACGCGTAATTCTTAACCTGATGCAACACCTGAGCGGCATTGCGACTCTCACGCGGCAATACGCCGACGCGATCCAGGGCACGCATGCACACGTGCTGGACACGCGCAAGACCGTGCCCGGCTTGCGCGCGCTTGAAAAATACGCGGTGCTGTGCGGTGGTGGAACTAACCATCGTATCGATCTTGCTTCAGGAATCCTGATCAAGAATAATCACATCTCGCTGGGCGGGGGGCTGCCCACTGTGCTGAAGCGCGCACTTGAACGCCGAAAACCCGGACAACGTGTGCAAGTGGAAGTCCGCAACATTCGCGAACTCGATGAGGCGCTGGCCAACGGAGCCGAAGCAATCCTGCTGGATAACATGTCGCCTCGTGAGGTGAAGCAATCTGTCGAGCACATCCGCAAAGCGACGGAGGGACAGACCGGCCGTTGGATTCCGACCGAAGCCAGCGGAGGCATTCAGCTCGATAACATTCGGCCGTATGCCGAGACCGGCGTGGACTTTATCAGCGTGGGCGCGCTCACGCACTCGGCGAGGGCGGCCGACATTTCCATGACGATTACGGCCGAGTAAGCCGCATGTTCAATCTGGCGGCGCTAGAATCTTCGACTGAGACCGGACTTGCAGGAACGATTTTTGCCGGAAAGCTGCATTACTCCGAAATTACCGGATCGACCAACAGCGATGCGATTGCCGCGGCACGAAACGGCGCTCCGCACGGATCAGTGTACTTTTCCGATGAGCAAAATGCGGGACGTGGGCGCGGCGATCATGGATGGCATTCAGCCGCAGGCCAGGGACTCTATGTAAGCACATTGCTTCGGCCGGATTTCGCCGCCACGCGCCTGCCTCTGCTGCCGTTAGTTGCGGGGCTCGCTGCTGCCAATGCGATTGAAAACGTCACCGGCGTAAATGTTGACCTGCGATGGCCGAACGATTTGCTGATAGGTCCGCGCAAGGTTGGCGGCATTCTTGTTGAAGCGCACAGCGAAATAGCTTCCGTGTCTTATGCTGTGGTGGGAATTGGCATAAATGTGCATCAGCAAGACTTTGCGCCAGGATTGAGCACGCCTGCAACCTCACTGGATGTGGAATCAGGACGCGGGATTTCACGTCAGGCCTTGCTCGTTACCCTGCTAAAATCACTGGAGCAAGAGACACTTACTCTTACCGATGGAAATGCGGCTGACTCGATTCGCAAACGCGTTGCACAACACTCAACGTGGATCACTGGCCGCAATGTTGAGGTACACGGGCCACAAACATGCAGAGGGTTAACTGCCGGCCTGGATGAACACGGATTCCTGCTCGTAGAGACCGATACCGGAATAGTGAGAATCCAAACGGGCGGTATACGGCAACGGAGCTAGTGCTGCTCGGTTGCAGTGGCTGCACTTGGGACGGTTACGCTGTAGTAAGTCGGGCCTGGGAGAAAGAGAGGAACCGGGAGTCTTATGTTACTTGCTCTCGATGTAGGAAATACCAACACGGTGCTGGGTCTTTACAAGTTAGACGGTGAGAAGCCCGACTTAGTGGCCCACTGGCGAGTAACTACACATCGCTCGCAAACCGTCGATGAATACGGTATGGCATTTGTGAATCTATTCGAAATGGGTGGACTTGAGACCGGCAATGTAACAAACATCATCATTGCATCTGTTGTACCGCCGGTTGATTCTACGTTGCGCCAGGTTTGCGAAAAGTACTTTAACATCGATGCTATGTTCGTGGAGCCGGGTATCAAGACCGGCATGAAGATGCTGGTCGACAATCCAACTGAACTCGGTGCCGATAGAATTGCGGACTGCATTGCCGCATATAGCCGTTACGGCGGGCCGTGTATCGTGGTCGATTTTGGAACGGCCACAAAATTTGAGGTGATTTCGGCGAATGGCGAGTATCTGGGCGGCGCGATTTCACCCGGGCTGGGCCTTAGCGCCGATGCGCTTTTCTCGCGCGCTGCGCGCTTGAGCCGCGTGGATATCAAGCGCCCCGCAAAGGTGATCGGGACCAATACAGTGGGTCATCTGCAAAGCGGAATCTATTTTGGCTACATCGGCCTGGTGGACGGGATTATTGAAAGGATCCTTAAGGAACTGGGTGGAGACCAGAAGCCGCGTGTAGTGGCTACCGGTGGCCTGGCCCGCATGGTTTCAGCTGATTCACAATACATCAATGAAATTGATGACCTGCTTACGATTGACGGGCTTCGCATACTGTTCGAGCGTAACCGGGGCGTAAAGCCACGCGCTCGTATCCGCTAGCGCAATCTCACCAAAGTTAGTCTGCTGTGGCCTACCCCTCCTGAGGAGGTGATCGGCGCGGTGCCGGCGATGGAGGCTGCGTCATCGCCAAAGGCTCGAAGTCGCGGATTACTCCGTTGAGCGTTCTGTGAAACCTGACAGCCAGAGGTTTCCTCTCCAAATACGGCAGACTTGTCTCCAGCTCAGTCCGAAGTCGATGAAGTGTTCTCCAAATACGTGCAGCACGTTCACCGTCCACCACAATTCGCCTCCAAGGGTTGGATCAGTATTAATGGTTAGACTCACAATTCTGATGCGCGGTTGACATGGATGGATGCCAGATTTGCGCCGAGACTAGGCTGCGCACGAGACGGCAGCTGTTGAAACTATCCAAGTTGCCGGTTGGCGCCGGGAATTTATCATCACTTAAAGCCGCTGGCGCTGGAAATTGCACGGCAATGTGCAGATTGGTGAATTTGTGACATCCCGCAATAACTATTTCAACTATTTCACCGAGATCGAAGATCGCTTTCAGCAGCGGCGTGGGGCAATCCTTCTTTTGTCGACACTCGACTGGGCATTGATCGACACCTGGCGCGAGGCAGGCATTCCGCTTGAGGCCGTATTGCGTGGAATCGACAATGCTTTTGACAAGTACGAAGCGCGGCAGAAGCGCGGGCGCATGCGCCGCGTCAACGGGTTGGCGTGGTGCGCACAGGCGGTGATAGAAGCAGCCGAAGAGTTGGGCGAAGCCGCTACTGGGAGCGCTGGAACGACAACGACAGTGAGCGATTCCGGCTTCGAGCACGAGCGCGTTGCGATGCACCTTGAAACTGCAGCAGCAGCTCTGGAAGCAGCCCAGGTCGCCACCGAGCGATGTACTGCGACGGCGGCAAGGTTACGCGGACTGGCGGAGGAGGTTCGTTCCTCGGCTTCCGGAAAAACGCCCGTCGAACTGGAATCGATGGAGCGCTCGCTCGCCGTTCTGGAAGACAGGCTCTACGCAGCTTTGAAGGAGGCCGCGCCAGAAGATTTGCTGGTTGGGCTGGATGAACACGCATCCAGGGAACTTGCGCCCTATCGGAGCCGCATGGGCGCGGTGCAATTACGGCAAGTCAAGGAGCAGTTTGTACATAAGCAACTGCTGGTGCACTACAATCTTCCCCGCCTCAGCCTGTTCTACATGAGCCAGCAATGACCAAGAGGCGACGAAATCAGCGAGGAATGCAGAAGCGCGGGCAGGTGAAAGCTGCTTTACCCAACTCTTCTGCAAAGCTGTTGGTTCAGATTGAAAAGCCGATCTACGGCGGATCGTTCCTTGCCCGTGTGGACGGCAAAGCTGTTTTCGTACCGCTTGTATTGCCGGGTGAATCTATCAAGGTTCGCATGACCGAGGAGAAGCGCGGATACTCAACCGCAGAGGTGGACGAAATTGCGACGCCCTCGGATCAACGCATTGCCCCGGCATGCGGTCATTTCGGATCGTGCGGTGGATGCCACTATCAGCACACAAGCTATGCGACTCAGCTCGAAATGAAGCAGTCGATCTTGCGCGAAACATTGGATCGTAGTGGTGTGCCGGCGCCGGACAGCATTGACGTGCTCTCCGGAACAGATCCGCAGGCTTGGGGATATCGCAATCGGATTCGGTTGGCATTCGACGCGAAGGGTAATCCGGGATATCGCGGCAGGCGCTCAAATGCCGTGGTTCCGATTGCCGAGTGCCCAACCGCCGCGCCATTGCTGTTTCGCGCCGCAGCTGAATTCGCCGTTGCCGCGCGAAACATTGCACCTCAACTTCGCATAGAAGAGATCACGTTATTTTGTGATGCGGAAGAAACCTCACTGCTTGCGAGCGCGTTTGTCAGAAACGCCGCGAAAGCTGCATGCGACAAGCTGGCTCGCGCGACGGCGGAGACGATTCCAGAACTCAGAGGAATTGAAATTGCAGTTTCGGCCGGCGAATACAATCAGGAGCGCACACCGCCTGCAATAGCGCAATGGGGCGAGACACACATCTTCTATCACGCAGCTGGATTTCGTTACCGCGTGGACCATGGCGCGTTCTTCCAGGTGAATAGATACCTCGTAGATCGGTTAGTGAAACACGTGACCACCCGCAAGCGCGGATCGCTGGCGTGGGATTTGTTCGCGGGAGTGGGACTGTTCGCGCGTAAGCTGACTGAAAGCTTTGAGCGCGTGGTTGCGGTTGAGTCTGCTAAGGCAGCGATGCCGGGACTTGAAGCTAACCTACATGGAACAACCGGAACCGCAATCGCGGCGTGGACGCTACATTATCTGCGCGGGCAAGGAAAGGGCCAACGTCCTGATCTGATCGTGGTTGATCCGCCGCGCGCCGGGCTCGGTGCGGAGATCACTGCCGCACTTGGAGAGATTGGCTCTCCCGCGTTGACTTATGTCTCATGCGATCCGGCGACGCTGACGCGCGATCTGCGTGCCTTGCTTGCATCAGGTTACGCGATCGAAAGCATGGCACTCGCCGACTTGTTTCCGCAGACCTTCCACTTGGAGACGGTGGTTCATTTACGCCGCTCCTGATAAGCTTGACTGCATAGATCCTTCTTATTTTTAGGGCTGCATGCGCTTGGAACCCTCCAGTTCCGGCGCGACCAACGCGCGCGCGGACACCGTGCCTCTCATCCATGCTGCATGGCTGTTTGCTGCAGGAATTGCCGTCACGCACTGGCAATGGATGCAACCAGGAATGATGATGGCTGCTCTGATTCCGACAGCGATTCTTTGTTGCGTTGCCGCGCTTCGCGCACAGAAAGTATTGTGGCTTCCTCTTGCTGCGCTATGGTGTTTGCTGGGTGCATGGTGTGGGCTTATGGAACCACGGCCTGCGCCCGCGCTTGATGTAGCATCGCGCTCCGACGACTTGTTGCGCGCGCTCGAAGGAACGGTGATCGAAGCCGGACCGGTACGTGACGAAATCTTGCAGGATCTGAACGACGACCACGCAAACGAGCCAACGCAACAAGAGGGACCTTCACAACGAATCGACGTGCGACTGAACAGCCTTGAAGACGTTAACGACTCCGAAGACAGGCAAGCGCCCGCAATCGGCAACGTGCGGCTCACCGTGCGCTGGCCGCCGGGCACTACTTCAGCAGATGCTGCACAGGCAGTCCACTGCGGCGACACGATTCGGACGGACGCACGGTTGCTGCAACCCTCGGTCTATCACGACCCTGGAGTATGGAACCGCGCCGACTATCTGCTCGGTCAAGGTATTACATCGACCGCTGGTGTGAACGTGGAGCGTATTGCTGTTGCCGGACATGACCGTGAGGCGGGACTCGCATTCCGCTGTGCTCTAAGCTCGATGCAGCATGGAATGACCGCGCGGCTGATGGCAATGCCCACAGCGATGCAGAACTGGCGCGCGCCGTTGCGCATGTCGCCTGAAGATGCAGCGATGCTGGCTGCCACGGTGGCAGGTGATCGAACCTTCCTCACGCACTCGCTGCGCGCCGGCTTCGAGCGTACTGGCTCCTTTCACACGTTGGTGGTGTCGGGCTTTTATCTCGCCATTGTGGCCGGATGTATCTTCTGGCTTGCGCGCCGCCTCAGATTACCGCGTGTGTCTGCAACTCTCGCCACGATTGCCGCGTCTTTTGCCTACGCCTTGTTTACCGGCTTTGCTACGCCTGTGCAACGCTCGCTGTGGATGGTGACGCTGAATCTTGTTGGACGGCTTTACTATCGGGATCGCAGTGCATTAAACACGATTGGATCCGCCTCATTGTGCCTACTTGCAGTGAGTCCGCGAAGCCTGTTCGACTCCGGCCTGCAGATGACGCTGCTCGCCGTTGTGTCGATTGCGGGCATCGCAGCGCCACTGCTCGAAGGCACCGTACAACCTATCTGAAAGCGACACGCGACCTGCGCCTGGTCGCCATCGATGTGAAGCTAGTGCCACCAGTGGCACAGTACCGGACTCTATTGCGTATGATAGCCGAGCGCATTCAGGTCATCGGAAACAAGCGCCTTGCGTGGAATGTGTTTCCGTGGTCGATACGTTTTGCTCTGCGAGTACTGGAACTCATTACTGTGTCGTGCGTGGTTGAACTGGCCATGACGTTGCCGATGGCCGTCTATTTCACCGCATTGCGATCTTTGCGTTGCCAGTGAACTTGCTGATCCTGCCACTGCTAACCGTGCTGATGCCGATGGCACTGCTTTTGCTGGTGACGCTCATGGCTTTACCGAGCGTGGCTGTGCTGCCGGCAGCTGCAACCGCTGTTGTGCTGCATGTGGGTGTTGGCATGGTGCATCTTTTCGGCTCGCTTCAGTATGGAGATTTCCGAATTGCTTCGCCATTGTTCTGGCAGTCGGCGGCCTTCT
Organism: uncultured Acidobacteriaceae bacterium; assembly: GCA_963832645.1. Lineage (GTDB taxonomy): Bacteria > Acidobacteriota > Terriglobia > Terriglobales > Acidobacteriaceae > Telmatobacter. The sequence continues at coordinate 128,441 of CAWHUU010000004.1, forward strand.
ACGCGATGCTGGGCGCAGCCATTCTGCTGGCGCACAGCAGCCTGAGGTATCGCTACCCCGCGCTGCGGCGGCCTGCTCGTGCGTTCGCTTCGCGCAGTTGACACATTCGCTTTCGGGAGTACGAACGTGCATGTGCTGGCTCCAACGCGCGGTTACAGGCCGGCACCGGAACCAGAGAACAACGGTTCACTGGTGCTGCATATCAACTACAAGCGGACATCGGTGTTGATGGAAGGCGACGCGGAAGCTTTAGTTGAGCAGGCCATGCCGGGCGAGCAGGGGCTTGAGAGCACTCTGCTTAAAGTCGGCCATCATGAGAGTAATACTTCAACGACTCCTGAATTTCTGGCGCGTGTAGCGCCACGATGGGCCGTGATCTCATGCGGCCTGCGTAACCGCTACGGACATCCGCGCCAGGAGGTGTTGGCAGCGCTCCAAGATGCTCATGTGCTTACATTTAGGACCGATATTGACGGTGCCTCGTGCTTCAAGCTTGACGGAAGAACGGCGACCGATCTACCGGAATGCGGTCGAGGTAAATGAACGCCACACGTCTCTCGCGGAGATGTGCTTCAACTGACAGCAATTCCCTCAAGGGCTGAAGCCCCAATACTATTTCTCAATCTGAATGCAAAGGCTAAAGCCTGTGCCATTGAAGGCCTCGCTTGTCAGCTTGCTGCTTGATGAATGGCCAGCAGTTTTTCAAGAAGCGGCTTGAGCAGTTTGAGGTCGAGCGCGTTGGCACCGTCGGATTTCGCATTGGCTGGATCGTCGTGCACTTCGAGGAACAAGCCATCTACCCCGGCAGCTACGGCGGCGCGCGCTAGCAGCGGAATGAACTCCGGTTGCCCCCCGCTTACGCCGTTGGCGGCTGACGGTTGCTGCACGGAGTGAGTGCCGTCGAACACGACAGGCGCCATACCGCGCATGACGGCAAGCGAGCGGTAGTCCACCACCAGGGTGTTGTAGCCAAAGCTGGCACCGCGCTCGGTGAGGAATACACGGCCATTGCCGGTGGAGCGCACCTTTTCAACAGGGTGTTGCATATCCCACGGGGCAACGAACTGGCCCTTCTTGATGTTGATGGCGCGGCCCGTTTTGCCGGCAGCTACCAGCAGGTCAGTTTGGCGGCAAAGGAATGCGGGGATCTGCAGCACGTCAACGGCCTCGGCGGCTACTTCACAGTGAGCGGGCTCGTGCACATCGGTCAGCACGGGCAGGCCGGTTTCACGGGCCAGACGGCCGAGGATGCGAGTACCCTCAAGCAGGCCTGGGCCGCGAAAGCTCCTTACGCTGGTGCGGTTGGCTTTGTCGTAGCTGGCTTTAAAGATAAAAGGGACACCGAGGTCGGCGGTGGCGCGCTGCAATGCGTCAGCCATGGTGCGGACGTGGCGCTCACTTTCAATCACGCACGGACCGGCTATCAAGAACAGCCGGCCCGCACCTACGTGCACTGGACCAATTTCGAAAGAATTACTCACAGTGGCGATTCTAAATTGCCGCAGAGCAGGTTAACGGGCAGGCAGGCCGATCCACTGCCGGCCGGCTGCTGCGCTACTTCGTCACGAGGGACTCTATGTGCGTTCGCGACCACTGCCAGAGCGCCCGTTCCAGGGCATGCAGGGGCGTGGGAGCAGGCAGCTCGCCCTGCGGCGTAACGATGCCGCATTCGGCCAGGTGCTTTAGCGCGTTGTTGTACTCGTCGTAGAAGTGAACGTCGTGGCGCGCGTGACCAAGCGCCTCAAGAGAGCGGAAGTCGAGCACCGCGTATCGCTCAGGATAAATGGCCGACAAGATCGCTGAGGCGATGGAAATATCCACTCCACGCAGCGTGATCAGAGCGTTTACGGCGTCCTCGGTTGAGGCATCTGGCGCGGTAGCAACAGCCAGTGCGCTGTGAATGCTGTCGTTGCTGTTACCGATCAGGTAGTGGACCATCCGTTCCGATTTCCAGCGGACGATGGTCTCAAGGTTGCTCAGAGTATGCTCGCCGGCGCGGATTGAAGCTCCTGCCTCATACGCCGCCGCTTCACGCTGCCGTTCGTGCTCGCCTGCCTCGTTCCAATAGTTGTCGGCGAGTTCCTGAAGCTCCATTTCCGCGGGTTGAAGCTGAAAGTACGACATAGCTCTATTTCCCTCCATACTTTACAAAACCTCAAAGACTTTAGGCTCGTGATCAGACGTTGTCAATAGCGTGCGGGGCACTTGGGATAGCACTTTGCGGGAGTGCATTTCGAGGCAACAAAGACGCGGCGAAATGGGTGGGAAGCTTGTTTTAGCACGATGCAAAGACGGCGTGTGTAATTGAACGATTTGGGACAGAAATGTCATGGTTTTGAGGCAAAAACGGTTCAAAATAGCCTCAAAATGGGCTAAACTCGGACGGCTTTGTTTACTGGCTGGTTATGATTGAGATTCGGTAAGCTATTTATTATGAATTACTTTCTTCATGGTATGCACCAGATTTACAGCGGTTACCCCGGGGAGGGGGGACACCGAAAGGCATATTCCTGACATTTCAGACCTAGCACATGTCCGATTTTTTGGCGGGGTCTGCAAACACGGGTACTCCTCCTACCTGATTATGCAGGAAAGGTAGGAAATCGACTTCAAGATGGAGGAAAGCTTTGGGAGACCAGCTTGGTGCCGATTGGGCGTGAAAGGCAAACTCCAGCGCCGGCATGTTGTTGATGAACGCGCATTCTGACTCTGCGGGAACTGTTCGAGTCCGGACACACGGTCCACGGAAGCGGACAAAATGAGCAAGCACGAAGGCTGGCCTAGTGGGCCATGCCGATGACAGCCAAAAGTTTATGCAAAGATGGGCTTTGGCGCACTGCGTGCACATCTCAGTAGCAATACTCTCGATCCCCAGTGAGCATATTCATATTCAGAGGCAGCCATGGCAGGGCTCCTTAACGACATTCGCTATGCCTTTCGGCAGTTGCGAAAACACCCTGGATTCACGCTGACTGCGACGACAATGCTGGGGGTCGCAATCTGCGCCAACAGTACCATCTTCAGTTGGATCAACGGCACCATGCTGCACCCCATCCCCGTGGCGAAAGAGACGGGGGACCTTGTAAGCGTAATGCGCGGCCAGTGGAGCATAACGCCTTCTCCGCCATTTTCCTACCCGGATTATCGCGACCTGCGCGACCGAAATCAGACTTTTGCCGGCGTGCTTGCCTACCAGCACGGCTGGCTCACAATCACCAGCGGCGCCACTCCTGAGCGTGTATACGTGTCGAACGTATCAGCGAATTTCTTTGACGTATTGGGCATCAAGCCCGCACTCGGGCGATTCTTCCTGCTTGTAGAAGAAGTGCACGAGGGAGGCACGCCATTTGCCGTGCTAAGTTATGCGCTTTGGCAAACGCGGTTTGCCGGCGATCCAGCGGTTGTCGGCAAATCGATCGATCTTGCACAGCATCCTTTTACCGTGATAGGCGTCGCGCCTGCAGGTTTCATTAACGCCATGCCCGGCGTTCGAGAGGATATCTGGCTGCCTCTGGACCCGCTGGGAACAGACAGTGGGCGGATGGCGCAGCGTGGATGTCTATCCCGAAGGATATCTACCGCAATTGCACGAATCACATGAGGTGCGGCGTGCCGACGTAACGCCCGGATTTTTTGCAGCGATGAATATTCTGATTATTTCGGGCCGTGATTTCGCGCGCGACGATAATGAAACTGCGCCGCGTGTTGTCATCGTCGATCAGACCGCTGCTGCGCGTTATTGGCCGGGTGCGAATCCGATAGGCCGCCACCTCAACATCGGCAGTGAGCTCTTTACGGTAATCGGTGTTGCCAGGAACTCAAAACATCAATTCATCAACGAGCGCCCAGAACCGATGGTTTACCTGAGCTATTTTCAGAGCGCGTTCGACACCGTCGTTGTAATCAGAACGGCTGGAGACCCCAACGCTATGGCACCTGCCCTGGAAGACACGATCCATCAAGTTAACAGCCGGATTCCTGTCTTTGATGTCCGTAGTCTGCGCGAAACCACACAGGTCTCCTATTCATTTGCGATCATGGAAAGCACTTTCGCAGGGATTTTTGCCATGATTGCCCTTGTACTTTCGGCAACGGGGATCTTCGGTGTGGTTGCCTACCGAACACAGCTTCGAACACACGAGATTGGAATTCGCATGGCCTTGGGAGCTTCGCATGCTAATGTAGAGCGCCTGATTCTGCGACAGGGATTGCGGCTGACAACCGTTGGCCTTGTACTTGGGCTTGCCCTTTCCGCTGGGTTAACGCGTCTCATCGCGGGTTTACTGTACGGAGTGACCACTCATGATTTGGCCACGGAGATAGGCGCACTCGTGGTGCTGGGTGGGCTGTCGCTGCTGGCTTGCTATGTTCCGGCGCGCCGGGCGATGCGCGTGGATCCGGTAGCCGCAATCCGTGATTTGTAGGCCGCCATTGGGCGCTTGGTGGTATCCCACCGTTCCGCGATGATGCTGCGGAAAGTTGATGCACCCTGAAGCGTACTGAGTGGCATTCGATTGCACACGCGCGGTCATAGACATTGAGCACGCGATTATTGTCACTCACTGTTTGGCTGTGATAGCCTCCGCGCTATGAATCGGCGTAGCTTTATTCGACAATCTGCAATGTTCTATGCGGCGTACCTGGCGAGCGCCCGTGCACAGGGCACTTCATTTCTTCCCAAGCTGAAGATACGGGAGATTCGGGCAGTGCGGCTGCGCGATGGTTTTAACAGCCGCTTTGTGCGCGTGTACACGGACCAGGGGTTGACCGGGACCGGCGAGACGATGGACACGGTTGGGGCAGAAGACATCGTCAACTCGTTCATGGGACCCAGCCTGGTGGGGCGCGATCCGCTGGACATTGAAGGCATCCTGTACGACCTGTGGGGATGGAAGCGGACACAGGGCAGCGGTCCGCCGTCGCCGCTGTTCATGCGCGGAATGGGCGGACCTTATTTGTGCGCGATGAGCGGCGTGGAGATGGCGCTGTGGGACCTGGCGGGCAAGGCGATGAACGTGCCGGTGTACCGACTGCTGGGTGGACGCGTGCGCGACAAGGTGCCGGTGTATTTGCACGCGGCGAGTCCGGATGAGGGCGCGCGCCTGATTGCGGAGACCAAGGTGAAGGCACTGAAGATCGGCATGGATTACAGCCCCGATGCCTGGACCTTGAACAAGGGATTCGATCCGGGAAAATTGTGGGGGCTGCATCTGAATACAGCGCAACTGGACGACATGGTGGGATTTGTTGGCGGCTTCAGGCAGAAGCTTGGCAAGACTTACGACATTGCTCTGGAGTGCCACGCACGCTACGACGTGGAGACGGCGATTCAGATTTGCAGGCTAATGGAACCCTATCGGCTGATCTGGGTGGAAGAGCCGATTACGAGCGACGATGTGGACGCGATGTTGCGGGTGCGGAATAACACGCATGTGCCGATTGCGGCGGGTGAGAACATCTACAGCCGATATGGCTTCCGAGAATATCTTGAGAAGGAAGCGCTGAGTATTATTCAGCCGGACATGTCGAAGACCGGCGGGCTGCTGGAGACCAGAAAGATTGCGTCGATGGCAGAGGTGTATTCGATTCCGATGGCGCCGCACGGAGTGGCTTCTCCGCTGGCAACAATGGCCTACGCGCAGGTATGCATGACGGCGCCGAATGTGATGATGCTGGAGTGGACACACTATCTGAACAAGCAGTACACGTCATTGACCGAGCCAGTGAAGTTGAATGACGGATACCTCGAAGTAACGGAAAAGCCCGGTATTGGCGTAGCGCTGAACGACGATGCAGTGAAGGAGCGCACCGAGGTCGGATACAAGCCGCTGTGATGCGCGAACGGCGATTGAGTACAGAAAAGCCCGGAGCTGTGTTGCTCCGGGCTTTTCTGTTGATGTGAATTGTTATTTGCCCGCGATTGTTTTGAAGATTGTCTCTTTGTCGATCTTGCGAGTGCAGAAGAACCAGTCGTAGCAGGTTACGCCTTCCTCTTTTCCTTCCATTCGATCCTTGGCCGCGCCGCATGAACCGGCGGGCGGTACGATGACTTCGTCGCCGGGACGCCAGTCGGCGGGAGTTGCCACACCGAAGGCATCTGCTGTCTGGAGTGCGATGAGGACTCGCTGAAGCTCGTCGAAGTTGCGGCCCGTGCTGAGCGGGTAGTAGATGATGGTGCGGATGATTCCTTTAGGGTCGATGAGAAACACGGCGCGAACTGCCTTGGTACTGCTTTCGCCCGGCTGAATCATGCCGTATTTACGGGCGACTTCCATAGTGATGTCTTCGATGAGAGGGAATTTCACTTCGATCTGCTTCATTCCCTTGTACTCGATCTTGTCCTTGATGGTCCTGAGCCATGCGATGTGGCTGTAGAGGCCGTCGACAGAGAGGCCGACCAGCTTGCAGTTGAATTTGCCGAACTCATCTTCGAGCTTGGCAAAGGTCATGAACTCAGAGGTGCACACGGGCGTGAAGTCCGCGGGATGACTGAAGAGAATAACCCAGCTTCCGGCGAACTGATCGGGGAAATTAATTTCTCCCTGGGTCGTGATTGCCTTGAAGGCCGGAGCTTTATCGCCAATTCGGGGCATCGTGGTCTGATTTTCCTGTGTTTCCATTGCTTTCTCCTGGCGCCCTGGTTGATGCGGTCTAAGAATGGCCGAGGAATTGATTCAACGTTGCCGCGCGGGTGTGCGGATGAACGGATTTCGCCGGCGCCTTTCGAACCGCATCGCCGCCCACGTGGTCTCGCCCGGGCTTTCGACGCAGGAGAGAGCCATATACATATAGATGTTAATTGCATCTACATGTTAGCATGCTGCCGGCAATGAAGGATCTGCGCGTGGGATGCCCCCCTGCACTGGGTTATACGAAATCGCCTATCTGCCACCCACTTCTCTAACCGGGGTTACGCCGCCTCCGATGAAGAATGTGCAGTTGGAGCCCTGGGTGGCGCATACGTCGCGCTGCATCTTGATCCGTTCAAGCTGCAGGAACTGGTCGGGAGAAAGCTGCATGGCCTGACGATAGGCGTTGTCGGCGGCGGCGCGGCTTGTCTCCGCTGCCTTTCGTTGATCTTCGGCAAGTTTAGTCTGCTGCTCCGTGATGGCCCGCTGCTCCTGCTCGGCAGTTGCGATGCGCTGATTCTTGATCGCGTCCGGCGGATTGACGCGGCCAACGTTCATGGCCGTGAAGACGATGGGAATGCCGGACTTTTGGATAATCTCATTGGCAGCGGATGCAACTTCCCGCCCTACGTCATCCGCGGCTGTTTGCGAGATGGCCATCTCCTGCATGTCACGCTGCTTTACAGCATCGCGGACGGCGGTCCTAAGCGGCTGGTCGACATTCCGATCCCAGAAGCCCCAGTTACCTCTGTCGTCGCGGTCTGCGCCATAGGAAGTAACAAGTTTTACGGAATCGACGACACGGAAGGTAGCCACGACGTGGAACGAGACGGGAACGCCTGACTTGGTCATCATGTCGTCGAATTCCATATCAACGCGCTGGGGCAGCATGCTGACATCGACTGCGCTGCTTGTGACCGCGCCATAGGATCGTCCGGTTTTGACGGGGACCGGATCGACTCCACCATGGCCGAAAAGCATTGGCTTCATGACCCAAACTGCTTCATGTCCCGCGTCGGGCGAGGCCGCACTGCAACCGGCCAGAAAACCTACAAGGATGACACCACATACAGCGACAAAGGTTCGCTTCATCATTGCACCCCTTGTTGTGATACACGTCCTGATTGTGACTCGATTTGGAATCGGTCAAAGAATACTACATCAGATTGTTGGATTGAGTTATTGGAGGCGGATTGGGCCGTGCCATCTCATCTATGCGCGATAAGACAGCGCAAAGATGAGGCGGCCCGTATTGTCTCTGTGTGTAGCTTAGATTACTGGATCATTTGCTCAGTTACGGATGTTTCTGACTGCGGGCGCGTGAGGCGGTTCTTGTAACTGGCGATGATGAACTCGCGGAAGAGCGGGTGCGGCTCGAGCGGTTTGGACTTGAACTCGGGGTGGAACTGGCAGCCCAGGAAGTACGGGTGGCCTGGAATTTCGACGATTTCGACGTATGTTGAGTCGGGCGTGGTGCCGCTCAGACGCAGGCCGCCACCGGTGAGCAGGGCTTCGTACTCGCGGTTGAACTCGTAACGATGGCGATGGCGCTCACTGATTTCATTGACTCCGCCGTAGGCCTTGGAGGCCAATGAGCCATCTTGCAGAACGCAGGTCCACGCGCCCAGGCGCATGGTGCCGCCCATCTCTTCAACACCGAGCAGTTCGCGAAGTTTATAGATAATGCGGTGCTGCGCGGCGGGATCGAACTCGCTGGAGTTTGCATCTTTGAGGCCGCAGACATTTCGCGCAAATTCAATGCAGGCAGTTTGCATACCGAGGCAGATGCCGAAGTATGGAATCTGCTTTTCGCGCGCATAGCGGATGGCGTTCAACATTCCCTCGATGCCGCGCTTGCCGAAGCCGCCAGGCACCAGGATGCCATCGAAGCCCTCGAGTTGCGACTCGTAGCTGCGATCCTCGGGCGACTTGGACTCAAGGCCTTCTGCCTCAATCCATGTGACCTTGAGCTTGAGGTTCTGCGAAATGGCTCCGTGGGTGAGCGCCTCTTTGAGCGATTTGTAGCTGTCCTCGTATTCGACGTACTTACCCACGATGGCAATGGAGACTTCGTCTTTAGGGTGGTAGCAGCGGTCGACGAGATCTTTCCAGCGGCTCAGATCGGCGTCGGGCGCGTCGATGTGCAGATACTTGAGGATGAGTGCGTCAAGGCCCTCTTCAGCAAAGTGGAGGGGGACTTCGTAGATTGAAGGCACAGTAGTGGCACCGATGACGGCACGCTCTTCAACGTTGCAGAAGGCGGCGATCTTTTGCTTCATTTCGCGGCCTAGCGGGCGCTCAGAACGGCATAGCAGGATGTCGGCCTGAATGCCGATGGAAAGCAGCTCCTTGACGGAGTGCTGGGTGGGCTTGGTCTTGAGTTCCTGTGCCGCCACGATGTATGGCACCAGAGTGAGGTGAACGAAAAGGGTATTTTCGCGGCCAAGGTCCTGGCGCATCTGGCGGATGGCTTCGAGGAACGGCAGCGATTCGATGTCGCCGACGGTGCCGCCGATTTCGACGATGGTGACATCTGCTCCGTTGGCCGAGACCTTGCGCATGGCGTTCTTGATCTCATTTGTGACGTGGGGGATGACCTGGACGGTTTTCCCGAGGTAGTCGCCGCGGCGCTCTTTCTGGATGATCTGCTCGTAGATTCGGCCGGTGGTGAGGTTGTTGTCGCGAGAGAGAGGCGCGTGGGTAAAGCGCTCGTAGTGGCCCAGGTCGAGGTCGGTTTCGGCTCCGTCGTCGGTGACGAAGACCTCGCCATGCTGGAACGGCGACATGGTACCGGGATCGACGTTCAGGTAGGGGTCGAACTTCATCATGTTGACCCGTAGCCCGCGACTCTCAAGCAGGCAGCCGATGGAAGCCGCCGCGAGACCCTTGCCTAAACTGGACACAACTCCGCCCGTCACAAAGACGTACTTTGCAGACATGGATGCAACCTCACTCATTAATTGTTTTGGTTGGACGTACCTGGTGGGCACAATCAAGTATGGCAGAGTTTGAGGTGCGAAGAAACCGGAAAATGAGACGGCTTGAGGAAAAGCGCGGCGTATCTCCTTTATAAGAGGCGATTTTTGTTGCGGTTGCGAAGTGACTTGATGGGGAATGGCAGAAGAATGGATGTAGACTGCGGGTGACGGGGACGACAGGCAATGCCGGAACGAATTTCAGCTCTAAAGACGGACATAACTACGCTGGCGGTGGATGCAATTGTGAACGCGGCCAATACTACTCTGCTGGGCGGCGGCGGTGTGGATGGGGCCATCCATCGAGCTGCGGGGCCTGAACTTTACGACGAGTGCGCCAGGCTGGGTGGCTGCGTTACAGGTAAGGCCAAGTTGACACGTGGCTACAAGCTGCCTGCCAAATACGTGATCCATGCAGTGGGTCCAGTGTGGACCGGCGGCGATCATGGCGAACCGGCGCTGCTGGCGAGTTGTTACAGGTGTGCGTTCAAGCTGGCGCGTGAAATTGGCCTGAGGAGCATTGCGTTCCCTGCCATCAGTTGTGGTGTGTATCGGTACCCAGTGGACAAGGCCGTGGAAATTGCGGTGCGCGAGACGCGCGCGGAGCTTGAGCAGAACAAATGGCTCGAGAATGTGATCTTCGCGTGCTTTGGCGATGAGGTTTTTGGTGCGTATCTGAAGGCGTTGGGGTGAAGGAGAAAAAGCAAGCTAACTTTGCTTTCTTTTCCATACGTGGCAATGGCACCCGTTGAAACGAGGCATGCTCACGTATCAATCAGTGGGTCATTGCGTATAGGACGTAGTTGACGCCGATTTTGGTGCCTAGTACTGAGAACTTTGCCGGGTAACGCGGGTCGTCGAGATACTCCCATGAATCGCCTATGTCGGAGTTGAGTGAGAAGGCCACCATGATGCGGCCTTTGTCGTCGTAGATTCCTTTCCAGTGGGCAACGTAGCCGTCTTTCTTGTGACCGGTGGAGAGGTGCTCCGCACCGGGAATCTGGAAGCGGTCGTCGAGATCGAAAAAGGTGTGAAAGATGGGATCGTTGTTGGGGATATCAACCAACTCGCGATCCGGGAAGACCATCTTCATGGACTTTTCGAAGTAGGCCTGCTCCTGGGAGCCGTGGCAGTCGTCGGCCATGAAGAAGCCGCCGCGCAGCAGGTAGTCGCGCAGCTTCTTTGCTTCGGCTTGAGTGAGTCCCCACTCGCCAACCTGCACGGCGTACAGCCACGGCCAGTTGTAAATTTCGTCACCATCGTCAAGGTTTACCGCCTGCTCGACGGACCGGGCGTCGACGCGTGTGAGCCGCCGGACGGCGTTGGCGAGTGCGCGGTCGGCGCGGGGATAGTCCTGCGTCCAGAGCGAGAGTCCCTCCTGCCAGGGCCCATCGAAGCGGCCACGATAGCCATCAAGCGGGCCGGGGGGAAACATGAGGCGGGCGAAGGCCCACTCGGCAGGCTGATTCCAATCAGGCGGGATCGGGATTTCTTCGCCGTACTCTACCGATGGATATTCGCGGAATGCCTCCTGTGCGGCAAGCGCGGTGATCAGCGCTCCGGCAAAGATGAACGGGAGGGAGGCTCTTCCGATTCTCTTCATGACAACACCTGCCGGTTCGAATGCCAGCTCGGAGGCAGAGGTATTTACGCCCATGATAGCTCGTGATCAGCGGGCGCGCGACGGCATGTGGGTTAGACGCGGGTTGTTTGGGGTAGTGCTATCCCATGTATGACAGCGTTAGCTCCTGTCAAGGTAAAACTGCGCGAGGCTTCCTGTTGTGGTCGTGTCGCTGTCAAGGGCGGCGATTTTTGCCGTTCATCTCGACCCTTGACAGCGATTCGACCACTTGATGCTTGGATTGGGAACGAAGGTCAGAGTTCTTTTCTGAGCTTCGTTCGATTGTTGAGAAATCGTATTTCTGCATCACGACCAGAGCTCGCTTGTTGAACGAAATCAGTTTCGATGGCAACGTTCAGGTTCCATCAACCATGTATTCGGTCCGGTACTGCACCATGATCGCCTGTTCAAACTCCCTCGGCGATTGAGGAAGACGGGGTGTCCAATCAGGTCCTCGGCCTTAAGCCGCAGCCATCGGGATAGCCGGACTGCCCCGCATGCGAACCGCGCTCGGTGACTTGCGGATAATCATTCCCGGAGCGCAACATCCAGTAAAGTCGAACCGCCAGTTTGTGCGCGATGGCCACCTTGGCCACGCCGTGGTGCTTTTGCATCGACAGGCGCACATACTGCCGGTGCCAGCTCGGATCGTGCCGCTGGGCATGCACTGCCGCTTCCACCAGCAACCAGCGCACCAGACCGTTGCCCTGCTTGCTGATATGGCCCAGCCGACGCCGGTCGGAACTGGAGTCTTCTTCCGGAATCAGGCCAAGATAGCTGGCCACCTGCTTGCCGCGAGCGAATCGTTGCCAGTCTCCGATCGCAAGCACATAGGCCAGCGATACGATCGGCCCTACTCCGGGGTGAGTCATCAATCGCAAAGCATCCACGTGTGCAGTCGCCGCCGTACTGACAGCTTCGTCCAGCGGTCGAATCCGCTTGTCCAGTTCGTCCAGCAAAACAAACAGATCCTTGCGTTGCTCCGCTCGCCATCCACGCAGAGGCAAGCCTTCTATCTGCTGACGGCGCTTGCGGCACCAAACCCGGGGACTAAGCAGGCCCTCGTTGCGGGCCAAGGCCGACAACTGATTCCTTACCCTGGTACGAAGCCGAACCAGACGGCAACGGTGCAACAACAACTGGCGCATATCTTCGTTTTCTGCCGGCGGTTGCCACACCATCGGAAACCGGCCTTCCTCGAGCAAACTCAAAATGTGCCGGGCATCCCGCTTGTCAGTCTTCTGTTTGCGCGGCATCGCTGCACGTATAGCACTGGCATTTCCCAGCAGAAGTTCATGACCAAGTTCCGCAAGCAACTGCCGGAACCAATCCATGCCCCCGCTGGCTTCAACACCAACCCGCACCGCTCTGCCTGCCAAACCACGATAGAATCCTTCCGCCTCTTCTCGATGGCTCAAGCGGCGCTCACCGTACTCGCCTGTCTCCGTATCCGCAAACGCGATCTGCTGGAAACGAGGATGAAAGTCACAGCCTATAATCATCATGCTCGGCTCCTTTCCTCCCGAGCTCTTGGTCATTTCGCAATTACCAATCTACTCGGCTGGCGAGGAGCCGACGCTGTCATGTAATCAGGTCCGAAAATCCGGACCTGGGCACCCATTTTCTTGGTGAGAGAACCGTATCTGTACTAGAAGTTCAGCGTCAGCTTGGCTGTCATGGTGCGCGGAGTTACGTAGTGCGTGCCGCTGAAGGTTGATAGGAAGTTATAGAGCGCGTACTTGTTGGTGACGTTGATCGCGGTCAGATCGAGGTCCATCTTGTAGCGATCGGCGTGGAACATGTTGCTCTTGCCGACGGACACGTCGAAGAGATTGCGCGGCGCGATACGCGGCGGGTTTCGATCTGCATTGCCGGTGCCCGCAGCCGGAATATTGATAAGGCTTGAGCTGAACTGCGAGGCGAGACATACGGCCGGCAATGGGTTACCAGGCGTGGCGTGCACGCCATTGCATATCAGTCCGGCCTGGAATTGCTGGTCGGCGGTGAGTCCGCTGAGATCGACGGCCGGTTGGCCGCCAAGCGTGGCGCTTGTGTCGCCGCAGGCGCTGTTTGGATCGTTGGAGAGCGGGTTATAGCATGGGGCCTGACCTGCCACCTGGCCGGAGTCGTAGCGCCAGTTAAAGCCGCCCCAGAGTCCGTTGAGCAGGCCGCGGGCAAAGGTGTATTGCACGTGCGTGGTCTGGTTGAACTTTTCGTCGTGGTCGATGCGGAAAGGATATTGACTACCCTGTGCAACAGTGGCTCCTGCACCGGCGACTTGCGGCGGGAAGAAACGCGCGGAGACCGACGACATGACTGCGTAGGCGCTCAGGTTGTGATAGTTGGGCACCGCGACATTGAGCGCATAGCCGGGGATCTTGGAGTTGTGCCAATTGATGGGGAAGGTAATGGGTGTGTTGCCGAGAACAGCGAAGTCGAAGGCGTTGTGCGTGTACTTCCAGATGTATTCGCCGCTGACGACTACATCTTTTCCGATGGCCTGTTGCAGGCCGGCGTGAAACTCATTGCGGTAGCCGGGATGCATGGTATCGGAGACGCCGGCAGAGCAGTTAAGCATGGGAGAGAGCACTGGGTTTGAGCAGCCCTCGCTTGAGAGCACAAGATTTTCGTTGAAGGGCGTCTCAAGCGTGCGCGCATAGGAGACACGCAACACCGTGGAAGTTGGCTTGACCGTGTATGCGGCTCCCAAACGGGGCTGAGTCTGGCTCGCGGTGGTGAGGCCGTTGTAGAAATCCTGGCGCACGCCCACATTGAAGTTCCATTCGCCGACCTTGATCTCATCCTGTGCATAGAGGGCTACTTGCTTTACATCCGTGCGGCCAAAGTAGCGGTAGTATCCGCCGCCGCGGGTGAAGTCGTACGGCGCGAGAACCGGGAGATAGTCCGGATTCTGGCCTGCCACGCCACCCGGGCATTGCCCAGGATTGGAATAGCCGGGGAGCGGATCGCCGGTGGAGGTATCAACGCACGGTGAGTTGTAAAGAGGGTCGACGATTCCGATGCTGTCGTGCTCGCGCAGGAATGTATGCGAATACTGCGCTCCCACCTTCACGTTATGGCGGCCCTTGGCATAGGAGAGATCTGTGTGAACGCCTGTGTTGGTGAGGGTGCGGTATTGACGAATGGATGAAGTCTGCAGGTTAGCGGGGCCGAGATCGGCGAGAGGATTGGGACTGGGGAAATAGTTGTAGCCGTCGCGGCGCGCATACGCTGCCAGGTTCCACACCATGTTGTTGCCGATGACGCGCGTGTAGGTGGGCGCTATGTCGAATGTGTCGATCTTGGAGCGCTGATCGGCGTTGCCTACGTTGCCAAAGATGGGGTTGGCGCTGGAGCCACCGCTGACGATGTTCTGCACGTTCAGGTTGTCGTAAGCATTGGGCGTCTGAAACCAGGAACGGCTGTAGTTAAGATTCAGATGAACGGAATCGGCAGGCGTAAAGCTGTAATCTACGCGATCAAAGAAGTTCTGCTCGTTGCCCTTGTCGTGGAAGACGGCGAACTCCGGCGGATCGAGGAAGCGGCCGGTATCAAGGCCATCGGTCTCAAAAAAATTGCCCCAGCTTTTGCCGCCGTATGAGAGATCGACGCTGCCGGTGGTCGAACCGAAGGCACCGTAGGACGTACTGATGCTTCCGGTGGGTTTTCTGATCCCGAGGCCCGAACGCGTGGTTGCGACGATGACGAGGCTGGTCTTGTCGCCATACTCGGCAGGTGGTGCGCCGGAGATGACCTGGATGGACTGAATGGAGTTGGCCGGGAGTTGATTGGAAAAGGTCTTGCTCTGCTGATCGGTGATGGGTTGGCCATCGACTGAGAATGAGTTGGATGCGTGGTCGCCGAGGCCGTGGAAGAGGCCGTTGGAGTCAGCAGAGACGCCGGGCGTTGTGGCCGTGATGAGCGAGCTCAACGTAGATGACTGGCTCTCAAGCGGCACCTTGATGAACATGTCGCGATCGACGTCGGTGTGAAAGGTGGAGTCAGCCTCGATGAGATCGCCGCTCGATTGGACAGTTACGGTTTGCGAACCTCCGGAGATTTGAAGAATGAGCTGAAGGCTGGTTCCCACGACCGAGCGTACGTCCAGGTTCTTGCTGAGAGACGCAAATCCGCTTGCGGAGACGGTGAGGCGATAACTGTTGAAAGGGACATTACTGAAGTCGAATTCGCCTTGAGCGTCACTTGTGAGTGTGCGGTCAAAGCCGCTGCGCTCGTTGGAAAGACGGACAACGGCGTTGGGGATGACGGCGCCGGTCGGATCGGTGACAGTTCCCTGCACCGAGCCAGCATTGCCTCCCTGCGAGGCGAGCGCCGGAAGTGACGCGACGAGAAATACCGCGAGAAAAGTGATGCGGCGAATTGAGATATGCCTGAAGGGCATTCGGGGATTCTCCTGATGGTGGCAGAACAACGCTGGATTTGATCCGGGGCTCAAATACCCCGGCATCTTCGGCGTAGGTGGTGATCCCTTTCCGGGCTTGCCTGAAGCAGCAATTTTTTGAAAGCTGCCCATACACCGCCCGCAGATTGAAGCCGAAACGATGTTGAAGCACATGCAGAATGAATTCGGAAAGAGACCCTAGCGGCCCGCAGGAGGAGGGCGGGTATAGAGCCGGGATGTCCAGCGAAGGACAATGCGATGAGGTTCGAGCACCGGGGTCGAACGGCCGATCTCAACCAGCAGGATGGCAGCAACTGCCGCCGCCGCCAGTGGGGCCGCGGAGTGAATCGAAACGCAGATTGGGCAATGATCGGCTAGAGTCTGGTCTGCATGGAAATGCGCTACCTGCACCGCAGCCAGAAGGCACAGCAACGCCACGCACACCAAAGCAACCACCGGTAAGGCAGGCGACTTGCCGCGAAAGACGGAGCGGGATGGTGTGGGGCGAAAACTCAAACGACCTCTCCCATCCTTTAAAGGTACATATGTTTTGACGCAGGAACAACATTGTTTGTTGCATTGCAGGTTCAGGGATACATGCTTTGGCGGGTTCAGGCAATTGGAGCAACCTCCGCTGGACAGATTCGTCTAAACTGAGTGCGATGAGCCGAATACCACAGCCTCGACGGGTTCCGGCAGGGGACGGGCCAGCCAAAGCGTTGGCCGCAGGGTTGCTGCTGGGACTTGGATTGGCTCTTGCGGCGTCAGTGCCGTTGGCCGATGCGCAGAATTCGGCATCCAGCGCGCCTCGCGACGGACAAAAGCCCTTGGTCATCAAGCCCGATACGCCTGGGCTGGAGCGGAATCACCGCTTGATTTTGAAAGACGGCACCTACCAGCTTGTCCGCAGATACAACATTGCGGGAGATCGCGTGCGTTTCCTCTCACTGGAGCGAGGCGACTGGGAAGAGATCCCTGTCGACCTGGTGGACTGGAAAGCGACGGAGAAGTGGGAGCGCGACCACGCGGGTCCTTACAGCGGGTCCACTGCCGGGGAAGAAAAATCGCCGGCCATGAAGGAGGCCGAGGCGGTAGATAAGGAAGAGGCAGACGAGCGCGCTCTACAAAAGGCGCAGATGCCGGAAGTAGCGCCAGGGTTAGAGTTGCCCAACCAGGACAGCGTGTTCGTACTGGATAATTTTCAGGGCACGCCGGAGCTGGTGGAGCTGATCCCCAACGACCTGAATATCGACAACAAAGCCCACAGAGGATTGCGGGTGCTGAACCCGCTGGCCATGTCGAAGATGAACATGCAACTGAATGGACAACATGCCAAGGTGCATATCCACGTCAATGACCCCACCATCTTTGTCTCGCTCGGCGTGATGGACGATAAAGAATCAGTGCTTTCGCACGCGATGACGATCGACACGGGCCGCGCCAACGCGGTAACCGGCGAGCATGGAGCGCATTCAAACAAATCGGGATTCGCGATTATCAAGCTGGACGAACGCAGAGCCCTGCGCTATGTGGGTGCGATCAAGGTCAGCCCACTCGGGAAGGTATCGCAGGAAGAAAATGTAATACCCATAAAGATTGACGTGGTGCCGGGCGAACACTGGCTTCGTATTCAGCCGGAGCAGAAACTGCTTATCGGAGAGTACGCGCTGGTGGAGATAATTTCCCCGTCTGAGATCAATCAGTCGGTTTGGGACTTCAGCGTGAATCCGGCGACGCCAGGTAATCCGGGATCGATAGGGCCGATACTGGATCGGCAGGGCGAACGCTGACGGTAATATCACTCAGGCGTTGAGGCGCTGCGCTTCTCTGAGTCTTTTCCGCTTGCGGCTCACCACAAAATGGGCAAGCAGCAGAGATGCACCGAGGGTGGCAAGAATTGCGTCCGCAGCGGGCATGGCGCGCGGACCCCAGTGGGCGTAACTTCGGCCATCCAGAAACTCCATATATGCCACGGGCACGTTCCCGACGGAATTGATGATGGAGTAGCGTGAACTGCCGCTCTTGCCTGAGTTACCTAGAAACTCCAGCGCCACCGCCGTAAACATGGAATAGCAGACGCCAATGCTGAACAGGTACAGCACCGTGCCGGTGAAATACACCGCGGGTTGCAGCGGGCCCAGGGCAAAGATGGCGAGCGTTGCTGCATTCACAAGCCCCGACAGCAGGAAAGCGACGGGCACCGGCACACGCATGGGAATGAGAGAGGCCGCGGCCGCGCCGGCCGCCGTGAGCAAAGCGCCAGCAATACCGTTCATCCAGGCTACCTGCCGGCCACTGACACCGTAATCGGCTGCAAGAGCCGGAAGCAGGCCGATCATGGCACCACTGCACATGGGGAACGTGATGAGCAGTGTGTAGGGGACGGCTTCCCACCGAAAGAAGGTTGAACGGAACTCGCGCAAGATGCGAGCGGTTGCTTCCTGTGCGGAGTGCGTTTCGATTTCTGGCTGACGAGGAAGCGCTAATACAAATAGCGCAGGAAGAAAGATCATGGCCGCCACGATCCATCCCAGCGAACCAAGCGGCAACTGAGGTGCAAGTGAAACGAGGAGAAAGATAGCAAGTCCGCCGAAGGCCAGCGATCCACTCTGGTAAAAGCTGCCGGCAAGACGGCGATTTCTCTCAGAGCAGAGTGCTCCCATGATGCCGCCGCAAGCAGCAGCAACCAGGCCGCCGAAACACATACCGAGAAAAAGGAGGCCAACAGCGAAAGTGGAACCGAGGTATGGCTGATCGAAGGCAGCCAACACGGCTACTGCGGCGGCGGCAGCGGCCGCGACGAGCCACTTGCGCCTGCTCATCCAGAAGTCGCTTACGGGCCCCCAGAGGAAATAGATGGAGTGCGGCAGAGTGACGAAGGCGACGATGCCGGCTCCGCGGGCGGGGTCAATTCCCTCGCGGCGTAGAAGAAAAGACAGCGCTCCACCAGCAAGCCCCAGGGACATGACCGCCATGGGCGCAATGAGGAAAGTGAACAGCCATGGCCGCTCGTGCAACTGCGGTGAAGGGTCGAGATTAGCATCCTGGCCCAGCGCTGGCAGCATGTGGGTTAGGGTAGCACGAGGGCCGGAATCGCCCTTGCTCAAAGGCATATCCTGCATCGAATGTGGGATTTCATTCACTTTTCGGGTGGGGCTAGAATGCGACCTGACAAGCCGAAAGGTAATTGAATCTGATGATCGATTATTACGAGCTGTTGCAGATAAGCCCGAATGCGGACAACGAGACCATCCACCGTGTCTACAAGTATTTAGCGGCCCGTCTGCATCCGGATAATACCGCTACTGGCGATTCAGCCAAGTTCCAGCTCGTGACGTCCGCGTACGAAGTTCTGTCCAATTCGGTCCGGCGCAGGGAGTACGACACCAAGCGGCAGGATGCAGCGATCCGGCCGCTCTCAACGTCAATCGACTTTATGGACCAGCTTGACGGCGAGGTCAACCGCAGAATTGCGGTGTTGGCTGTGCTCTATTACCGCCGCCGCATGAGTCCCAATTCCCCTCAAGTAAGCCTGGCGGATCTGGAAGAGCGCATGGGGTTTCCACGGGACTACCTGGACTTCACGCTCTGGTACCTGTCGAAGAAAAGGTATATCGAGAGAGCAGACAATGCCAGCTACACGCTCACGGCCGAGGGTGTGGATTTTGTTGAAAAGGAACGGGTCGTTCTGCCGGTATTGAATGGGTTGCTGACCAGCAACACCGGAAGCGTCGAAGAGGCTGTGAAAGAAGCCGTACACGATGCGACGCGAGCGGCATCCGTGGACTCTGGTCGCCATGCAACAGATGGCACGACGCCAAATGCAAGAGCAGGCCGGCGCGTCGGTTCCGATGACCGGCGCTCAGGAGAAGACCGGCGAGTAGGCCTGCCCGATCTCCGCATCGTTAAAGTGGAGAGACGCCACGGCTCGACAGACCGCCGTATGGGACCAAAAGATCGTCGAGTAAACGAGTAAGTCTCGCGGCCCTTAAGCCAAGCACCTTCCCACTCGGCCAGCCGATGCTACAATTCCCGTGAATTCGTAGAAGTGATTCTCGCCGAAGAGGCGACGATACGGGAGTGTAGATGGCGTCTGGATCGGGATTTCGCAGCGGGTTTGGATTGCTGCTGCTGCGTGTGATGGTGGGCTGGGTTTTTCTTTCCGAAGGCATACAGAAGTTCATGTATCCCGGCGCGCTGGGAGCCGGCAGGTTTGCAAAGATCGGGATTCCGTATCCGCATTTCAGCGGTCCGTTCGTCGGCTTGGTTGAGATTGTGTGCGGAGCGATGCTGATCCTTGGCATTGCCACGCTCTATGCGGCAATTCCCCTGCTGATAAATATTTCAGTCGCTCTGGTGACAACGAAATGGCCCATCCTGCACAAGGAAGGGTTTTGGGCGGCGATGCATGAGAGCCGTACCGATCTGTGCATGTTCCTCGGATTGATTGCGATTCTCTGCCTGGGTTCGGGCAGATGGTCGTTCGACCGGCGATAAGCACATTCAGCCTTTACGCGGGAGCTACTCGCGCACGCTGATACCCAGGGCTTTCATCTTGCGATAGAGATGGCTGCGTTCAAGGCCGAGCAGTTCTGCGGCGTGGCTCACGTTATTGCGCGCTTCCTCAATCTTCTTGAGGATATATTCGCGTTCGTAGGCGTCACGCGCCTGCTGCAGACTTGAGAACTCCTCCTTGGAGCGGGAGCCTGCCTTGTGCGAAAGCGGCGGCAGGTGCTTGCGCTCAATGCGAAGCACGCGCGGATTGAGAATCATTACCCGCTCGATGACATTCTTGAGCTCGCGCACGTTACCCGGCCAGTGATATTGCGCCAGTGCTTCCAGCGCTTCGTTGCCAATCTCCATGCGCGGCCTTCCATATTGACGGCCGAAGTCAGCAAGAAACTCGCGTGCCAGCAAGGGTATGTCTTCCTTGCGTGAACGCAACGGCGGCACATAGAACGGAACTACATTGAGACGGTAGAAGAGGTCTTCGCGAAAGTTGCCTTTACCTATCTCCTCTTCTAGATCCTTGTTAGTGGATGCAATGAGGCGCACGTCAACCTGGAGCGGCTGCGTGCCGCCGACCGGAGTAAACATCTGGTCGTCCAGCGCGCAGAGCATTTTTGCCTGCGTCTTGAGGCTCATATCTCCCACTTCGTCGAGGAAAAGCGTGCCGCCATCAGCACGTTCGAGCGTACCGCGCTGCTCGGCCGGACCGCCGGGCTGCACGCCATGCCGGTAACCGAAGAGCTCAGCCTCAATGTGCGTCTCGGGAATTGCTGCGCAGTTTAGCTCAACAAAGACTCGGTCGCGGCGAAGGCTCTCAGCATGGATGGAGCGCGCAATGAGCTCCTTACCGGTACCCGATTCGCCGTAGATGAGCACGCGTCCATTGGTGGGCGCCATTAGCCTGATCTGCTGACGCAGAGCTTTCAAGGGAACGCTCTCACCTGTTAACACGGACGACACACTGAACTGCCGCTTGAACTCTTCGTTCTCTGCACGCAGACGGCGTGCTTCAACTGCGTTCTTTACCACGATCAAGGTGCGATCAAGCGAGAGCGGCTTTTCAAGGAAGTCGTACGCGCCAAGCTTGGTTGCTTTCACGGCGGTCTCGATGGTGCCGTGGCCGCTGATGATCACAACTTCAGGCCGCGATTGAATCGGTTGCTGGCGCACATCGGACAGCACTTCAAGGCCGTCGCGGTCGGGAAGCCAGATGTCGAGAAGAAGCACGTCGGAAGGAGCGTCCTGCAGCAACTTCATGGCTTCAGCAGCCGTGGCGGCGCCGCGCACGCCGTAGCCCTCCTCGCGAAGGATCTCTTCAAGCGAGGTTCGTATCTCCTCTTCGTCGTCCACTACGAGGATTTGATTCATGAAGACAGCCCTTTCGCCGACGGCTCAATCGCAGCCCCAGATGCCACCTGCTCCATTAATGGTAGCCGCAGCACAAAGCGCGCACCCTTCGGGCTGTTCGACTCAGCGCGGATGGAGCCGCCGTGCTCCTGCACGATTTTGGCCGCTATCGACAGGCCGAGGCCTGTGCCACGATGTTTGGTGGAATAGAACGGCAGGAAGAGCCGCTCCCGAATTTCATCGGTCAATCCGTGCCCGGTGTCGGCAACTGTAACTTCGACCGCTCCGCCATCTTCACTCATAGCGCTATGAATGCTGAGCGCGCGTAACAAGCTGCCCTGCATGGCCTCTGCCGCATTGTCGATGAGATTGGCGAAGGCCCGGCGCAGCGACTCCGGATCGGCCATCACTATCGGCAAATTGGGATCGAGATCGCAACGAACGGAGATGCCGTCAATGCGGCCGGAGAATTGCGCCAACGCTTCCTCAACCACCTTGTTGATATCGCAAAGGCGAGGCTGCGGCGCAGGAAACTGCGCGAGAGCGGAAAACTGATCGACGAGAGTACGAAGAGAACCGACACAGGTAAGGATAACCTCGCTGCACTTGCGGATCACACTGGATGAATCGGGTTGCGCGCGGTCGAGATGCCGACCAATGCGTTCGGCGGAGAGCGCAATTGGCGTGAGCGGATTCTTGATTTCATGCGCTACGCGCTGCGCCACTTCCTTCCATGCCAACTGACGCTGGGCACGCAGCAACTCGCCGGTATCTTCCACCACGAGGACGCTGCCAGGTTGTCCACTAGCAAGTTCGAGGCGAGCACTTGTGATGGCCAGATGAATACTGCGGCCCCGGAAGCGGAAATCGAGTTCAGTAGACGCCGCGCCCATGCGTTGTCCACGGCGGATGAGACTGGCAACATCCGGCGCGACTTCAGCCGGCAGGAAACTCTCGATTTTCTGGCCGGCGATTGAGACGCCTTTCGGAATCCCCATAAGGGCAGCAAATGCATGATTCGATTGCAGGACGATGCCGGAACCGTCGAGCGTGACCACGCCACTTGGAATTGTCTCAACAATGGTTTCCAATTCGCGCCGGCGTTCTTCGATTGACTGGTTGGCAGCGGTGAGTTGCGCGGAGGAGCTCTCAGCCAATCTGCGGCTTGTTTCCAGGTCGGCTGCCATGTGATTGAATGCAGTTACCAAGTCACCCATTTCGCCAGCCGCAACAACAGACACGCGATGCTCGTATTTGCCGGCGGCGATCTCGTCCATGGCCACACCCAATGCTTCAACCGGGCGCGTAATCTGCTTGGAGAGGAACATGGCCAGCCAAAGACTGGAGAAAAAGATGAAGACCGTGATGAGTAACTGCAGCATGAAAAAGATGGTGCGGATGCTGTTGCGGGCACGGAACAGCGCCCAATAAGTTTGAGCGCCAGTGCGAATTCGCGCGGTTGTCTGACTCAGGCCCTGCGGCAGCGGCAGCGCTGCAACAACTAGGTTTCCTTTCTGAGTAGGCGCCATGCCAAGCGCGTACTCCTGCCCGCCTACCCTGAGTACGGGCAAATCGCTGCGGCGTGCGGCCGAAAGCAGAATTGACTTGAGCGAGCCCCCCTCAGCAGTCTTGGCATGATCGACCGCGTCCTGCCATGCGATCACCGATACCGGAGTTGAATCCGGGGGAGCCTCGTAGCTAGCCACCTGACGCCGATCGCCATCGAAGATGACGACGAATCCGCCGTCGAGCGTAACGCGATGCGAGGAAAGAACGGACTGGAGCAATTGCTGGTCGCCGTCTGCCGCGCCGGTGGCCGCAATGGACTCCGCCTCGCCACGTGCGTTGCTGGTAACGTATTGCGCCAGCTCGACAACCACGCGCGTTGAGTCCTCGCGAAGCTCGGTTGTGGGCTGCGTAAACCATCGGTCGATGGAGCGGTTCATCAGCAGGAAGCTGAACAGAAACATGAAGACCGCGGGAGTGAGCGCGATGATGGTGGCGCCGAGCACCATGCGCGTGCGCAGTCTTGCTCCCAGGGCGCTACTGCTCTGGTCTGCATACAGCTTGACGATGTTCCTGAGCAGCAGCATGAGCAACACCATGAGCAGCAGGAACACGACTACGATCAGCCCCGTGAAGACGAAGGTTTCACCGGGAGTTTCAGGATTGAGGACACGAATATTGAATGCCTGGAGCGTACCCAGCAATGCGATGAGCAACACCACGCCAAAGCCAAAAACGGCGATGGAACGACGCCGGGAGTCGCCCAGGAATGTCATGCGTGGATTATAACGGCAGTTGTCAGTGAACAGTGATCAGTTGTCAGGTCATTCATCTGCAGTTTGAGGGCTTTGTCTTACGGAGAATTTGCGCCTCGATCGACAGGCCCCATCATTTCTATCTTCCGAATGCCGGCAACCTAACACCGACAACTGATCACTGTTCACTGGCAACTGCTCTTAGACTTGCGAGCAGCTTAGCGGGCTTAGTACCAGGTTAGAAATGTTGGTCACGATGGGGTCGAAGGCAAAGCGTGGGTTGGAGGTCAGCTTCTTCCAGTCCGGGTCGTTGCGGAATTTGTCCCAACTGGCGTCAAGTTCCGCAGAGTCAGCAAAGCTGAGCATGTAAGTGAGGCATGGCATGCGGGTGCCGATTAACATGTCGCCGAAGAAGACGGGATGCGCGCCGGATTTGAGGAAGATGTCGAACTCGCCGGAGTGGAACATTTCAACCTTGCGAATGTGCTCTAGGTTGCTGGGGCTCTCATACGTGCGGAGCTGGAAGATGCGTTTGCTTTTGGTGGCCGCAGCTGGTGGAGGAGTGATCTTTGGCCAGCCTTCAAACGCTGCCAGCAACGAGGCCTCAATGCGCTGAAAGGCTGGTTCTGCAGCAGTCGCATTCCAGTAAGGAGCGGCTACCTTGAGGAACTCCTCGTCTTTGGCGAGTTGCAGATCGAGGGTCGCAAGCGTTTCCGTTGACGAACCAGGAATGAGTAGATAGAACTGCGGTGTCTCCGGTCCGACATCAAGACGAAACGCGCCAATGGCCCCCATGCCCATGCGGCTGAGTGCGGGGATGAGCGCCTCAGCAAAGAACTTTTCGGTAATCTTCGATTGCGGGCCACTCTTCAACTCATAGCGGCGGAGCTGGTAGTACTCGCGCTTGCCGGCGGGTTGCTGCTGCGCGACGGTGTTGCCGACAAGCGTGGCGGCCGAGGCAGCGAGTGATGCGGTGAGAAATTGGCGGCGTTTCATTTTGGGCCTCCAGATGAAGGACAATTTTACGGTAGTGGATTGAATGCGGTCCTGCGACTTCAGAAATAGGTCTATAATCCCTGTTTTCTGGAGGAGTTCATCGCTAAAGTATTTGTTCTTTTTATGCTGCTTTCATCTGCCTCATTGATTGCACAGGAGGCTAAACCCAATCCCGACGATTACACCGTTAACGTCCACGTGCAATCGTCACGGCTTGTCACCGAATGTGGGGGCGTGACTTCCGGCTCGAATACGTGCGCTGCATATCAAGAGCTGAAGGTGGAGATTGATGGCAAGAGATACGAGCTCAACGCGCAGGCAATGTATCGCGATCCGGCTGTACTAAAGACCGGCAACTACAAAGGCCGATCAGTGAAGGAAGACACTAAACGCGACTACGAATATACCCGGACGTACGAACTGTTGTTTTCAGATGTGAGCACGCGAAAGTACTACATCCTCGGTGAGCGCGAATGAGTTGAGAGTCATTCATCAGCCGAAGGAACAAGAAGGAGGCCGCGGTCAACATGCAAGCTAACAGCGGCCTGTGGTTTATGGCCAACTTTTCAGCCTAATACTTCTTCTGCCGCTGTCCATGGGAGCTGCTGGCTTTCGGCAACGCCACGGCAGACGACTTTGCCTTCCCACGTGTTCAGGCCTTCGGCAAATCCAGCGTGCTGTTTGAGCGCCTCGCGTACTCCATGGTTTGCGATGCGCATAACGTACGGGAAGGTGGAGTTTGTAAGAGCCAGGGTTGACGTGTTCGGAACCGCACCGGGCATGTTCGTGACGCAGTAGTGCACCACTCCGTCGACGGTAAAGCTTGGGTCGGAGTGCGAAGTAGGCCTGGCGGTTTCAACGCATCCGCCCTGGTCGATGGCTACGTCAACGATGACCGCGCCCTTCTTCATCCGCGAAACCATGGCGCGGGTAACGATCTTGGGCGCAGTTGCTCCAGGGATGAGTACGCCGCCAATGACAAGATCCGCCTCGCGCGTTGCGTGCTCAATGTTGTAACTGTTGGAGGCAAGCGTGTAGAGGCGGCCGTTGAATATGTCGTCGAGTTCGCGGAGCCGGTTGAGATTTACATCAATGAGCGTGGTCTTGGCGCCGAACCCGAGCGCAATGCGCGCTGCGTTGGTACCGACCACACCGCCGCCAATCACGCATACGTGCGCTGGAGGGACTCCGGGCACACCGCCGAGCAGGATGCCTCGGCCGCCGCGCTCGCGCTCAAGATAGCTTGCTCCAACTTGTACGCTCATACGGCCGGCCACTTCGCTCATCGGCGTGAGCAGCGGCAGGGTCCGCTGGCGGTCGCGCACGGTTTCATAGGCGATTCCAATAACTTTGGATTCGAGCAATCTGGTTGTCAGGTCAGGCAGCGGGGCTAGGTGCAGATAGGTGAACAGAACCAGACCTTCGCGAAAGTAGGGATACTCAGGCTGGATGGGTTCTTTGACCTTGACGACCATCTCGGACTTGCCCCAGACGTTGCCGGCATCGCCGACGATCTCGGCTCCAGCATTCTGATACTCCTCGTCGGGGAAACCGGATTGTGCGCCCGCAGAGGTTTCAATGAGAACCTTGTGCCCTACCTCGGTCAGCGCTTTTACGCCGGCGGGAGTGATGCCCACACGCGATTCGTTGTCCTTGATCTCTTTGGGGACACCTATGATCATGATCTTCCTCCGGGCGCTTGCCCACTCTGTTGATGTCTGGATGCCCGAGAGAGTCCGCCGGTCGGGACAGCCGGTGGGTGCGGTTGCCCGACGCCTTTGAAGCATTCGGAGGGCTGCTAGACGCCGGGCCGCATTCGTGTGTGTACAACGGAATGAATGGTACTGCGCATTTCAGTGTCGATGTGTGCAACTTTCGTGATAGAAATGCAAAATGAGCACAAAACGTGATCAATCTAACGATTTAGTGCATAAATCAGGCGTACTCAAGGCAGGATCGGGCGAAGGGGCGGTCAGTTCCGCTCTGGACGAGTTTGATTTGGCCATCATCCAATTTCTGGAGAAGCGCGGGCGGGCCACAAACGCTGAAGTTGGTGAAGCTGTGGGGCTCTCGGCCTCGGCTGCCTCTCGGCGTATTCAAGCGCTTGAGGCTTCGGGGGCTATCCGCGGATATCGGGCGGTGGTGGACGACCGCCTGCTGGGCAAGTCGAGAACGGTATACATCCGTGTGACGCTGGAGCGCGAGTCGGCCGATGTGCTGAGCAAGTTTGAGGCGGCCGTGCGGCACTGCCACGATGTGGTGAGTTGCCACCTGATGGCCGGCCAGTACGACTACATGCTGGAGGCTCGCGTCTCAGGTATTGACGACTACGGGCGGCTGCACCAGAAGGAGCTTTCGCGGCTGCCGGGCGTAACGCGGCTGGAGACCAGCTTTGCACTGCGGAACGTTCTGGAAGAGACGAAGGGCGGCTTCTAGCTATTAGCCATTAGCTGTTGGCTTCAACCTGCCGATGGCTACTGCATAAACTGGTCTTGATTGCCATAGGTTTCATTGCGCAAGATTGGCTTCCCCGTGTCGCCGCACTACCTGGCTTTCGCCTGCCGGCGGGATTTGAGTCAATGCGAATGGCCGATTGAGGTGGGGAAGTTGCCGCGGTGTCCCGATTACCAGTGGAAATACCAGACGGGGAACATTGCCGCCATCACTGCCCACAATTGGAGCGCGAGGACCTGGAGTCCTTTTCTGGGCTGGTTTGGAAGCCACTTGATGGCGAAATACGCCACAAATGGCAGTTGTCCTGCCATGAGTAATTGCCAGATGTGAGCCGCAGCGCCTTCGTCAGCCTGACGCGCAACGCCAAAGATTGCAGCGTAACCGAGCACAATGCCAAGGGCCGTGACTGACATTGCGATTGGAATCAGAGCACTTGGCCGCCTTAGCAGTGAGGGGTTCATAAGCACCTCCGAACGAGCCAACGATAACTTACTTTGCATTGCAAAGTCAATGATCTTATTCACCAAATTTCGTGAAGTCGATCGCCCCGACTGTGGGAACAGGCGGAGGACTCATCGGTTACACCTACGGCAGCTTCGGACAGCGACCGATCAAAACCATCTCAAATGAAAACCGATGATGACAAACTCAAGCAAGGTTGCTTAGGGTTATCGAAAGGTGATGAAACCTCAGCACTGACGGAGCAAAGCCATGAGATTCAAGACTTCCCTTTTCGTTATGACCGTTGCCGCGGTGGCGGTGTTGCTGTTTCCAAACGCAAGAGTCTCGGCGCAACCGACGGAGCGCGGCCTGCTTCTGGCGCTTTCAAAACACGACCACACTCTCGCGATGGTCGATCCTTCAAGTCTGCAGGTGATTGCGCGAGCTCCGGTTGGTCCTGACCCTCATGAAGTGGTTGCTTCCGGGGACGGCAAGACCGCCTATGTATCGATTTACGGATTCGGCCGGTACCACGCGCTTTCTGTGATCGATCTGGTCGATCACAAAGCTCTGCCTGACATCGACACCGGCGCGCTGACGGGTCCGCACGGTCTGGCGTTTATGGGTGGCCAGGTATGGTTCACGGCCGAAGGCGCAAAAGCCATCGCGGCTTATGATCCCGCGACTTCGAAAGTTGACTGGATTATGGGCACCGGCCAGAACCGAACTCACATGATCTATGTGACCCCGAACCAGAAGCAGATCTACACAACCAACGTAAGCTCTGCCACGGTCACGATCCTGGAGAAGGTTGAGGCTGCACCCGTGGGGCCTGCACACGGCGCCAATCAGCCCCGTATGGATTGGAACGAAACTGTTATCCCGGTAGGCAAAGGCAGCGAGGGTTTTGACGTATCGCCCGATGGGCGTGAGCTGTGGACGGCGAATGCACAGGACGGCACTCTCTCGGTGATTGACCTTGCGACCCGTAAAGTGACGGCGACTCTGGATGCGGAGGCCATCGGAGCGAACCGGCTGAAGTTCACTCCCGATGGAAAGCTGGTTCTGATTTCAAGGTTGGGTGATGGCGGCCTGCTCATCTACGATGCAGTGTCGAAGAAGGAGTTCAAACGCGTGCCCATCGGCCACGGAGCGGCGGGGATCCTGATGGATCCGAACGGCACACGGGCCTTCGTCGCGTGCACTCCCGACAACTATGTGGCTGTCCTTGATCTGAAGACCCTGGAGGTCGTCGACCACATTGACGTTGGCGGACAACCGGACGGTTTGGCCTGGGCCGTACTCCCCTGAGCCAATCGGCTAGCCGGACAGGTGTGGCCCTGAGACGCCTAGCTCATGTTCTCTCTAGCGTTGCGCCAGCGGTCGATGTTGCAGTCGATGGCGTAGCGATCGATCTCCTTCAGTTCGGACTCAGTGAAATCCCGATTCTTGAGCGCGTCGAGCGAGTCGTCGAGCTGCTGAACGTTGCGGGCGCCGATGAGTGCGGAGGTGACGCGTCTGTCGCGCAGCACCCAGGCGATGGCCATCTGCGCGAGCGTCTGGCCGCGCTGATTAGCGATCTCGTTAAGGGCGCGCACGCGGTCCAGATTGGTATCGCTCAAAAACTCTTTTGGAAACGAGGCCGCCGAGCTGACCCGCGACACTGCCGGAACGCCGTTCAAATACTTATCCGTGAGGAAGCCCTGGGCCAGCGGCGAAAAGGCGATGCAACCCATGCCCAGCTCGTCTACGGTGTCGATCAGGCCCTGCTCGACCCAGCGATTGAACATTGAGTAAGAAGGCTGATGAATAAGCAGCGGAACTCCCATGGACTTGATGATGGCAGCAGCCTGGCGGGTGCGTTCCGGGCTGTAGCTTGAGATGCCCACATAGAGTGCCTTGCCCTGGAAGACCGCCGTGACCAACGCGCCCATGGTTTCTTCGAGCGGGCAGTTGTCCCAGGGGCGGTGCGCGTAGAAGATGTCGACATATTCAAGGCCCATGCGCTTGAGGCTGTCGTCGAGCGAACTCAGCAGATACTTACGCGATGCGCCGATGCCGTAAGGACCAGGCCACATGTCCCATCCAGCCTTAGTCGAGATCACCAGTTCGTTGCGGAGTGCGCCGAAATCCTTGCGGAGGATATGACCAAAGTTTTCCTCGGCTGAGCCGTAGGGAGGCCCGTAGTTGTTTGCCAGGTCAAAATGGGTTACGCCACGATCAAATGCACGGCGAATTACGGCGCGGCCGGTCTCAAAAACGTCGGCTCCGCCGAAGTTTTGCCAAAGACCGAGGGAGATCGGCGGCAGAACCAGGCCAAAGCGGCCGCAGCGGCGGAATTCGGCTCCCTCATACCTTTTAGGTTCTGGCATATAACTCATAAGCGTTATTCTCCTTTGTCTCGCTTCGGAGGATACTTCGGTTTTCAGGTGAAGTGCGCGCAGCGCACGAAAAAAAAAGTATGTCACACGAGACCTCGGGCTTGACCGCCTGACAGGTGAGAGCAAAGCCGAATGAAGCGAGCCTTGCGGCACAAACCGACTGATTCTTCTGAAGCTTTTGACGAGTCCCTATCTGCGAATAGACAAGAAGGGTTAAGAACATGGCTGTTGACACGGTAGAGCAAAACGCCGAAACAACCGAGCTCGAGGTTCCCGTCTCGTCCTATCAGGTGATTGAATCGAAGCCGCTCGCAGCGGATACGCGATTCATCGCCTCGGATTTATACGCTGATGAGGATGGAACGCCGACCGCGCCCCCACCGCAGCCCCCAGCCTTAAGTGCCCCGGCCCCGAGCCGATCCGAATGGTTTGTGGCGAAGGCGAAGCTGGCAAAGGCAATGGCAGCCAAAGAGGAAGAGGCCCTGAACATGACCTCGACCAAGATGGTTGTGGCCCTGGGTATTGGCTTGGGGCTGCTGAGCGCACTGGCCTTTGTTGCTTTCGTTCTGGAACCCAGCAAAGCGGCGGACAACTCCTACGATATGGGGTCCGTGACTTCGACAACCACCGGACTGAAGGGCCACCTGATCACCAATTGGGGTGATCGGCTGAATTACAAGCTCAGCATTGAACCCAGCGACGCGGCCCAGATGGATGCCTTTGTGACTACGATCAACAACCCTCCGCGGCCGATCGAATTGATTCTGCAGTTGAGGGACGTGAGCGGCACGGTTCTATGCGACACGCCGGTTTTGCTGAAGTATGACCCGCTCAGGAACCTTCCGAACGTGGTCACGACCGATCCCTCCCCGAACACTTCAAGAAACGAAGCAAAATTTGAGGAGCAGGCAGCTCAAAGCCAGGCTGAAATTCAGCAGTCGCTGAAAAGAGCTCGCCTGGTGAGCGCTGAATTGCAGCGCGAACACGGTAAAGACTTGTTCCAGCCTGTCAACGGCAAAGGTGGACAGGTTGCCTCGCTGGCTGCGCAAGGAACGCTCTCCTGCACAAAGAAGCAGTATCAGAACGCTGTCTCGTGGGCCTTCACGACGAATTTCCCAAGCGTCCTTCAGTCTGCAGGGCTCGGCGGGACAGACGACCTGGGATTCGTCGGCATTCCCGGCAGAAACAGCGATAGGAATCCAACCGGAAGACGCAAGGCGAAGCGCAGTGTCGCGCTTCCAACCTCGCACTTCGTGGTGGAACAGGACGATGCGCTGGTGGGCTATCAGGCCGCAACCGGAATTATGGAAACTCGCGGCGGCAAACAGTTCCTCGTTGAAAGGCGAGAGCTCGTGGCCAGTACCCTGAAGGGTGTTGATCTTCCGATTCCAATCCATTACCGCTGCGATCAGTTGGGCGCGTGCGCAGTGGCTGGATTGAATGCCGGCATTCAGCGGGCTTGGCTGGAACGTTAAAGACAGGTTACAAGTTTCCAAGGTTACGAGTTTACGAGTTAACTTATCGCTGAAGCGGCAACGTATCGCCCGGAAAAACATCGACATATTAATCTGGGCCAACGACTGCTCTTGATGACGGTGTGGCCTGAAACTTTGTGACCTCGGAACCTTGGAACTTGTATTTTCACTTTGTGTTGTCGATCTGCGCGCGTTGCAGTTTGTCTGAGTAATCGACGTATACCGCTTTCCAAGCTGTGAAGAATTCCAGGGCGCCATTGCCTTCGCGATGGCCGTTTCCCGTGTGCTTGACTCCGCCAAAAGGCAAATGCACTTCAGCACCGATGGTGGGCGCGTTGATGTAAGCGATGCCCGCTTCAAGATCGCGAATCGCGGTGAAGGCCCTGTTCACGTCCTTTGTATAGAGCGAAACGGACAGGCCGTAGTCGATGGAGTTGGCGATTTCGATGGCGTCGCTGAAGGTGTCGAACTCGATAAGGCTGACAACGGGACCAAAAACTTCCTCGCGTGCGATGCGCATGGAGGGTGTCACCTTGCCGAGCACGGTGGGTTCAAAATAAGTGCCATGGCCGTAGATGCCGGAGGTGAGCGCGCGGCCGCCGGTGAGCAATTCAGCGCCTTCGTCGAGAGCTACGACCACGTATTTTGCCGAGGTTTCAATCTGGGCGGGATTGACCTGCGGGCCGACTTCGACGGTTTCGTCCAGCCCGCTGCCGATCTTCAGCTTCTTTGCGCGCTCAACAAACTTCTCAGTAAATTCGGCAGCGATTCCCTTTTGTAGAAGAATGCGGCTGGTGGCGGTGCAGCGCTGGCCGGTAGTGCCGAACGCGCCCCAAAGTGCCCCGTCGAGGGCGAGATCGAGGTTAGCGTCGTCCATGACAATCTGCGCGTTCTTGCCGCCCATCTCAAGCGAAACCTGCTTGAAGGTTGCGGCGGCCCGCTGCGCCACCAAGGAACCTACAGCGCTCGATCCGGTAAAGCTGATTGCGCGTACGCCGGGATGCTCAACGAGCGCAGACCCTACGGCAGAGCCAGAGCCACACACGATGTTGACGACGCCCGGCGGTAGTCCTGCCTCAATCAGTGTTTTAACCAGGTTGTAAGTGGAGAGTGGGGTGTCGGTGGCGGGCTTGATCACGCAGGTATTGCCTGCGACCAGGGCCGGAAACAGCTTCCAGCTTGGAATAGCCATGGGGAAGTTCCATGGCGTGATGAGGCCGACCACGCCGACCGGCACGCGGATGCTCATGGCGAATTTGTTGGGCAGCTCGCTGGGAGTGGTTTGGCCGAAGAGTCGGCGCCCCTCTCCGGCAACATAAAAGGCCTCGTCGACAGCTTCCTGGACATCGCCGCGGGTCTCAACGAGCACCTTACCCATTTCGCGCGTCATGTCGTGGGCGAAGGCCTCTTTCTTGACTGAAAGCAGGTAGGCGGTTCGATAGAGGATCTCGGCGCGCTTGGGAGCAGGTACCAGCCGCCATTCGGCGAAGGCTTTCTGGGCAGCTTCCACGGCCAGATGCACGTCTTCACTGTGCGAGGACGGAAATGCGCCGATGACGTCGGCGTGGTCGGCCGGGTTGAGGTTCAGGATGGTTTTTCCGCTTGCGGCAGGCACCCATTCGCCGCCGATGAGGTTATGGAACTCGGGATAAGGCATAAGGACCTCGAATGACTAGTGGCGGGAGCCGGCGACCAGAAGGTCAAACCGGCACCCGGAACCCGGCTGAAATGTTACTCCAAACCGGAGCGGTAGAGGAGGGATTCTAAATAGTCGTGCACAACGCGGACACAGCCTTGCTTAACTAGATAAGTACGAGTGATTTTTATGAGAGGAATGTTTCCCTGCGATGCGGCACCGCCCCAATAGCCGTACAATAATGCAGAGGAAGTCCTAGCTATCAAATGTCATTGAATGGTTATCCTTCGCGCCCTTCGCGATCGCACGGTCTGCGCTCGCTCTTCAGCATGTTCTCCAGCGACCTGGCTATCGATCTGGGTACGGCGAATACGCTGGTTTTCGCTGCCGGTAAAGGCATTGTAGTCAACGAGCCCTCCATTGTTGCCATTAACAAGAGCACCGGCGAAGTGGAAGCAGTGGGCAAGGAGGCCAAGGAGATGCTTGGCAGAACGCCAGGCAATATTGTGGCCATCAAGCCGATGAAGGATGGGGTCATCGCTGACTTCAAAGTCACCGAGAAGATGCTGAACTACTTCATCCAGAAGGCTCACAACCGCAAGATGCTGGTGCATCCGCGCATTGTGATCGGCGTACCTTCAGAGATCACGCAGGTGGAAAAGCGAGCGGTTGAAGACTCGGCCTATCGCGCGAAAGCCAGCGAAGTGTACCTGGTTGAACAGGCCATGGTGGCCGCCATCGGCGCCGGGCTGCCGATTACCGAGCCCTCCGGCAACATGGTGGTTGACATCGGCGGCGGCACCACCGACATCGCGGTGATTTCGCTTTCGGGCATTGTGTACTCGCGCTCGGTGCGCATGGCCGGCAACCAGATGGACGAGGCCATTACCAACTACCTGAAACGCAAGTACAACCTGCTGATCGGCGAAAGAACCGCGGAACAGATCAAGATCGAAATCGGATCGGCCTTCCCGCTCGACAAGCCGCTCACCATGGAGATCAAGGGGCGCAACCTGATTGAAGGCGTTCCCAAGACCATCTCGGTGGATGACAGTGAGATTCGCGAGGCTCTTGGCGAATGCATTGCCGTGATCATGAATGCCATTCGCGTGGCGCTCGAGCGTACTCCGCCTGAGCTCTCGGCCGATATTTCGGACCGTGGCATTGTGCTGACCGGCGGCGGCGCATTGATCAAGAATCTGGACAAGCGAATCCGCGAAGAAACCGGGCTTCCGGTTTCAGTTGCCGACGATCCGCTTGCATCAGTGGTACTGGGCACCGGAAAGATGCTTTCTGATTTCCGCTTGCTGCGCAAAATCAAAATAGACTAACAGCAGTGAACAGTGGTCAGCGGACAGTGATCAGCAGGAACCAGCAGAGATTCGATCAAGCTTTATAACTGATCACTGTTCACCAATCACTGTCCACTGGCATTTATGGAATCGTTCTTCTCGCGCTACCGGAACCTCATCGTACTGCTGGCCGTTTTGATGGTGCAGATCATCGGGCTTGCTGTACAGGTTCGGCGCACCTCTGAAGGGCGCAATTCATCGGACAATCGGGATGCCGGGAGCGTGCGACTGATCAGGCTCTGGGCCGAATCCGTGGTAGCACCACCTGAGAAGGCTGCGCACTATACATGGATGGGCGTTGTGGGGCTGTGGGAGAACTATATCGACCTTCGCCACGTGCGCCGGGAAAACGCGCAACTGCAGGAGCAGATCGACCGCCTGCGCCTTGCCCAGGCATCACTTCTTGAAGATGCACGCCAGGGGCAGCGTCTGCAAACTCTGCTCGCTTTTCAGCACCGTTACATATACAAGACGTTGGCAGCGCAGGCTATTGGTTCAAGCGGTAACCTGCAATCGCACGTGTTCTACCTGGACAAGGGCGCGAACGCCGGACTCAAACCCGACATGGCCGTCATTACTCCCGACGGTATCGTGGGCAAAGTGCGTGATGTGTTTCCGACCACAGCGCAGGTTCTGATGATCAACGACCAGACGAGCGGCGCGGGCGTGATTCTGGAGAGCACGCGTGTGCGGGGCATCCTTACCGGCAATGCATCGGGCCAGCTTGAAATTGTGGGTATTCTCTCCGATGACCGCATCAAGCCGGGTGAGCGTGTTC
Organism: uncultured Acidobacteriaceae bacterium; assembly: GCA_963832645.1. Classification (GTDB taxonomy): domain Bacteria; phylum Acidobacteriota; class Terriglobia; order Terriglobales; family Acidobacteriaceae; genus Telmatobacter. The sequence goes on from CAWHUU010000004.1 coordinate 163,698, forward strand.
TTACAGCGGGCGGAGACCTTGTGTACCCGCGTGGATTGCCGGTGGGTGTTGTGGACAAGGTTGTACGTGACCCAGATCGCGACGCGTTCATCATCGCGATGGTGAAGCCGGCAGCACATTTGAGCCAGTTGGATGAAGTTCTGGTGATTACAGACACGCAGCCGCGTCTTTCGCCGCAGGATCAAGCGGACCTGACTACGAGCGAAGCCATCAAGGGCGTGGAGGCACAAGAGATCCAGGACCAGTTGAAGGCATCCGAGATCATGGCTGAGCATCTACCCAGCCTCATCCAACCTGGTTTGCCGCCCGATCAGCAACCACTGCTCGATAGCTCAAATCCGATGTCCGTTTCCCACCCTCCGCAGGCGCTGCACCCTGACAGGTTTTCGCCGATGCCTGAGAATGACCCAACCGCAGGAGGGGAAACCGGACAGGCACCTAACGCAGGATCGGGCGGAAATGGAAACAGGCCCGCCAATCGACCTGCGGCGAAGACACCGCCCGCGCAGGGCGGAACGGCCACTCCCACGCCTTCAAGCCCGAAGAGGAATCAATAGTCATGGCCGTTCTTGGTTCGACCTCCCATCTGGAGACACGGCGGTATCCGTGGGTACTCTACGTGTTGATTCCGCTTCTTGCTCTGGTTCTGCAGGCGTGGCTGCCCAGGGTGCTGGGCCAATTCTCTTGGTTCGATTTCCCGCTCGTGATTACGGTGTATTTCGCGCTGGGGCGGCGCAGTCCGATTCAAGGAACAGTGATGGGAGCGGTGCTGGGAATCTTTGAAGATGCGCTGACGCACCATCCAATTGGGATTAACGGCGTTGCGAAAACTATCGTCGGCTTTCTGGCAGCGTCACTGGGAGTGCGGGTCGCGGTAGAGAACCAGACGATCCGTCTTCTGCTTATTTTTGTACTATCGCTTTTGTCGAGCACAGTGGTCCTGTTTGTCTCCCACTTCCTGCTGGGTCTCAACCTCCAATGGCATTGGTTTAACGAGCTTTATACAGCCATAGGCAACTCAGCGATCGCCATTGTGCTCTTCCCGCTTCTTGACCGACTGCAGATACGAGATTGATGCGGACCACAACTATTAAGGGACCGGCCACAAGCGCGGCGAATCTGGCGGTATCCTAGAAACAGAGCAGCATGATCCCCATCGGCAGCAACCGCGGCGAAAAACTCTCAGCCTTCAAACTGACGGCAGTGCAGTACACCATCCTGCTCATTATGCTGGCGCTGGCAGGGCAGCTTTGGCGGCTGCAGATTCTGGGCGCGAGCAACTTCCGCCAGCTTGCAGAGCAGAACCGCATCCGTAAAGAACCAATCCTGGCAGCGCGCGGAAAGTTGTTTGACCGCGAAGGCCGACTGCTGGTGGACAACTATCCGTCTGTGTCGTGCTTCCTGTTGCGCGAGCAGGGCCGGAACATAGATGCCGACCTTCCGCTGATCGCACGCGGCCTGCATCTCGACCTGGACCAGCTTCAAGCCACCATCGATCATTACCGCCGCTCTCCCAGCTATCAGCCGATTCCGATCAAGCAGGACATTACCGCGGATGAGCAGGCTTTTATTGAGGCTCACCGTAACGAGCTGCCTGAGCTGGAAACCATCGATGTGGAGCGCAGGCTATATCCCCGCGACGGTTTTGCAGCCAACCTGATCGGGTATGTGGGCGAAGTGAGTGAGCAGGACCTGAACAATTCACGCTATGCCTATTACGAGCCGGGCGATGTAGTGGGCAAAGGCGGCGTTGAAGAGACCTACGACCAGTTGCTGCGTGGACAGGACGGATCGCGCGACGTGATTGTGGACAGCCATGGCCGCGCCGTCGGCTACCTGAGAACGCAGCACGCGATCCCCGGCAAAGACCTGAAGCTCACCATCGACCTCGATTTGCAGAAAGCAGCAGAGCTTGCCCTTGGCAACCGCAATGGAGCCATTGTGGCCATGGACCCGCGAAACGGCGAGATTCTCGCCATGGTTTCGCGGCCTTCGTTTGACCCAAATGCATTTGCCGTGCGCATCAACCGTTCTGACTGGAGCAAGCTGGTCAACGATCCCAACCACCCTCTGATGAATAAGGCCATCCAGGCACAGCTTGCGCCGGGATCTACGTTCAAAATCCTGATGTCGGTGGCGGGCCTCCAGGACGGCATTGCACAGAACATGAACGTGAACTGCACCGGTGGGTGGGGACCCTACGGCTATTACCACCATTGCGACGAACATCACGGAGCGGTGAACATCCATAACGCCATTCCTTACTCCTGCGACACGTTCTACTACATGCTGGGCGACAAGCTCGGCATCAACGAGATTGCCAAGTACGCTACGGAGTTTGGCTTCGGTCAGAAGACGGGAATCGATCTGCCCGGAGAACAGCCCGGCGTAATGCCGTCTGAGAGGTGGAAGCTTCGGAACTTTCACGCTCCCTGGTATCCAGATGAGACTCTTTCGGTCTCCATTGGACAGGGCGCGGTTGCAGCCACACCGATCCAGTTGGTGAGGGTAATTGGGGGCATTGCCTCAGACGGTCACCTGGTTCGACCTCACGTAGTCTTTCCCGATGAGCTTCCGAAGGACTTTTACAAAAGCATTCTCGATAGCTTTCCGGGCAGCGGCGACAAGTACGTCCCGATTGATCCGCAGAATTGGGTCACGATCACTGACGGGATGGCGCAGGTAACGCAGCCTGGGGTATTCCATACGGCCGGCTCTGCACATCTCCAAGGCATCGACTTTGCTGGAAAGACCGGAACGGCTCAGGTAATGAGCCATGCGGCTCTTGCGAATACTGACAAAGGACGCTTGACCGAACCAAACGTATGGTTTGTTGGACTAACGCCGCGGCGCAATCCTGAGTTGGTGGTGTGTGTTTTGTGGCAGAACGGGGGCTTTAGCGGATACCCCGCTCGTATCGGCGCTGAAGTAGTTTCGGCGTATGTGGCCAAGCAGCGCAGGTTGGCCCACAACCTTGTGAACTCTAAGACGCCTCCGCCGCCGGTTGAGATGAGCGCTGTATGGAGCGGTTCGGGCGCGGGCGCCAACGGCAAGCACGGCTCATCGGACCGGCTGCGAACGGCTAACTACCTCATCCAGAACGGCAAGGTGGTTGCGGAATCAAAGCCGGTGAAGCCACTTGCTAAGCTGGCGAAGGCGAATTCCGATCAGATTCAGACTGCGCATACAGGCCAAACCGCAAGTACAGGCCAGTCTCCGCTTCCCCAGAACCGCACGAAGCGAGTTCCGGCTGCGCCCGCCAATGGAGAAGAGGCCGGGCTCATCGCTGCAAAACTCCAGACGCCAAGGAAGGGTCAATAGCCGCAATGCGCCGCATGTTGAGCTTTCGCGACTTTGACTGGATGCTGCTGCTTGCGGTGCTGATCCTTTGCGGAATCTCGCTTGCCGAAATCTATTCGACGACGGTGCATACGCGGTTCGCCAGCTTTGAAAAAAAGCAGATGATCTTCATCTGCGCCGGATTGGTCGGCATGTTCGTCATGTCAAAGATCGATTACCACCGACTGCTGGACTGGGCGCCCTGGTTATATGGGATTTTTGTCGCTTCGCTGGTCGCCGTAAGACTGGTAGGACATAAAGCTCTTGGCGCACGGCGCTGGATCAATTTTGGATCGTTTCAATTCCAACCGTCTGAATGGGTCAAATTGGTTTTGGTGCTGGTGATGGCGCGCTACTTTGCCAACCTGGGAGGCAAGAATCTCACCTGGAAGGAGATTCTGAAGGCCTTTGCCCTGGTGGGCGTGCCGATGCTCCTGGTGCTGATTCAGCCGGATCTTGGCACGACGCTGACTTACACTCCCATTTTGATTGCAGGTCTCTTTTTTGGTGGAATCAACTTTCGACAGGCTGCCATCCTCGTCCTTTGCGGGTTGGCGCTGGCCGTTGGCGCGTGGTCGAGCGGCAAGGTCCTGAAACCCTACCAGAAGGCCCGACTCACCAGCTTCATTAACCCCGACAACGACCCGCGAGGCTCTGGCTACCAAATCCGCCAGTCGCTGATTGCAGTTGGCTCGGGCGGCTTGTGGGGCAAAGGAGCAGAGAAAGGCAGTCAGACCCAGGGGTACTTTCTGCCAATTCCCTACACCGACTTCATCTTTGCGGCGTTCAGCGAGGAACACGGCTTTCTGGGCGCGGTCTTTGTGCTGCTGCTATACTTCTTCATATTGATGCGTTTGATTCAAAACGCTCAAACTGCCGCAGACCTGCCCGGGGCCTTGATTATTATGGGAATCGTGGCGGTGTTGACCTTCCAGATTTTGGTGAACGTCGGGATGGTCATCGGCTTTATGCCCGTCACCGGAATTCCTTTACCGCTAATGAGTTACGGAGGGTCTTCGGTGCTGTTCACGTTCCTGGCGCTGGGTGCGGTTATGAATGTCCGCATGCGCCGGTTCGTAAACTAAAGCTCTTTGGGTTTTTCCGAGCGCAGACTTTCAAGTTCACCTCTTGTGCCGCCATGGAACGGTCCTGGCCTCAAGAGCAATATTTTCAAGTATTTCGCCGGCAGGTCCGCATGGATCGCGCCTGGCAGGATTGGGTTCATGAGTACGCAGAGACGGGAAGACCGCCCTACCCCAGCGACCAGAAATATTCGCGGAGTAAGCCGGTACATTTCCAATCCCGCAGCCGTTAACGGCCCAAGGGAATTCCGGAGCGTTTCGCGACCTTCCGGTCGCCCGGAACGCGACGGACACACGTTGATTTCGACGGTGGCACCTGACTTGGCGCCCGCCATCGAAATGGCGGCCCCGCCAGTAGATCTGGCTCTCCTCCACAACGGAACGTTCATGCCGTTGGGAGTTCCGGCCGCACCTTCTCTGCAATCGGATTGCTGCATCACAATTACCCGTTGGGCTAGTTCCCGAGGGAACTTGCCGTGGCCCGTCGCCCCACAGGGTTGGACGCCACGAATCAGGATTGCTGTATCTTCGTCCAACGGGTCATCCGAATCAGTCTGCCCTGCCCTTCCAGCGCGTCTCCATCCGTCCTTGCCGCAGGTTCCGGCCGCCTTTAGCTGCCGGACAGAAAGGCAAGATGGCAAAAGAGATTTGTATATCCAGCACGCCGCATGAGACGCGGCTTGCAATTCTTGAAGACGATCAGCTCGCGGAGATTTACTACGAACGCGAGAACGAATACACCCTGGCAGGTTCCATTTACAACGGACGTGTAACTCGCGTGCTCCCGGGCATGCAGTCAGCCTTCGTGGACCTCGGGCTTGAGCGTGACGCCTTCCTCTACGTAACCGACTTCATGGAACTCGAGGACTCAGAAGAGACCGACGAGTTGGAAAGAGCCGCGGCCAGTGGAGCAAACGTACCTCCGCGCGAGGTTCGTCACGGCAACGGCGGTCAACGAGGATCGGGCCAACGCCAGAGGCAGCAACCGGAGCGCCAGCCGGCTGAAGCGGATGTAGAACACGCTGCCCTGATAGAAGTTGCGGGCACCGAATCATCCACAGACGAACAGGCAGGCGCGGACGACAGTCAAACTGCGTCTGGAGCACGCCGCTGGCGCGGCCGCCGTCATCGCCGCGGCGCTCGCGGACATGGCCAAGCATCCGAAGCTCGCCAGGAGATGGAAACTAAGACTGTCTCCACTGAGACAGAACGCACAGAACCCGAGACTGCGCATGATATCCAGGCTGCAGCGCATAGGTTCGAAGAAGCGGCTCCGAGCGCTATAGCTTCCGTTGCACCCGCGTTTGTCTTACCCGGCGAGTCGCTGTCAAAGTACGGTGGGACGCCGGCTGCCGAAGAAGCGCAGCAGGCGGTTGAACCACCGGTCCGCCCGTCGAACTTCGCCAAGCCTTCCACGCTGATTGAGACACCCATCGAGTGGGATGGAAGCGGTCTGCTACCCGGCGAATCGCTCTCAAGGCACCGCTCACGCACGACTGAGACTGAAGTTGAAGAGGAAGAGCTGGCCGCACTGCCCCCTGATTCTGAGTTGGCCGAGGAAACTGCTCCCACGCAGACAAAGGGGCTGGTTGAGGAGACCGAAGAATTCGACCTCGATCCGCTTGAAGCTGAACCTGAATTCGAAACCAGCATGACGGAAGAAGAGCCTCCGGCCGAGATCTCTGAAGAGGCTGTTGAAGAAATCGAAATGACCGAAGAAACCCCGGTCGAGGAGATTGCCGCAGCAGACACGGGCGAAGTTCAAGATACGACCGCGGAGGCAGTGGAAGCCGAAACAGAAGAGGGTTCCGCATCGCACCGTGTGGACCCGTTACCGCCGTCAACCTTCCGCTTGTTCGGTTTCGGCAAGAAGGACAAGAAAACTGCGCCTGCACCGACAGAAGCGAAGGTTGCCTCCGTTTCGGCCTATGCTCCCGGAGCGGGCCTGATCGAAGAAGAGGTTATCGAGGGCGAGGAGATGGAGTCGGTTCCTCATCGCCGCCACCGGGCAGATTCGCACGACCTCGACGACTACGAAGAGGAGACGCTAGCCACGGGAGTACGTTCAGGCGAACTGGGTGAAATGTTGCAGGAGGCGCACCTCGACCACCGCATCCAGCTGAACTTCGACGAGAAGAACGGCGACGGCGAAGCCCTGGACGAAGACGAGGAAGAAGAGACCGCCGATGCACAGGCACCCGGTGCCGAAGGAAATGGACATCAGCGCCGCGAACGTGGTGGCGGACGCAGCCGGCGTGGCCGCGGCAACCAGCAACGTGGCGAACGCCGCGGTGGCCCTCCGCGCCGCTCGATGCAGACCACGGATCTACCGGTGATCAGCGACCTGTTGAAGCCGGGGCAGGAGATTCTGGTCCAGATTGCCAAGGAGCCCATTGCCAAGAAGGGCGCGCGCATTACATCGCACATTGCCCTGCCGGGCCGGTTTCTGGTGTTCATGCCCACGGTGACGCATATCGGCGTCAGCCGCAAGATCGCGTCGGACGAGGAACGGCACAGGCTGAAGCGGATTCTGGTGAATGAACGCGGCGAGTCCTCCGGTGGATTCATTGTGAGAACCGCGGCGGACGGCGCATCAGAAGATGAGTTGCGTGCGGATCTGCGGTTCCTGATGAACCTGTGGAACGATATCAAGCAGCGCTCCGAAGCGTCGAAGTCGCCGGCTCTGATCTATCACGATCTCTCGCTGATCGAGCGGATTCTTCGCGATCAGGTGAGCTCGAACTTCTCGAACATCTGGGTGGATTCCGAGGCGGATTACGAGCGCATTGTGCGCTTCCTCAATCGCTTTTCGCCCAGCCTGGTGAGGCGTGTCAAGCTCTACACCAAAGAAACGCCATTGTTTGAGCACTTCGGCATTCAAGACGAGATTTCGAAGGCTCTGCGCTCGAAGGTGTGGCTCAAGAGCGGCGGATCCATTGTGATCAACCAGACTGAAGCGCTGGTGGCCATCGACATTAATACCGGCAAATACGTGGGCAAGTCAGCACGTCTTGAAGACACTATTCTGAAGACCAACCTTGACGCGGTGCCGGAGATCGTTCGGCAGATTCGGCTACGCGATCTGGGTGGCATTATCGTGATCGACTTCATTGACATGGACGAGCGCAAGAATCGCTTCAAGGTGATGGCCGCGCTCGAAGAAGCGCTGAAGAGCGATCGCGCGCCTACCAAGGTGCTTCAGTTTAATGACTTCGGACTGGTGGCCATTACGCGCAAGCGCGTAAAACAGTCGCTGGAACGGACTTTGAGCATTCCGTGCCCCACCTGTCAGGCCACGGGAATGGTCAAGAGCCCGGTGACTGTCTGCAATGAGATCTTTGTCGAGTTGCGGAAGATGAAGCGACACTTCGAGAGTACGGATGTGCTGCTGAGGGTGAATCCCGAGACCGTGAAGGTGCTCAAGTCAAACAACGCATCGTGGCTGGTCGAGTTTGAGGAGTTGACCGGCAAAAACATCCTGGTCAAGAGCGATCCGACGCTGCACCCGGAACAGTTCGACATCCAGGGCTAACTCGCAAAGTACGGTGTACAGGGCCGGAGCCATGCTCCGGCCCCACATGTTTCTCATTCCTCACCGCAACCTTCCTCGCAAATACGGTGTCTAACCTTTTGGCGGGTTGCAGTGTACCCGGCCGAGACAAAAGAGCCTTGTTTCAACAAAATACGTTCTTCGAGGTTAAGCTATGTCCTCTCCCTATTTGATCTCGCTTTTGCGGCGAGTCAGTCTTGCGGGTGCAGTGCTAATGGTCGCCGCCGGTTTTGCGAGCGCACAAACGACCGCTCAAGAAGATCCGTCCAATGCAACCGGAATCTCTTCAAGCAACGATCTAAATACAGTTCAAATGGCTGCACTTGGAACTCCGAGCGGAATGGCAGCTCTCCCTTCGGCTCCTGCGCCCGCCGCATCACAGGCCCGGAGCAGCCGCTATGGCGGATGGGGCAGAAGAGCGGTAAGCAGCCTCGCTCTTGAGATCGGCGTGGGCGCCACTGCTCCCACTAACAAGAACTACATCACCTGGGGCGGTGATATTACTCTTGGTGCGGGCGTGAACTTCAATGAACAGTTCGCCATGCTTGCCGAGTATCAGTTCATCAGCGACAAGCTGCCCGGCGATGTGATTGCGCAGACGGGCGCGAACGGTGGCAATGCGCATATCTGGTCGCTGACGTTGGCGCCGGTCGTGAGCCTGCTGCCGCACTCGCAAAACGACGTTTACCTGACAGGCGGAGGCGGCTTCTATCGCAAGGTCACCAACTTCACGAACCCAGCGCTGGCATCCTACTGCACATACTTCTATTGCGGCTACACGACTGTGAATCAGGTGGTGGGGCACTTCTCGTCGAACCAGCCCGGCTGGAACATCGGTGGAGGTTATCAGCGCCGCATGGGCGGAATGTTCAACGACAGCAGAATGAAGCTGTTTGTTGAAGCCCGCTATCTGAAGATTTACACGCCCGCTTACTATAGCCAGCCGAATGGACTGGGTGCGGTTGCTATTGCGGCCGACACGGTGCAGGTTCCGATCAACGTGGGTGTCCGCTGGTAAGGTTGCCGTACGACGGCAAATAGATTTGCAGAACCGAATGGCGCACCGGTTATGAACCCTGTGCGCCGTTTTCTTTTGATCAAAGAATTCCCAGCACCCGCAGGCGAATGATACCGCCGGCAAAGACACCGAGAGGAGAAAGTGCGATCAGCGTGAGCTGATACCAGATGGGCTGCTTGCCGCGCTGCTGCATTGCACTGAGCGCAGCCATTGCCAGTACGATGATGGCCAATGCAAGATCGTGATAAAGCGGATTCGCCACGGCCAGCCATGCAGTTACGTAACCTCCCGCGGCCGCAGCCAGAAACGAGTAGGCAATATTCACGAATACATAGCCGGGTTGCGGCTTTCCTTGGTTCTGTACCCAGCTTGGAGTAAGCCTCATGAGCAGAGCCGTAAGCGCACCCACAAGAACAGCCATGGTGAGGAACCCGGCTGCCAGCGCGAAGAATGCATGCATGGCTACCACGGCCTTCTCTCCTCCTGGGTGGGTGTGCCAACTGCGCCGCGCTCGATGCGCTCAAGAAAAGCCCGCGCGAGTTTGCGCTCGCCCGGATGGCTCTCACCGTGCATCGTGCACAGATCGAGGAACTCATCGCAGAGAGCGTTGCGTTGCTCCTGCTGGGCGAAGATGCCCTGCAACGCAACGGCCAATTCGCGCAGCCGTACCGCCTCTGGCCATGCGGCTTCGTCCTCCTCACCCACAACTTCACCAAACAAGCCCTTGCGTCCGCGCGCGCACTCTTCAAGGCATGCGATCAGTTGTTCGCTGAAGGCTTGGGCTAGCGAATCAAGTTCGGATGGGGCGATTTCGTCTCGTGGATCCATGATTTCTGTCTCCCGGATTCTCGGCTCGTGCTGCACTAATTACCACGCATTGCAGCTTCGACTTCGGCGGCGGTGTGTGGAAGAGCTGCGTCGAGATCGATCAGCCTTCCATCCTTACCGACGAGGAATTGGCATTCGATCCGGACTCCGAGCTTTTCTTCGGGAATGTAAACGCCGGGTTCGATGGTGAAGACCATTCCCGGCTTCAACACTGCCGGATAGTTGGCGGGATCGTGCACGTCGAGCCCAACCATGTGGCCCAGACCATGCAGCCAGTATTGGCCAAGAGGTTGACCGTGAAGATCCTTTCCATGCGTGTTGATGTAGTTGTACGCCGCGGTGTCGAGCGAGTTTGGATCCCGGCGGTCGCGATCGTTGATGGTCGACTTGCCTGCGACAAATGCGTCGATGGCGGCCTGCTGCGCGGCGAGCACGATGTTGTAAATCTCGCGTTGCCGCGTGGTGAACTGTCCATTCGCCGGCACCGTACGCGTGATGTCCGAGGCGTACATCGAGTACTCGCAGGCCGCGTCCACCACAACGATATCGCCGTCCTGAATGGTGCGCTCGTTTTCGGCGTAGTGAAGGATGGTGGAGTTGATTCCGGAGCCGACGATGGGAGCGTAGCTGGCCTGCTCGCAACCGTTTTCTAGCCATGCCGCGGTCATTTTGCCGGCGACTGTCCGCTCGGTCACTCCGGGCTTGACAGCCTTCATCATCACGCGCTGTCCGGCGATTGAAGCGTCGGCGGCTTTCTTCAGCAGCTCCACTTCACCTGAGTCCTTGACCAGGCGCAGACTTGTTGTAAGCGTGGTGACATCGCGAGGATCAGGCGTGGCGATTGCGAGCGTAGTTGCGGTGAATTCCAGCATGGGCCGCGCTTGCGGAGCCAGGGGCTGCATCCACACATTGTTAGCCACGCGGCGATCGCTGTTGATGAGCGCATTGAGTACGGCCGGGAGTTCAGTCATCATCTGAACATGATCGACACCTGTTGCCTTTTCGACGCCAGGTGTCGCCGCATCCATTTTTTCGCCGGTGTATCTTTCCATGCGCAGGTTGCGGGTTGGCAGAAAGAGGATTTCTTTGTACGTGCGCGGTGTGGAAGCCTTCGGCGCATCCGCAATGACGACAAGCGCGGCGCCGGGCTCGGTCCATCCGGTGAGGTAGTAGAAATCCGAGTCCTGCCGGTAGGGCATGAAATCGAGGAGCGGCTCATCGGCGGCAAACAGGACCGCAACACCGCCGTGCAGATTTTCAGCCAATGCGATGCGGCGCTGATGATAGACGGACGCGGGCTGCTTTTCGAGCGCGAGAAGTGCAGGAGCAGCTAGACACAAGGCCAGCAGGACGAGAACAAAGCGCCGTGGGTATATCACTTCCCTATTGTCGTCTGCGGCAGTGGCGGTCGCAAAGCCCACTTCAACGTCCCATGGCTCGACAGGATTCTGGAGAGGCGGGCGCGCTCACGCGACTTACTTTCTTCATCCCCCTTGGTCGAAAGACTCCTCGGGGTTCGTGCCGCTCGCGCCATCCTGGCCTCAAATTCCGGAGCCAGACTAACTATCAAAGCCTTTAAAATCCTTTCAAAAATAGCCCGATTACCGGCCCAACCCCGTTGAATTTAAGCCAAAAGTGGCCTATCCTAAGAATGCAGACGCGTTTGTCCGCCTGATTTTGACCGTGTGCGCACCGGCTGGCGGAGAGATGAGTGGGCTTACAGCCCACTTTTTATTTGGGGCAAACCGTCAGGGCGCGCACATTTGGCCCTGCGGACACATAACCCCTTACAAATCAGCTGCTTTTGAAGAACGTGCAGCCAAAACCTGGGAGTCGGTTTTTGAGCTGGGCGGCCGAGGGATGGATCCCGGGCGGGCGGATGAACTCGACTGGGCGTGGCAATAATGACAGCAAGGCTGGACGAAATTCGGTTGGCGGCAGAAAGAGTGGCCGCCTCGCACGGGCTCGAAGTGGTGAGCATGGAATTAATTGGCTCTGCCAAGGAGCGGGTCCTAAGGGTTTTTCTGGAGAAGGACGCCGAGGGCCGGGCAAAGCTGAAAGCGGCGATTGAAGCCGGAGGAGACGGGCAGTTGCCGGAACGGCTGATGGAAGGCCGGTTGAGCGTTGAGCAACTGTCGGGCGTAACCCACGAGGATTGCGCGGAGTTCAGCCGGGATTTTGGTGTGCTGCTCGATGTGGAAGACCTAGTTCCCGGCACCGAGTACACGCTGGAAGCAAGCTCACCGGGCTTGGATCGCAAGTTGACGAAGCCCGCGGATTTCGAGCGGTTCAAGGGTTGTCTGGTGAAGATCCAGACGTTCGAGCCAGTGAAGAACAACCGCCATTGGCAGGGACGGCTGATTGCAGGGACTGAAGACAGTGCGGGCGAGACGGTAATGCTCGACCTGAATGCGGTGAAACAGAACAGTAAGAGCCGGAAGGCCGGTGTAAGCACCGTTGAGATAGCGCTAGGCAACATTGAGAAGGCGCAACTGGTGCCGGAGATTTAGGAACCGCTCTGAACGCAAGATTGTTCAGGAACATTCAATGCGGAGAGGGATGCGCGGAACGCACCTTCACCCAAAACCGATCTGAACCGGAAGTTGGAATCGGTACTGCGATTTCCATGCAGGGACAGTGATTGAGAGAGTAAGCAGAGTATGGCCAGCGCTCTATATCAAAGCATCGAGCTTTTGAGCCAGGAGAAGGGTATTGATCCCGCGGTGGTGGTAGGCGCCGTGGAAGAGGCCATTGCCCTGGCCACGCGCAAGTTCTACAAGACCCAGGAAAACATGCGCGGGGAGCTCAACAAAGAAACCGGCGAGATTACGGCCTATATTTACAAGACGGTTGTTGAGGACCCGGAGCATGTAGAGGATCCGGTAAACCAGATTACGCTTGCGGACGCCAATGAGCTGGCTCCGGGCGTTGAAGTGGGTTCGGAGATCCGCATTTACCGCGACACCAGTCCGCTGGGCCGCATTGCCGCACAGTTGGCCAAGCAGGTGATCTTCCAAAAGGTCCGCGAAGCCGAGCGCGACACTGTCTTCCAGGAGTACGCACACCGCGAAAAGGAAGTACTGAACGCAACGGTAAAGCGGATTGAGGGCCAGGACGTTATCTACGATCTGGGCAAAGCGGAAGCCCGCTGCCCAAAGCGTGAACAGTCTCGGCTGGAGCAGTTCTCAATCGGCGAGCGCGTACGCGTTGTGCTGATTAAGGTAGACCGCGCCGCGAAGGGCCCGCAGGTGATTGTTTCGCGGGCAGCTCCAGAGCTGGTGCAGAACTTGTTTCAGTCGGAAGTGCCCGAGATCTATGACAACACCGTGGTGATCAAGGCGATTGCACGCGAAGCCGGCGAACGAACCAAGATCGCCGTGCAGAGCCGCGACAAAGACGTTGATCCCGTGGGCGCGTGCGTCGGCATGAAGGGCATGCGCGTGCAGTCGATCATCCGCGAACTGCGTGGAGAAAAGATCGACATCATCGAATACTCCGACGAGGTTACGACGTTTGCCGAAAAGGCGCTGCAGCCGGCTAAGGTAAGCCGCGTATCGATCACCGATCTGACGGAGAAGCAGCTTGAAGTGATTGTGGACGACACGCAGCTTTCGCTAGCGATCGGCAAGAAGGGGCAGAACGTTCGCCTTGCCGCAAAGCTGCTGGGCTGGAAGATCGACATCAAGAGCGAAGAAGAGAAGCGGCAAGAGGTTGAGCAGCAGATGCAGGCCTTTGGCGGTGGACCTTCAACGCCGATCGAACAGGTTACGGAGCTGGGAGAAGGCATTATCCAGAAGCTGGTTACGGCGGGCATAACAACCGTGGAAGCGCTTGCCGACATGACGCCGGAGCAGCTTGAAGAGATTCCCGGCATCGGCGAAAAGACGCTGGAAAAGATCTCGGTTGCCGTGCGGCACTACTTTGGCCACTTTGAGGAAGGCGAGGCCGAACCGGCTACGCCGGACGCGGTAGTAGATACCGCGGAGGCGGAGTCAGAAAACGCTCAGGAAGCATTGGACGAAATGGCGAGCGTTGAGGCGGCCACAGAAGTGGAAGATCAGATCGGCCTTGACACTGTGAATGAGAGTTCGACGGAAGTGGCAGAGGTTCTAGTTAACGAAGAAGAAACGACGGCTGGCGAGGATGGCGCGTAAATGCGTGCCGTCATCCCAAGCCACACGACCGTACACGCAAGTTTGACTAACATCCATCGCCACGAGGTAGCTATGAGCGACTAAGTGCTTTGGGGATGGAATTACTGAAAAGAGGCGGATGAGTAAGGTTCGTATCAACGATCTCGCGCGCGAGCTTGAAGTCAAGAGCAAGCAGGTTCTTGATGTTCTGACGGAAATAGGCATTGGCGCCGGCAAAACCCACTCCAGCTCACTTGAAGAAGGAGAGGCGGAGAGAGTACGGGCGCACTTTTCGCATGCTGCGAAGGCGGGCGCGCACGGCGGTTCCGCAGGTTCGCGCCATGGTGCTCCGGCGATTACACCGAAGATTGATCTGTCGCACATTTCCAAGCCAGGCGATGTGCTGAAGGCGATTCTGGCCAAGAAGAAAGAGGAAGAGGAGGAGGCGCGTCATCCGCATATTGCCGCCAAGCCGGCAGCACCTCCAGCGGCGACCAAGACGCCCCAAAGTCCTGTTGCTTCAGCGGCCCCGCCGGCAGCACCCGTTGCGTCTGCTCCTGCGCCTCGTAGGATTGTTCCGCAGCCGCGCTCTGCTCCGCAAATCATTCATCCACCGGCCACACCTGCAATCGCCACCAAGCCGCCGAGCAAGCCCGTGGTGGCCAAAGGCCCTGCCAGCACAGGCGCAAGCACTCGGCCCATCGTTGTGGTTGCACCGCCGCCTGGAACAGTAGTTGTAAAGCCGCCGGTTACCCCCAAAGAAGAAAAGCCCGCAGTAGCGGCAGCAGCACCAACAGCACCTGCTGCACCGCCCCCGCCGGCTGCTGAAGCACCCGCAGCCAAGGCTGAATCGCATGTTGAATCTCCAGTGGCAGCTACGGCGGCTCCTCCTGTTGCAGATGTTAAGCCGGTAGCGCAACAGGTTACGCCAGCCGGAGCCGCGGAGACAAATGTGGAAGCACCAACAGTAACCGCGACAGAAGCTGTCCCGGCAAAACCCAAGACGCCGACTCCACCTGTTCCACCGGCCCGCCGTATGGTGATGCCTCAAACAGGTCCACGGCCCGTTTACAAAGCTCCTCCACCGCCGCCGAAGACTGAAGCGCCAACCGGCACATTCGCCGCAGGTGCAGGAATCCAGCGCGGTAAACCAATCTTTGATCGAAGGCCTCCAGCAGCAGGCCAACGCCCCGGTGCTCCGGCGTCAGGCCAATACGCCGGTGGCCCAAGACCCAAGCATCCAACGCGCACGCCGATGGGCGCTCCTGGTGGTCCAGGAGGCAGGCCTGGATTTGGCGCGCGTCCGGGATTTGGCGGCCCCCCACGTCCAGGCTTTGGTGGGCCAAGACCGGGTCCGGGCGGAGGAGCTCCTCCGCCGCCTGAAGCAGGTCGTCCGCAACGTGCACCTTCACGTGGGCGTGCTCGCGGTCATCAGCAGTATCCCAAGACCAAAGAAGGGCCGATGAAGGGCTTTGTGCCGCCGCCGCGTTACAGCGGTATGCAGTACAGCAATGAGCCTGTGCCCATTACTCGCGAGATCACCGTCACGGAAGGTATCAGCGTGAAGGATCTGGCTGAAAAGTTGGAGACCCGCGCCAAGGACCTGATCGCCTCCCTGCTGATGAACGGTGTGTTCGTGACCGTTAACCAGTCGCTCGACGCTGAAATGGTGAAGGAAGTCTCGGCAAAGTTCGGTGCCTCAGCTACCGTGATCAGCTACGAAGAAGAGCTCGCCAACCAGGCCATCGAAGAAGTACTGGAAGCACCGAACGCAGATGAGCTTGAAGTGTCGCGCGCGCCTGTGGTCACAGTCATGGGCCACGTCGATCACGGCAAAACTTCGCTGCTGGACGCGATTCGAGAGACCGACGTTGCAGCCGGCGAAGCAGGCGGTATTACGCAGCACATCGGCGCTTACAAGGTTCGCTTTGCCAAGGAAGGTTCGCCGGCTTCAGGGCGCGAAATCGTCTTCCTGGACACGCCGGGCCACGAAGCCTTTACCCGCATGCGTGCCCGCGGAGCAAAGGTAACGGACATTGTTGTGATCGTGGTTGCCGCCGACGACGGTGTAATGCCCCAGACGCTGGAAGCCGTGGATCACGCCAAGGCGGCCGAGGTTCCGATCATTGTTGCGGTGAATAAGGTCGACAAGCCTGAGGCCAATCCCGATCGCGTGAAGAAGCAGCTTGCCGATCGCGGCCTGATTCCCGAAGAGTGGGCAGGTGCGGGTCAGGAAGGCACGGTGTTCGTAGAGGTCTCCGCAAAGAAGCGGATGAACCTCGACCTGCTGCTGGAGATGATATGCCTTGTCTCCGACATCCGCGCGCCCAAGGCAACACCGGGCCGCAAGGCTGTGGGCAGCGTGTTGGAAGCTAAACTCGATCGCGGCCGCGGCGCTGTAGCCACCGTGCTGGTGCAGGACGGCACGCTCCGCCTGAACGACAGCTACATTGTGGGCAACACCTTTGGTAAGGTGCGTGCCATGTTCGACGATCGTGGCCGGGCAATTGAAGAAGCCGGCCCTTCGACTCCTGTCGAAGTCCTTGGCCTGGAAGCGATTCCTGATGCCGGCGACACATTCCTCGTGGTTGCCGACCGTGACAAGGCCAAGGGAATTGCACAGTACCGCAAGATGAAGGAGCGCGAAGCTCAGCTTGCCAAGAGCTCACGCGTCTCGCTGGAAGGACTTGCGGAACAGATTCGCCAGTCTGGCGTGAAGGATCTGCCGCTTATCATCAAGGGTGACGTAACGGGCTCAGTGGAGGTGCTGGCCGATTCGCTCGTCCGCATGTCGACCGAAAAGGTTCGCGTCAAGGTGCTCCATTCTGGCGTTGGCTCCATTACCGAAAGCGATGTGCTGCTGGCGACCGCATCCAATGCGATCATCATCGGCTTCAACGTGCGGCCTGAGCGCAAGGCAGCCGAGCTGGCGCAGCAGGAGAACGTTGAGATCCGTATCCACTCCATCATTTACGAGTTGCAGGATGAGATTCGCCTGGCGATGATGGGGCTGCTGGAACCCACGTTCAAGGAAAGCTACCTTGGCCGTGCGGAAGTGCTCAACATCTTCAGAATTCCGAAGGTGGGCACCATTGCCGGTTGCCGCGTGCAGGACGGCGTGATCCGCCGCGATGCCGAGGTGAAAGTGATGCGCGACGGCGAGCAGGTTTTCAAGGGCAAGGTTAGCTCGCTCAAGCGCTTCAAGGACGATGCGCGCGAAGTGACCAACGGCATGGAGTGCGGCATTGGCATCACCGGTTTCAGCGATCTGAAGGAAGGCGACTTGATCGAAGCCTTCTCCACGGAGAAGATGGCCGCCGACCTGGGCGCGCTGACTTCAGCCAAGGCATAACGTCCATAATCAGAACCTCAGGGGCCGCTTCTCTTTGAGAGGCGGCCCTTTTCTGTTGCGCAATGCTACAATTCGAGCCGATTACTTTTGGCCGCCTGAAGTTGCAGACTTTCTGACTTCAAGGACGGCCAGGAAGAGATGATATGTCGCACGAGTCTGCCTGTTCCATCGGAATGATCGGCGCGCGAATCTCAGGAATGCTTTGCATGACGGCTCTCGCCATTGCATTGCCTGCTGCCGCGCAAAACGTAAACCTGTTTCCCGCCGACTACGAGTCTCAGTGGACGCGCATCACAGTTCCGCCGGGACACCCCGTGAGCGACGTGGCCCAATGGCATATTGATGCCGCCAAGCACACCATTGTTTGCGACGGAAACGGCGGCCATGAGTGGCTGCGCTTCAACAAGGAACTCAAGAACTTTACCTTCCATGTGAAGTGGCGTTTTACTCCTGTAACCACCGGCACGCCGAAGTACAACAGCGGGGTATATTTCCGCAACGACGAAGATGGAACGATCTGGCACCAGGCGCAGACCGGCGCGGGCGGCGGCTACCTCTTTGGTGAGACACCCGTTGATGGCAAGTTGCAGCGCTTCAATCTGAGCAAGGAAATGAAGGAGAACCGCGTAAAGCCAGCCGGGCAATGGAATGTCTACGATATTCGCTGCGTTGACCACAACTGCACGCTGGCCGTGAATGGCGTGGTGTTGAACTCGCTGACGCTGACTACGGAGAAGGGCTACATCGGCCTGGAGTCAGAGGGATACCAGATCACGTTCAAGGATCTGAAGGTTCGCGAGTTGCCGTAACCGAAATGAGGCAGGCCGCTACATCGGATATCGTTCGGCCGCGATTGCGGCGGCGGCGACAGTGCGGCCGAATGCAACGGCATCGCCAGGAATGAAGCGGGTGAGCCTTCGCAGAATGGCGAGCTGGGTTTGCAGTTCGTCGCCTTGCGAGCATGCTGCGAGCACGCGCCGCGCGGCTTGCTCGGCCAATGCCATTGACTCATCCGCGAGCAGGCCAGCGATGGCCACTGCGGCCTGGGCCGTCGCCTTTCCACCATCAACCTGTTTGCGGGCACGCAGCAACGCCGACTCAAAGGCGAAGATCTGGCTGATAACGTCGGCCAGGTCGGCCATCACCTCCTGCTCGCTTTCGAGTGCAGCCATAAAGCGTTGGCTTGCTACTCCCGACATGAAGAGCGCTGCCTTCTTCATCAATTTTAGAATTGCTGTCTCACGGGCCAGCGTTTCATCCTTGTCTCCGCCGGCGTCAAAACCGGGCGGTTCCATGGCTTCTTCCATGACGCGCTTGATGGCCGCCATTACGGGGAGCTGGCCTCTCATGGCGCGCTTCATGATCCAGCCGGAGACGATCAGGCGATTGATTTCATTGGTGCCCTCGAAGATGCGATTGATGCGGGCGTCGCGATATGTGCGTTCGGCAGGATACTCCTCAACGTAGCCATAACCGCCCATCGTGGCCACAAGCTCGTCCGCCACGAACGAGAGCATCTCCGATCCGTAAATTTTCATGATGGAGCACTCGATTGCGTATTCCTCTGCCGTTGATCGCGAGTCTGCTGGAGTGGGTGTGTGGTCAGCGCCTATCTGCGCAAGGCGCGCATCCATCATTCCGGCGCTGCGATACACCATACTCTCGGCGGCAAACATCTGTACAACGGAGGCCGAAATTTTGCTTTGAATCATGCCGAATTCGGCGATAGGCTTACCGAACGCACGGCGCTCCTTGGCATACTTGACCATCTGCGTGATGGCATTACGCGCGCCACCAATGCAAGCCGCACAGAGCTTGAACCGGCCGACATTAAGGACATTGAAGGCAATGTGGTGCCCTTTGCCTGCTTCGCCGAGCAAATTTGTGGCGGGAATTTTGCAGTCGGTTAGGACCAGTGGACATGTGGACGAGCCGTGAATTCCGAGTTTGTGTTCCTCGTTGCCAACGGTGAGGCCCGGTGTATCGCGTTCGACCAAGAAGGCTGAGAATTTCTCTGCGCCGCCAGGCTCGATGATCTTGGCAAAGATGGTGTAGATTCCAGCGATGCCGCAGTTGGTGATCCATTGTTTTTCGCCGTTGAGTATGTAGAAGGCCCCATCTTCTGAAAGCACGGCGCGGGTGCGGATGTGCATTGCGTCTGATCCCGATGTGGATTCGGAGAGTGCATATGCGCCGATCCATTCACATGTGGCGAGCTTTGGCAGATAGCGCTGCTTCTGCTCCTCAGTTCCATACCAGATAAGCGGCAGCGATCCGATGCCAATGTGCGCGCCAAAGGCGGTTGAAAAGCTGGCCAGCACCGAGATGTGATCGGTGATGAGAAGCGAACTGACCTTGTCCAGCTCAAGGCCGCCGTATTGCTCGGGAATGTCCAGTGCTGTAAAGCCCAGTTCGGCGGCCTTGCGCAGCAATCCAGCCATAACGCCAGGCTCTTTCGCTTCAACGGCATCAATTACAGGCAGTATCTCCTCGCGAGCAAAGCGTGCAGCCGTGGCCACGATCTGCAGCTGCTCTTCGTTCAGGTCTTCGTGGGTAAATATCTCGGAGGATTTGCGATTCTCAAGGAGAAAGCTGCCGCCCGGAGGTGCAGCGATCAGAGACTGCGCGTGTGTGCTCATGCGGAAACCATCTTCACACAGCACAGTACTGCAAGCGGTTAAGGGTGGGCAAATTAAGTGATAGAGGCTGCAAATTCGTGTGTATGCACGGATACATAGATTTTCGGCGAATTTGTACAAAAGGGCCGCCCGCCTAAGCGACCTGACTCTGTATTCTGGGTGGCGACGCATTAACGAGCATTTACAGCACATTGGGGGACATGGATGGAGACAGGATTAGCCGGTAAGACAGTTTTGATCACGGGAGCGGCAAGCGGGATTGGCTATGCTACGGCTTTGGCTTTTGCGCGGGAGGGCGCGCATCTTGCGCTGATGGACCGTGACAAGACCAAGCTTGCGGAGCGGGTCGACGAACTCCGCGGCCACGGATCGAGAGTAACAATGGCGGCGGCGGATCTTTCCCGTGCCGATGGTGTTGCTGACGGTGTAAACGCCATTCTTGCGGAGCTGCCAGATGGCCCTGATGTTCTGGTGAACAATGTTGGCTATGCTGCTCCCCGAGCATTTATGGACACCACCGACGACGAGTGGGAAAAGAGTTTCCAGATCAATTTCATGGCAGCAGTTCGGATGACCAGGACGCTTCTGCCGCTGATGCGTAAGCGCGTGGGTGCAGCAATTGTGAATAACGGATCGGACCTGGGCCGGCAGCCCGAAGCGATTCCCGCGGACTATGGCGCGATGAAAGCAGCGCTACTAAGCCTGACAAAGAGTCTGGCGCGTGCGGAGGCACCGGGCATTCGCATCAATGCGGTTGCGCCTGGACCGATCTGGACGCCCTTCTGGACAAATCCAGGCGGCTTTGCCGATTCGCTGGCCGCGGTACACAAGATGCCGCCGCGCGAGGCCGTGGAGCACGAGATGAGGCTGCGCCAGTTGCCGCTGGCGCGCATGGGCGAGCCGGAAGAAGTGGCAAACGTGATCGTGTTTCTTGCCTCGCCGCTAGCGTCGTTCGTCACTGGATCGGTTTGGGGCATCGACGGAGGCAGTATCCGCAGCCTGATTTAAGCGCGCTCAAAAATCAAATCTGTCGCTTTATTCGGAAGAGTATTCGAGAGCGCGGCGGAACTCGGCGCGCATGGCATCCACCGATGCGGCCGCGGATGAAATATCTACTCCGAGACCAACGAGAGACGACTGGGAGAGCTGCAAACTTGCTTCGATGGTTTCGGGCACTGCCTCAGTAGCACCGATGCGGTAGAGATGGCAGGCATGGTCGGCATCGCGCGCGCGGGCGATGATTCGGACATCGGGCCGGATGGAACGAATGTAGGTGACGATTTCATCGGCTGCCTGGCGGGCATTGATGGTGATGATGACGCCGGGTGCATCATCTATGCCGCAGACCTTGAGAAATTCAGGATTAGACGCATCGCCAAAGTAGACCTCGTGGCCGGCGCGGCGATCGGCAATGACTGCATCCGGATCGTTGTCGGTTGCGATGTAGCTCACGTTGTTCCGGCGAAGAGCGGAGCAAACCACCTTACCAACTCGGCCATAGCCTACGACAATTGCGGAGCGCGATTGTCCTGCGTCGGGGCTGACCGTAAGTTCGGGAGCAATTTCAGCGATCCGGGTCCTGCGGCCTTCAAGTGCGGGAGCCAGCCTCCGGGCAGCATGGGAGAGCAGAGGCGTAGCGGCCATGGAAACCGACGTGACGGCAAGCGAGAGTGCCGACGCATGACGGCTAAGGAGACTGAGATCGGCGGCGATGCCGATGATGACAAAAGCGAATTCGCCGCCTGGGCCCAGAAGCATTCCTGCCTCAATGGCGGCCGGCCAACGAAAGCGAAACAGGCGCGCGAGCAGCGTAACGACGATTGCCTTTCCGAAGATCAAGGCCGCTACACAGGCAAACAGCAGAGCAGGCTCCTGAAAGAGTTCACGCACGTCCACTCTCATGCCGACGGTGAAGAAGAAGACTCCAAGCAGAAGGCCCTGGAAGGGTTCAATGCTTGCCTGGATGGCCTTGCGAAATTCGGTTTCAGCCAAGAGCAGGCCGGCGATGAAGGAACCCATCGCCATGGACATGCCTGCCTGATGAGCAACAACGCCTGTGCCCACGATGACGAAGAGGACCGCTGCGATAAACAACTCTGTTGAGTGTGCGGCGGCCACCAGGCGAAACAACGGGCGAAGTAAATAGTGCCCGAAGAGAACAATGACTCCCACGGCTACAGCAGCCTGCAAAAGAGCTTTAAAGAGGCTGGCGGCCACGGATCCACCCGAATTCGTAAGGCCGAGCGTAACGAAGACGAGAATGGGAATCACGGCTATATCCTGCGCGAGAAGAACAGCAAAGATAGCTCTGCCGGGAGTGGTGGAGACCCGGTGCTGGCGGTTGAGGATCTCAAGCACAATTGCCGTGGATGAAAGCGAGAGGCTGGCACCCAGAATGATGGCGGATGACAGATCAAGCCCGAAGGCAGAGAGGATTGCGCTGATAAGAGCCGAAGAGAGCAGAACCTGCAGGCCCCCGAATCCACCCACCAACCTGCGCATTTGCTTCAAGCGTTGCAGAGAAAGCTCGAGCCCAACGAAGAACAGCAGAAAAACGATGCCGAGTTCGGCGATGCTCGATACGTGCTCGCTATTGGTAATGGTGATCCAATAAAGAGGGTGGAAGGAGGCTGTGAAGGACCCTAGTCCAAACGGGCCAAGCAGCGCCCCCGCAGCCAGGTATCCAAGCACAGGACTGACGCCCCATTTGCGGACGATGGGAATCAGGACACCGGCGGTGCCAAGCAGGACAAGCGCATCGCTATAGGCGGTAATGTTGAAGTCGGCGGTAACGAGCAAATATCCTCCGAAAGCCTACAATGGACGCGAGCCGCAGATGCAAGATACGAAAACGGTTACCTTAACATGACGTACTGTAACAGGCAATGGTAAACCCGCGAGGCGCAATAGAGGCAGTGGAGTAGGGACTGACCTCTGCCGGCACACCTCCGAAACCGCTGAATCACGTACAATTACGGTTATCCGGTCTCTGGAGGCCTACCCCGCAGTGTTGTTCTCTCGCCTAGCATTTGCCGCCGGCCTACTGCAGGCCCTGGCCGCTCAAGCAGCCTCATATATTGCGTTTCTTCAGCAGAGCGGTCTGCGCCACTACCTGAAGGCGCAATTCGGCGATCAGACATTCAGGGGGCTCTACCACTGGAATCTCTTCGACGCGATGGTGCTGATTCCGTATTTTGCGGTGATGATCGTGCTGGCGTTGTACGGCGTGCATCGCTACACGCTTTGCTACCTGTACTTCAAATATCGAAAGAATTACGACCCCAATCCGCCGCGCCATTTTGACGAACTTCCGCGCGTCACTGTGCAGCTGCCTATTTTCAATGAGCAGTTCGTGATCGACCGTTTGATCGAGGCCGTGTGCGCAATGGAGTATCCGCGCGAGAAGCTCGACATCCAGGTCCTTGACGATTCGACGGACGAAACGCAGGAGGTGGCGGCGGGAATTGTGGAGCGCTATGCGGCGCTGGGGCACCCGATCGCCTACATCCACCGCACCAACCGTCACGGATTCAAGGCCGGTGCTCTGGATGCGGGCCTGAAGGTGGCCAAGGGCGAGTATGTGGCTATCTTTGACGCTGACTTTGTGCCGCCGCCCGATTGGCTGATGAAGGTGATACACCATTTTGCCCAGCCTGAGATCGGCATGGTGCAAACGCGCTGGACGCACCTGAACCGCAACTACAGCATGCTGACGCAGATTGAGGCCATTTTGCTGGATGGCCACTTTGTGCTGGAGCATGGGGCACGCGCGCGTACGAACGATTACTTCAATTTCAACGGCACGGCCGGTATGTGGAGGATCAAGGCCATCCACGATGGCGGCGGCTGGCAACACGACACCCTGACAGAAGATACAGACCTGAGCTACCGCTCGCAGCTTGCGGGATGGAAGTTCAAATATCTGCCGAATGTGGAATGCCCCTCGGAATTGCCGATTGAGATGACGGCCTTTAAGACTCAGCAGGCTCGATGGGCCAAGGGGCTGATTCAGACAAGCATCAAGGTGTTGCCGCAGGTCTTCCGGTCGGATGTGCCGCGCCGCATCAAGGTCGAAGCGGTGTACCACCTGACGGCGAACCTGAGCTATCCGCTGATGGTGATCATGTCGGCAGCGCTCATTCCGGCGATGATCTGCCGGTTCTATCAGGGCTGGTTTCAGATGCTGCTCATCGATGTGCCCTTGTTCACCGCGTCAACGTTTTCGATTGCCGTGTTCTATGTAATGAGCCAGCGCGAGTTGTTTCCAAATGCATGGAAGAAGACGTTTCTCTATCTGCCGTTCCTGATGGCGCTGGGCATTGGATTGACGGTAACCAACACCAAGGCCGTGATGGAGGCATTGCTGGGCATTAAGAGCGCGTTTGTACGCACGCCCAAGTACCGCGTGGCAAAGAAGGGCGAGAAGTCGCAGGCTGCCAAGTATCGTAAGCGGTTGAAACTGGAGCCGTGGATCGAACTGCTGCTGGGCTGTTATTTTGCGCTGGCCATTGTGTACACGTTCATGAACGAGAACTACTTCACGGCTCCCTTCCTAATTCTGTTCGTGATCGGCTACTGGTACACGGGCCTGATGAGCCTGTTGCAGGGGCGGTTCGAGCGCTGGCGTACGGGCGGGGCGAATACGGACGAGTCGAGCCCGAAGCCGTTCCCTGTCGGTGTATAAGGGACCGCCAAGTACCTTCGGCCTGCCGCACCGGGCAGCCATGCCATCTCCGCTACAATAGTTAGAACCGCCGGCGCTCTGTATTGACAATTCCAACACCTGCCGGGCGCGACAAGGCAATATGCTGTCAAATAATCTTCCTGAAGCACTTACGTTCGACGACGTGCTGCTGGTACCCGCCTACAGCGATGTAGTCCCCATGCAGGTGAGTACACAGACGCAACTGACGCGGGACATCACCCTCAACACGCCCTTGCTCTCCTCGGCAATGGACACGGTAACCGAGTCGCGCATGGCCATTGCGATGGCGCAGCTCGGCGGCATCGGCATTGTTCACCGCAACCTGTCGATTACCGACCAGGCCGGCGAGATCGACAAGGTGAAGCGGTCAGAGAGCGGCATGATCGTCGATCCGGTAACGATTGGACCGGACCAGTTGATTGCCGATGCGCTGGAAGTGATGCGCCGCTACAAGATTTCCGGCGTTCCGGTGACGCAGGGCAAACGGCTGGTAGGCATTCTGACCAATCGCGATCTGCGGTTTGAAACACGCACCGACATTCCCGTCGGCGACGTAATGACCAAAGAAAACCTGATCACGGTGCCGGTGGGCACCACGCTCGAAGAGGCCGAACTGATTCTCCATAAGCATCGCGTGGAGAAGCTGCTGGTGGTGAACGACCAGTACGAGTTGAAGGGTTTGATCACGGTTAAGGACATCCAGAAAAAGCTGAAATATCCAAACGCCAGCAAGGATGAAAAGGGCCGGCTACGCGTCGGCGGCGCCATAGGCGCGACGGGCGACTATCTTGAGCGCGCGGCAGAACTGGTGCGCGCGCGCGCCGATGTGCTGGCAATCGACTCCGCCCATGGGCACTCGTCGCGCGTGCTTGAGGCGGTCAGCGAAGTAAAGAAGATGTATCCCAGGGTGGCTCTGTTGGCCGGCAACGTGGCAACCTATGAAGGCGCGATGGCCTTGATGGATGCGGGAGCGGATGCGGTCAAGGTCGGCATTGGGCCTGGATCAATTTGCACAACGCGCATGGTAACCGGGGCAGGCATGCCACAAATCACGGCGATTGCCGAGGCCTACAGAGCATGCCGTGAACGTGGGATTCCAGTGATTGCCGATGGCGGCATCAAGTACTCGGGTGAAATTGCGAAGGCGATTGCGGCCGGCGCGAGCTCGGTGATGATCGGTTCGTTATTTGCAGGTGTAGATGAGAGTCCGGGCGAGACGATTCTGTACCAGGGCCGAAGCTTTAAGAGCTATCGCGGCATGGGATCGCTGAGCGCGATGAGCCAGGGATCCGGTGAGCGCTACTTCCAGGGATCGGCCGATCTTGGGGTTGGCGAGGCACCGGCCGAGGGCGTAGTTCAACGCGAACGCGCAAGCCAGAACCGCCTGGCAAAGTTTGTTCCTGAAGGGATCGAAGGTCGCGTGCCTTATCGCGGGCCACTTGAATCAATGGTCTATCAGCTTGTTGGCGGACTGCGCTCCGGTATGGGCTATTTG
The DNA here is from genome assembly GCA_963832645.1 of uncultured Acidobacteriaceae bacterium. Classification (GTDB taxonomy): domain Bacteria; phylum Acidobacteriota; class Terriglobia; order Terriglobales; family Acidobacteriaceae; genus Telmatobacter. Next base: position 189,839 of record CAWHUU010000004.1, read on the forward strand.
GGCTGCGGAACTATCGGCGACCTGCAAGAGAGAGCGAAGTTTGTCCGTATCTCAGGTGCGGGTTTGCGCGAGAGCCATGTGCACGACGTAATCATCACGCGCGAAGCTCCGAACTACCGTGTCGAATAGTGGCAGAGGCTTTGGCTTCTGGTTGCGCGCATGGTGGCCGGTAGCTATCGGCGTAGGCGTCATCGTGCTTGAGTCGACTCTGCTGTTCAGCGCAGCACGAACTTCTGGACCATTGCGGATCTTGTATCAATCGATATTCGGTGCAGTAAGCGATGCCGAATGGGCGACAATTCACTTCTATATTCGCAAGAGTGGGCATTTTGTGGGCTATGGCTTGCTGTCGCTTACTTGGCTGCGCGCGTGGCGAATGACGTTGCCGAGGTCGCTGTTCGCAACCAACGCACTGCTGGCGTTGCTAGGAACGGCGGCAACGGCGAGCGCCGATGAACTTCACCAGACCTTGCTGCCGGGCCGCACCGGAACCCCTTGGGATATTCTGCTTGACTGTTCGGGAGCGATCGCGCTGCAGCTGATTGCTGTTGCTTGCATACGAATCTTCAGGCCGAAGTGGCTGGGGCGTGCGGCGTAAGATTTAGCGAGCCTTCAGCTGAGCAATCAGTCGGGCCATGTAGTCAATGAGCAAAATTTGCTCGGAAAATGATTGGGCCAGATTCACCATCATATGAATCTGGCCCGTTTATCTTGATTTGTACTGCAAGGCGTCAGCTGCGGAATTCGAAGCCTTTCTTCTCGAGATAGGCTTTGCTGATCCTTTCGGTATTAAGCGGAGTGATCGGCCCATCTTTTGATGGGTCCAATTCAACCATGATGCCGGTTTCAAGCCCTTTCTTTTCCATCAAGTCCAGGATGGCTGGAATATCCACCTTTCCGAGACCCAGCGGACAATAGCCCTCGTACCACTCCCAACCCTCATAATCCTTCAGATGCATGTGAGTGACCAAGGGAAGGAAATCCTTCACGACCTGAACCGGATCGGCGCCGCCTTTCTGTAACTGGCCCACATCAGGCGCAAACTTGAGATTCTTGGTATTAACCGCATCCATCACCGCGTAGACTTCGTCCCTGTGCTCAACCGCGGTACTCGTATGTTGATGAAGTCCGCATTCCATGCCGAGATCGACAATCACCGCGGCATAATCGTTGAGCCCGGAGACGATATTATTTCGGCTTTCTTTAAAGTCATAGGTTGCGGGATCGATGTGATTGACTTGCAAGACAACATAGCTGCCACCGTACTTCTTCGCGATCGGGCATTGCTGCTTCAATCGTTCAATTTCTGACTTCCGGTTTGCCGTGTTCAGAACGTCGACCGCAGTGTACGCAGAAAGCAGCGGGACCTTGTATTGCTCAATCAACGATTGCAGCTGGCCCCGCGCATCCCAGTCGACAATATCGTCCATAAAGGTCTCGAAACTCCAGAACCCCTCGGTGGCGATGTCCTTCAAAGCCCCGTCCAGCGTATGGTCATGCGCTCCCGGCTTAAGTGGGAATGTGCCCCAGGTGATGCAGGTATGGCCAATCTTGATTTTGCTCGGGGGCAGGCTCTCGCCAAATGCTTTCAGCCCGCCTGCTGACGCAACGCCCGCTGTCAGCGCCACAGTCTTCATCATTTCGCGCCGAGTAAGTTTCTTTGTCATAGTGCGTGACCCCCAATGAGGAAATTACCCATGCGGGGAGGCATGGGACGGCGCTGCAGCCGCATTCAAGCAGTGTAGTTGATCGTTCCGCATATGGTCCAGATAACCCCGCCCGCCTCAGAGCTGTCCTGTACGCGAACCAAACCTGTGAAAGTTGATCGAAAGAAATACGGGCGCAACCCTATCAAGGGATGCGCCCGCGTGATTTGCTGCAAAAAAGAAGTGAGGAAAAATCCTATTAAGCGGCTTCTTCGCCGCCTTGGCCGGAGGCTTCAGCTTCCTTCTTTTGCTCTTCGAGCTGCTTCTCAAGCTCTGCGCGCTTCTTGGCCTTGAGGTCGGCACGCTTCTGGCGCTTGACTTCAAGCTGCTTTTCGGCGCCGAGCAACTCGATGAACGCTTTCTCCGCGCCATCGCCCTGCTGGAAGCCGGTGCGAACAATGCGCAGATAGCCTCCCTGCCGGTCGCCATAGCGCGGCGCGACGGTATCAAACAACCGCGCGACAGCTTTGTCGGTCATGAGGAAGCTGAGCGCCTGACGGCGCGAGTGAAGATCGCCCTTCTTGCCGAGGGTGATCATTTTTTCGACATGCGGGCGAACAGCCTTGGCCTTAGCCACGGTGGTCTCGACGCGGTCTTCTATGATGACGGACGTGACCAGGTTGCGCAGCAAAGCGCGACGGTGGCTGGTATTGCGTCCGAGCTTGAATCCTGCATTGCGATGGCGCATTTCTTAGCTCCTAGCTTCTAGCTCCTAGCTTCTAGCTCGATCGCCTTGGAATCGGCAATTTGGTACTCGCACCAGAAGGCTAGAATCGAGTAGCTCATTAATTTCTAAACCCGCTTCGAACTTCCAACTACAAGTCTTCCAGCCATTGGCGTGAACCAGCTTTGCGGGTTCCGGCACTCTCAAGCTAGAAGCTAGTAGCTGGAAGCTAAAAGCTGTCTTTAAAAGTTCTCAGTCTCAGTGGGCAACTGGAGGTCGACGGAATCCAGGGGCTCATCCTCTTCGTCAAAGCGGCCATAGCTTGCGGCCAAGGCGGTGGCGGGAGGAATGCTCGTGGGTCCGGGAACCGCGTTGCCGTTTTCGTCGATCTTCATACCCAGCGAAAGACCCATCTGGGCAAGAATCTCCTTGATTTCGTTCAAGCTCTTGCGGCCGAAGTTCTTGGTCTTGAGCATTTCGGCTTCAGTCTTCTGCACCAGTTCGCCGATGCTCTGGATGTTGGCGTTCTTGAGGCAGTTGTAGCTGCGGACCGAGAGTTCCAGCTCTTCGACAGAGCGATTCAGATTGTCGTTGCGAAGGAGGATACGGCCTTCTTCACCGCGCGCTTCGGCTTCAATCTCTTCCTCGAAGTTGATGAAGATGTTCATGTGGTCCTTGAGCAGCTTGGCGGCCAGGCCGACAGCGTCGGCGGGCAGCACTGCACCGTTGGTCCACACTTCGAGCGTGAGCTTATCGTAGTCGGTGATCTGTCCCAGACGGGCGGCATCGACGACGTAGTTCACACGGCGCACCGGGGAGTGAACGGAGTCGACGGGAATGAAGCCCAATCCCAGATCGGAGTCGAAGTTCTTATCGGCGGAGACATATCCGCGCCCACGCTTGAGGCGCATTTCCATATCGAGCTTGCCGCCTTCAGAGAGCGTAGCCAGGTAAATGTTCTTGTCGAGGATCTCGACGTCGCCGTCGGCCTCGATCATGCCCGAAGTGACAACACCGGGCTGGTCGGCGCGCAGATACAGCGCCTTGGGGCCCTCGCCCTGGAGCTTGAAGGGGACCTGCTTGAGGTTGAGGATGATGTCGGTTGCGTCTTCGACAACGCCTGTGATGGACTGGAACTCGTGCAGCACGCCCTCAATGCGAATGGCGGTAACGGCGGCCCCTTCAATGGAGCTGAGTAGCGTACGCCGCAAAGCGTTGCCAATGGTGGTGCCGAATCCGCGCTCAAAGGGCTGCGCGCTGAACTTGCCGTATGTGTCGCTCAGCGTCTCGGCATCGACTGCCAGGCGCTTCGGTTTTTGAAATCCTCTCCACAACATATATGTCTCTTTTCCCGCACGGCATGTACGTCGCGATGCATTTTGCGGCGGCCGCGCAAGTTCTCCTTTGATTGAAATGTAGCTATTAGCTATGAGCTTTCAGCAATCAGCTTCATCGCAGCAGAACCAACTATAGTTGGCTTTGGAACGAAGAAGCTAAAAGCGAACGGCTAATAGCTAACAGCTGTGGTCCTTACTTGCTGTACAGTTCGACGATCAGTTGTTCGTTGATCGGCAGGTTGACGTCAGCGCGCTTGGGCAGCGAGAGCACGCGTCCAGTAAGACTCTCAAAGTTCATTTCCAGCCAGACCGGCAGCGGATTCTGCTGTGCAAACTGCGCGCCCTCTTCGACGATCTGGAATTTCTTCGCGTTGTCGCGGATGGCGATCTCGTCGCCGACGTTGACCTGATACGAAGGAATGTTCACCTTGCGGCCGTTGACCGTTACGTGCCCGTGACGAACGACCTGGCGGGCCTGGCGGCGCGAGATGGCGAAACCGAGACGGTAAGCCACGTTGTCCAAACGCCGCTCGAGTTGCTGGATAAGCAGTTCGCCGGTGACGCCGGTGGCGCGGTTGGCCTTCTCGTAGTACTCGCGGAACTGGCCCTCAAGGGTAAAGTACATGCGCTTGGCTTTCTGCTTTTCGTGCAGTTGCAGGCCATAGCCTACGATCTTGGCCTTGCGGTCCTTGCCATGCTGGCCGGGAGGAAAGTTGCGCTTTTCAATGGGGCAACGGTCGGAGGTACACTTGGTACCCTTCAAAAAAAGCTTGGTGCCTTCACGACGGCAAAGGCGGCAGACTGCTCCTGTATAACGAGCCATTTCTTCTCCTGACTTCGGATGACGGCCGGTTTACGCGTTAATGCAGCTCTTAGCAACTAGCTTCTAGCTTTTCTTGCTGGAGCAACTCAATTGCCCCGCATTAAAGCCTCTGCTGAAGCTGGCGCTTCTGCTGCAAGGGACGCTTCATCCCGGCCCTGATTAATCTCTCAGCCTCGTTCATTCTCCTTCAGCTTTGTTGCTTCAAATCGTGACGGACTCAACCGTTCGCAAGATGAAGCTAAGAGCTAGAGGCTAATAGCTAGAAGCTGTACTTACACTCTGCGCCGCTTCGGCGGCCGGCAGCCGTTGTGGGGTACCGGCGTTACGTCGCGGATGGACTTGACTTCGATTCCGGCCGCGGCCAGAGCGCGAATCGCAGACTCGCGGCCCGAACCCGGTCCGGCAACTCTCACGTCGACAGCACGCAGGCCGTGATCGCGGGCCATGCCGGCTGCATTGGATGCCGCCTGCTGCGCAGCGAACGGCGTGCCTTTGCGCGATCCCCTGAAGCCGAGCGAGCCCGAACTCTTCCAGCTCAGCGTGTTGCCCATCTGGTCTGTGATGGTGACGATGGTGTTGTTGAACGAGGCCTGAATGTGGCAGATACCAAACGGCACATTCTTGCGCTCGCGCTTTTTGAACTTCTTGTTTTTGCCTGCCTTGCCGGCTCCGGCCTTTTGCTCTTTTGCCATTAGGTCTTCGCCGTCGCTTTCTTCTTGCCGGCAATCGTGCCCTTACGAGGGCCCTTGCGAGTGCGGGCGTTGGTGTGAGTACGCTGGCCGTGGACCGGCAATGAACGCCGATGCCGCGTGCCGCGGTAGCTTTGAATGTCGATCAGGCGCTTGATGTGCATCTGGACATCTTTACGGAGGTCACCCTCGACATCCCCTTCATCTTCGATCACCTGACGGATGCGGTTAACCTCTTCTTCGCCGAGATCCTGGATCTTCTTGAAGGCATCAACGTTGGCCTTCTCCAGAATCTTCAGCGAGCGCGGGTTGCCGATCCCGTAGATGTAAGTGAGTGCGATCCGAGCCTGCTTGTTGCGGGGCAGATCGACTCCAGCAATACGTGCCATTTGGATTCCTTTACTGCTACTGGTTAGGTGCCTCCGGCAAAGCGCCGGTTCGCACGGGTGATTCGGAGTTCCTCCAGAGGTTCAACGCAAGCCTTGACTCAAGCTAACTAGCCTCTTGCCAGATGACAGTGACCAGTGGACAACGATCAGTTGGTTCGTGCTGCGATTTGCATTCAACTGAACCGTGTCTTCGTGCTCCTGCACTCTGACGTGGAAGAATCCGTGCCTGCCAGGATTCGCTTATCCCTGGCGCTGCTTGTGCTTTGCGTTTTCGCAGATCACCCGCACAACACCCTTGCGGTTAATCACCTTGCACTTGACGCAAATCTTCTTGACTGATGCCCGGACCTTCATTGTTTTACTGCCCTTCTCCGCGCTTTGAAATTTCAAGCGCGAAAACTATCTACAGCTTTCGACTACTAGCTGCCAGCTTCTAGCTCTTGCTGCAGAAATCGGAATCGCCGATGCAGCAACGAAGAACGAGTAGCTGGAAGCTAAGAGCCAGCGCCCTATTTGTAGCGGTACACAATTCTGCCGCGATTCAGGTCGTACGGACTCAGTTCCACCGCCACGCGGTCACCGGGCAGAATGCGGATAAAGTTCTTGCGCATACGCCCCGAAACATGGGTCAGCACCTCGTGATTGTTCTCGAGCTTTACCTTGAACATGGCATTGGGAAGAGTTTCAACCACCACTGCCATTACCTCAATCGCGTCTTCCTTCGACAAACTGTATCCCGCTTCTGGCGGCGATTTCGCGCTGCCCTGCAAATCGACCGAGCAATTACTCGGTCAGAATTCTCGACCCGGTGTCCGTCACCGCTACCGTGTGCTCAAAGTGAGCGCTCATGCTTCCATCTCTCGCCACTGCCGTCCAGCCGTCATCAAGTACCATCACATCCGGCTTGCCGGCATTCACCATGGGTTCAATGGCAATGACCATGCCGGGCCGCAGCTTCATGCCGCGTCCTGCCTGCCCATAGTTCGGCACCTGGGGCTCCTCGTGCATCTGAGAACCGATGCCATGCCCCACGAAATCCCGAACCACAGAAAAACCTTCACCTTCAACCACGCCCTGCACTGCAGCGCCCACATCGCCCAAGGTAGCGCCGGGCTTAATGGCCGCGATTCCCGCCTGAAGTGATGCTTCCGTCACCTTCAGCAAGCGGGCCTTATCCGCATCAATCTGGCCCACCGGTACCGTAATGGCTGCGTCGCCGTAATAGCCGTCGACCACAACTCCAAAATCGACGGACACAATGTCGCCCTCATGCAGCAAGCGCTTGGGCGAGGGAATGCCATGCACCACTTCGCTGTTGACTGAAGTGCACAGCACACAGGGAAAACCGTGGTACCCCTTGAACGCCGCCTTAACGCCCAGTTCTTTCAGGCGGGCTTCAGCAGCTTTCTCGAGATCGTAGGTTGTGGCTCCCGGCTTGACCTGGCTTCGCACGAGTTCAAGCACCTCGCGGACAACCTGTCCCGCGCGGCGCATCTTCTCAATCTCCTGCTGCGACTTGAGTACGACTGCCAAACCGTTTGCTCAACCTCGTCTACAACGCACAAAACCACCGTTCGGCTGCGTTAACCCCGCAGCCTTTCTACGGCGGCAACAATGCCGGACGCGATCGCCTGGATCGGCCGGTCTCCATCTACTTCAGCGAATCGTCCCAGTTCCCTGTAGTGATCGACGACAGGGGCCGTAAGGGCAGCATACGCACGCATGCGCTCCTTGAAGACCTCTTCCGTATCATCGGCTCGCTGGACTAGCGCAGTCCCCTCAACATCGCAGAACCCATCCTGTTTAGGCGGATTCATGTAGATGTTATAGATGGTCTGGCAGACAGGACAATTCCGGCGCCCAGTAATCCGGCGCAATAACTGATTATAGTTCACTTGGATGCTGACAGCAACTACCGGTAGCGTCTCTACTTGCACCGCCAGACGGCCATCGAGCCAGTTGGCCTGCCCCAGGGTGCGGGGAAAGCCGTCGAGGATGTAGCCGCGGACGGTGTCGGGCTCCATCAGCCTGACCGCGACCATCTCGTTGACCAGCGAATCAGGGACAAGCTCTCCCCTACCCATGATCTCTTTGGCCACTCGACCCAGTTGAGTACCCTGAGCCACATTAGCGCGCAGTAAGTCGCCGGTGGAGATCTGCGGGATATTCCACAGCTTGACCAGTTCCTTGGCTTGGGTTCCCTTTCCCACGCCGGGCGCACCCAACAAAAGAATCGGGCCGGGTTGGGTCTTTCGACCCGTTTCCCGGCCCTTTTCGACTTCAGTTAAAGATGAAGACATTACCAGGTTTTCCTTCCGCGTATGCGACCGGAGCGCGGGGAAAAGCCGTCATAATGGCGCATGATCAGCTGCGATTCGATCTGGTTGACCGTATCCATGGCCACACCAACCACAATGAGCAGGGAGGTGCCACCAAAGTAGAAGTTCACGTTCATACCGTGAATCATCCAGTTCGGCAAGTTTTCGAAGACCCGACCAATCAACCAAATCTTGTCAAACCGAATTCCAGAGATGAGAAATGTCGGCACCAACTGCACCACGATCAGGTACAGCGCGCCCACCAGCGTAATGCGAGTAAGGATGTCATTGATGAAGTCAGAGGTGCGTTTGCCCGGACGGATACCCGGGATAAACGAACCTGACTTACGGAAGTTGTCCGCAATATCGTCCGGCTTCATGATGATGGAGACATAAAAGTACGCGAAGAAGATGATGCCCAGCATGTCGAGCAACTCATACCAGGGATAGCCGGGTTGTAGCGCCTGCAGGATGGGTTGAACGAGGCGGTTATTCTGCACCCACTCCATAGAGCTGAGCATTAAAGGCGCAGACAGCAGCGAGCTGGCAAAGATGATGGGCATAACGCCGCCCGAATTGACCTTGAGCGGGAGATGGCTCGACTGGCCGCCCATCATGCGGCGTCCGATAATGCGCCGTGCGCTCTGGATGGGGATACGGCGCTCGGCGCGCTCGACAAAGACGATGAAGGCCACAACGGCAACCATGCCGACGACCAATCCGAGCGCGATCGGGAAGGACAACGGACCCCAGGCATCGCTCGAAACCTTTCGCACCAGCTCGACCACGCCATTGGGCAGGCCGGCAACAATGCCGGCAAAAATGAGTAGGCTCATGCCGTTGCCGATACCGCGGTCGGTAATCTGCTCACCCAGCCACATGATGAAGGCGGTACCGGTGGTGAGCGTGATGACGGTCATGGCGAGGAAACCAGCGCCGGGATGGAGCACCAGTCCCTGGCGGGTAAGGATGGTTGCGATACCGATGGACTGCAGCGCACCGAGGATGACAGTCAGGTAGCGGGTCCACTGCGTGATCTTGCGGCGGCCCAGTTCGCCTTCCTTTTGAATGCGCGCAAGTGGCTCGTACACCACGGTGAGCAACTGGAAGATGATGGACGCGGTGATGTAGGGCATAATGCCCAAGGCAAAGATGGTCATACGGCGCAGGGTGCCGCCGCTGAACAGATCCATGAGACCGAGCGCCGAACCGCTCTGCTGATTGAACAACTGCTCAAGCTGGGTGGTGTTGATACCCGGGGTCGGAATCCACGCGCCAAGACGGTAGACAGCGAGAATGCCAAGGGTGAACAGTACGCGCTTGCGCAGGTCAGGGATCCGGAATATGTTCAGAAATTTCTCAAGCATCTTTGCTTATCCGCTTCAGGCGTTGGCCGCCACGCGTGCAGGGCGTTCAAGGCCACGAGAATCAGTTAAAAACAACACCAGTTAATCTTAGTGCATTTCCGGATTCAAAAAGAGCTTACCGAAACCCGGATAGCGCGGAACGTGCGTTACATCACAAATGTTTTCGACGAATGTCCGACCGACGAGAATGGCTTTGAAATCAACGGTCTGGCCCGGTTCGTCTCTTATCGTCAAGCTGGAAAGCCCCGGTCCTTCTTCGAATGAACTGAAGAATCGATCCGGGGCGTTGAAAACTGTTGGGCTTAAGACTTGGCCGATGCTTCAGCTCCGCCTAGAACCACAGCCTTGCCGCCGGCCTTTTCGATCTTTTCAACCGCCGACTTGGAAAACTTGTGCGCCTGGATGGTAAGGGCCGCCTTGAGCTCTCCCGAACCGAGGATCTTGATGAGAGCCTTCCGGTTAGAAACCAGACCGAGCTTCTTGTAATCGTCGATGGTAATCTCATTGACCTTGAGCTCGGCAAGCCGATCGAGATTGATGACCGTGTATTCGGTCCGGAAGATGTTGGTAAAACCGCGCTTGGGCAAACGGCGGTGCAGCGGCATCTGGCCGCCTTCAAAACCGCGCATCAGGCTGAAGCCGGAACGCGAACCCTGGCCCTTGTGGCCGCGGGTAGAGGTTTTGCCCATGCCGGATCCCATGCCCCGGCCCACGCGCTTGCGCCCAGTGTTGGCTTTCTTGGGTGCGCGCAAATTCGATAGATTCTTTGCCATGATTCTCCTCGCTATAGCGCCGGCGCGATTGGAGTCCCGCCGACTCGCGTTCTAAATGCAGCTCTTAGCTGCCCGCTTTTAGCTCAATACTGCTATGGCCGAAACCCTACATTCAACAAGAAGGGCTAAAGGCTAATGGCTGAGAGCTAATCTCTACCGGGCTCTACTGCCCAATTAGTCTTCCAGAATCCGCACCAAGTGCGGAACTGTCTTGACCATGCCGCGTATCGATTCGTTGTCGACGCGCTCCACGATCTGGTTGAGACGGGTAAAGCCGAGTCCTTTGATGACCAGCTTGTGCTTCACGGGCGCCTGGATCTTCGACCGGTAATACTGGATGCGGATCATCTTGGGCTTGGGTGCGGACTTGGCCGCAGCTTTCTTTCTGGTAGTGGTCTCCGCCATGGCTTACATCTCCTCCACGGTTTTTCCGCGCATGGTTGCCACGTCACTCCGGTCGCGCAACTGAACCAGCGCATCGAAAGTGGCCTTGATAACGTTGTGCGGGTTGGGGGAGCCAAGGCTCTTGGTCAGCACGTTCTGCACGCCTGCAGAGGTCATGACCGCGCGGACTGCGCCGCCGGCGATAACACCCGTGCCTTCAGGGGCCGGCTTGAGCAGCACCTGACCCGAACCAAAACGGCCCAGCACCTGATGCGGGATCGTGGTTTCAGTCAGGTTGATCTTGACCAGGTTCTTCTTGGCAGACTCAATTCCCTTGCGAATCGCCTGCGGAACCTCTTTGGCCTTGCCCGAACCGTAGCCTACGACTCCCGAAGCGGCGTCGCCCACCACGACCAGCGCAGCAAACGACATGTTTTTGCCGCCTTTGACCACCTTGGTGACGCGATTGATGGCCACCACCTGATCCTTCAGGTTGTATTGGTTGGCATCGATTTTCTTCTTCAACATCGTCATTGCTTTCGTCTCTTCTCTGAGCTTTTAGCTATTAGCCGTTAGCTCTTAGCTTCTTCCGGCCCAATCGAACAGCCTTCATTTTGCAACATGGAGCTAATAGCTAACGGCTAATAGCTGATTGCTGCCTTTAGAATTCCAGCCCCGCTTCGCGCGCAGCATCGGCCAATGCCTTGATGCGCCCGTGGTAAAGGAAGCCGCCGCGATCAAAAACCACTCTCTTGACACCCTTCTCAATAGCCTTCTCAGCAACCGCCTTGCCGATTTCCTTGGCCGTAGCCACATTGCCGCCCGTCTTGAGCTTCAACTGCAGCGACGAGGCCGAAGCGAGTGTCACGCCCTTCTGATCGTCGATGACCTGCGCATAGATGTGGTTCAGCGAACGGTAGACGTTCAGCCGCGGCCGCTCGGTCGTACCGGACAGCTTTTCGCGGATGCGCGCGTGAATGCGTTTCCGAATTTCGTTTCTCTTGGTCTGCGTAATCATGTTTTTTCTCACCTATCAGCGGAGCCGCCCCGCGGTCCCGTTCGGATTTTTAAAAGCAGCTTTCACCTATTAGCTATCAGATCCTTCACTTCGTTCAGGATGATCACGCGAGGCTCAGACGCCTCGCAAACGCGATCATTTCGCTCCGGTCTTTCCGGCCTTCTTCTTCAACTTCTCGTCGGAGTAGCGAACACCCTTGTTCTTGTACGGATCAGGCTTGCGCAACGAGCGCATGTCGGCAGCCACCTGGCCAACCTTCTGGCGGTCGATGCCGCTGACGGTCAAGTGCGTCTGCTTGGGGTCGATTGCGACCTCGATGCCGGTGGGCAGCGGGAACTCAATCGGGTGCGAGTAGCCGAGCGTAAAGACAACCATGCCCTTACCCTTTAACTCCGCGCGGTAGCCGATTCCAACGATATCCAGTTCCCTTGTCCAGCCTTTGGAAACACCCTGCACAGCGTTGTAAACGAGCGCACGAGTCAGGCCATGCACGGCGGCCTTTTCCTCGCTGGTGCGCTTGAGGCTGAGGATGCCGTCTTTCGTTTCAAGGGTGATTCCTTCAGCGATGAGCGCGGAGACCTTGCCCTTGGGGCCTTCAACAAGAACCGTATTGCCTTCAAGGTTGTACTTGACACCGGCGGGCAACGTGATCGGCTTATTACCAATTCGTGACATCTTCTCAATCCTTCAATTGGCTTGCGAGTCCCGAATGAGATTCGCTCACCCGTTCCACTGCAGCCTGCGGGCTGAAAGCCCGCCAGCTTCTAGCTGTTAGCTATTAGCTTCTAGCCACTGTTCGCTTGAATCTGTTGATAGTTCCAGCGTGATGAGCTAAAAGCTGACGGCTAAGAGCGAATGGCTGTCCTTACCAAACTTCGCAGAGCAGTTCTCCGCCAACGCCTTCGCGGCGTGCCTGGCGGCCTGTCATGACGCCCCTTGGCGTGGTCATGATGGAGATACCAAGACCGCCCTGAACACGCTTGATCTCGTCGCGGCCGATGTAAACGCGGCAGCCGGGACGCGAAACCCGCGCGAGGTCGCGAATGGCAGACTCGGTTCCGCCGTACTTGAGATACACGCGGAGGATCAGCTTGCCATCTTCTTCCTGGGTCTTGTAGTTCGAGATGTACCCCTCTTCTTTGAGGATGCGGGCAATCTCGGTCTTCAGCTTTGAAGCCGGAACATCCAACTTCTGATGACGCGCCCGGATTGCGTTCCGGATCCGCGCCAGGAAATCTGCTACTGGGTCACTCAGACTCATTCCTTCTCCTTCATCCCCCGTTCGCCCGCCTTCCGGACGGGAACCAGCGGGAATGTCTAAAAACAGCTTCTAGCTTTTAGCTCCTCGCTTTTAGCTTTCCTTACCGCGGTAAGCGCATCAGCTTAACTTAAGCGCTCTGCGACTGGAAGCTATTGGCTAGAAGCTAGCAGCTTGCAACTGCGTCTCTACCAGCTCGACTTGACGACGCCGGGGATCTCTCCCTTGAGCGCCAGCGTCCTGAAGCACAGGCGGCATACGCCAAACTTGCGCAGAAATCCTCTCGGCCTTCCGCAGAGCTGGCACCGGTTGTGCTTGCGGCAGCTGAACTTCGGCTTCCGCGCGTCTTTCACTCTCTTTGCAGTAGTTGCCATAATCCTCTTCAACCACAGCTACCAGCTTTTGGCTACTAGCTGCGAACTTCTTCCTTGCTGAGTCCAGCTTCGGATTTCAACCGGAAGAGCTGATCTCGTTTTTCACCCTGCTGCCAGCCTTCCCCCCGCTCAAGCTAGAGGCTAGAAGCTAGCAGCCGAATGCTGTCTTTACGCTCCCTGCCGGAAGGGCATTCCGAAGTGCCGCAGCAAGGCGCGCGCTCCGTTGTCGTCCTTTGCCGAGGTCACGATGGTGATGTTCATGCCCTTCAGCTTCTCCACCTTCGAGTAGTCGATCTCAGGGAAGATCAGCTGATCGCGCAATCCGAGCGTGTAATTGCCGCGCCCGTCAAAACTCTTGGTTGATACGCCGCGGAAGTCGCGAACGCGGGGCAGCGCCGTTGCAATAAGCCTATCGAGAAACTCGTACGCCTTATCGTCGCGCAGCGTGACCATCGCACCGATGGACATGCCTTCGCGAACCTTGAAGGCCGCAATCGACTTCTTCGCCTTGGTGGTCACCGGCTTCTGGCCGGTAATCGCTGCCAGATCCGCAACCAGCGGATCGAGGAGCTTGGTGTTCTGCGTGGCTTCGCCCAGTCCCATATTGACCACAATCTTCTTGAGGGCCGGTACCGCCATCGGGTTCTCAAGTCCAAGCTCTTTCTGCAGAGCCTGCTTGATCTCCTTGTGATACTTCTCTTTCAACCTTGCTGCCATCTCTTTGCTCTCTTTCTTCCGGCGCCCGGAGTGGACCTCAAGCCCGTTTACCGTTGCGGAAGGTACTCAATTTAGCTTTCAGCTAGAAGCGGGAAGCTGTCTTTCTACTTCTTCGTGGGCAGGGTCTGCCCGCACTTCTTGCAAACTCGAACGCGCATGTCGCCTTCCATCTTGTGGCCGACGCGCGACGGGCCGCAGTTGGGGCAAACCAGCATCACATTCGAAATGTTGATCGGCGATTCCTGCTCGGCGATGCCGCCCTGGGTACGCTGGCGGCTGGTCTTGCTCGAAATCGTCTTCTTGACGACCCGCACGTGCTCAACCAGCACGGTGCCCTTGTCAGGGAACACGCGCAGCACGCGGCCGGTCTTGCCACGATCACTGCCGGTTAGGACCTTGACCGTATCGTTGCGATGAATATTCAAACTCGGCATTTTTACTCCCAAGCTTTCAGCTATCAGCCGTCAGCTTTCAGCTCCATCTCACTTCAGCCTTGAGTCTCTACTCCGCAGCTACTGCTGAAACTGAGAGCCTAAGGCTGAAAGCTATTCCTAAACCACTTCCGGGGCCAGCGAAACAATCTTCAAAAACTTCTTCTCGCGCAGTTCGCGGGCAACCGGCCCAAAGACGCGCGTGCCAACCGGCTCATGCGCATCGTCGATCACGACCGCCGCATTTTCATCAAAGCGGATGTACGTTCCATCGCGGCGCCGGTGTTCCTTGCGAGTGCGGACGATTACCGCCTTGACCACTTTGCCCTTCTTCACGGTACCGTCGGGCGAGGCTTCCTTTACCGCCGCAGTAACCACATCGCCCAAGCCCGCCTTCGCGCCAAGCCCGCCGCCGAGCGGCAGAATCACCTGCAGCTTACGCGCGCCGGAGTTATCGGCCACCGCGAGCATGGTTCTCATTTGCACTGCCATGGTTTCTTCTCCTCTCGCTCGCCGCTAGTTGGCGCTTGCGGTCGCCTTGTCTTCAATTTGGCCCAGCGTGGAACGCCGGACGATCTCTTCAAGCGACCACCGCTTCAGCTTGCTGAGCGGACGGGTTTCGCGGATGCGGACCATATCGCCTATACGCGCGGAATTTTGCTCGTCGTGCGCGTAAAACTTCTTGGTCGAGCGGATAATCCGCTTGTACTTGGGATGCGCTTTGCGCATCTCCACTTCGACCACAATGGTCTTCTGCATCTTGGTCGAAACCACCTGGCCGACCTTCTCATTACGTCGCGCGCCTGTTGCCGGCGCTGCTTCCTGTGCCACCGTCATTTAGCGGGCTCCCTTCTTGGCCTTCTTCGCCGGCGCGGGGGTCTGGGCGGCTTCACCGCCGATGCCCAGCTCGCGCTCGCGGGCCACGGTCTTGATCTGTGCGATCTCCTTGCGCAACTGGCGGAGCTTTTTGACTCCGTCATTCTGCCCAAGCGAGACCTGAAAGCGAAGCCTAAAAAGCTGCTCGGCAGCCGTCTTTTCCTGGTGCACCAGCTCTGCGTCGCTCAAACTGCGAATCTTTGCGAGTTCCATGTTACTTAGCTCCTAGCCTCCAGTTTCCAGCTACCGGCCGATCTGCCCTTGAATCGCATTTACTTTCGATCCAGCAAGCAGCGAGCCGGAGGCTCATCACTGAAAACTACATTCCTAAACGCCGCGCCTTACTTGGCCGCAGCAACAACCTTATCGGCTCCAGGCCGCATCACAAACTTGGTCTTGAGCGGCAGCTTGTTTGAAGCAAGCCGCATCGCTTCCTGGGCAATTTCGGGTGAGACACCTTCCATCTCAAAGAGGATCTTTCCCGGCCGCACAACAGCGACCCAGTGGTCAAGTGCACCCTTACCTGAGCCCATTCGGACTTCGGCGGGTTTCTTGGTGATCGGCTTATCCGGGAACAGGCGCAGCCAGATCTTGCCACCGCGCTTGATGAAACGCGTCATCGCGACACGGCTGGCTTCAATCTGCCGGTCGGTAATATAACCGCACTCCATAACCTTCAATCCGTATTCGCCGAACGACAGCGAGGAGCCGCGCCACGCCTTACCCCGGCGCTTGCCCTTCTGCTGCTTGCGATACTTCACCTTCTTTGGCATCAACATAACGAAAACCTCAAAAGCAGCTACTAGCTCTTAGCTATTAGCCTCTAGCTTCAATACTTTCCGGCCAAGCTTCCGATGCTCTTCCTTATCGCTTTTAGCTAGACGCTAGAAGCTGGGAGTCGAAAACTGCCCTTAAAACACACCCGACGTGCTGGCGGCGGGAGCCTGGCGGCGCTTCTGCTCATAGATATCGCCGCGATAGATCCAGGTCTTGACGCCGATAACGCCGTAGGTGGTGTTGGCTTCAGTGAAGCCGTAATCGATATCCGCCCGAAGCGTGTGCAGCGGCAAACGGCCCTGCAGATACCACTCGGAACGGGCGATTTCGTTGCCGTTCAATCTGCCCGACACTCTCACTTTGATTCCCTTGCAGCCAAAGCGTAGTGCCGAATCCACGCTCTTGCGCATGGCGCGGCGGAAGCTTACGCGCTTTTCGAGCTGCAGTGCGATGTTCTCGCTGACCAGCTGCGCGTCGAGCTCCGGCTTGTTCACCTCAATGATGTCGATGAACACATCGCGGTTGGTGCGCTTGCCAAGCTCGGTCTTGAGCTTCTCGATCTCAGCTCCCTTGCGGCCGATGACGATACCCGGACGCGCGGTGCGGATGAGGAAGCGCAGCTTGTTGCCTGGCCGCTCAATTTCAACCGAGCTGACGCCTGCCGCCTTCAACTTCTCGCGCAGTTCTGCCTTCAGCTTGACGTCCTCGACCAGGAGCTTGTCGAACTCGCGCTCCGAAAACCAGCGCGAACGCCATGGCTTGTTGACTCCCAGCCGGAATCCGTAAGGATGGACCTTCTGTCCCATACTTTTCCTCTCAAACCCTCTTCAGTGTGGCGATTCCTGCCCGCCACTCCCAACTCACTTGTTGCCCGAGCTCGACTCCGCCTGCGTTGCCGCAGATCGACGGACTAGCTCTCTTTCTTGGTGCTCTTCTTTGCCGCGGGCTTCTTGGCTGCTGTCTTCTTCGCGGGTGCAGCCTTGGCCTTGCCTGCGGACTTGGCCTTGCCCTTGGTCTCAGCCGATACGACTGGCTCGTCTACCTTGGTGACCAGGCCCGACACTCCACCATCACGCTCGGCAACCGCAACAATAATGTGGCTAAGCCTGCGCTGATAACGATAGGCGCGTCCCATGGGGGCAGGGCGGATGCGCTTCATACGCGGCCCGTCATTGGCGACAGCGCGCTTGACATAAAGGTTATCCACGTCGAGATCCGTGCCCTGCTCGCCGGAGACATACTTGGCGTTGTCCACCGCCGAGGTGAGCAGCTTATGAATCACCGGCGCGATGCGCTTCTTGGTAAAGGCCGCCGTCTCCAGCGCCTCCTGGACTCCCCGACCCTTGATGAGGTCAAGCACCAGGCGCGCCTTCTGAGGCGATACGCGCTGGAACTTTGCCTCGGCCCGGTATTCCTTTGTTTCGACTGCCATTGATCTACCCTCAATCTTGCGAGCTGTCAGCTTTCAGCCTTCAGCTCCTATCTCATCGCGCGGATCGGAATGCTGTCCGTCCTTCGCATAAACTCATTTCAACCTCTGCGGCCCGCTCACCCTCAATCAAGTTGAAGACTGGTGGCCGGAGGCTGCCCTTCCCTACCTACCGGGCCTTCGCCGCGGCCTCTGCCTTGCCGCCGCCAGTGTGGCCTTTGAACGTGCGTGTCGGCGCGAATTCACCCAGCTTGTGTCCCACCATGTTCTCGGTCACATACACGGGAACGAACTTCTTGCCGTTATGCACGGCAATGGTGTGGCCCACAAACTCCGGAAAGATCGTCGAACGGCGCGACCAGGTCTTGACCACCTTCTTGTCGTTGGCCACGTTCAGCGCTTCGATCTTTACGGTCAAATGCGCATCTACGAACGGACCCTTCTTTGTCGAACGTGCCATAAATCCAAGCTCCTAGCTGTTAGCTCTTAGCCTTTAGCTCCGTCTAGCCCGAGCTAGCTGCTGGCTATTCCTTCCATCTCTTCTCAGCAAAACCAAGCTAATAGCTAATAGCTAATAGCTAACGGCTGCTCTTCTACTTCGTCCGGCGGTTGACGATAAATACGTCAGTCCGCTTGTTGTTGCGCGTCTTGTAGCCGCGTGTCGGTTGGCCCCACGGGGTCACCGGATGACGGCCGCCTGAAGTCTTGCCTTCGCCGCCGCCATGTGGGTGATCCACCGGATTCATGGTGACACCGCGGTTGGTGGGACGTATTCCCTTCCACCGATTGCGCCCAGCCTTGCCGATGGCCACATTCTCGTGATCCGTGTTGCCTACCTGACCGATGGTGGCCATGCACTCCGCGAGCACCTTGCGGGTTTCACCGGAAGGCAGCTTGAGCAGCGCGTAGCCGCCCTCCTTGGCGACCAGCTGAGCTTGGGTTCCAGCCGAACGCGCCATCTGTGCGCCCTTGCCGGGTTTGAGCTCGATTGCATGAACCGTGGTGCCGGCAGGAATGTTGCGGAGCGGCAGCGCATTGCCCACAAGAATATCGGCCTCAGGGCCCGAGCTCACCGTGGCGCCTACCTTCAGGCCAACCGGCTGCAGGATGTAGCGCTTCTCACCGTCGGCGTAGTGCACCAGGGCGATGCGAGCCGAACGGCCCGGATCGTACTCAATGGTGGCCACTTTGCCAGGTACTCCAAACTTCTCGCGCTTGAAATCGATCAGGCGCAGCTTCTGCTTGTGCCCGCCGCCGTGATGGCGGATGGTCAGATCGCCCGTGTTGCGGCGTCCGCCAGTGCGCTTGCGGACCGTAAGTAGCGGCTTGTGCGGCGTGTCCGTCGTCAGGTCGTCGTTGACCAGAGAGGTCTGGAACCGCAGCGTCGGCGTTACCGGTCTGTATGTCTTGATTGCCATCGTCGTTTTCCTTGATGACCGTTCAGCTTTCAGCTCTCAGCCGTCAGCTTTCAGCTCATCCTTCTAAAACAAACTTCCGTTTAACTCTTACTTCCTGCTCGTAGCTCGGTTCTCTCACAGCCGAAGCTGATAGCTGAGAACTGATGGCTGACGGCTGCCTTTACAGATTGCTCACGTACTCGGGCAGCTTTTCGCCGGCCTTGAGCTTGACGTAAGCCTTCTTCCAGTCGGGCTTGAATCCGGTGTAGCGTCCGCGGCGGCGTTCCTTGCCAATCACGTTGGCGGTGCGAACCGCGGCAACCTTCACCTTGAACAATGCCTCGACCGCTTGCTTAACTTCGGTCTTGGTGGCATTGGGCGCAACATCGAATACCAGCGTCCCTTCGGTTTCCTTAACGCCCAACCCCTTTTCGGTAATCAGCGGGCGGCGAATCACGGTATAGAGAGTCGGCATTATGCAGCCTCCGTTTGCGCGGCGAGCTTGCGCTTCGACACGGATTTCTCAAGTGCCTCAGTGAGTTGCTCGATGGCGGCCTTGGTAAAGATCGCCTTCTCGTAACGGAGCAGATCGTATGGGTGCACTTCGTTATTGAGCACCAGCTCCACGCCTTCAAGATTCCGCGTGCCCAGCACCAGGTTCTGGGTGAGCGTCTTGCCATTCTCAACCAGCAGAACAGTGCGCGTGACGCCGAGCGTATCGAGCGCGGCGCGATAGAGCTTGGTCTTGGCTTCCTTGATCTCAAGCGAATCGACCACCGTCAGCGTTCCGTCGGCAAGCTTTGAAGCCAGCGCGGCGCGAAGTGCACCCAGAAGCTTCTTGCGCGGGAAGGGATACTCATAGCTGCGCGGTTGGGGTCCGTGAACCGTGTGTCCATGACGCCAGATCGCCGAGCGGACCGAACCGATACGGGCGCGGCCGGTGCCCTTCTGCTTCCACAGCTTCTTGCCGGAACCGGCGACCTCGGAGCGGCTCTTGGTCTTGTGCGTACCCTGGCGCAGCGAAGCACGATAGTGCTTGACCGCCTCCCAGAGGAGAGCCTCGTTCACCTGGTCGGGTCCAAATACAGCGTCGGGCAGCTCGATCGAGCCAGCCTTCTTGCCGTCCAGATTGACTACATCTACTTTTGCCATCGTCATTCTTCCTGTGGGCTTTTGGCCGTCAGCCTCCGGCCATCTGCCCCTCATTCTTCAAACCTCTTTCAATCTCTCGGAAAATGCTGATCGCCGAGAGATGAAAGCTGGAAGCTACTTGCGCTTCGCCTGAGCCTTCTTCGATGCCTTCAACGGGTCGACCGTTCCGGAACCAGCAAAGCCACGGCGCTCGCGCGGCGGAGCCTTAGCCTTCGAGATCAGCACATAACCATCGCGAGCTCCCGGAACCGCACCTTCAACCATCAGCAGATTCTCGTCCAGATCGATTCCACGGATGCGCAGGTTGCGAACCGTTATCTGATCTGCTCCCATGTGGCCCGGCATACGCTGGCCGGGAAATACACGCGACGGGAAGCTCGATGCTCCGATTGAACCCTGCACCTGGAACATGTGCCCGTGCGATTTGGGTCCGCCGCCGAATCCGTGCCTGCGCACGACACCGGCAAAGCCACGGCCTTTCGAGGTTCCGATCACGTCCACAAACTTGGCGTCAGTAAAGATATCAACCAGTACGCGGTCGCCCGCCTTGGTCTCCACTGCGCCGTCGACGGCTGCTTCCACGTCCACTTCGCGGATAACCTTGACCGGAGGCGCTTCAGTCTTGGCAAAGTGCCCGGCCTGCGGCTTGGTAACGTTCTTCGACTTCACGAACTCGACCAGACCGATCTGCGCGGCGTCATAGCCGTCCTTCGCAAGCGTCTTCAACTGCGTAATCACGCAGGGGCCGGCCTGCAGCACCGTAATGGCGTGCACTTCGCCCTTTTCATCGAAGACCTGCGTCATGCCGATCTTTTTTCCCAGAATCCCTGTAACTGACATGTCTTCCTCGCCTCATCATGCGATGCCTCTGGCCTCGCACTGCCGGATGTATTACTGAGCTGCTAGCTACCAGCTTTAGCTATTCGCTACTTTTCAAACGCCTTGATCTCGACATCGACGCCGGCCGGCAAGTCGAGCTTCATCAGCGCGTCCACCGTCTGCTGCGTCGGTTCCAGAATGTCGATCAACCGCTTATGGGTGCGAATCTCGAAAGACTCGCGAGACTTCTTGTCAACGTGCGGAGAACGCAGCACGCAGTACTTGTTCTTGATCGTCGGCAAGGGGATGGGTCCGGCTACCGTTGCTCCGGTACGCTTGGCCGTCTCCACAATCTCGCCTGTAGAGGTATCGAGCACACGATAGTCATATGCCTTCAACCGGATTCGAATCCTCTGTCCTACCATTTGTTCCCCTTCGGGGAACAGTTAACAGATGTCAGTGATCAGTGGTCAGCCCGCTTTGGCTTTTCGTCTTTAGCGCCTTGCGGCTGACCACTGTCTACTGTTGCCTGTTCACTGTCCTCTTCCGTTACTTAACAATCTCCGACACCGTACCGGCGCCGACCGTGCGGCCACCTTCGCGGATGGCGAACCTCAAGCCCTTTTCCAGCGCCACCGGCGTGATCAGCTCGATCTCAAGCGACACATTGTCGCCCGGCATCACCATCTCTACGCCTTCCGGCAGCTCCGCCACTCCCGTCACGTCCGTCGTGCGGAAGTAGAACTGCGGACGGTAGCCCTTGAAGAACGGCGTATGACGGCCGCCTTCTTCCTTCGACAACACGTACACTTCGCTCTTGAACTTGGTGTGGGGCGTAATCGACGCTGGCTTGGCCAGCACCATGCCGCGCTCAACGTCTTCCTTCGGCGTGCCGCGCAACAGAATGCCAGCGTTGTCGCCCGCCATACCCTCGTCCAACTGCTTCTTGAACATCTCTACGCCCGTGCACACCGTCTTGCGCGTATCGCGGAAACCGACGATCTCTACATCCTCGCCCACCTTCACGCGACCACGCTCGATGCGGCCCGTCACCACCGTGCCACGGCCCGAGATCGAGAAGATATCTTCAATCGGCATCAGGAACGGAAGATCAATAGCGCGGTCGGGGCGGGGAACGTACTTGTCCACCGCATCCATCAGCTCGTCGATCTTGGCTTCCCACTGCGCCTCACCATTCAACGCGCCCAGTGCAGAGCCGCGGATCACCGGTACGTCGTCGCCCGGGAACTGGTACTTCGAAAGAAGTTCACGAACTTCCATCTCCACCAGGTCGATCAGTTCGGCGTCTTCAACCGCGTCGCACTTGTTCAGGAACACCACGATGCAGGGAACGCCTACCTGGCGGGCCAGCAGAACGTGCTCCTTGGTCTGTGGCATCGGACCGTCGGTCGCTGCCACCACCAGAATCGCGCCGTCCATCTGCGCCGCACCCGTGATCATGTTCTTGATGTAGTCGGCGTGGCCAGGGCAATCAACGTGCGCGTAGTGACGATTCGCCGTCTCGTATTCCACGTGCGCCGTCGCGATCGTGATGCCGCGCTCGCGCTCCTCAGGAGCGTTGTCAATCGAATCAAACGACCGGAACGAATTCTTCGGGTTGTGCTTCGACAGAACCTTCGTGATGGCCGCCGTCAACGTCGTCTTGCCGTGGTCGATGTGCCCAATCGTCCCCACGTTCACGTGCGGCTTCGAACGATCAAATTTTTCCTTCGCCATAAAAGTCTCAAATCCCTTTCATCGCTCTACTGCTCGTTGCTACAAGAGGCGCCGGCTATCCGGCTCCAGCCCCATGAACTCGGTACTGCCAACTACTTGCCCTGCGCGCGGCCGATGATTTCGTCGGCAATCATGCGCGGAGCTTCTTCGTAACGCGCAAATTGCATCGTGTACGAAGCCCTGCCCTGCGTGGACGAACGAATGTCGTTCACGTAGCCAAACATTTCCTTCAACGGCACGATCGCCTTGATGACCTGCGAACCTGCCTGATGTTCCATACCCTCAATGCGGCCGCGGCGGGAGTTGATGTCGCCGATAATGGTTCCCATATGCTCCTCGGGAACCGTCACTTCGACGGCCATCACCGGCTCCAGAAGCACCGGAGATGCCTTCCTCGCCGCTTCCTTGAATGCAATGGAACCGGCAAAC